>CAYQIY010000046.1:0-5917 GCA_964417635.1 uncultured Pseudomonadota bacterium | reverse complement strand
GGGAGCCAAGTCCATATCCGTTGGATTTCAGCGGTTCTTGCTTGACGCAGGACTCCGTTGGCTGATCCCCTTGGGGTCCAGTTTGATCGCCGACTTGAGCCCACCCACATGTTTACCGTTTATTCCAAAGGCCAGTCTGCAGAAATGCGCTGTTCTAATGCTCCCGTTCTCCAGTCTCTCGACGTGCTTTGCTTAGCAGCTCGACTGAATTCGGTCGCCCGCTTCGACATTTCGTACTCCTTCAGGCAGGTCTGTGCTGAAAGCCGGACCAGCTGGTCCGGTGAAGGTACACTACCAATCAATGGCAGCAACCGTGAGGCCATAACCGTTCAGGATGTAGGTGACATGTGCTTCGGGCAGTGTCAGGCCAGCGCAGACGGCTTTCTCAAAGATCGGCCTGTCCTGCTCAATCTGATGAGTTATTGGAGGTAGCGCCATGCCCAGGAATTCACGGCAGATAGTCTCTTTGCGTTTTGCGGAGACGAACACGCGTACGTACCACTGCACGCTTTTTCCCCGAACCCACCCCGATAAGGACTGGCTTTGGGTGAGATGCGTTTCGACTGCGACGATGCCAGGAGTCTCGACAATCGATAGCAAGTGGTCGACGAGTATGTAGATTCATCAGGTGCGAAGTAATGGGTCGTCAGCCAGACTTAGGGCGAATACCCTGGAAAATGCGTGGAGTGCGTTGCAGGCATAAGCGCATGCGCCACAGAACCTGAGTTCTTACTCGGTCGATGTGCGCTGCCCGCTGCTCTTGGGGTGATACAAATGGGGAATAGCAGTACTCAGGCGGCAAGTCTTCGCGCGATCCTTGCCGGAACGCTTCTTTCGAGTTTTGGCTTCGGAATGGCGATGCCTGTAATTCCGCTGCACGCCACGTGGCTTGGGGCGTCCGCATCTGTCACGGGTCTGATTCTCGCAGCGTTTGGAGCTGCGAGGGCGCTCGTGAATATCCCGGCGGGATTATTCGGCGAAAAGTACGGCTTCAAGCCCGTGATTATCGCAGGAGGCTTGGTATGGGCGCTAGCCGGTGCACTTTATGCGCTCGCAAGTTCACTATGGGTGCTTGTTGGACTGTCATTTGTGATGGGAGTGGGCCGAGGGATTCAGTGGACTGCACTACTTGCGACTACTGGAAAACTGTCTACGCCACAAACGCGCGGGCGCATGATGACATCGTTTTCTTCTGCCGATCTGCTTGGTTGGTGCCCCGGGCCGTTCGTGGGCGGCATGCTCGCGGATAGAATCGGGTTTTCCGCGGCGTTCTGGGGTCTTGCGCTGTTCGAGGTGATGGCATCAGCTGCTGTAGCGCTCATGCTAAAGGAGCCAAGAGGTCGAGATGTTACCTCTTTGCAAGATAAGACGGAGCCGGTCTTTTCGGCTGTAAGCGTGCTAAGGTCTCGTTCGTTTGTGTTTGTCGCGGCGGCGCAGTTCTTCTGTATGTTTGGCGCAAGCGGCGTGGGTGGCACACTCGCTCCGCTGTTGGGTACTATCCAATGCGGCATGAGTGCGACTCAGATAGGCACCGCGATGACGCTTGGCGCCGGATTCATGGTCATCTCGATAAGAATCTCAGGCAGGCTGTTTGACATGAACATGCGTCGAGCGCTTCTCATCGGGGGACCTGCAGGATGCATGTTGGCTGCGTTCTTGTTTGTGGGAGCGAATACCGTTGGAGTGTTCACGCTGGCCACAGTGCTTGTGTTCTTTGCTGCAGGTTTTCTGCACGCGCTTCCGTACGCTTATGCCGCGAGTCTTTCCACCTCTGCTACCATGGGTCGAGTGATGGGGATATTGCAGACGGCGGGAGACATAGGTTATCTTTCGGGTCCCATCGTAGTGGGCCTCATGATAGACGCAAGTGGCTTCACAGTTCCCCTATTGTTTTACGGAGGCATGCAAGTTCTGGTGTTCGGTTCGCTCGCGTTACAGGTGGAGGGCAAGCGGTCATCCAATGGAGGATTACCTGCGCATGGTAGGCCCGGATGACTTGACTTGAGTGCTCTGGGTGGAAAGCGACCTGCGCGCAAGAATGTCTTGAATGCGCTCTCTGTTCTGCAGCATGCTTCTTTCGGTAAGAGAATAGGTGTTGAGTACAGAGAGTTTGTAGATGTCCTTTGGTGTTACGGGCGATGCTGCCTTTGTCTTTATGACTGAGACTTTGCCATCAGGCTCTAGTGTCAGCTGCTGCACATCCCCAATGTTGTCTATACCAGATTCGCGTAATTCGAGCCAGAGGTCGGCTATGCTTACGTTCTCTTTCTTGAGGTTTTGATGCAGTATGCGACCATCTTGGATCAAGATTGTTGACGTGCCCTGCACTATGCGTTCAACGCGTCTTGAACGAGCGCTCCCGGCTTCAAGCGCCCACTGCATTATCGCAAGTACTATGATCGGAACGATGCCGTGAATGAGCCCTGTCTGTTCTTCAATAGGTATGGCCGCTACTGAGCCCATGATGATTATGATGGCGAAATCGAATGGCGCCATGTTCGCGATGGAGCGTTTTCCCACCAGACGAAGTACGGTGAGTACCAATAAGCCGAGGACTATCGTCCTAAATACAAGGTTTAGCACATCAAGCCAAAGTGGAAGCTGTTCTCCGCCTGTTCCCGAAATGGTGAAGACCTCCCGAAAAGCATTGTGTATCTAGATTGGCAGTTGAGCATTACACATATTCGTTGGCTTAATCACGTTAGCAGAACACTAGTTTCACTGTTGAACTCAGCTGCTTGTGCGGTTAAAATGTGTGTCAGTAGGTTGCGCTTTGGAGAGCTAGTGGAACTCGCGAAAGAGCATTTCTGAGGCGCTTTGGTACGGTTGCATTCAAGCATCTATGTGGTATAATGTTTTGTGCACTCGCTTTGTGCGCCCGTAGCTCAACGGTGGAGCAGACGCCTCATAAGCGTTAGGCTGGCGGTTCGAATCCGTCCGGGCGCACCAAATGTGGCCCCATGGTCAAGCGGCTAAGACACCGCTCTTTCAAGGCGGTAAGATGGGTTCGATTCCCATTGGGGCCACCACAACCCGATAGCAAGTGGTCGATTGGCTCAGCGGTAGAGCACTCGGTTCACATCCGAGGGGTCGCTGGTTCGAATCCAGCATCGACCACCATTCATTTGAGACAGGGAGTAGCTACTCAAGACAGCTGCTCCCGTTTTCGTTGATTGAACGGTAAGACTCAAAGGCTATCTAGGAGCTAACCGTTCTACGCGAAACACATAAGACGGCCGAGTCCTCTTCCGCCACAATATTTGGAGGAGGTTTCGAAGTAATGGCCAGAGTACCGAAGATCTACTGGCCCAAGGTTTCCAGCCGGCAGACCTACGCGGCCGATTATTTGCTTTTCAAAAAGGGTCAGGGTCTAGCAGAGCGAACGCTCGACGACATGGACTACCACCTCAACAGACTCAAAAAGGCTGTGCTGCCGCGTCTCGATGACGAGACTGAACTGAGGCAATGTGTGATGCAATACTTTGCGGACAGCGCCTCTGCCGCACCGACGACGTTTAATATCAGGTGAAGAGTGCTCAGGGGTTTCTTTGAGTGGGCAAAGTCTGAGGGCATCGTTAAGGCCGATATCATGCGTGGTATAGCGATGAGGCGCGAGAACGATGTGCCACGGTCTGTGGACGAAGACCTGATCAAGAAGCTGCTTGCCCTACCCGACACCACGACATTCGCTGGACTAAGAGACCTGGCGCTGCTGGTGTTGACCATGGACACCGGGGGCCTTCGGGCTACTTGTTGATGACCTCAATTTGAGGAGCCTTGAGATAGTCATCAGAGCACCCGTGGCAAAGACCAGGGTGTCGAGGACACTGCCCATATCACCCATCACTGCTGAGAAACTCAGGAGGCTGACATCCGTCAGGCACGAGCAGTGGCCGGATTCGGTCCCGGTATTCTGCACCGAGAACGGGCAGCCAATGGACACGTTCATATGGAACGTCCGTATGAGGTTCTACGGCAAGAGGCTGGGTGCAAGAGTAAGGCCGTACGACCTGAGGCACACGTTCGCTGTGTGTTACCTGCGTCGAGGCGGCAATGCTTTCGGACTACAAAGAACTCTCGGTCACTCGACGCTCGTGATGACCAAGAGGTACGTGGCTTTGACAGACAGGGACTTGAGGGAGCAGCACAAGGAGGCGTCACCCTTGAACGGGTTGATGCCCGGCACGAGGCGAGTCAGGAAGTTGAGGGAGGCGGTAGCGGGAAGATAATAATTGAAGAATCGTTCGACAGGATTCGATGACAACCACGGTCACACAATGTCAATAGCGACCTGAGAGCGACTCTTGAGGACTAGAATACCTGCTCATCGGTGGTTTCGGTGGGCAGGATTCTGTTTTGTTCCGACAAAGCGATGACCCAAAGGCACAGAGCATGACAGGTTTGCTCTACGGAGGAATGGCTCTTGCGCACTGACCGCCTGATGAACATACATGAAGTTGCCCGGTACCTCGGAGTATCTGTGAGGACCGTCTACCGGCTTGTTCAGCGAGGCGAACTCAGAGGCGCGAAGGAGGGTTCTGTGTGGCGCTTCAGGCGTGAGGAAGTGGAGGCGTACGTTGATAGGGTTACCAAGAGGACCTGACGGAACTTGGAGTAGATAAACGGGGGGCGCTAAAGGTGAGACGATTGATCGCCATGTTGCTGACCATAATCCTCTTAACAGGTTGTGGTGCGAAACAAGAGACAGTTGCACCTGCTAAGGTATCCGAGGAGCAACTGGCTAAGATATCTGCCCTAGAAACCGACCTTGAGAGTACTCGCCGGGAACTCGCTACAGCGAAGTCCGAGCTGACTGAATCACAGCAGACCGCCGGAGACAGAGTCGCGGCGCTTGAGAGACAGCTAACTCAGGCACAGCAGACTGCTGACGAGCGAATCGCGGTGCTTGAGGAAGAATTGACCCAGGCACAGCAAGTGGCTGAAGCGGAGATAGCGGACCTGAGTTCCCGGTTGACACAGGCACAACAGCAGGTAACCTCTTTGAGGTCTCAGATCACCCAGGCAAACAAGCGCGAAGCTGACCTTCAGTCGGAACTAGCAAGTGCACATAACGAACTAGCCATGTGGGTAGACGAGTGTCGGGCTCTGCGTGGAAGGGCCGCACAGTTAGGACAGGCCTGGCTCGGTATCGAATGGCCGACTCCTCACTGCCAGACCCATAGTCTTTGCTCGTAGCGGTCCAGCGGTAGCCGCAGGCATTGTAGTTGGCAGCACGGTTACCCACATCAATGACAGTCTGGTGATGACAATCCAGGAGGTCAACAACCAGGTGGCGCGGTACATACCGACAGACCAAATCAGGGTGACGTTCGAGTATGGCGGTCAGTCTAGGACGGTTCTCTTGAACCTGGGTGTGAAGCCGAATTAGTGTTACGTCGGGTCTAATGGCCTGCTGCATGTGCACCAAGCGATATGACAAGGTATGACTGGCCAGCCGTTCTGCTGTGTATATAAGACCCCAAAGACTTGATAGTCCCTTTTCGCCTTCGTGACACGAGAAAACCGAAGCCGTTGGTACCTCTCATGTGTAGACGGCTTTGGTTTTTGTTTGCTCGAGCGGGTGGAGAAAGGTTATTAAGAAACGTGACTAGAAAGTAGTTGCAGGATGGTATGTCCTGGGAGGAGCAAGGAATGTCATCGACTACTGCAAGAGTCACAGAGAGGAGTTTCTACACGCCTCTCATTAACAGTCTGAGCAAGCGCGGATGTTCAGGCGCGAGCGAACTGAGCTTCAACTCCGAGCCCGACATTGTGTTCACCCTGGGTCGTGACCGGTGGCTATTATCTGTCAAGATAGGTGAGAGCCTTTCCACAGTGAAGTCAGCTTTCATTCAGTACCAGCTGCATATTCCGGCGTTCTCGAGCGCTAAATCCGGAAACTCGCGAGCACTTCTTC
>CAYQIY010000045.1:0-9780 GCA_964417635.1 uncultured Pseudomonadota bacterium | reverse complement strand
ACAAAGACCTCTCCCTTCGGGTGAAGAACCGCGAGGTTGACCTTTTGATTGTGGTCAACATGTTCTTAACGGGTTTTGACGCGACCACGCTCAACACACTCTGGGTGGACAAGAATCTGCGACAGCACGGTCTGATTCAGGCATTCTCGCGAACGAACCGCGTTCTGAATAGCGTCAAGACATTCGGCAACATAGTCTGCTTCCGGGATTTGAAAGATGCTACCGACCAGGCTATTGCGCTCTTCGGAGATAGAGACGCAGGCGGCATTGTGCTGCTTAAGACCTATGACGAATACTACAACGGCTATGAGGAAAATGGCGAGCGTAAGCCAGGTTACAAAGACTTGATTGCCAGTCTCATAGAGCAGTACCCGCTTGGGCAAGCCATCGTCGGCGAAGGTGCACAGAAGGACTTCATTAGGCTCTACGGTGCAATTCTGAGGCTCAGAAACATCCTTTCGGCCTTCGATGACTTTGCTGGTAACGAGATTCTATCGGAAAGAGATTTCCAAGACTACCAGAGTGTCTACATTGACCTGTATCAGGACTTTAGAAAGGGCTCGGCTGGCGACAAAGAGAGCATCAACGACGATGTCGTTTTCGAAATCGAGCTTATCCAGCAGATTGAGGTCAACATTGACTACATCCTGATGCTTGTGGCAAAGTATCATGAATCAAACTGCACGGACAAAAGCATTCTCACCACCATCGACAAGGCCATCAATTCAACCATTCAGCTTCGTAGCAAGAAGCAGCTTGTTGAACGCTTCATAGAACAAGTAAATACATCTACGAACGTGGAAGACGACTGGCGCACTTTCGTTAATACGCAGAAAGACATTGACCTGACCTCCGTAATCGACGAAGAGAGTCTGAAGCCCGAGGAGACCCGGCGCTTCGTCGACAACGCCTTTAGAGATGGCGTGCTGAAAACCACTGGAACAGACATCGATAGGATTTTGCCGCCTGTCTCGCGCTTTGTTGCGCATGGTCGAGCGACCAAGAAACAGAGCGTTATTGACAAGTTGCTCAGATTCTTTGAGAAGTACTTCGGGCTGGTGTAAATGAAGGGCTTCGCGAACTAGGCCTCGATGATCGCCCGTATTCTCTCGATTTTGCCTTCAGCTGCCAGCGCTCTTGCCTGCCAGTCTATCCCTGCAGGTCTTGTGTCTATCATCGGCTGCAGGTAGTCCCTCACGATGCTTTTGCCATAATCCACTCCTGGATATGCCCAGCCTGCTCCGGCAGGGTTTTCCGCGGCGCCCAGTAGCTCCACGTATTGCGCCGATCCTCTGCGCACAAGCGCGAAACGCGGACTGTACAGCGTCGTGTTCTCGGGCAGCGGCTTAGTGGTCGCGTAGGCATATAGATGCTGCACGTGCGCTTCGACGCCGGTAGCTCGGTCGGCAAAAATCGCGCCGTGCACGCCTGCTTCAAAACGCACTCTGGAGGAGTCTGCCCCTCGTAATGGAGTATTACCGTCACTGGCAACGCCGGTGGCCGCAAGGCCACAGAAGTTGTTCTGCTCTGGCTTCACCAGGCCACCAAACCGGAAGAATCCAGTTTCTTTCGCCGCCTGCGCGAGAGCTACATCAGGCCTTACATCGTATTTCGGCGCAATACTCCAATACAGGTCTGCCATCAGCACCCAGTCCGGCGCCCTCTGTCTGAGCCACTCTCTCGCCTGCGGTAGGCTTGCTACAGCCTCTCCCATAATTGGCGTCAAAAACTCTATCAACCGGACGCGCACATCAGCAATAAACTCATCCCAGCGAGGCAGCAGCAAGTGAGGACAGTTCTTTCCATTCCAGCGCTTGTGCGGCACAACCCTATCAATGCCCAGCCCGAAACGCTTCAGTAGATAGGCTATGAGCCATATGGCGTTCTTCTCAGCCCGCGCCCGGTCTCCGTCACTGTTCTCGCAGATTTCTATTGCTAGCGATGAAGTATTCCCCGGCCCATTCGCGCCGTCTCCGGCGTGCCAGGCTATCTCGTCAAGTGGGATATGTTGTCTAATCTCAGTATCGTCCACTGTGAAATGCCAACTGGCAGGAACATCAGCCGCAGCTCCTCTCAGGTATGCGCCGTGCGCCGCAGCGTTCGCCCCTGGTCTTGGGTTGCCCGTGTCGTGAACGGTTATGTACTCAGGCCCTCTTATCGGATTACCAGGACGGTTTCTGCGACCGGCAGGAATGAAGTCTTCCACAATTGTCATGCTCATCGCCTCGCATCCGTCTCAAACCGCTTCTCGTGTTCGTCAACAGCCTTATCATTAGCCTTGCCTGCGCTGGCCGCCACAAGGAAACCATTCGCCAGCGAAAGAAAGTACACTAACCAGTTTGCAGGACTCGCTCCAAGGCCAATCTGTGCAAGCAGCAGCACCACAAACCCAACACACACAGCGTACAGATCGGTCGGCACAGGCACGTATGTCTTCGTGTAAGCGACCACAAGATACACCAAATACGAAGCCCCTGCCAAAGTGGCAAGGGCTTCAACCGTGAACAGATTATCCAAGTCTCTCCCCTCCCAACTTTCGTTCAATCCTATCAACGCCCTTGCGAATATCCTCGAACTGCGCTGCCAAGCGATTAAGGCAGTCTATTAAGCGCTTCTCTCTTTCGCCACTTGTGCGCAGCACGTAATACAGCATATAAACGAACAACGCTGCCCACAGGCCGTTTCCCAGAGCAGTCTTGATGAGTTCAGTCTCCACGGAAATCCCCTCCTATATCTCTATCTCAGCCTTGTATGGCTCCGGCACGTCTTCAATTGCTATGACGCCCCGCCCAAGCAGACTCAGATAGCCCCGAAGTATAGCAAGCAATATCATTTGCGACTCACCTCCATATGTAGCAAGGCAAGAGCTTCTTCAATCTCGTCAAGCCGCTGCTCTGTGGTCACCGAGTCGTAATCAGTGGGATCGTGTGCTAGCAGTATCTCTTGCAGTTCGCTTACGTCGTACTCAGCGCCCTGTGGCAGATAGACGGCAACATGCTGTTCGCCTACCTCATTTACATCCAAAGTTTCGGGATATCTCGCTTGAATCTCCGCTCTTAACTTGCTTAGCGAATAGGAAATGGGCGCATCTAACAGTACCCTGATCATAGTCAAGCCCCCTTATGGCCTGAAGTGCTCGAGCGATGCAAACAGTAGCCGGGTGCTATGAGACGCATTGGCAAGATTGTGTTGCACGGATATGGCCAAGGTCTTCGCAGACGCCGTGTTCTCTGCAGCTGCCGCTACCTTCAGTCGGCTGGCAGAACCCGTGGCTGAAGCATCGCCCATGGTGTTGTCTCTGATTATGCTAGCAATCGCCTTCTGCGAGTTGGCGCTCTCGTTAAAGAGTACCAGTTCGGCCCTCCATGAATAGCGCGTAGAACTCGCTGCAGACACGCCGAGCGCTTGCGAGAAGAGGATTGTATCTCCAAATTTAAATCGTAGCGTCTGGTTAGCAGAAGGGCCTACGTTGTTTAGATAGTCGCCAACAAGTATGAGCCTCAATCCGCCATTGGTGCCCAGATCGCCGCCTGTAATCGTCTTGCTGTATATTGTTGTCTCAATGTCTGAATTGACAACCTCAACTGTGGACGTCGCCCGGTCGTATACGCGCAGGTTCGCTGCCGTCATCAGGCTATCTACATATCCCTTAGTGGCAGCATCACCAAAGCTTGATGGCGCAGCGAATTGCGCTCTACCACTGCCATCGCGGAGAACCATCCTATTCGCCGTCGCGCTGGAAGTGGCAGAATGTGCAGAAGCCGAGTCCACATGCGACTTCGCACCCGCCAGCGTTATGTCCGGAGAGTCATACCAATTCGTCTTGCCGGATATGGCCTTAATCCGGTTCACAAGCCAATCAAGTATCTGCCGCAGGCTACCGGAGTTGCCGGATGGATTCTGCGCCTGGTCTAGTGTTCTGCTGCCAACCTCAATCGCGTTGATGTTGCCTTCGCTACGATTAAAATCAGAAGCCGTCGGAATGTCTCCGGCGGCCCAGTTGGTTTTGGGTGTCTGGTATCCGTTTGGAGCCGTGCTCATTTTCTCCCTCCTTTACGGGTTCAACCCTGTTACGTTAGCCCACCAGTATGAGCCGTCCGCCTTCTTCAGGCAGACATACAAATGATCGGCGACTCCCGGCCCACCCAATTTGAGAAACAGCAACGTATGCCATTGGGCGCTCGGTGTGGGCAGCGATGTTCCCTGTTGGGCCTTTAGCCTCACGCTACTCAAAAACTCCATGCTATCACCCGATTACGGTGACACGATACGCGCCAGACGCAGGAGCTTCCGCGAACCTGAGCGTAATCGTGTTTGTTGTAGTCATTTCTACGTCACAGAACACCTGCGCGTATGGAGTGCCTGACTGTGCTACCATAACAACCGCGTCTCGTGTACCCAAGTTGTGTGTCACCGTTATCGCTGTAGAACTGCCATCACCTATGGTCGTGGCGTACTTCTTGGCCGCGCCAAGATCGGCAGCGGTCATGTCCCGCACTGTAGTGCCGGTTACGTGCCCTGCTGTATTCACGGTGATACCACTTATAACGGTAGGCCCAGATAGCCCCGACCTACTACCCCCGCCGTCTGAAGGGTGAACATAGTTGTTTGCGCCCTCTGCTATGCCGCTCAGCTTAGTCCTTTCAGCCGTTGTTATGATCGAGCCGGAACCAGCCGAAGTAATAGCGTCAAGCGTGGACTTGTTGCTGTGCGAATGCCTTTTTGACACAGCGTCATCAATATTGGCCACGCTGGATGTCGGTTTCCCGTTGATGTTAGCCCAGTCTATGTTCACGTTTTCCCAGTCGGCGTCGGCCAATATCCTCCACGAAGACCCATCCCAAATGTAACTGTCTCCTGTGCTTGTCTCGTAGGCCTTGTCACCGCTCAGCAGGTTGGTAAGCGCATTCCTCTCGGTAGGATTCGAGACCACGAACGTCTGGTTCTTCGCCGCATCCGGCAATTGTGCGAGCGGTATTTTGCCATTTGAGTCAAGCCCGGCATAGCCGTTGGACTGGCCCTTATTGGCCGTATTCTCTGGGGTAAAGCCCAACGCCGACGTTACGTTGTCAGATGTAATCTCGCTACGAATGGTAGCAGAAGACTTGTTTTCGACGTTGCTCAATCCCACGTCGCTCTTAGTGACTGCGGCAAACCCGTAAGTAGTTGGGGAAAGCGCTTTCATGAAATGGCCTGCCGTAAGCCCGGATACCGTGTGTTTCGCACTGTCTACAAGGCCATGGCTGGTTGGCGTTCTAGCGTCAGTAAGCCTCGAATCTGAGTTCGTTACGAACTTGTTCGAGCTCGATGGCGTGCCGCTAGTACCGGCAAGAGCCGCTTTCTGGTCGCTGGTAGGAAATCTCGCATCGTTGCCTGCTGCCACAGTACCGGCGCTAGTGCCAACAGCTACCGAGATTGTTGGCGTGTCCCCGCCGGTCGAAGATAGCGGAGACGTGGCGTTCACGCTCTTCACTGCGCCGGTGACATCAATCCACGAACTGCCATTCCAAAGGTAGAACTTCTTGTCGGTCGTGTTATAGTAAATCTGGCCTTCTGCAGGCGTTGCTGGCGCAGACGCCAGATTCTGCACTCTTACATTCTGAATTTCGTTCCTCGCAAGATCGAGATTGCTGTAGACTTTGGGCATAGTGCCTCCCCCTTCAATTCAGATATGCCTTGCCAGCAAATGGCGCGGAGAAAGTGACTTCAAGCGTGTTCGCGTCAAGATACCGCACATCGCCGATTACGTAGCTGCCTGCGCTGTCAACGATGGTAACACTCGGGTGCATGTTCAGCTCGTGCCGAATGACCCACTTTGCCGATGCCGCCTGCTGGTCGTGAACGTAAGTCTTACCCACAGGCCCCTGTGGCCCCTCAATGCCCACCTCTATAACAACAGGCGTCATTTCTACGGCCTTAACCGTCAACACATCTTGCAGGGCCTCAATAGTCAGCCGTTCTTCTCGAACTTCAATCACGGCCTGCTCACCGCCGGTCTGACAACACACGCGCCCTCTAACAGGCGAGTGGCTATTCCGCCTGCCGAGGTTAACAGCAGGTCGTACACATACTCAGCCGGAGTCAACTCCAACGTGTCAGCGGCAGCAACCTCGAGCAGAACTGTACCCTCAGCCCCGCCTAAGACAATCCTCCCATTAGCGGTAGATAGCTCCAGCACCACCTCATGCCGGTGGCTCCTTCGAATCTGCATTAGAGCTGTATGTCCCGTAAGGTCAACTGGCTCCTCAGAAGAATCAAGCCACCTCAGTTGTCTCCTGAAAGTGGCCGCTTGCTGAATCTCTATGTTGTAGATGGGTGTCTGCATCTACACCCTCCTTCCAGACAGCCTGGCGCGTAATGTGCCTGCCCATTCGATTTCCTGCCTGGTTACGTAATAGTCGTTCTGCTCGTTCTTGTCCGTCACCGTGACCCGATCACCAAGCAACAGCGCAGGATTCCCTCGCCACTCCATTTCAAGGTCGCGTCGAGGCTCCCGGAATGATGCCAAAAGCGTGCCTGCTATTAACTCTGCGACATCAAGTGTCTGCACTAAGGGGTTGCTAGGATAGCGGTAGCGTAGTATCCCATGTTCCGTAATGCTTTGCTCATCTCTTGCAACGGCTCTCTCCTTGTTTAGCACCTTCAAGGGCTTCGCGGTGACCACCAGCACAAACGCGCCTGCGGTCTCGCTGTACACCTTTACAGTAGCGCCCCAAGCGTAGTAGATCGCTTCCTGAATCGTGCAACCGACAGGAGCGTCTTCCAGGCCTGCAACAGCTTCGATGCACGGTGGCTCGTTGTAGAACACAGTGAGCGTAAGAGTCTGCTCCGACTCAATGCTTACAGGCTCATTTGAACGATAGACCTCCTGCATCGCGTCCGGCCTAAGCGGTTGTGTCTCAACCTCAATAACGTTCGCGACCTCGGCCCATTTCGCCGGATTGTCTTTGCGAAAGTAGTCATCAGCGGTTACTAGGAGAGATTCACTCTCTGCAGGAACGAACGGCTCCACGCGAATGGTGCCATGCCTATCACAATATGCCACGCTCAAAGACGCCTCAGCTATGAGCCGCAGTGCCTCCCTGTGGCTAATCGTGCCGAACCACGCATAGGGTACAACGTAAGTCTGTAGATCGGCGCTGATAGAGTACTCCTCTGGCTCAAGCCCTGCGTCTTGCAAGACTGCCTCTGCCAATTCGTATAGACTCACATTCATGGCTACCTGGGATGTGTTGTAAGTGCTTTGAGCCAGCATGTCCAGCCTGTCACGTCCGGTCGTAGCTGCGTATAGCCCGTCCTCTGGCGCACTCCAGTCACCAGACCAGAAAACACCAAGCGGAACATACTCTCCATCATCGGTTCCCAGCCACGCACGTATACGCCTGTTGGGTTTCAGAAGCTGGTAGAGCGGGCTCTGCGTATTCCCAGCGTCAAACTTTCTCGTGGCGTTGTCTAAGCGAATATCTATCTCGTTTGCAGAGATGTTTCCGACAGGCAGTGAGCCTTCGGAAGTCTCGCGCTCCTCCAAGAGATTGATTAGAATGATGTCGTCGCCTTCGTAGACTTCCTGGACGCTGGTGAAAAACTCCAAGATTTTGACCTGCCTACCTTCATGGCTCCAGCGACGTATCTCAAGTACGGACTTGGCAACTTTGTTAATGGATACAGCCTTAGCCCATGTAATTTCCGAATTCCCCGTTACGGTCTCGGTATGCAGGACGTTGCTGCCAGAATCGTAAAGGCGAATCTCAAAATCAACAGGGTATTCCTCGCGCTTCGAGTCGCCCACAACACGTAGGGAATGCACGGGCCTGCTGGCGTGCTCCACTGTGAGCGTCGGATAGGGTATCGAGAAGCCCCCTCCGTCTCCGGCCAGAGTTGCTCCCCACCAGCCCATTTGTAGAGTCTTGGCTTCTTCGTCTGTCTCAGGAGCAAGGTGGTATGTGCCATCAAGCCTCCAAACCCCGTCAAGACTTGCCCATTTGTGTGTCGACTCCAGTACCGCATCAGCAGTTTGCGCGATATGTGAGACACCAGCCTGCTCGTTCGCGCTGGCAGAGATTGACTGGTCGATGAAGGGGTCTGTGTAATCTATCTTGATTCTGCCCAGGACTCTTCGCGCATCAGATTTCATCTTCTCTTGGAAGTCCTGAGTCACCGGATACACGGAATCACTCCTCAATCAGTGAAATGCCAACATCTCGCCAGTACCGCACACCTCCAATTGTCCGCCAAGACGCCAGCCTAATCTCACCGTCCACTTTGGCACTGATTGTGTGGCTCTCGCCATTCTGAGGATCAGGATACGCGACCTGGTGGAACACCCCCGCGGATAGCAAGTCGAGAATCTGCTTCATGTCTGCGTCTTTGATAAGGCTCCACCCAAGCTGCAATGCACGCTTTTCCGCAATGATGTCCACGCGCAACCTGCCGGATGCCGCGCGTTCGGCCCTTTGGAGGATAAACGGAGTAACTTCAATTGTTGAAGGTTTCACTATCTCGACTCCATCTATTAGGACGGCCATGCCTACCTCCCTACTCTCTGAGACTCAGCAACGCGGTATCGGCGCAGCGTCTGCTCCAGGCGTTTAAGCCCCAGTTCGTCAGCCACCAAGGTGCCGATGTGAAAGTGTATCTCAGGGCCTCCTGCAGTTGCCAGTCGGCTTTGCATCTCAATCTTTGCCCTCTGCTCATCAAGCAGGTCGGCGAAGATGCTCCGCAACTGCCTAAGCGGAATCACGGCCTCTGGGCCGCGCTCGCCTATTACGGCAAGCATCTGTCTGGTTACAATGCCGCCCTCCGCTAAGAATGGCACAAGGTCTTTGAGCGCCTTCCAGTCTGCGCCAATGTTTATCTTGGGAATCTTGATATTGAGAGGCCCCTCGCTCCACTCAATACTGATTTTCGGAACGGGAATCTTAACGCTCCCTAGCCCTTTCTTCAGCGATTCCATGATGTTGCGACCGAATTCCAGCGCAGAGCGAATCATGTCACCAAAAGCGTTGTTGAAGGTCTGCTTGATGTTCTCCCAAGTGTCTGCAAAGAAGTTCTTAATCCCGTTCCACGCGGCTTCAACCCCGCCGGAGATGGCCTTCCACGCATCAGAGACTGTGGTAAGCAGCCACTCAATCGGCGGCCTAAAGATGCCCTTTATAGCCTCCCACGTATCCTGGAAAAACTGCTTTATGGCGTTCCACGTCTCCGAGGTGAAATCTCTTATCTTGTCCCAGTTCTTGACAATCAACAGCACTAGCAGTCCAATAGGGCCGCCGAAAACCGCCAGCAGAGTCTCCCACCACTCCGCGAAGAACGCCTTGATACTGTTCCATATCTTCTGCGCAGTTTGCGAGACTGAGTTCCAAGTGTCTGTCAGGAATTGCGTAATACCGTCCCAGACCGAGGAGGCAAAACCACTTATAGCCTGCCAGATGGCAGACAGCCTTTCTTTGATTGCATCCCAATTCTTGTAGAGCAACACGCCTGCCGCTATCAAGGCAGTTATAGCAACAATAGCTATGCCCGTTGGGCTTGTGAGCACTGCGATTATGCCACCCGCCCGGCTGATTGCCGCAGACGCCTTGGAGAACACGCTGATTGTCTTACCAACTTTGTCCGCCAGCGTCCCAAAGATAATGAGTGCTGGCCCTATTGCCGCAACCATCGCCGCAATTTGCACTATCATCCGTTGCTGTTCCGGACTCAGAGAGTTGAGCATAGCAACGAACGCTTTCAGTGAGTCCACAATAGCTCCGATGCTAGGTTTGAGCACATCATAGATTT
>CAYQIY010000044.1:0-10204 GCA_964417635.1 uncultured Pseudomonadota bacterium | reverse complement strand
ATCATACCTGTTTTTGCGTTGACACGTCTAGTGGCGTGTGATAAAATCATGGTTTTCTTGACCCAGAACTCCAATAATGGTAAGCTATCAATATCTACAGCTTGCAGACGGGGGGAAATCGCCACGTATGCGATAGGTGACAAGGTGGTCTATCCCATGCATGGCGCAGGGATTATTGAGGCCATAGAAGAGCACGAGATCCTGGGCGAAGTACACAAGTACTACGTGATGCGCATGCCCATTGGAGATCTCAAAGTGATGATACCCGTGAACAGCGTATCTAATGTGGGTCTTCGAGGAGTTATTTCTGCACCCCAGGTTGAAGATGTGATCGAGTACATACGATCACACGAGACAGATCCGAGCTCGAATTGGAACCGCAGATACAGGACTAACCTGGAGAAGATCCGCAGCGGCGATATTTATGAAGTGGCGGAGGTAGTGCGCAGCCTGGCCTGCAGAAACCAGGATAAGGGGCTTTCAACGTGTGAACGCAAGATGTTCGACAGCGCGCGACAGATTCTGATCAGCGAGTTAGTGCTCGCAAAAGGAGAAAGCGAATCCTCGGTAAACGATCTGATTGATGGCGTGTTGGCTAACCTTGCCTGATACCAACAGTTAGACCACGACAAACAGTGCTTTGTCGTGGTTTGTTTTGTTTGGTGTTGGTTGCCAGGCTATTTGGCACTAGAATATAATCGAGGGTAATAAATGAAGTAGCCTGAGAAAAACTAGAAAGGAGGTGAAGAGTCATGAGTAATATTGTCAGGCGCATAATGCTGCTGGTCGGCTTTATCGCTGGCGGCGCTGTAACGTACTACTTCGTCCCATTGCTTGAGCATTACCTCGGCGCGAGTGTATCGTTGCTCCAGCTCGTCAGTGTTATTACGTTCGGCGCGTCGCTTGGCGGCTTGATCTTGTTCTTTGCGAGCCCTCTCGTTGTGAGGCAAATATGGCATCTGATCTCCTGGATAGAGGCAAGGCTGTATAGAGCCTCTGCTCAGGATGTTGTGTGCGGTTCCATCGGTCTTATCCTTGGCCTTATCATTGCCAATTTACTAGGTTCGGCGCTATCAAGGATCCCTCTTGTCGGTAACTATCTGCCCACCGGGAGCATGCTACTGTTTGGGTATCTGGGTGTTGTCGTCGCCACCAAGAAGAAAGACGACCTTTTGGGGTTGTTGAACATAACCATGAGGTTGAGCAAGGACAAGCGAGAAGAACCCAAGCCCCCCTCGGTGTTTCCAAAGATACTCGACACCAGCGTCATCATTGACGGTAGAATAGCCGACATATGCAAGACAGGATTCATTGAAGGGCAGCTCATCATTCCAGGGTTTGTGCTGGATGAGCTGCGACACGTTGCTGACTCCTCCGATGTGCTTAAGCGTAACAGAGGTCGTAGGGGTCTAGACGTGCTCAACAGGATTCAAAAGGAACTTCCAATTGAAGTTCAGATATACGATAAGGACGTTGGCGCGCAAGAAGTGGACACCAAACTAGTTAAACTCGCTCAGATGCTGGGCGGCAAGATTGTCACAAACGACTTTAACCTAAACAAGGTGTGCGAACTCCACGGTATTCCTGTTCTGAACATCAACGACCTAGCGAACGCAATCAAGCCAGTGGTACTTCCGGGAGAAGAGATGACTGTGCATCTTCTAAAAGAAGGTAAGGAGACCGGCCAGGGCGTAGGTTATCTTGACGATGGCACTATGATCGTGGTTGACGGAGGCAAGAAGCACATTGGCGAAACGCTAGGTGTGATGGTAACGAGTGTGCTTCAGACCGCCGCAGGCCGCATGATATTCGCTAAGCCGAAGAATTATGTGGAAAAAGCCGGAGCATAGGCGTTACGCAGTAGTGTACAGGCGGGCTTCGTGCTCGCCTGTTTTGCTGTCTGCATGAAACGGGGGAAGTGTGCATTGGTCGAAACTATCAAGGTGTGCGCAGTGCTGCTGTGTGCAGGCCGCGGGCTGAGAATGAACTCGTCTACTCCGAAGCAGTTTATGCTTCTGGCGGGAAAGCCATTGTTGGTTTGGGCTGCCCAGGTGCTCGATGCGTCCGAGCACGTAGATAGTATAGTGATAGTGGCTCCTGAACAAGATGAGGGAATCGACGCTCTGTGCGATCGGTATTCTATAAAAAAGGTGGCTGCCATAGTCGTTGGTGGCGCAACAAGGCAGCAATCGGTATGCAACGCACTGAAGGCGGTGCCGAAGAATTGCGGACTCGTACTGGTGCACGATGCGGCGAGACCGTTTCTATCCGAGAAGATGATTGAAGACACCGTGATCGCCGCAGCGATACACGGCGCTGTTCTAACTGCAGTGCCGTCAAGCGACTGCCTGAAGCTCGTTGACGCTGAGCGCAGCGTACAGGCGACGCTAGATAGGAGTAGCATCTGGCGGGCGCAGACACCGCAAGTGTTTAACAGGCAGATTCTAGAGGCAGCGCATGAACGATTTGGACACAACCCAGAGCCTGCAGCAGATGACGCAGAACTCGTAGAACGTCTTGGTCATCGGGTATTCATCGTGCACGGCTCAGAGCGAAACATCAAGGTTACCACACCTGAGGATTGGGCGCTGGCGCTCGCCCTAGCCACATGCGAGGAGGCGACCAGATGAGAACAGGCATCGGGTTCGATGTGCATGCGTTCTGTGACGGAGAGCATGTGACCCTCGGCGGTGTTAGCATTCCTCACACTAACGCTTTAGCGGGTCACTCTGACGCTGATGTGCTGGTGCATGCGGTGATGGATGCGCTTTTGGGTGCTGCAGCGCTGCCTGACATAGGCACGTTGTTTCCGGATACCGATGAGCAATACAAAGACATATCCAGCATTGAACTAGCTGTGCGCGTGAAGGTGCTATTGGAACGTGCAGGCTTTGCCATTGTGAATGTCGACTGTGTACTTGTTGCTGAGATGCCACGCGTGGCTCCGTATCGCGAGCAGATAAAGCAAAACCTCAGTGACGCTCTCGAAATTGACAAGACGAGAGTTGGCGTCAAGGCCACAACCACAGAAGGACTCGGTTTCACAGGCCGCAAAGAGGGAATCGCAGCGCTTGCAACTGCACTCGTCTGCTGCACCAAGCAAGACGTGCTGGGGGAGGCGTCTGGACTGAGAGTAAAGAGCCTGCACGGTTTTGGCTCGCCCGCAGAGATAGAAGACGCGCTAAATGGCTGGTTTGCTGCCAACGCAGGCGTAGAGGTTGTAAGTGTGCAGATTGAGCCATGGGCGAACCGCTTCGCTGCAATACTTGTATACCGGCAGAGGGGGTAAGAACGTGGCGTGTACTGCGATAGCAGGAGGACGTGTTATCACGCCATATGAAGAATTTGCTCCTGGGCTAGTGCTGATGCAAAACGACACGATTACCGAAGTCGGTATGATGCGATGCCTGCCGTCTGACGTTGTGGTGGTAGATGCAACAGATAGATGGGTGGTGCCGGGCTTTGTCGACTTGCACGTGCACGGCTCGGTCGGGACACTTTTTGCACTTGCATCTGACGCTTGTGCGGTCGAAGAATCCGCCAAAGCGATGTTGCGCTCGGGGACGACTGCGTTCTGCGCTTCAGTAGGCTCTTTTGGAGTAACTGAAGAGCAGCAGTTTCTGAAAGCTATAGACACCATAGCCGACGCTATGGCGCTAAACCGAACCGGTGCCAGGTTACTCGGCATCCATCTTGAAGGCCCGTTCATCTCCGAAGAAAAGGCCGGAGTCGGAAAGGCGTGGAAGAAGCCAAAAAGCAGAGCCTGGACTCGCGATGATGCCAGGCGCTTGTTGTCTCACAGGCCTCAGAGTGTAAGGATGGTTACCGTGGCTCCGGAGATCAAGTCGGCTGCTCACATCATCTCTGAGTGCTTGAACCATTCTGCGATCGTTGCGGTAGGCCATTCGGACGCCACGTACGAGCAGGCGATGTCGGCGATATCTCTGGGGGCTCGCCATGCAACACACACGTTCAACGCAATGAGGCGTTTTCACCAGCGAGAGCCCGGCCTGGCTTTTGCCACTTTGTCAAGTGATGATGTTACTAACGAGTTCATTGCCGATCTCCGCCACCTTCACGCCTCGGTGATCGACGTGCTGCTGCGAGCAAAGCCACGAGATAAGGCAGTGCTTGTCACCGATGGGATAGGGCTGTCCGGTATGCCTGAAGGCATATACCGAAAGTACGCAGACGGCGTTGATATAACTGTACATGACGGGATAGCCAAACTGCACGATGGAACTATAGCAGGCAGCGTTCTGCCTATGAATCTCATGCTCAAGAACCTTGTGCAGGTGATTGGTTTGCCCCTTTCTCGCGCGCTTGAGGTGGCATGTGCCAATCCTGCACGCCAAGTCGGTTTTGCCGACCTTGGTACTCTCAAGAGAGGACATCGGGCCGATGTAGTTGTGCTCAACTCGGACTTTGAAGTTGAACACGTGTTTGTAAGGGGACAGAAGGGGTGGAGTAGATGAAGGCCGTCCGGTTTGCCGGACCAGAGCAGGTGATGATAGAAGAAATTCCGCAGCCTACGTGCCCCGAAGGTGGCGTTCTGACAGAAGTGCTTGCGTGTGCAATTTGCGGATCTGATATACGCACATGGAAGCATAACGATGGAAGCTCAACAGAAATCCATGGGCATGAGTGTGTCATGCGTGTGATAGAGACGCGCGCTGACTCTGATGCGGTGCGTGTAGGCGACAGGCTGATGCTGTGTGTCCGGTTTCGTGCGGGAAGTGTTGGTTTTGCAGTAGATCTCTTGAAAACCTCTGCAGCCGCAAGGCACGTGTCAGGTCGGTCACACAAGGCGGTTTTGCACAGTACAGACCCGTTGGCCGAGAAGCGGTTGTCGGGGGTTTCTTGCTTCGGGTCCCAGACGCCGTAAACGACGTTGATGCCACTTTGGTCGAGCCCCTGTCGTGCGTGCTAAGTGGACTCGAAAAACTCAGTCTGCGACCTGACTCGCATGTCACTGTCATTGGTGCAGGCCCAGTCGGCGTCCTGTTCTTGTTTGCCACAAGACTCCGCGGTGTCGGCCATGTGACAATGGTCGACGTATCCCCTGCAAGGCTCGAGATGAGCCGTGAGTGGGAGCCTTCGATAACGATAGATGCAAGTTCAGAAGACCCCGTGCAAGCAGTGAAAAAGGTCACCGACGGTATGGGTGAGGATGCGGTGATTGTTGCGTGCGTGTCCGCGGAAGCTCAGAACCAAGCGCTGCTGATGGCGCGTAGCGCAGGCGAAGTGCTGTTTTTTGCTGGCTTGCCCGAGCCGCAGTCAGGAGTATGCATCGACACCAACCGTGTGCATCACCACGAGTTAAAGATAATGGGGTCGCGAAGCTCGACTCGGCGTCACTTCGAAATCGCCATTGATCTTATCGAAAAACGCAGGATAGACCTTGCTGCTCTTGTATCACACGTGGTACCTCTTGAGAACGCTACGGATGCATTCGCGCTTGCTGCGTCCAAAGAGTGTCTCCGAGTTGTAATGGTGCCTTAGCAGCTCATTCCGAATAAGCCACTTCTTTCCTGGGTAGCATAACGCCCAAAAGCGATGGGAAGGAGCGGCTTACTCTTGTTTTCTGCGAAGTACCTTATACCGACTCTGGTTCTGTTGGTTGCGTTTGCGGGATCGGCCGGTGCAACGGTACACATTGGTATTGTGCAGACTTCGTACGCTGAAGTGCGAATAGGAGAGACATCAGTTCTCAAATTGGCCGATTGGGCCGGACTTGAAGCCGAAGTGCGCAAAGACATTGTGCTATGTAGGCTTTCGAACCTGCTTGAGTTCGGCGATCTCAACACTTTACGCATCGATACGCTGCAGGGTTCTACAGTCCTAAGGTCAAACCTGGGATTGCTCGTAACCGTAGATCCAGCGAGTGCAGCATTAGAGCAGGCGGACGACGAATACGTGCTTGCGGCAGAATGGATGCACAGGATCAAGGTGGCCTCGTATGCTTCACGCCCTACGGAAAGGTCAGCTGCGTTCCGTGAGCTGGCATATGTCGAGCAGCCCAAGAGCCTTGACAGTGCAGAAGTGCCCGTGGTCATGGTCTCTAGTGCTGAGCCTGTAACGCTAAATGTGGCGCAGGTAATTGAAGGCACCGCATCCTGGTATGGCCCTGGATTTCACGGAAGGCAGACTGCGAGTGGAGAGGTGTTCGACCAAGACGCTCTAACAGCTGCGCACCGCACTTTGCCCTTCGGTACGAGGCTGAGGGTGATAGATATCTCATCAGGCAGAAGTGTTGAGGTCGTAGTAAACGACAGAGGACCGTTCATAGATGGTAGAGTGCTCGACTTGTCCAAACAGGCTGCAAGCCAACTGGGCATGATAGACAGGGGTCTGGCAACCGTGCGAGCTGAGGTACTGCCCAGAGCGTATTGAATCCGAGTTAGCAGTCCGGTTAAGTTTGACAGCAGGTTCTGTTTGTAGCTATAATTCAATCAAGAAAGGTGATGACCGGGGGGAGTAACGCGGAGATTGCATTACAGAGAAGACCCGGCCGGTGAAAGGGTCAGTGCAGACCGCGCGAAATGCATCCGTGAACTGCAGCCCGAAACAAGAGTAGGGTGTGCCGGGAGGCGAGCCGTTATATTGCCGGGGCATGAACACGTGCCTTGTGACAGAGTGGAAACGCGGATACCCCGCCTCTGCGAGAGGTGGGGTTTATTGCTAAAGGAGGAGGCAGAGCGATGGGCATCAGGGTATACAACACCTTGACAAGACAGAAGGAAGAGTTCCGTCCGGAAGACCCGAACAATGTTCGCATATACGTTTGCGGTATTACTCCGTACGCTGCAAGCCATGTTGGTCACTCACGCTTCTTGATCTTATGGGATGCCATACGGCGCTATCTCGAGTACAAGGGATACGGCGTGAGTATGGTACAGAACTTCACCGACGTAGAAGATAAGCTAATCGAAGCCGGGCGTAGCACCGGACGCGCTCCGATGGATATCGCGAAGAAACATATACGAGAATTCACGCAAGCTGCAAGGCAGCTCGGCATAAAACCCGCCGAGTTTCAGCCCAGGGCTAGCGAGCATATGCACGAGATAGTCGACATGATAAAGGTGATCATGCAAAGGGGCCATGCCTATGAGGTGGACGGCGATGTGTACTTCTCGGTCGGCTCTTTCGAGGGATATGGTAAGCTATCGGGTAGAGACGCTGAAGACGTCATGGCTGGCGCGCGGATAGAGGTTGATAGGCGAAAGCGCGACCCGCGAGACTTTGCTCTGTGGAAAGCTGCAAGGCCCGGAGAACCCTCGTGGCCAAGTCCTTGGGGTCGTGGAAGACCAGGTTGGCACATAGAGTGCTCGGCAATGTCGCTTGAGTATCTCGGGGAGAACTTCGAGTTTCACGGTGGTGGAACAGACCTGATATTCCCTCACCACGAAAACGAAATAGCTCAGTCGGAAGCTTATCTAGGCTGCCCCAGATTTGCCAAATACTGGGTGCATCACGAGATGCTGAGCTTGAAGCAAGAGAAGATGTCAAAGTCGATAGGCAACATAGTAGACCTGCGATACGTTCTAGATCGGTTTCCGGGTGCTGCAGTACGCTTTTTTGTGCTATCGACCCATTACCGAAAGATACTCGAGTTCAGCATGGAGCTGCTTGAAGAGGCGACCAAAGGTTGGCAGAGGCTTCAGAAGAGCGCTGCTGATGCAAGCGCATACTTGTGGGCCATTGGATGGAGGAAGCCCAGAAGGCCAACACAGCCTGATGAGCAGGTTGAGTCATTCCGTAAGCGATTTGAAGATGCTATGGACGATGACTTCAACACGGCACAGGCCAGTGGAGTGGTGTTCGAGATATCCCGGGCGGTCAATTCGCTCCAGAGCGAAATTGCCAACGAGCAATCAGGTGCCAAATTGAACACACTCGGAGAAATGGTTGACCTGCTGTTCGTGCTCGGTGGGGTTTTGGGCATAGTTAGAAAACCAAGGTTCTACCCTAAGAAGATGCTTGGAGAGGTTACGCCAGTATACGAGAAGTGGACTGGAAAGAAGCTCGAACAGGCCGGTACCAGCAGAGATCGTCTGGTCCGTGCGGTCGATGAACTTGCGGCTCTTAGGGATGAAGCGCGTCTGCGCAAAGATTGGGCGGTCTCCGATGGAATACGGAAAGAGCTGGCTCAGGCCGGCATAAGGATTGATGATTCCCGCCATGGTTCAAGATGGAGGCCTGAGGTGTCTGATGCATGACCGAGTTCAAGGGCATGCTGGAAAACCTGCGAGACAGGTGGGGTGTCGTCCACGATAGCGGCGAGTTGCCTGCCCAGGTGCTCGCATACCTAGGTGACGCGGTGTACGAGATGTACGTCAGGCTCAGATTGGTCGAGGAGGGGCCTTCGCGCGTCGACTACATCCACAAAAGGGCTGTGTGTCAGGTCAGAGCAGAGAGCCAAGCGAGCGTGCTCGAAAAACTCTTGCCGATGCTGAACCCGGATGAGGCGCTTGTGGCAAGGCGGGGTCGGAACATGCACACCCAGAGCAGAAGAAGGGCCAACGGCGCTGCGCATTCGAGGTCGAGTGCATTCGAGGCGCTGTTGGGTTACCTGTTTCTTGAGGCGAAGTACGACAGGTTGCAGATGGTTCTGGATTTTGCGTACGGTCAAGTGTGTATCTAGAGTGGTTACGTTCCAACTCGGGAGGTGGTGTGCATCGCGATTGGCTACTACTCGTTTGAAGAGTGGAAAGAAGTGCACCGCTACGTGTCGGCGCAGAAACTACGAGTCATTTTGGAGTCGCAGGATAACCCGGGCAGGATTGCACATTTCAAGTTTGGATACGAGGTAGGGGTTGATCGTGGTTATCACGGACCGCTTTCGGCTAATGAGCGCATAGCGTACGAGATAGCCGAGATACTTGACTTGCCGGTGATGCCTGTGCAGTTCTATAGGCACCTGGGCTTAAGAGGCCATCTCAGATGGGCTGTGCCGCACACATCCCAAAACTGGAGTTTTCTTGACCATCAGGCAAGGACACAGATGGTGCGCTTTTTCAATCTTCCCGATGTGTTGGTCAGGATGTTCGTGTTTGATGTGTTTATCTGCAACCACGATAGGCATGAAGGAAATGTGATATACACGCTCGCGCCGCGGACCAGCAAGCATGATATCTACCTGATAGACCACGACCTTGCGCTTTACGGAACGCAGCGCAAGTGGCGTAGGTACTCGTACGGTCACCCACGCTGGTTTTCGGCGGGTGTGTTTTTGCGGGTTGAAGAAGTCAAATCGCTGATATCTGGGTATGCAGACCTTCGGCCCTATGTTGAGCAAGTACGTTCGATTCCGCTAAACCGCCTTTACCGCATTGTAGATGGCATAAGAGAACTTGAGGATGGCGTATACCTGACTATGCACGAGGCCGACGTGATAAAGGCGATCCTCAGGCTTCGACAGGCTCGGCTGTGCGACACGATGCGGGCGTGGTGCGCCGAGAATGACAAACTGCTCGAGTAATCGGGGTGAACCAGTGGATAAGATCGCGGGACGTAACCAGGTCATGGAAGCGCTGAAGGCGGGTCGCAAGATCAGCCGGTTGCTCATCTCGGAGGGTTCAAGGCCCAAAGAAGTGATAGATGAAGCCAGACGAAAAGGCATACCTTTCGAGTATGTTGACAGGCGCAGGCTGGACACTTTGGTAAGAGAAACGCATCAGGGAGTGGTGGCTCTTGCCAGTCCGGTCGAATATGCTCGTGTCGAAGATTTGCTGCAAGCAGCCAGATCACAACAAGAACCGGCGCTTATTGTGGCGCTTGACGGCGTAGAAGATCCTCACAACCTCGGTTCGGTCATTCGCTCTGTTGACGTGCTTGGCGCGCACGGGGTGCTCATTCCAGAGCGAAGAGCGGCAGGACTGTCTACCGCCGTATCGAGAGCGTCTGCAGGCGCCGTAGAGCATGTAAAGGTGGCTCGAGTGGTCAATTTGGCTCGGGCGATTGACAATATGAAGCAAGAAGGACTGTGGGCGATAGGGCTTGATGGCTCAGCCGATAAGATGTTGTGGCAGGTCGACTTTACAGTTCCCACGCTGCTTGTGGTCGGTGGTGAAGGCAAAGGACTCGGCAGGTTAATCGGTCAAAAATGTGATATTACGGCAAGGATACCTATGAGCGGGAGGGTCACATCTCTCAATGCGAGTGTTGCAGCTGCACTTGCTCTTTACGAGGTAAGACGCCAGCG
>CAYQIY010000043.1:0-12199 GCA_964417635.1 uncultured Pseudomonadota bacterium | reverse complement strand
GTCTGCAAGGGTTCTATGCAAACTAACTCAAGTGGCTTACTGCAAAACTAGGGAAAATGAGGTCTATCACAGAACAATCTGCGCTCTTACTCGTCACAAGTAGTGAGGTGATTAACGTGCTAGCAGCAGCTGTTATGGCGATGGTATTCGGGTTTGTGGGATGCTTCTACCCGCGGTTACCATGGGCATTGCCGGGAATGCGCAGAAAGCAACCAGGCGAAGTCGCTCTTGTAGCCTCCAGCGCTTTGGGTGCACTGCTGTTTTTCGGGGGACTCATTGTGCAACTGTCGTTCACCGCTTCGTGAAAACTGCTTTCATACTCGTTACATATCTAATATAATGTAGTCGAGGTTTTGGTTTGTGGACCTGAGCGCCGGGTTGCCACCGGGCACAAGGGTCGATTGGTACAATACCCAAACCCGGGTCGAAGGGATTTCGGACTGACGATCGGGGAACGGCGTGACGCTGTTTTGTGAGTTTTTGCTCGTCCATGCCTGCTCCTCGTTCGGCGGAGCAGGCATTTCTGTTCTGGAAGGAGGTTTAACATGGATAAGCGGCTGGGTGTAGTGTCCATTGTGATAGAAAACCGGGAGAACGCCGCACCTGCCGTCAATAACGTGCTCACAGATTACGGTGAGATAATCATAGGGCGCATCGGAGTCCCGTATCACGAAAGAGGTGTGTCCGTCATCGCAGTTCTCGTGGACGGGACGACCGATCAAGTAGGGGCGCTTTCTGGCAAACTCGGTAGTATCCCGGGCGTCAAAGTGAAATCGGCTCTTTCAAGCCGCAGATGACTGTCAGTCACTAAAGAGGAGGTAACCGCTGTGAAAATCGAACTTAAGACACTCACCAGGACGGCTATACTGCTTGGCCTTACGCTAGCTTTTCAATCGCTTCGGCTTCCGCAGCCTGTGACAGGTCCGATTATTAACGCCGTTTTGTATACCGCAGCCGGTATCATCGGGCCCATATCTGGAGTAATCATCGGTGCAACCACCCCGTGGATAGCGTATGCAGTCGGAATCTCTCGACTTGCACCTGCAGTACCTGTCATCATGCTAGGCAACATAAGCCTGGTCGTAGTGTTCGCACTGCTTGTGCGTGCCAACAAGTACGTCGCCGCAATAGCCGCAGCGGCAGCGAAGTGGGCGGTGATGAGCCTCGGCGTAAAGTATATTGTGGCTCCTCAGATACCAATTCCTCCGCCTGTGTATGCAAGCCTTACCATACTGCAGTTGTGGACGGCACTTGGCGGAGCGGCGCTCTCGCTCTTGGTGATGGCATCACTGCACGCCTGGCAGACGAAATCGCACAAAGCGTAAAGTTGCGCTTTCACTAGGGGCAGGCCGATGTGCCTGCTCCTTTTACATGGTTTGCGCAGGGAGGGTTCGTCTGACGTACCGGCGAAGTCCAAACCCCATACAGCACTTGAGAGGAAGGTGAGACTTGTGCTCGACACACTGTTCAAGCGCGGCACAGTGGTAACGGACATGCTCTCGGCCGAAATCGACGTGGGAATTGCAGGCGGCAAAATCGTGGCCCTAGGAGACGCCTCGTATATGGGCGATGCCATCAGGGTTATCGATGCCACAGGCAAGTTCGTGCTCCCCGGAGGAATCGATACCCACACACACTTTGAATCTCCCAGTTTTATGGGCGCTCTCCCCCAGACAGACTTCGCTCAAGGCACAAGAGCCGCCGCCGTGGGAGGCACCACCACCATAATAGACTTTGCGTATCAGCAGAAATCGGAATTGCCGCAGCAAGGACTGATCAGGCGCAGACTTCAGGCCGACGGCCACGTTGCTATTGACTATTCTCTCCACATGATAATGATAGACTTGTCTCAACGAGTGCTTGAGTCTCTGCCCGAACTCATAGAAGAAGGAGTGCCTTCGTTTAAGGTATACATGGTCTACCGAAACGAAGGGCTAATGGCAGACGACGCCGTGCTATTCGAACTACTAAAGGTTTCCGCCAAGCACGGAGCGCTTGTGGGAGCGCACGCAGAAAGCATCTCTCTTACCGAACACAATGTCGCCGAAGCTATCGCGAGAGGTCATCGAGCACCGATATACCACTCTCTCACAAAACCGTCCCTGGTTGAGGAAGAAGCGGTTAACCGAGCGCTGTTTCTGGCGCGCCGGGCAGACGCACCGTACTTCAACTTTCACACAGCTTCAGGCACTGCTCTTGAGCTTATAGAGAAGGAACGCACTCACGGCCGGCCGGTCTTTGCAGAAACCTGTCCCCACTACCTTGTTCTGGATGACAGCTGTCTCGAGCGAGACGACGGCTGCAAGTTTGTGTGCAGTCCACCACTTAGGAAGCGCACTGACATAGACATCCTTTGGAACGGCATCACAAAAGGCTCTATTGTCGCCATAGGCTCAGACGATGCTTCATACTCGTACAAAGACAAAATGAGATTTGACTCGTTTCACACGATACCCAACGGTCTAAACGGCGCCGAATACTTGCGACCCGTGCTATACAGCGAAGGGGTCACAAAGGGTCGAATGAGTATCGAACAGTTCGTATCAGTGACGAGCTCTCTACCCGCGAAGATAATGGGGCTGTATCCCAAAAAGGGCACGATTGCCCCGGGAAGCGATGCGGATATCGTGCTGTGGGATCCAGACATGAAGATACACGTCTCGCATAAGACAGGTCCTCGTGACATTGACTGGACGCCATACGAGGGGATGACGCTCACAGGAGCTCCTGCGCTTACGATGTTGCGCGGCGAAGTGATCGCAGAGCATTTCAAGTTCGTAGGTAAACCCAATCGCGGAGAGTTTGTCAAGCGCGTTATAACGCTTTAGTACATCGACTGCTTACCATCTAGGCACGCTTCTTGCGCAGCCGCCTTGACAAGCGACACCATTTCCTGAAGTTGGTTGTGGGACAAACAGCGTGAGGTAGGAAGCACAACAGCTATGCAGGCCAACACTTTGTCGGCTGCGTGTACTGGGGCGGCTATGGCAGTTACGCCGGGATCCAGTTCTTCTTTGGACACGTCGTAGCCGCGCGCTCTTATAAGTCCGAGTCGTTCGCGCAGTGCATCGGCGCAGACGATGGTGTTTTGGGTGTATCGTTTTAAACCTGTTGAAAGCACGGCGCCGACGATGTGTTCAGGTGCATGCGCAAGCAGCACCTTACCGGAGGCACCGGCATGTAGCGGGCCGTGCTTTCCGATCTCCATCGTCACCTTTATGAAATGGCTGGCCTCTACCCTCTCAATACATACAGTGTCGAGTCCGCTGCGTGTACTCAATAGCGAAGTCTCTCCCGTGGCGGCTACCAGATTGGTCATCGCCTGCCGCGCATGCTGTCTTACAAGACCTACGGGTTCAACTCTCGAAGCAAGCGCAAACAGCCGCACCCCCAGACGGTAGGTCTTGCTGTCAGACTCTCGGTGAAGATAACCGGCGGTCGCAAGCACATTTGCGAGCCTAAAAGCCACGGTGGCACCCACACCCAAAGCATCGGCGATGTCCGAAAGCCGGAGGCTTTCAACACCCTTTTTCTCAAACAGTTCTAGCAGCCGGAGCGCGCGTTCAACAGAGGCAAGATTATACCTGCCACCAGACACGACTGTCCCTCCTCACCTCTTCCAGCAACACTGTGCGAAGTCGAGCAGCAATCATCAACCAAAACGAGTCTCTTGCTGCTAGTTTCGCCACGGGGCTCAATAGCCTCCTGCATATTGTACAAACGGTGCCGCAGGAACGATGAATTTGGTTGCGAAACTTTTTGCTAGCCCAGCAGAAGGGAGTCAGAGCAATGGAAAAGCACTCGCGCAGTTTGCTCGTACAAGGTGGCATCGTGCTCACAATGAACGCCGAGCGGGAAGTGCTCGAAGAAGGCTATGTTGCCGTAGTGGACGGTAGGATAGCCGAAGTCGGCGCAGGTACGGCCGCCGCAAAATGGGCCTCACTGCCTGTGTTCGACGCCCGAGAGTGCGTCATAATGCCAGGTCTTGTGAATGCGCACGAGCATCTAGACCAGGTGCTCTACAGGGGGCTCGTGGATGACATGGTCCCAGCAGAACGTGCGGAGCCTCACATGAACCTTGCAGCGCTTCAGACTGAAGACCGAGCGTACAGAGCGGCGCGCCAGACGCTTCTTGAGCTCACTCGTTCTGGAGTCACCACAACCACCGAAAGTTACTGGGTTCAGACTCACCCTGGTTCCATGAACGGCGTGTGCAAGGCTGTACACGAGTTCAAGATGAGAGGTGTGCTCGGGAGGGCGTTTCGAGAGAACGCCAGCGGCGCTCGAGCCGTACTCGCCGAAAGCTGGGATGATGTCAAAAAAGAGATCATCGAACTCAATGACCGATGGGCTGATGAAAAGATATGCATAGTACCCGAACCAATCTCGATTATCAACACGTCACGCGAGACTGCGCAGGACGTGGAGAGATTTGCCCGCCAAAACGGCACAGTATGGTTCACACACATAGCAACAGGCGATATTCGCACCATCTTGCACAACACCGGAAGAGGGCTTACCCACTTTCTCGAGGACATGGGTGTGTTGAAAGACAACCTGGTTGCGGCACACTGCAACGTGCTTTACCCCGGAGAGCCGGAAAGAATGGCTCGTGCCGGGATGCGGCTAGCACATGCGCCCATGGCTCAGTTGTGGCAAGGCTCGCCCGTCGCCGACCTGATGGCGATACTCGCCGCGGGAGGCAAGGTGGGGCTCGGGGTTGACGGCGCATGGACGAACAACAGTCAGAGCATGTGGGAGTCGATGAAGATGTGCGTCTACGCACAGCAGCAGAGATATCAGAACCAGATGGTGGCAGATGCGTACCTGGCGCTAGAGCTCGCTACGATACGTTCTGCTGAAACCCTAAACCTCTCAGACCAGATAGGTTCGCTTGAACCTGGCAAGCACGCCGATTTGTGCATCCTAGACGGCTATTATCCCGGACTCAGGCCGCTGCCAGCGCTGCTCATCAACATGGTATACTCCGGAAGTGATGAAGCAGTCAGTGCAGTTATCATGGGAGGAGAAGTCGTGATGAGCGCACGCAAGCACCTGCTGTTTGATGAACGAGAGATCATCACCGCTGCCGAGGAAGCACAGCGCGAGATGCTTGACGAAAGCGGAGTTGGAGAGCAATACAGAGCACAGCGACGCTGGATAATGTGACAAGACCAAAGCCAAAAAGGGGGCGACCCATTCTGAACGTTCAAGCCAATAGAGCCATAGAGTTCATAGAGCAGAACCGCGAACTGCTGATCGGCCTGTCAGACCGCGTCTGGGAGTACGCTGAACTTGCACTGCATGAAGCAAAATCGGCGCAGTGTCTTGCAGAAGCTCTCTCCGATTTCGGATTCGATGTGCAAATGGGCGTCGCTGGAATGCCCACTGCGTTCGTCGCCACCTGGGGAAAGGCTCGACCCGTGATCGGCCTTCTCGGAGAATACGATGCGCTCGCAGGCGTATCACAGGCCGCGTCGGCTAGAAGACACGAAGTCATACCTGGAGGACCGGGCCATGGATGTGGCCACAACCTACTCGGCGTGGGCTCGCTTGCGGCTGCGGTTGCGCTGAAGAAAGAGCTTGAGGAAAGACAGCTCGACGCTACCATTAAGTTCTTCGGGTGCCCTGCGGAGGAGAATTTCAGCGGCAAAGCGTTCATGGCTCGAGACGGCTTATTTGAAACCTGTGATGCATGCCTCACGTGGCATCCAGGTTCTCACAATGCGGTCAGAGCGAACAGTTCTCTGGCGGTGACCGCGATGAACATCAGATTCGCCGGTCGCACGGCACACGCTGCGGCAGACCCCTATAACGGTCGAAGCGCGCTTGATGCGGTGCAGATAATGAATATGGGTGTTGAGTTCCTGCGAGAACACGTGCCGCCTTCAGCAAGAGTGCACTATGTTATCACGAACGGCGGGCTGCAACCTAACGTGGTGCCAGCATCGGCAAGCGTCTGGTACATGATACGCTCTCCCGAACGCCACGAGGTTGACGCGCTCTATCAGCGAGTGATTGAATGCGCAGAAGGTGCGGCGCAGATGACGGCAACCACATTCGACGTCGAGATGGTTGAGGCAATAGCCAATATCTTGCGAAACCCCACCCTTGAAAAGTTGCTGCAGCAGTGCCTGGAGGCAGTCGGGCCTCCTAGGTTTAGCGCAGAACATGTCGCATTTGCTCGTGAGATACGGCAGTCTTTCCCGGACTCCCGAAAAGATGAAACAGATCCAAGACCAACTGCCCAACAGGTGCTGCATCAAGAGGTGCTGGCGGGTCGGCTCACGCAAGAGCAACCCCGAGGTTCAACAGATGTGGGTGATGTGAGCTGGTGCTCTCCCACTTCACAGTTCAGTACTGCATGCACAGCAATAGGTACCCCGGGCCACTCGTGGCAATACACCGCACAGGCAGGTATGGGAATAGGCCACGAAGGCATGCTCTGTGCTGCTAAGGTTTTGGCTGAGGCAGCGCTTCAACTCATAACTACCCCCGCAGTGTTAGAAGCTGCCCGGGACGAATTTTCTCATTTAACCGGAGGGAAGAGGTACGAGTCTTCGATGCCTCCCGGTATGAAGCCGGCTTTCCATCTGTTTGAGAAACCATCCTCTAGATAGCATAGGAGGCAGATATGCAGAAGATCGACATGCTTGTCAAAGCGCCGCACATCTACACCATGCAGGGTGAAGGTGTCGGCTACATAGGTGACGCAGCAATGGCCGTGGATCGCGGCCGAATTGTCGCGGTCGGCCCTCAATCCGAAGTCTGTTCTGAGTTCTGCGCAGAGCAAACAATCGATGCCTATGGACGCGCGTTATTACCAGGACTTATTGACGCGCACATTCACACCTCACACGCGGTGCTGCGCGGATTAGCACAAGACACCAGAAACTGGATGATGCACGGCATCGGCCCTTTTGTGGACATTGAGAGAGCATCGCCAGAGATAATGAACGCCGGTAGCGAGCTTGCTCTGCTGGAAGCAGTGCGTTCGGGGACAACGACTTTTGGCGACTGGGGAACCAACATGCACGATGTCTGCGCGCTCTTACAGAAGATGGGTGCAAGAGGCCACATCTCTTCGATGATACGTGACGCCGTCGTGCGCATATACGACCAGGGCGAACTGTACGAGTACGATGAGAGCTTGGGCAGAAAGCTGTTGGAGATAAACCTCGATCTGTACGAGCGTTGGAACAACGCAGCCGGAGGTCGAATCAGCGTGCATTTCGGACCTCAAGGCGCGGACTTCGTGAGTGAACCAATGCTCGTGGAAATAGGCCGACTGGCCTTGCAGAAAAAGATGAAAATACACATGCACGTCGCGCAAGGTGACCGCGAGACGGCTCAGATGACTATGCGCTACTCACAAAGACCAATCGAGTGGCTCGACAGTATTGGCTATCTCAATGAACGCCTCATAGCGGTACATCTCACCGATGCCACGGTTGACGAAGCGCAAATGCTTGCGCGCAAGGCTTGCTCGATGGTTGTGTGTTCAGGTTCGATAGCCGTGATAGATGGCGTAGTGCCTCCTTCCAGACCGTTTAGGGATGCCGGCGGATATGTCGCACTCGGCTCTGACCAGGCACCCGGAAACAACTGCCACAACATCATCAACGAGATGAAGCTAACTGCGCTCTTCAACAAGATTCAATACCAGGATCCCGAAGCAATGCCTGCATGGCAGGTGCTTCGCATGGCGACTATTGAGGGTGCGCACGCTCTTGGCTTAGCTGACCAGATAGGCTCGCTTGAACCGGGTAAGTGCGCCGATTTCATTACTATCAATCTGTCGGCTCCCACAATGGCGCCGGTGTATACACAGCCGATGCGCAACATCGTTCCGAACTTGGTCTATTCGGCAATGGGAGATGAGGTGGACACGGTGGTAGTCGATGGACAGGTGATTTACCAAGCCGGAGCGTTCAGTTCTCTCGACTCCACGGCGGTCATAGAGCGAGCAGAACGCTGCGCAAGGCATTTGGGTGAAGCAGCCGCCGAAAGGTTCTGGAAGATTAACGGTATAAACGCACAGTTCATGCGGGAGCACAAACTCTAGCACACAATTCAAGCCGGGGTGAGCCGACAGGCTCACCCCGGCTCTTCTGATCGAGTCACGCGAGAGCACTGACTGCCGTGCGTCTAGACTCGCTTTCCTGCCTCCTCGATAATCGCGGCAGCCGTGCGAATCCCTGCGTAGTAGCCCTCTACAATCATGTTCTCGTTGGGAGCGTGGTTTGCCTGGTCATATGCCGCAAAAGGAATGACTATGCACGGCATACCGAGCGTATCGGTGAACACATAATTGGGTCCGCTGCCGCCTATCCCTGGAAAGACCACCGGCTCTTCAGCATAGGCCTGCTTCACAGCTCGAAGCGCCATCTTCACCCACGGATCATCGATGGGCGTTCGAGACGGCCGAATCTGGCCGTGCACCTCGACACACACGTCGTCATACCCGAGGCTGTTCATGTGCTGCTGCAGTTTCTCTAAGACCTGCTCTGGCTGTTGGTCAGGCACAAGCCTGAAGTCTATCTTCACAGAAGCTTCTTGCGGCAGCACTGTCTTTGTGCCCTTGCCTGTGTATCCCGCCCATATCCCGGCGATGTTGGCGGTGGGTTCGAATACCATATTGTAGTAGTAGTTATCGGTAACCCTGTTTTGAAGAAGTGTCTTCGCACCGTGCTCGCGCAGTATTGCTTGTTTATCGTAGGGGATTCTGCTTACAGCATCGATCTCTTCGTCAAGAGCAGGCCTTACACTATCGTAGAAGCCTGGTATGCGCACGAAGCCTGTCTCGTCCTTTATGTGCGACAGCAGCGTAACCAGTCTCCACACGGGGCTGGGAAGCGAAGCAGCTTTCATCGAATGCATGTCTCTGTTCAGAGTCTTCACGCTCAGTTCCACGTACAACATGCCTTTTAGCCCGAGCATTACAGTCGGCCGTCCTGACTCGTGAAGGTGGCTGTCCGAAAAGATGGCTGCGTCTGCGCTCAGCATCTCGCTGTGCTTCTCGGCAAACAGATTAAGATTGGGACTTCCGATCTCCTCTTCTCCCTCAAAAAGGTACTTTACCTTGAGCCCTTCGGGCAGGCTGCTTCTCGCTGTCAGATACGCCTCAATCCCTTTTACGTGCGCAAACAGCTGCGCCTTATTATCCGAGGTACCTCTGCCGTATATCTTTCCGTCTCTTATCGTCGGTTCAAACGGTGGCGACAGCCATTTTTCCAGCGGCTCGGGCGGTTGTACGTCGTAATGACCGTACACCAATATGGTGCGCGTCGGCCGTTCGGCTCCGATTTCGCCGTACACAACTGGATGTCGCTGTGTTTCATAGATCGTCGTCTTTATACCTGTCTTTCTCATCATGCCCGCCAGCAGTTCGGCACACTCTCTCACCCCTGTGTCTTGTGCGCTGATGCTAGGCTGGCGCAACAGCACGAACAAGTCTTCAAGGTATTGCTTGCTGTTCTGCTCTATCACGCGGTTTATGTCATCCATTGCGTGTGTCCCCCTTTCCTATACGTATATCATCTTCTTAGTCATCCCACCGTCCACAATGATGTTCTGACCGCACACGAAGCCTGACGAGCGAGAGTCGGCCAAAAACATGCACGCCTCGGCAATATCACGGACAGTTCCGACTCGTCCTGCCGGGTGCTGCAGATGATCATCGCGAGTGACTTGCTCCTGTCGTGTGTTTATCCAGCCGGGAGATATCGCGTTGACTCTGACCTGTGGCCCGAGTGACAGCGCCAAAGCGTGCGTGAGCGCTAACAGCCCTCCCTTGCTGGCGGCGTACGCTTCGCTTTGGGGTTCAGACATCAAAGCACGGGTGGATACGATATTTATGATTGCAGCGTTGCCGGCTCGTCTAAGCAGCGGAGCTGCGTGCTTGGCACACAAGAACGCACCCTTTAAGTTTACCGCAATCACTTTGTCAAACTGCTCGGTACTCAGTTCAGATAGCGGCGCAAAGCACGAAATGCCAGCGTTGTTCACCAAAACGTCGAGCATAGGACCTAGATGCTGCATCAGCGAAGCAACCTGCCCCTCATCTGAGACATCGGTCTTAACGTACTCTGTGTCGTGCTCGTCTTGCGGTGGCCGGATATCAGCGACTACCACTCTGGCGCCTTCGTTTTTGAACGCAAGCGCTATACTTCTGCCTATGCCGCCTGAGCCACCTGTCACAAGAACAGTCTTCTGCCAAAACCTCATTTCGGCACCTCCAAGCGCTATACCAGATTTCGCCCGCCATCTATCAGCACTTCCTCACCGGTCATGAAGTGCGCATCCAACGCTACAAACACAACAAGCCTGGCAATTTCCTCTGGTGAGGCTATTCGCCGGAGCGGTATGCTGCTCTCGATAGCGTCTACGCCCTCTGCCGTATCAAGCGAATACCTGTGCCTGATCTCCTCTGTGTCGGTTGTACCAGGGGCGACGGCGTTGACTCTTACAGTGGGCGAAAGTTCTAGCGCAAGGCAGCGGGTCAGCATCGAAACAGCGGCCTTCGAAGCACAGTAATTGGCTCCGTGTGTACGCGCTCTGAGAGCGGTACGCGCCGTTATGTTCACCACCGAGCCTGCTCCTGCAGTTTGCATAAGCGGAAGCGCTGCCTTTGTGCACAAGAAGGTGCCAGTTAAGTTGGTATCCATGACCTCTTTCCAGTGCTCCACGCTCATAGACGCGAAGCAGATGTCGCGATTGATACCAGCGTTGTTGACAAGCACGTCAAGCCGTCCGAACCTCGCTGCCACCTGCCTGAACATGCAATCCACGTCGCTTTCATTCGACACATCCGCTCTGAGCGCCATGGCCGGAACTCCGAAGCTGCTGACAATGTCGCGCGTCTCGTGTGCCTGTTCGATGTTCGTGGCTGCATTGACCACCACTGCGACTCCCCGCCGAGCAAGTTCAACTGCAATCGCTCGTCCAAGGCCCCGGCCCGAACCGGTAACTAACGCTACCTTGAGATCCGGCTGCATCAGTCTCCCCCTCTCATCTTGTGTGACAGGTAACACTTCGTGCGCTCCGCGTGTTACCCTTTCTGAATGTGCTTGGGACATTGCGCTCTGTCAGCAGGTTTTCGGTATGTGCACATAGTACCTGAACAACGAGAGGCTCATACCAATGCCCCGCCCCTCAGGAGGAGGTCATGATGTCCAGTTCGCCCAGATGGCTTATCGCGGAGTTCAAGCACGAGACCAACACATTTTCAAGCAAAAAGACCGGTATTGAGCACTACCGAGCGCGGTATCTCAAGTATGAGGACGAAATCATTCCGTTTTTTACCGATGTCAGAGTGGAGTTGGGCGGTTTCATCGACGGCGCCAAAGAGTGTGGAGCCGAGATCGTGCCCGTCGTAGCGGCGAACGCAATGCCAGCAGGACCGGTCACAAGAGACATGTTCGAGCACGTGCTGCACAAAGTGAGTCGCGCGGTGCAAACCTCCGGCAGGCTGGATGGAATACTGCTCTCGCTTCACGGCGCCATGGTTGTAGAGGACAGTTTTGACGGTGAAGGCGAATTCCTCGAAAGACTCCGTGAAGTAGCACCTGATACGCCAATCATGATAACCCTCGATTTTCACGCGAACATGACAGAGCGCATGGTTCGTAACTGCGACGCGATATTCGGGTACAACACATACCCTCATATCGACATGTACGAGAGAGCGCTCGAGGCGGCGCGCAACATGGCCAATCTTATGAAGAAAGAGATAAGACCGGTCATGGCGCTGAAGAGCATACCGATGCTCATCCCAAGCCTCGAGACTGCAAGCAAACCGTTCAAGGATGTGTTCGACCTCGTGTTTGAGATCGAGCACGACCCGCGAGTTATTAACGTGTGCTGGTTCCAGGGGTTCCCTTGGACTGACATTCCGTATGCAGCCAGTTCTGTAGTGGTCATTACCAACGGTGACCAAGAACTCGCAGAACAGATCGCCGCCAAGATAGCGAAAAAGGTATGGGACATGCGCGAACAGTTCGTTGTAGACGTGCTCACTACAGAAGATGCGATATCGCGCGCGTTGGCCAGCGATGCCCGGCCGTTTGTGTTCGCAGACGTGTCAGATAACCCGGGCGGCGGTGCTCCGGGCGACGGCACGCAGGTTCTCGCGTCTTTGATAAAAGCCGGAGTAAAAAACGCTGCGTTTGCCATAGTGTACGATCCGGCTGTGGTGCAG
>CAYQIY010000042.1:0-14218 GCA_964417635.1 uncultured Pseudomonadota bacterium | reverse complement strand
ATGAGTACATGGAAAGATACCATGAATACCTGCGGCAGATCGTTGAAGGGTACTTCGAGAGCGGCCTGTATGAAAGCCTTATACACGAGTTAGACGCGAAGATCAATGACTATGTGAAAAATGACGTTTCTGCTTTTTACACACATGAACAGTATGAAGCGTCGTTGCCGCATCTGATTGAGCTTGGACGTTTACGCGCCGAAAGCATCAAGGGTCAGCTTGACGGGACGATCCCGTCCACTTCAAGCGGGCAGGCCGCTGACAGGTCGGCACTAATAGACGCTTCGGGTATTAATCTTTCCGCCCTCGGTTCTATGGGTGGCGGTGGCCTGAATGAGCAAGGCGCTTTCCCCGGTGGGGGAAATGACAGGCGTGTACGAGGCGGCATGCCTTACGGAAACGCAAGCGCGCTGCAAGGAATGAACAGGCCTGACCGGAACAACACAAGCGGTATGTTAACATCAACCGGTTCTAATACAAGCTATGGCATACTGATTGTCATTCTGTTGATTGTGCTGGCTGGCGCAACTGCTTTTGTCGCAAAACCAAGAACAATTAAACTGTAGGAGGAAAGAAGCAAGGTGTGTGATTATCAACGCACTTAGGAGATTACCCGTTCTAAAGGACGAAATATCCTATCGGCATTATCGTCCTTGCTATTGCCGCCGCCTCCTGCGTGGCGCTTGCAATCCGAAACGCCGCAGATGAAGACAATATGGCATAATGAAAAGTTAGTAGAGGGGTGATTTAGTGGCGAAAATACTCATATGTGACGATGAGCCGGGGCTTCGCTCCGTAATCAAACGATACGCGGAGTTCGACGGACATGAAACCGTTGAAGCAGGAGACGGTTTAGAAGCGGTGGTAGCTTGTAAGCGGGAATCGTTCGACATCATCATCATGGATGTTATGATGCCGGAACTTGATGGATTCTCAGCAGTCAGAAAGATTCGTGAAACCTCCAATGTTCCAGTGATAATGCTCTCGGCCAGAGGCGAGGAATACGACAAGGTTCTCGGTTTTGAGGTGGGAGTTGATGATTATGTTGTCAAACCTTTTTCTTCCAAAGAGATAATGCTGAGAATCGGCGCCATTTTGCGGAGGACAGGAAAAAGCGCCATTGATGGACAAGGCCATTTGATTTTTGCGAAAAAAGGATTTAAGGCTGACATAACGGCTTACAAGGTGTTCGTTGACGGTGAACAGGTAAAGTTTGCCGCAAAGATCTACGATCTGTTGTTTTTCCTGATACGGAATAGGAATATAGCCATCCCACGCGACAAAATCTTGGCTGAGGTCTGGGGTTTTGATTATTGCGGCGACGACAGGACTCTGGACACACACATGAAACTGTTGAGAAAGGCAATGGGGCCTTATGCCAATTTTATCACGACTTTGCGTGGATTAGGCTATAGGTTCGAGGGGTGAGCATCCCTAGACTACGGCTTAAATGGAAAGTCTTTGCGTTCCTACTGGGATTCTGCTCCTTATTGTTGGTGATCCTGTGGCTGTTCCAAACGGTGTTCCTCAGCGATATGTATAAATTCATCCGCAAGCAGGAGTTGAATCAGGCAATCGCTATAGTGGAAAGAGAAATCGATAACCCGGAACTGCAAGCGATTTTGTTCAGAATCCAAGTCGATAACGACATAATTGTAGCTCCTACGCGGGATTTCATTCCGCCGCATAGACCGGAGCGCGAAGATTTTGCCAGTCGGAATAATATGCCGCTTGAAACGATCACCGAAGTAAAGGAGTTCACGCTCCAAAGCGGGCAAACCGTGTCGCTGACCTTTTACGCGCTTGTCGTCCCGGTCAATGCCACCGTAACGACGCTGCAGTATCAATTGTATTTCATCTCCGGCATTATGCTTTTCCTCGCCGTTGGCTTAGCTCTAATCATTGCCAAGCGAGTTTCCAAACCGATTGAGGAAATAAGTCAAAATGCGCTGACCCTTGCCAAAGGGGATTACGATATACATTTCGACGGAAAAGGGTTTCTTGAGATCGTTACCTTATCCGACACGCTGAACATGGCGGCAGTCGAGTTAGGCCGGGTGGAAGCGCTGAGACGTGAACTGATGGCAAATGTGTCGCACGATTTACGGACGCCATTGTCGTTGATTTATAGCCATGCCGAAATGATGAATGATTTTCCCGACGAAATCACGCCGGAGCAGACACGGGTGATTATGGACGAAACACGGCGACTGACAGCTCTTGTCAACGATGTGCTGGACATCTCGAAATTGGAGAGCGATATGGAGCGGTTGGCTGCCACTCGGTTCAACCTTACACTAAGCATAGGGGAGACTGTGGAGCGGATTCAGGAACTGCTGAAAAACGAGAGTTTTGACATCACATTTACTCATGACAGCGATGTATATGTAAACGCAGACGAAGCAAAAATCAACAGGGCGTTTTACAATCTGCTGATCAACGCCGTGAACTACTCTGGCGACAGCCGGAACATTACAGTTATGCAGTCGATCACTGAGAACCGTGTGCGGATTAGCATAACTGATAGCGGAGAAGGAATCGCGGAAGACGATTTGCCGTTCATATGGGATCGATATTTTAAGAGCGGAAAAAAGCACAAACGCGCCGTCATCGGCACGGGATTGGGGTTGTTCATTGTGAAGAAGATCATCGAACTGCACAGCGGCGAATACGGCGTCACATCGGAAATCGACAAGGGCAGTACATTTTGGTTTGAACTCAATATCAACTAACTGGCGCGAACATAGTGCCCAGTTTCTCTTGATCGCTTTCCTCCCGCAAACTATCCACTGCTTCAGCCGATATGCTCCCGGATAGCAACTGGCTCATCCCATCACCCCTGCAATGACTTCAATACCCTCCATCTGTTGGCTGTCGACCGCACATCGCCGTCAACCACACTTCCAGTCTTCGTGCGAAATGCAAAGAGCGCTGTCTCCGAAGAGACAAGGGAACAACACATATCTGCGGTTTGCTCATTTGCTGTGACCGTTCAGACTCAGGAACCTGACAGGGATACCCTCGGGTCAGTTCTTGCTCCCTTTCCTTCTCTGTCTGACGCATTCAGTTAGAAGATACTCTATCTGCCCGTTGATAGAACGAAAGTCATCTTTCGCCCATGACGCGAGTTCCTTCCACAGAGAATATGACAGCCTCAGCAATACCTGCTTCTGTTCCTTATCCTTATCAGCCATGACATCCCCTCAGGCTTCATGAATACAGACTCCCGCTGTTGACAACCGGTTGGACGTCCCGGTTACCGCAAAGGACCACAAGCAGGTTGCTGACCATTGCCGCTTTGCGCTCCTCATCAAGCTGAACAATATCGTTCTCGTTTAGCTTGCTAAGAGCCATCTCAACCATTCCCACGGCACCCTCAACGATCATCTGTCTGGCATCGATAATGGCTGAGGCCTGTTGCCTCTGTAGCATGGCGGCCGCTATCTCAGGAGCGTACGCTAGATGGGTGATTCTTGCCTCCATAATCTCCAGTCCTGCTATCGCCACCTTCTCCTGGATCTCGGCCTTTAGCTTCTCCGCCACTTCCTGACTGCTCCCGCGCAATGACATTTCACTGTCATCGCCAGGTGTATCATAGGGATAGTTCCGTACGATATTGCGCAATGCAGAGTCACACTGTATCGACAGGTACTCCATGTAGTCATCCACGTTGAACAACGCTTTTGCCGTGTTGACCACTCGCCAGATGACAACAATGCCGATTATTATGGGGTTTCCGAGCAAGTCGTTAATCTTCTGGCGTTCGTTGTCAAGCGTCATCGTCTTCAATGAGATCCTTTTCCTCGATGGGGTAACAGCCGATTGTGCTTTGTCCTTGCCAGCTGTGGGCGGCGAGCCAGCAGTTCCCGAGCCAGGCGGTTGTACTGCACTGACGAAGGGATTGACAAAGAAAAACCCCTCGTTCTTGAGCGTGCCGTAGTATCGCCCAAATAGCGTCATGACAAGTGCCTCCTGGGGCTTCACTACCTTCAGACCAGCAAAGACGATGGGCCCCACAATCAGCAAGTATACGATGCCCGCAACTGTGAAAGTGATGCCGAGTACCGTGCTCCCCTCGTTGGCAAGTGTCCTGATTCCAGAGATAACCATTACAAGGGCAGCCAGCATGAGAGCCGTGTTCAGTAGCAGAATTGGCATACCGCTTCGGGCCCTAAGGTTCACCTCGTCGTTCTGCAACGGCCGTTCGTTAGTCTCTCGTGCCTCAGGCATCACTACGCATCCCCCTTCAAGTTAGTATGCTATCAATATGATAGCATATGTATATCAATACGTGTTCTATCGAGATGATGTTTCTTTGCCCTGCGCCTCTCTCCTGAACAAACAGGAACTGTGAGCAATCACACCCTTGGACCCTTTAGGAGACTGAAATGTCCGCCCCGACGGAAACCCAAGACGCACCAAGCACTGACTGGCAAACAAAAAACCTGCTCGTAGCAGGTAGTAAAGTGGTCGGGGCGAGAGGATTTGAACCTCCGGCCTCTTGGTCCCAAACCAAGCGCGCTGCCAAACTGCGCTACGCCCCGAATACCCATGTGCTCATATTCTAACACCGAAAACCACGTATAGCAAACGTGCTGGCATCAAATCATTGCGACGGGCTTCGTGTTCTGCAGCGTCTCTCTGCGTATCTCGGCGAGATCGGCAAGTCTAGTTATGCGTGCTGAAACAGTTTTCCCCCTAATCTCGAGCAACGCAAAACTCTTGCCGCTGGCATCTCTCGGTAGATGAAGACTTCCAGGGTTAAGGTACATTCGACCGTCCAGTACTTCAAGGTGCGGCACGTGTGTGTGCCCGTAGATCACAACTTGTGCTCCAAGATGCTTGGCGCGCTTTTGGAGCCCGCTGACACGCGCTGTTGCCGCGTACTGGTGGCCGTGCGTCACGTATAGTTTGCTGTCTTCTACACAAAACAGTTCTTCTTCAGCAGCTTCTGATGAGTAGTCACGGTTTCCGGCCACGCCGACCACCGGAATGACTGCGCTGCGAGATATCTTGAGCGCATCCAGATAATGGTCACCTGCATGCACGATAAGGTCTATGCTTCCCATCAGATTGATGGCTTTCTGCGCATTAGCAAGATTACCATGCGTATCACTTATGACAAGCAGCCGAGTCAAAGGTTTGTCCTCCAAGGAGATACTTTACGATCTCTTCTTTAATCGCCAGAAACGCTCGCGCTCTGTGGCTTATACAGTTTTTGAGTTCAGTTGGAATCTCTGCATAGGTTGCACCGTGTTCTGGTACATAGAACAGCGGGTCGTATCCAAAACCACCGTTTCCTCTGGGTGAAGTGCCTATCAAGCCCTCTGCCACGCCAGTGCGGCTAACGCACACTCCGTCAGGAGATGCCAGGGCAACAACTGATACAAACCTTGCGGTGCGCCTCTCAGAAGGCACTCCCTCTAGTCGCGCAAGAAGCAGTGTGTTGTTCTCTTCGTCAGTTGCAGTCTCATGCGCAAATCGCGCCGATCGCACACCGGGCTGTCCAGCCAGCGCGTCCACCTCGAGTCCCGAATCATCGGCAAGGCTGAAAAAGCCTGTGTGTTTTGCGGCGGTTATAGCCTTTATCCTAGCGTTCTCTTCAAAAGTCTCGCCTGTCTCTTCAAGTTCTAACTCTGGAAAACCGGTGAGGTCTATTACGCTAATAGGCGTATCGGCCAATAGCGCTGCAAGTTCTTTCACCTTTCCTTTGTTTCTCGTCGCAAGCAACACGGTAAACTCTCTCAAAACAGCACAACCTCCCGCGCGCGCGCTCCGAGCACCTGCTGCTGCAGGCTGACCAACTGCTGTATGCCAGATGCGCCAAGGTCGAGCATCGAGTTGAACTGCTCTCGAGTGAACGGCCTGTCTTCACCGGTGCCTTGAACCTCCACGAACCTTCCACCCGATGTCATCACGAGGTTCATATCCACCTGTGCCGAAGAGTCTTCGATGTAGCATAGGTCAAGGTACGCAACGTCGTTAACAATACCTACGCTTGTGGCGGCTATGAACTCATGCACAGGAGGCTTGTCTATCAAGGAAGCGTCTTTCAGATGCAGCAAGGCATCAATAAGGGCCACAAAGCCTCCTGTTATCGCTGCGGTTCGGGTTCCGCCGTCCGCCTGTATGACGTCGCAGTCGAGTAGCACTGTGCGTTCGCCGAGCGCAGCCAGGTCAACAACTGAACGCATCGCCCTTCCGATGAGCCGCTGAATCTCAAGCGTCCTTCCTCCCTGCCTGCCGCGCGCTGCTTCACGCGGATTGCGCTCAGGTGTCGACCTTGGAAGCATGCCGTATTCGGCGGTTATCCATCCCTTTCCCGTTCCTTTTAGGAAAGGAGGTGTTCTATCATCCACTGTCGCAGTGCATATCAGTTTGGTGCCGCCCGCTTGTACGAGCACCGATCCCTCAGCGTGCATTATGTAGTCTCGCGTGATGCTCACTGCTCTCAGCTGATCCGGTGCCCTTCCGTCAATTCTCATCGTTACAGGTCTCCTTTCTCAAGACCTAGTGTTTTCCCGGGCATAAGACTCAAAACAAAAGCCGGCGTGTGCCGGCCTGGCTGCATCTTACTGCTGGCGCTCGGCTAGCGCACCTCTTGCCCCTTCATCAGGTCGTACAGTATCGATAGACTGTGCTTCAGCGCCTGACGCTGTTCGGGTGGTACGTTCGCCAGCACTTCCGCCAAGTATCGCTTGCGGGCCTCAACCACCTGAGAAATTATCTCACGACCTCGGTCGGTAATGTAAAGACGGATCACCCTTCTGTCCTGTGTGTCTCTCTCCCGGACTATAAGGCCGTTACGCTCCATCCTATCTATCAGGTCTGTGGCGGTACTGCACGCAAGATGCATCTTCTGCCCGAGTTCCCCCATGGTAAGAGACTGCCTGTTGAGAAAGTTCAGCGCATCAAGTTGGGGCGGTGTAACTTCAAAATCCGCCAGTATTTGCCGGCCCCTCTTACGCACTATGATATTGACCATTCGCAAGCTGTTCTCGACTTCAGCCACGAACCGGTCGAATTCGGCACCAGAACTCATGTCGCACCCCCAGTGTGCTGCACTAGCCAAGTCCTACACTAAACTATACCCTTACCTATCGTCCCAAACAAGGCTTCGGCACCAATTGCAGGAAAATGGAACGTCCCAGCCAAACCTAACTGCAAACACCGAGTTTTTGGGGAGGGATGCGTGTGACTGAAAACACAAAGAGGCCACTTGTTCCTCAAGATCTGTTCAGTTTCAAGTTCGTCGGCAGACCAGTCTTTTCGCCTGACGCAAAGAAGGCAGTCTACACCCTGGCCAAGCCGGACAAAGAGTCCAACGGCTACCATGTAAACGTGTGGCTATACGACGCCGAATCCGGAGAGACCACCCAGTTCACACACAGTAAGGCACAGGACACGGCACCTGCATGGTCGCCTTGTGGCAAACACATTGCGTTTGTGTCAGATCGCAGCGGCGACAAGCAGATATGGGTCATGCCGTCTACGGGAGGCGAGGCCAAGCAGCTGACTCAAGTAAAAGGAGGTCTCACCGAATTTGCCTGGTCGCCGGACGCGAAGCGCATTGCGTTCATCTCCAAGTGGGACGGCTCCACAGAAGAGGAGTGTGAGGACAAGAAGAAGTACAAGAGCGATGTGAAAGTATATACCCGTATCAAGCATAAGTTTGACGGAGGAGGCTTCTGGGACAACAAGTGGCGCCAGCTGTGGGTGATCGACGTCGAAACAGGCAAGGTCAACCAGCTGACGTCAGGAGAGCACGACGTAGATGGCATCGCTTGGTCTCCCGACTGCTGCCGAATTGCATTTGTGTCAGCCAGACGTACAGACCCAGACCTCACAAACATACGTGACCTGTGGACGGTGGGCGTGGATGACAAGCAACTCAGCCTGCTCTTTGAGTCAAAGGGGCCGGTGTCCTCACCCGCTTGGCATCCATCGGGCAATCTCATAGGCTTCGTGGGACACGAGAATCAGCACACCAACACAACTAACGATGCGTTGTGGATCGTGCCTCAAGAGGGTGGCACCGCCAAGAACCTGACCGCTTCTTACGATCTGAGCGTGGGCGGGGGCGTGACAGGGGATATGCGTTACCAAGTTGCACAAGTCTCGTGGACATGGTCGCAAGATGGCGCCAAGGCATATTTTCTTGCCAACGTGAGGGGCTCTCGTCACCTGTTTTCGGTAGATCTTGATGGTTCCGTCTCTACAGTTCTCGATAAAGACGGGGATATACTCGGTTTTGACGTATCGGACACAGGCGAAATCTTGTTCACACACACAGACCATTACAACCCGGGAGATCTGTTTCGGGCGCGACCCGGCCAAGAGCCCATAAGACTCACACAAGTCAACGATCTCCTGCTGTCTGCTGTACGCTTGGCCGAAGTCGAAGAACTCGACGTCAAAGGAGCCGACGGCTGGCCAATCCAGGCATGGCTGATGAAACCGAAAGACTTCGATGCGACAAAGAAACACCCTCTCGTGCTCGAAATCCATGGCGGTCCGCACGCCATGTACGGCAACACCTTCTTCTTTGAGTTCCAACTGCTTGCGGCAAAAGGTTTCCTCGTGTTGTTCGTGAATCCCCGTGGCAGTGACGGCTACGGCGAGGCTTTCCGCACCGCCTGCAAGGGCGACTGGGGAGGCAAAGACTACGAAGACCTGATGCTTGCGCTCGACCAGGTTATAGCGCGAGGGTTCGTCGATGAGGCCAACATGGGCGTCACAGGTGGAAGCTACGGCGGATTCATGACCAACTGGGTAGTCGGCCACACTGACAGGTTCAAAGCGGCGTGTACGCAGCGCTGTGTGTCGAACCTTTTCAGTTTCTATGGAACCAGCGACATCGGCCCGCTGTTTGGCGAGCACGAGTTCCCGGGTAACCCATGGGATAACCTCGATGTGCTGCTCGAACGCAGCCCGTTCAGCTATGTCAAGAACATCGATACACCGCTTCTCATAATTCACAGTGAGCAAGACCACCGCTGCCCGATTGAACAAGCCGAGCAGATGTTCACTGCGTTGAGGCGCATGGGCAAGGAGACCGAGTTCGTGCGTTTTCCAGACGAGAGCCACGATCTCTCGCGTTCAGGCAAACCTCACCACCGAGTGGAAAGGCTTGAACGAATCGTAGGTTGGTTCGAAAAGAGAATACTCTAATCCACAGAAGAGAGCCCGGGGGTCGGCTTCGGGCTCTCGTCCGTTATGGATTAGGGTTCAAGCCTTGTCCTGTCTCGTGGGAATGTGCAGGCCTCGCGTATATTGGATAGCCTCAGCAGTTTCATGACGAAACGCTCAAGTCCTATCGCCAGCCCACCGTGGGGCGGCATGCCGTACTTGAACGCTTCGAGATAGCCGCGAAACTTCAAAGGCTCAAGTCGCCTCTTGTGCATCATGTCTAACAGCATGTTGTAGTCGTGAATCCTCTGGCCGCCTGTGGTAACCTCAGTTCCTCTGAACAGAAGGTCAAAGGTCTTTGTTTTGGGCGGATTTGCGGTATCAGGCATGGCGTAAAACGGCCTTATTTCTTGGGAGTAGCCTGTTACGAACACGAACTCGTCACCGCTCTGTTCGAGCACTGCCTCACCAACAAGTCTCTCTCCAACAGGCCCAAGGTCTCCTTCGGGCAGTTCGTGTCCCGACACCTCTCTGACCAGCAGCCTTGCTTCATCAACATCATACCTGGGTATTCTGTCCACAGATGGTACCAGCGCCTGCTCTTCTGTGTGTTCGAGCACCGTTCTTAAGTGGTGCATCGCCCGTCTGAGCAGTTGCTCTTCGAGCGTCATAACATCTTCAACGTCGTCTATGAAACCCATCTCTAAATCAAGGCTCGTGAACTCGTTTGTGTGTCTCGATGTGGCGTGTTCTTCTGCTCTGAAGACGGGGCCTGTCTCAAATACCCGTTCGAGTCCTGTAGACACCATCATCTGCTTGTAAAGTTGGGGGCTCTGCGCCAGATACGCCTTGCGTCCGAAGTAGTCAACCTCGAACAGATCAGCGCCGCCTTCTGTGCCTGTCGCCACTATTTTTGGCGTGTGCACTTCGGTGAAGCCGTGTTCGCCGAGAAAATCGCGGAACACCCGACAGAATTCGGATTTTGCGCTCATTGCAAGCCTAGCGCTCCTGCCGCGCAAAGAGACAACCCTGTGCTCAAGCAGGCTATCCAAGCCAGACAGATTCCTGCCGTCGAAATCGCATGGTAGCGGTGATGCAGAAGCTGAAATGAGTTCGATCGATTCTGCGACCACCTCAGCTCCCCCGGGAGCTCTTGGATCTTGCCTTACGATGCCCCAAGCCGCAATTACCGACTGTGGGGGCAGCGAGTCAAGCTTGCCCTCCCACACAACCTGCACCAAGCCAGACCTATCCCTTAATACCACAAAGTTGAGCGCTCCGATACGGCGTACAACGTCAATCCACCCCATAACTTTGACTCGCTCATCGAGGTAATGAAGTACGTCCTGGCACAACACTCGTTGCATGTCTTGCCCTCCTCATTTGACCACGTGTCAAAAACCAGATTATTGTTGTCGTCATTGTCATCGTCATTGCCAGAGTCCATCTCATCACCTCCAAGAGACACAAAAATCCCGTCCCCTCAGGGACGGGAACTACCCGCGGTACCACCCTCATTAGCCGGTGCCGGCTCACTCTACCCTTAACGCCGGGCTAGCGGCTCAGCCTACTACGCTTTCGACAGAGCAGCTCTTGGTCGTCTTTCGCCTCGCACAGCGGTCACCGGCTTCCCACCCGCCCCGGCTCGCTATCGACATATGCAGAGGTTACTCTTCCCATCATAGCTTTTGCTTTGGTTTTCCCCATTATATGCTGCCCAATCGTGTGAGTCAAATCATAATGCACAACCGTTACCTCACCAGAATTCGAGCGTCCCTAGACGGTATGCTAATCTGGTTTGCTATTGGGTTACCGTGGTTCACATCCTTGTCCTGCGTACCCGGTAACGCCCGGAACTTCATGCCCGGCGCTATCATCTCCATATCGATGACCACACTTCTCGGGCTGCCGTTTACTATTACGAGACCTCCATCGTACATCCTGTACATCACGTCGGCCGTACCTTCACGCAATTCTACACCCTCAAACCAGTAAGTGCCTGCTTCATGTAACATAAACTCCACACCTGAAGTATCAGCCCCGCCACGAGTGTAGAGCGTGATGCTGTAATGATTCCAATTCTCGCCAACCAGCAGGGTGGCACGTATATCGGGGTCATGGCTGAATCTCACGTCAAAGCCCAGCGGCACACCTGTATGAGGCGTGTACACGCCATGGTCTGCGCACTTGGCCCTTGCCCAGAACATCAGTGTGTACGCACTGTTCGGTTGCAGTGCGACCTGCTCAACCCCGCAGATGCCCGAGGGCGTGCTGGCCACCACCTCTACAGACGTACCCTGCTCCTGACGCGTTATGCTCGAGTTACTCACGCTAACATCGGCACCGCAAGTGTATCCCTCGGCCAGTCTCAAGCTGCCCTGCATGAGGTCATCTCGCGACACACTACCGTGCAGCCTCAAAGCAGGGCCAAGCGGCTGGCCGAGATAGTGGCTGCGGCCCAGAGTACCAAGAGCGTACTCATCGAGAAAGTACGACTTTCCCCAGCCAAGAGAGTCCGGGTTTCCAGGCTCTGCCGAAGCGTATCCAAATCCCGTGTCCAGCAACAGCGACGCACCCACTCCCAGACGGTAAGCAGCGTTGCCCAGGTCGGCTTGAGCACTCCTCGAAAATGCCTGAGTAGGAGTGGTAACGCGGATGCCAGAAAAGCGAGGCTCATAAGATGGGTATGTGCTCAGAAACCGTAATCTGTTGTACGCTGCCGAAAACGAGTCTCTTGCAGCATGGTCGAAATGAGTGAACACAACACCGTTTGCATACCCGATGCCACGCGACTCCAGTGAAGAACTGTGGTTTAACCAGATGCCTTGCTCATCTCCAAGCATGCGTCGCAGGTGCATGCTAAGATCAAGCGAACCAAGCCCCCATGAGTTTATGTCAACAGATTCGCTTCTAATGTATCCCCAATCCGCCCGAAGATCGTTGTTGACATCAGGCCCCCTCGAAGAACTCGCCGCATGCGGAACACTCCACGGTAGCAGATCGACATATACTCCATGCGAATACGGCGCGAGTTCGTGGTATTCTTCCAAAATAACGCGCGCCATGCTCTCTGCACCGCTCAGACCTTCATTGCTGAGCGGGCCATCACGCGCAATGTTCACAACCCATGATGACGTATCCTCAGGTCCGGGCACTACATGCGCTGCAAGCACCGTCTGGCCCGCAAGAAACTCTTTGGGTCTCGTACCGTACTGGCCGCGTCTTATGGTCACCCACTTCTGCTCATGGTTCACTGCTATGAGTGCAACTTCCTCGTACCTGCTGAAATCAGGCTTTCCGTTTGTGCCTATGGCGTACATCATCACGTCATCCGAGCCCAACTCTCTGTCGTTGACCACGAACACCGACGTGTCTTGCACACCCACTATGGCGATTCCATCGATGGCAGGAAGGTCAGATGTGGTACGCGTGCCGTTATGCAGCAGCCAGTGGCCAGGGTATATAGCCGAGTCGCCCTTGGCCCTTGTGCTTCCGCTAACCTGGACCAAGCGCACCGTATCCGGTGACCTCGCTTCAATCTGCTGCAAAACCTTAGATACCCCGGATTCTGGGGAAAGCACTACCACGTCATATTTCAGCAGCGATTCAACCAGTCTGTCCTGCGCTTCATCCCCCATGTTCTCGAGAAAACTGATGCTCCACGGAAAGCCCGTGCCCGCAAGCATGGCGCCAACAGCAGCAATGCCATCCGGCGGAGCGCCTCCCGGAATGGTAGGCTGTCGTGCACCCGGCAAAACGTTCGTATGTATGCCCTGTTTGTCCTTATCCTGCGCAACGCTACACGCACTGCACAACGCAACGGCACACAAGAGGCCAATCAGGGCACTGAACCACCTTGGCAACTGTCGCACCTATGTATCACCCTCTGAATAACACAAAAGGGACCTTATTAGGTCCACTCGTGTCACAGAAACTCTGGGAACTGCATCCCAAGAGTTATAAATTGGTGGAGGCGGAGGGAATTGCACCCTCGTCCAGAGGCACAACAACCGCAGTCTCTACGAGCGTATCCCCTGATTAGTTTGTTCGCCGTCGACGTCCCTCAGGGGCAGGTGCGCCAACAGGCTATCCTGTAAATTTCCCGCCCAAGCCCCAGGAAACGCTCGGACGGTATCCCGCTGTTTGACGTTTCTGCCGCGCCCGCGGGAGAAGAGCGACGAAACGTTAGCCGATCTTAAGCGGCTAGGTAGTTTGGTTTGGCTTTTATCTTGTTCCGTGGATTAACGAGGCACGGATGCTCGGCTCGCAACTGGGGCCTTCGCCACCCCTGTCGAATCTTGTTCGCCCCCCTACTAAGACATATGAGTTTCTGCCCGACGTGGCACCCGACTCTTACTTCGTATGCTTGCCTCTTAATGCCCTGGCTATGGCCCTTTCGGACTCTCGCCTGGCGATATCATCGCGTTTGTCATATTCTCGTTTGCCTTTCGCGAGCCCGATCTCTACTTTGACTCTCGAATCTCGGAAGTACACCTTCAACGGAACCAGTGTATAGCCCTTTTCCCGCACCTTACCGTTAAGTTTCAAAATCTCGTGTTTGTGTAACAATAGTTTGCGAGTCCTGGTCGGCTCCGGATTGAACATGCTCGCCGGGTCGTACGGACTGATGTGCACATTATAGAGCAGTGCTTCTCCGTCTTCAATCCTAGCATACCCATCGCGCAGGTTGCACTTGCCCTGCCGCAGCGACTTAACCTCCGGACCAAGTAGCGCTATTCCTGCTTCATAGGTATCTTCAATAAAGAAATCGTGCCGCGCCTTGCGGTTTTCGGCCACGACTTTGATACCTTGTTTCTTCATAATCTACACCGCTCTTTGCAGGGGCAAAAACGCCGCGCCCGACTCCAACAACTAGTACGAGAGCGCGACCTTCTGTGTCTAGATTATACAGTGTGCCGCAAGTCGAGTCAAACGCGAGCAGCAGGTAAACCCGGACCCAAAGCATAACAATAACACATGAGTATGGCACAACAACTCTTGGAAGGTGGTAGCAGGTGGAAATTCAAGCGTTCATCGGCAGTTTGACATCTTAAGATAGGAGCGAAGTTTGGAAACCCTTGCGGTGTCG
>CAYQIY010000041.1:0-15319 GCA_964417635.1 uncultured Pseudomonadota bacterium | reverse complement strand
AGCTGTCAAACTGCCGAGTGCCATATTCGACCACGAATTCTCGCGAAATGTGTAAGTATGTTGAAATTAGCCCTGTACAAACCGGTGAGATGTGTATATCATAAGAACAATAATCTGAAGGCTGCCATACTGCCCTTTGCGCAAACATAATAGCGAGTAAGGAAGTGTACCTAGGGTTCCGCACCGAAAGGTGGGCTAGGACCGAGCGGTACAGCCTTGATTCAAGCATCGAGGTACACCGTGGGAATAAAAGACCCGAGCGGCAAGTTCCATTTCGGAGACTGGGAACTTGCGTCTCGGGTCTATTATTTTTCTCGCCGGGGTTAGCAGCAGCTGTTCCCAGGAGGTGACTTAGGTGAATCAGAGACACACACTGTCCGTGCTTGTGGAGAACTGTCCGGGCGTGCTCATGAGGGTAGCAGCGCTTTTCGGCAGGCGGGGTTACAACATAGAGAGCCTCGCAGTTGGAGTCACAGAAAACCCTGCCTTTTCCAGAATCACCGTAGTCGCGACAGGTGATACGCAAGTGCTCGAGCAGGTTACGCGCCAGCTTGACAAGATGATTAACGTCGTGAGCATTTGCGATCTTACCGCCGGCGATTCGATAGATAGAGAACTCGCCCTCATTAAGGTCAGCGCCGACCCTTCAAGCAGAGCCGAAATCGTGCAGATAGTTGATGTGTTCCGCGCCAAGATAGTGGATATGTCAAAGTGTAGCATGGTTATAGAGATAACCGGTGGAGAGCAGAAGATCGACGCACTGCTCACATTGCTGCAGGCATTCGGCATCCTCGAGGTGGTGCGCACGGGCAAGATTGCGCTCGCCCGTGGTATGCGCTCACTCACACATAACTCTAACGCGAAAGGTGATGGGGAAGATGGCAAGAGTGTACTACGATCAGGATGCGGACTTAGGGCGATTATCGGGTAAGGTAGTTGCCGTGCTTGGATACGGTAGTCAAGGCCATGCCCAGGCGCAGAACATGCGAGATAACGGGATAAACGTACTGGTGGGTCTTAGGAAGGGTAGCGGTTCATGGCGCAGGGCCGAGGCGGACGGCTTCAGTCCTGTACCGTGTGCCGAGGCGACTCAGTCTGCCGACATCATCCACTTCCTGCTACCCGACGAAACACAGCCTGCCGTGTACAAAGAGTCTGTTGCTCCGTATCTCACCAAGCAGAAGGCGCTATCTTTCTCACACGGCTTCAACATCCACTTTGGTCAGATAGTGCCCCCTCAAGACGTCGACGTCTTCATGATAGCACCCAAATCACCAGGCCATTTGCTAAGGAGGCTTGCGCTCGAGGGAGCAGGTGTTCCGGGGCTCTTGGCGGTGCACCAGGACGCTTCGGGAAATGCGAAGCAGACGGCGCTCGCGTTCGGGCGCGCCATAGGTTGTACCAAAGCGGGTGTGATCGAAACCACATTCAAAGAAGAGACTGAGACAGACCTTTTCGGCGAGCAGTGCGTGTTGTGCGGAGGTGTGTCTTCGCTTGTGAAGGCAGGGTTTGAGGTGCTCACCGAGGCAGGGTACCAACCCGAGATCGCCTATTTTGAATGCCTGCACGAACTCAAACTGATCGTCGACCTCATGTACGAAGGAGGACTGTCGTGGATGAGGTACTCGGTGAGCAACACCGCCGAATACGGCGATTTGACGGTTGGTCCGAGAGTAGTGAACGAAGAAGTGAAACGGCGTATGCAGAGTGTGCTCGAAGAAGTGCAGAACGGTGTATTCGCACGCGAGTGGGTTCTCGAGAATCAGACAGGGCGGCCTGTGTTCAACGCACTTGCTGCCAGAGACAGACAGCACCAGATCGAAACAATTGGCGAACAGTTGAGGTCGATGATGCCGTGGCTTTCAAAGAGGTAACATGTCAGGAGCTGATCAGAAATGAAGCCTGTGTACATATTTGACACCACGTTGCGAGACGGCGAGCAATCGCCTGGAGCAGCACTGACTCCCGAATCCAAACTCGAGATCGCCAAGCAACTCGCCACACTTGGAGTTGACATCATAGAGGCCGGGTTCCCCATAAGCTCACCCGGCGATTTCCGCGCGGTAAAGAGCATAGCAGAAACGGTCAGAGGGCCTGTCATAGCCGCGCTCGCAAGAACCAAAGACGCCGACATAGATAGGGCATTCGAAGCGGTACGGCATGCAGACAAGCCCAGAATCCACACTTTCATCGCTACCTCGCCCATCCACATGAAACACAAGATACGATTGAACCCTGACGAAGTGTTGAAGATGGCCGAAGCAGGGGTACGGCGGGCGCGATCGTACGTTGATGACGTTGAGTTTTCGGCTGAAGATGCGACTCGTAGCGAGCCGGATTTCCTCTGCAAAGTGTTCAGGGCGGCGATAAAAGCGGGTGCAGGAGTCATAAACATTCCGGATACGGTGGGATACACCACCCCGGAGGAGTTCGCAGATCTCATACGGTACATCAGAGAGCAGGTTCCCGAGACAGACGACATCACACTGAGTGTTCACTGCCATAATGACCTCGGACTTGCCGTGGCCAATTCTCTCGCCGCTATAGAGGCGGGCGCAGCGCAGATCGAATGCGCGGTAAACGGACTTGGGGAGAGAGCTGGAAACACTGCGCTTGAGGAAGTCGTCATGGCGCTTGCTACCAGGCGCGATTTCTATGGATACAAGACAAACATAGTCACAGAGCAAATCTACCGAACGAGCAGGATGGTCAGCACGCTGTCTGGTATGCCTGTTCAGCCTAACAAAGCTATAGTCGGCATGAACGCGTTTGCGCACGAATCTGGGATTCATCAAGATGGTGTGCTAAAAGAGCGCTCAACCTACGAGATCATGACACCTGAATCGGTAGGGCTCACGTCGAACCGTATTGTGCTCGGCAAGCTCTCAGGCAGGCACGCGCTCGGCGAACGTCTCAAAGAGCTCGGCTATTCGCTTTCGGGCGAAGCGTTCGAACGCGCCTTTTCGCGCTTTAAGGAAATCGCCGACAGAAAAGGCGAACTGGGAGACGCTGATCTGCAGGCGATAGTCGATGAGGAGATCTACTCGGTGGACGAGACATACCGTCTCGAGTATTTTGCGGTGACAAGCGGAAGCGCCGCAGTACCCACCGCGACTGTCACCTTGCTGGTAGACGGTAAGCAGGTGCAAGAAGCTGCTACAGGCGATGGCCCCGTGGATGCTATTTACAAAGCTTTCGAACGAATCGCGTGCACAGGTGCTGTGCTTAGCGACTGGGCAATTCGTGCTGTGTCAAGCGGTGAAGACGCACTAGGCGATGTGACGCTCAAACTGACCAAAGACTCGCGTTCTTACCTGGGTAGAGGCGTGAGCACGGACATATTGGAGGCAAGCGCCAGGGCGTACGTGAGCGCCTTGAACAGGTTGGTACGCGCTTCGGCAAAGAACGGCTGCTAACACGCGCTTGATCCCGAACCAGTATCACACATCCCGGGAGGTGGCCTTTATGGGGATGACAATTACTGAGAAGATTATCGCGGCGCACGCAGGCGAGCCGGTGGAGCCAGGGCAGCTCGCGTGGGTGAAACTTGACCTTGTGCTAGTTAACGACATTACCGCTCCTCTGGCAATAAATGAGATGCAGAAGTGGGACATGGACGAAGTATTCGACCCTGAGAAGATAGCTATGATCCCGGACCACTTTGTGCCCAACAAGGATATCAAGTCTGCCGAACAGGCTAAGCAGATGAGACAATTTGCGAGAAGGCATGCTATCAAGCACTACTATGAAGTCGGTCGAATGGGAATCGAGCACGCTCTGCTGCCTGAACTTGGTCTTGTTCTGCCCGGCGAGTTGGTTATCGGGGCGGATTCGCACACTTGTACGTACGGTGCGTTAGGAGCATTTGCCACAGGTGTCGGCAGCACCGATGCAGCCGCCGCGATGATACTCGGAGAAACGTGGCTCAAAGTGCCCGAATCGATGAAAGTGGTGTACCTGGGACGTGCCGGACGCTGGGTGACGGGCAAAGATCTCATGCTTGCCACAATAGGCAAGATAGGAGTAGATGGAGCGCTTTACCGTGCCCTAGAGTTCACGGGAGAGGCCATAAGCGCACTTTCGATGGACGGCAGGTTCAGCATGGCAAACATGGCCATAGAAGCAGGTGCAAAGAACGGCATCTTCGCACCTGACCGCTCCACTTGCGAATACGTAAGCGAGAGGGCTTCTCGCAAGTACGACGTGTATCAGAGCGATGCCGCCGCCGAGTATGCGGATGTGGTGGAGATAGATGTATCCACGCTTGAGCCTCAAGTGGCGTTCCCGCACCTGCCCTCGAACACACGAGCTGTAAGCGAGTCAACGCACGTGAGCATAGACCAAGTCGTAATAGGCTCGTGCACCAATGGCAGGATAGAAGACATGCGTGTTGCGGCAAGCGTGCTGAAAGGTAGGAGTGTGCATCCGTACGTACGTGCAATAGTCATTCCGGCCACGCAGGCCATCTACCTTCAGGCGCTTCGCGAGGGAATCATAGAGAGCCTTATACAAGCCGGTGCGGTGGTCAGCACCCCGACATGTGGTCCTTGTCTGGGCGGCTATATGGGAGTGCTAGCCGATGGTGAAAGGTGCGTCGCCACGACAAATCGGAACTTTGTCGGTAGAATGGGACACCCCAAGAGCGAGGTGTACCTCGCAGGTCCCGCGGTTGCCGCGGCATCGGCGGTGCTTGGAAGGATTGCTTCCCCGGAGGAGGTCGTAGGCTGTGAGAATTAGAGCCAAGGTGTGGCGTTATGGAGACGACTTCAACACAGACATGGTGATACCGGCGCGTTATCTGTATACAGCCGACCCGGAAGAACTCGCTTCTCACTGTCTGGAGGATGTGGATGTGCAGTTTGTCAAGAGTGTTCAGTCCGGGGACATCATTGTGGCCGGCAAGAACTTTGGATGCGGCAGTTCGCGAGAGCACGCGCCCATTGCGCTAAAAGCCATCGGGATAGGCTGTGTGGTCGCGCCGTCGTTTGCGCGTATCTTCTTTCGGAACGCGATAAACATAGGTTTGCCCATCGTTGAGGCCGATGTATCGGCCGACACAGGCGATGAGATCGAAGTAGACTTTGACACCGGCCAGATAACCAATCAGAGTACGGGTAAACGCTTTGCGTCTAAGCCACTTCCTGCATTTATGCAGCAGCTTATCTCGGCGGGCGGTCTCATGAGTTTCGTCAAGAACCTGAAGCATTCGAGGGCTGAGGCCGAAGGGAAGTGCCCGAGATGTTAGAGGCTAACGTCGCGTTGCTTCCTGGAGACGGCATCGGGCCTGAGGTAATTGCTGAAGCTACCAAGGTTCTTGGACGGGTCGGAGACTTATTTGGCTTCAGAATTCAGTACAAAGAAGCTCCCATAGGCGGTGCCGCGATAGACCTCACAGGGGTTCCGCTTCCACCTGCTACTCTCAAGACTTGCCGTGAGTGCGATGCAGTGTTGCTTGGAGCAGTCGGCGGAGACAGATGGGATTCTTTGCCGGCATCAGTAAGGCCGGAACAGGGATTACTCGGGTTGCGAAAACAACTCGGGCTATATGCTAACCTGAGGCCGATTGTACTATGGCCGCAGCTTGCATCAGTTACCCCACTCAAACGAGAGATAATTGCTGGCAAACCAGACATACTCGTTGTGCGCGAGCTCACAGGCGGGCTTTATTATGGGTCTCACAGAAGGTTCGCAAGCAAGCGCGCAGGTGGCGAGAGAGCGCAGGACACAATGAGCTACACTACGCGTGAGGTCGAGCGAGTGGCGCGAGTAGCGTTTGATGCTGCACTCAAGCGGCGCAAGAACCTGACTTCAGTGGACAAGGCCAATGTGCTTTCATGCTCTCAACTGTGGCGTGATACGGTGGGCAGGCTTGCGAGCGAATATCCCGAGGTACGACTCGCGCACATGTACGCGGACAACTGCGCGATGCAAATGGTCAGAAACCCACAGCAGTTTGACGTGATTCTGACGGAAAATACCTTTGGTGATATACTGAGCGACCTGGGTGGGGCGCTTGCGGGTTCACTCGGGATGCTGCCGTCGGCGAGTTTTGGCCGTGGTAGACGCGCTCTGTACGAGCCTGTGCACGGTTCAGCGCCGGACATAGCTGGCATGAACAAAGCGAACCCGCTTGCCGCAATTTTGTCTGTCGCAATGATGCTGCGCTACACTTTCGGGCTTCTGCAAGCGGCGTGTGCCGTCGAGACAGCGGTTAGCGACGTGCTTGACGCCGGTTACAGCACGCAAGACGTGGCAGGCGGGCGAACTGTGGTTGGTACAAGCGAGATGGGGGATCTGATCGTATCGCACATCCAAGAGGGGGGCTCTAGAACATGCGTAGCGACAAGATGAAGAAAGGAATGACGCGTTCGCCGCACAGGTCGCTGCTCAAAGCGCTAGGGCTTACTGATGCCGAAATAGCGGCACCACTTGTGGGTGTTGCTAATCCTCGGAGTGAACTCATACCCGGTCACATGCATCTTAATCAAATTGCGCAGGCTGCCAAAGATGGTGTGCGAATGGCTGGCGGCACTCCGCTTGAGTTTGGGTTAATCGGTGTGTGTGACGGCATAGCGATGGGCCATGAGGGCATGAGGTACTCGCTACCAAGCCGCGAGCTGATAGCCGACTCTATCGAGGGCGTGGCACAAGCGCACGCTCTGGATGCGCTGCTTCTGATAGCAAACTGCGACAAGATAGTGCCTGCAGTTCTGATGGCGGCGGCTAGGCTGAACTTGCCGACTGTAGTGCTTAGTGGGGGCCCAATGCTCGCTGGGCGGCTGCGCGGTGAGCAAATCGGGTTAATGGATATGTTCGAATACGTTGGAGCCGTCGCCAAACAAGAGATGAGTGAGCAGGAACTGGCCGAGGCCGAAGATAGCGCTTGTCCGGGTTGTGGTTCGTGTTCTGGCATGTTCACAGCAAACTCCATGAACTGCCTGACAGAAGCACTCGGGATTGCGCTACCTGGTAACGGCACAATTCCGGCCGTGCATTCGGCCAGGCTCAGGCTCGCCAAGCAGGCAGGAAAGACGGTTGTCGAGGCGTGGAGACAGAATGTTTTGCCTGAGCACATATTCACAGAGGCGGCGTTCAGAAACGCGCTCTGTGTAGACATGGCGCTCGGATGCTCGACGAACACTGTACTGCATCTAGCGGCAGTGGCACGCGAGGCCGGTGTAAGGCTAGATCTTGAGATTGTGAACCAGATCAGCGAAGCGACTCCCCAGCTGTGCAAGCTCAACCCTGCCGGGCGGCACTTCGTGCAGCATCTGCACGAGGCAGGCGGGGTAACGGCGGTTATTAAGCAACTGGCGGCGTTAAACCTTATCGATGAGACCGCTCGTTCGGTCAGCGGTTCGAACATAGGCGAAATCATACGACGCAGCTCATGCTATGTGCCGACTGACGTGATACGAAGCCCGCACGACCCCCACCGGGCGACAGGCGGACTGGCTGTGCTGTGGGGAAGCCTTGCTCCCCAAGGCGCTGTGGTCAAAGCAGCAGCTGTTGATCGGTCAATGATGGTGCATCAGGGGCGCGCGCGGGTCTTCGAGTCAGAAGAAGACGCGATGGCTGCCATACTGGAAGCCAGGATTTGCGCCGGAGACGTTGTGGTGATACGAAACGAAGGTCCTAAGGGAGGACCTGGTATGAGAGAGATGCTTGGTCCCACAAGTGCGCTCTCGGGCATGGGTCTGGATAAACACGTCGCGCTCGTGACCGATGGTAGGTTTTCGGGAGCTTCCCGAGGCGCTGCGATAGGCCATGTGTCGCCGGAGGCGGTAGAAGGCGGGCCTATAGCGCTTGTGAGGGAAGGAGATACTGTGTGCATAGATATACCAGGCAAGAGGCTGGATCTGGCCGTGCCAGTCGAAGAACTCGAAGCCAGAAGACGGTCATGGAACGCTCCGGAGCCGAAGGTCAAGAGCGGCTACCTCGGGCGCTATTCTAAGATGGTGAGTTCGGCTGCGGAAGGAGCTGTGCTGCCGTGATGATGAGTGGAGCCCAGATTGTGATACGTGCGCTCGAGTCCGAAGGTGTGGATACGGTATTTGGAATTCCCGGTGGCTCAAGTATGGCGCTGTATGACGAATTGAGCGACTCAAGCATAAGACACATACTGACAAGACATGAGCAAGCGGCGGTGCATGCCGCGGACGGCTATGCGCGGGCGAGCGGGAGAGTTGGGGTGTGCTTTGCAACGTCAGGACCCGGAGCCACCAACCTAGTGACAGGACTGGCGACAGCGCACATGGATTCAATTCCGCTGGTCGCCGTGACCGCACAGGTTTCGCGCGACCTAATAGGCAAAGATGCGTTTCAGGAGGCCGATATTTTCGGGATTACCATCGGCGTTACAAAACACAACTACCTGGTGCGTGATATATCCGACCTGACGCGTGTCATAAAAGAGGCGTTCTATGTCGCAAGTACCGGACGAAAAGGGCCCGTGCTCGTCGATGTGCCGCGCGACATACTGAAGATGAGCGCGCCGTTCGTATACCCGACGGACGTGAACTTACCGGGTTACAGGCCACACCGCTCTGTTGACGATGACACGATTCGTTCTGTCACACAGACCATAGCAGACGCGCGCAAGCCAGTCATTGTCTCAGGCGGAGGGGTTAGGGCGTCAGGTGCCTCAGAACAGATTACACAGATTGCAGAGATGTGCCACATCCCGGTAGTGTGCACTTTGATGGGGCTTGGAACCATACGTGCTGACCACCCGCTCTTTATGGGCATGCTGGGCATGCACGGAACTCATGCGGCCAACAAGTGCGTTACACACGCTGACCTGCTGGTGGTTGTCGGGGCACGCTTCGGCGACCGCGCGTTCGGTGTGTTGAACAGATCGGGTCATGATACTCAGATCGTGCACATAGACATAGACCCTGCCGAAATTGGCAAGAACGTAAGAGTAGGGATCTCTGTGGCGTCCGATGCGCGCGATGCGCTGTGCAGGTTGATTCAGCAACTATCTGACGCGCCCTTGCCAGAAAAGCGTACGGATAAATGGCTCTTGCAGGTGCGCCGGTGGAAAGCGCTTGGTAACACTTGGGGTGAGACATCTGGTCGTCTGAAGCCACAGAGAGTGATCCAGCAGATATGGGAAGCTGCCGGAGAAGACGGCATAGTCACCACCGAGGTTGGGCAGCACCAAATGTGGGCGGCGCTATGCTGCCGAGCGAGTTCGCCTAGACGCTTCATCACCTCTGGAGGGCTTGGCACGATGGGTTTCGGGTTTCCTGCGGCGATAGGTGCAAAAGCGGCGATACCCAGTGCTCCAGTGCTCGTAATAGCCGGAGACGGCAGCATGCAGATGAACATTCAAGAACTCGCCACGATTGTTCAGCATGATCTGCCGGTGGTGGTGTGTGTTATCAATAATGGGGCGCTCGGAATGGTAAGGCAGTGGCAGGAACTATTCTACAAGCGAAACTTTGTGGCAGTAGATCTAGGCAACATACCTGACTTCGCCAAGATTGCCAGCGCGTACGGCATCGAAGGCAGCCGAGTAACCGAAGCGGAAGAAGTGCTTCCGGCGCTGAAGAACGCGCTAGATTCCGGAAAACCGTGGGTGCTTGACTTCATAGTTGATCCAGAAGAAAACGTGTTCCCTATGACTATGGAAGGCAAACCTGTAGCGCCTCGGCGTGCAGACAAAGACTGAACTGCTGTCGTGGCTTAATGCCAAGTGCGGTGCTGTGAGAGGATATCTGTTGGCTATGGCGTAACTTCTGAGAAGTGACCTTATTCGGCCAGTAGTATACGAAGAGGCGGAGGCTGGAAGCATGGTTGAGCAGGTTTATAAGATATCGCTGACTGATGAGGGTACAGTTGAAAAAGTGGTGATGGATGAGAACCTGCATTACATACACATGGTGTTCAAGAAGGGCGGAGGTCTACCTGAACACTTTTCGAACTCGCACGTCTACATGACGGTGTTGAGAGGTGTGCTGTCAATCGGACTAGATGACCAAGAAGTGAAGAAGTACGAGGCAGGTTCAGTGCTGAAGATTCCCTTTAGGACCAAGATGAACGTAAAGAACATTGATGACCCTGTGCTGGAGCTAATCGTCATCAAAGCACCCTCACCGGACAGAATGAAGTAGTAGATGGCACCTACATCCCGGCGGTGGTGTCGCATTTATGCACCATCGCCGGGTGATTTGCTGATATAGGAGCACATACAGGGTCACCACAGGTGCAACAGAACTGACACGAGGTTCTACACTTTCAGCGCACTTTGCGTTGTGCAGGGTGCAGCATTTCTATCATTCCTTGCTCTACCCATCGTGCTTTGCCGCTGTTCACCATCTTCTCGGCATTCTTACGGCTGACTCCTCGCTCGTAGCCACAGATTCGGATTGTCTCTGTGGAAAGCCCCTTTCTAAGGCATGTGCACTTTGCGGCGCATGACCGGGCGTCCTCTCGACTCAGATGAGGGTTGGCAGACCCATAACAGTGAGAAGCAGCAATGCACTCAAAGCAACTTGAGACATAATCCTTGTTCTTTCGACTCATTGTCTGCATACACCTCTTGGAATGGTGTGCACGCGTGGGCATCTGTTATTCCCGCCATGATAATGCATAAGCAGATTATCAACAGCGAAGTAAATAGTAATCAAATTGTAGGCGCATCATGACAGGACGCTACAGGTTACTTAATGCGCGGTCTCATATGTATGAGAGGGCACAGCAGCAGATGGGATGGCATGGGAGATTGTGGTACTAAAGAGAAACAGGTGCGATTTCGCACCTGTCCAGCACGGAGCCAATAACGTCAAGGCATCATGTCTTAAGTCGCGGATCGAGATAGTCGCGAATGCCGTCTCCGAGGAAGTTGAAGCCCATCACGGTTATGAAGATGGCGAGACCAGGGTACGTGGCGATGTGAGGCGCTATTCTAAGAGCCTCTCTGCCTCGGCTCAGCATTGCACCCCATTCCGGAGTAGGCGCTTGCGCGCCAAGCCCGATGAAACTGAGCCCGGCTGCCGAAAGGATGGCTGAGCCCATTTGCATGGTTCCCACGACCAGCACCGGCGCGAGTAGGTTCGGAATCATGTGAGAGAACGCGATACGCGTGATGGGTGCGCCCAAAGCTCTGGCTGCCTCAATGTATTCATTCTCACGCAGGCTGAGCACCGAGCCTCTGACGAGCCGAGCGTAGCTCGGCACGGACGAGATACCGACGGCAAGCATAACGTTGACGATACCCGGCCCTAGTGCTGCGACAATTGCTATGGCCAGGAGAATGCCTGGTATGGCAAGCATGGCGTCCATCGTACGCATGATGAATGTGTCCACCATGCCACCCCCAAGCCCTGCTATGAGTCCGAGCAGTCCGCCGAGCGTTGCGCCTATGCCCACTGCAACAAAGCCCACCGTAAGCGATAGTCTTGCACCGAACAGCAACCTGCTGAACATGCAGCGACCAAATTCATCTGCTCCAAGCGGGAACCCCGGCACGACCGGTTTGTAGCTAAGCTCAAGGTCCTGCAGTATTGGATTGTTGGGCGCGAAAACCGGAGCGCCGATACCGAGCACCGCGACGATTAGCAAAATGACCCCCCCCACAAGAATCCTGGGGTGTTTCCGCACGAGTCTCGCAAATTTGCTCTTGCTCATCTGTATCAGGCTCCTCGTCATTGATAGCGTATGCGTGGGTCAAGCATGCCGTAAGTGAGATCCACAAACAAGTTGATCCCCACAAAAATCAGCGCGAGTATCATCACTACACCCTGCACCACAGGATAGTCGCGCTGCTGAATTGCGAGTACAACAAGCCTTCCCACGCCTGGCCACGCGAATACCGACTCTGTGATGACTGCTCCTCCGAGCAGATAGCCGAACTGCAGGCCCGTCATCGTCACAACAGGTATGAGCGCATTTCTGAGTGCGTGCCTGTATGTTACCACGCGCTCGGAAAGCCCTTTTGAACGAGCCGTCCTAATGTAATCCTGATTGAGCACTTCCAACATGCTAGATCTGGTAAGCCTCGCGATAAGAGCAGCGGATGGTAGCCCAAGCGTTATGGACGGAAGCACCAGATGCGAGAGTGCTTTCGTAAGCATCGCTCTATTACCGCTTATGGCCGCCATAATTGCCGCACTTAGCACACCGCCTCTACCCGAGACGGGAAACCAGTTGCGAGTCACCGAAAACGCGTATATCATCATCAGGCCAAACCAGAACGCCGGGATTGAGGCCCCGAACAAAGCGCTCACAGTTACCATATAGTCCCATTTGGAGTTGCGCGTTACCGCAGCAAGCACGCCTGCCAGCAGACCGACTATTACCGAAACGACAAGAGCAGACACCGCAAGCTCAAGAGTGGCAGGCAACCTTGCGGTGATTTCATCTAGCACAAGGTCTTTTGTCATAAGAGAGCGTCCTAAGTCGCCACGCACCAGATTTGACAGGAACCTCAAATACTGTATATGGAGTGGTTGGTCCAACCCCAGCTCTTTTCGGATGCTCTCCATCAGAGCAGGGTCTGCACCGGCTTCCAGCCCGAACATCATCGCGACCGGGTCACCTGGAGTCAGGTGCATAATCATGAACACCAGTAGCGACACGCCTAGCACCACAGGAATAGAATGTAGCAGCCTGCGACAAACATAGTGGAACATGAGGCTCCCCCTTGTATTATGAGGTGATTCAGACGGCCGCCACAAACGAGCGGCCGTCTTGCCTCAACCGGTTACTTTTCCTGAACGTAAGCACGTGTAACGTCAACATTAACCCATGATACGGGTATCTTGACGTCCTTGAGCGAAGTTCTTGCTGCGTATGCGGCCATTGGGAAGTGTGAGAATACCCACGGCGCGTCTTCACGCACGAGCACAGCCGCTTGCTGGTACGACGCGAGCCGTACGTCGGCATTCGGGTTCGTGCGAGCGGTCATCACCAGTTCGTCTACTTCGTCATTCTTGTAGAAGCCCCAGTTTCCGGCGGCGCCCCAGTTGTCTGAGTGGATCAGCGAGTAGTAACTGTAGTCGCCGTCAAGCGTTGTGGTTCCCCACTGCATCAGCGTGATATCAAAATCGCCTCTGTACGCCATTTCGAGAGCGGCACCGAACTCAATTACGTCGAGTTTTGCATCGATACCTACTTTGGCGAACTGGCCCTGCACGGCTTCGGCGAACCTGACAAAACGCTCCATGTTCCAAACTAGGATCCTTGTCTCAAACCCATTTGGGAACCCGGCGTCTGCCAGAAGCTGCTTTGCCTTATCGACATTGAACGGATACGGTTCTACATTGGGGTTGTAACCGAAGACCACTTCCGAGAGTATCTGCCCCGACGGCTTGCCAAGACCCTGTTCGACGTGCCTGACTATGGCTTCTTTGTCAAGAGCGTAGTTCATGGCGTGGCGTACTCGGATGTCGCCAAAGGGTTCGCGCTCAAGGTTAAAGACTAGACCCTGCACGCCCCAGCCCATAACTGTCATCACATTGATGTCCGAGTTCTGCCGCAGACGCTCGACTTCGATAGTCGGGATGTTGAACGCAATGTGTATGCCGCCCGACTCAAGCTCTGCCACCTGCGTTGCAGGCTCTGGGATTATGCGGATGGTGACAGTATCAGGCACAGGCTCGCCGCCCCAGTAGTCGGGGTTCTTGGCAAACTGTACTTTGTCGCCTTTGGTGTAAGACACGAACTTAAACGGGCCGCTGCCGACCGGCTCCTTGGCGAAATCGTCACCTTTTGCCTTGACAACTGCTTCGGGCACTATTGAGGCTGCGCCGTGGGTGAAGTGGTACAGTATCGGCGCAAACTCTTCCTTAAGCGAGAAGGTGACCGTGTAGTCGTTGTCCACCTTTATGTTGTCAATAACTCTCAGCAAGAACGCCGCGGGTGATGCGGTGGCCGGATCGATGAGCCTTGCGATGCTGAACGCCACATCGTTTGCCGTGAACTTGCTGCCATCGTGGAATTTGACGTCGTCCCGCAGGTGGAAACGAAGAGTCTTGGAGTCAACGAACTCCCAACTCTTCGCCAGTGAAGGCTTGACTTCACGGGTCTCGACGTCGAGCACCACCAGCGTGTTGAACATGTGTTTCCATGTGATCATTGACGGACCATCGTTACTCTTGTGTGGGTCGAGCGTTTTCGGCTCACTGTTCATTGCCATCACTATGTCCTTGCCGACCTTGGGTTCCGCAGGCGTGCCAGGAGTGAGCTCGGCAGGTTTTTGCGCCGGACCACATCCGTGCAGCCCTAAGGACACGGCCAATATGATGCTGAGCAGAATCAGCGAAACGCGCTTGTTCACTTTCATACCTCCAGTATGTGTATTGATGTGGTAGTCAATAAACTCAAACCTCCAGGCCTTCCTCCTTTCAGAGATACAAAACACGCAGTCCAAATGGCAGGCGTCTGTAGAGCACGTTGGCCTTCGATTGCCTGCCACTCGGTCAACCGCTTTAGTCTGGTAATAAGACAAACTAGTCCTTAGGCCGCTGCAACATGGTATCTACTTGTCTAAGACATAGCAAATCTGGTTCGAGATCAATCTCAGAAATCCTTTAGGCAGTTCTTGAGTACGAAAGATTCACCAAAACATTATCACTTTGACGGTAATTCGTCCAGAAATATGCGGCTTATGCTGGGAGAATGAGATGCCAATTGCAAGTAAGTATGTCAGCAAAACCCGTGTTGTCCTGATAGACACGTAGCAGGCGGCACATGTAGCACCGCCTGCTGTCTGTGTAGATGTGGTCTCTAATCGCTCTTCGTTAGAAGTTCAGCATCAATCCCAAGCGCAAGCGCGATTCCGGTTCCGTATGCAGGATCGGCCTTGTAGCAGTTTCGCGCGTGTCTCAGTTTGATCTTGTCAGGTGCGTCGCCCATTGCGCGTGCCGTGTTTGCGAACAACACTTGCTGTTGCGCAGGTGTCATCAACCGGAACAGCATGCCGGGCTGGGAGAAGTAATCATCGTCTTCTCTGTGATCCCAGTGAGCCGCTGCACCGTGCAGCTCGAGAGGCGGTTCTGCGTATTCGGGTTGTTCTGCCCATTCACCATAACTGTTTGGCTCGTAGGCAAGCGTGCTTCCGTGGTTTCCGTCTACTCTCATGGCACCGTCGCGATGGTAACTGTGAACAGGGCAGCGAGGTGCGTTAACAGGTATCAGGTGGTGATTTACTCCCAGCCTGTAGCGCTGTGCGTCGCCATACGAGAAGAGCCTGCCTTGGAGCATTTTGTCAGGTGAGAAGCCAATGCCAGGCACTATGTTTGCAGGGTTAAAAGCGGCCTGCTCAACTTCTGCAAAGTAGTTCTCAGGGTTGCGGTTCAGTTCCATCACGCCG
>CAYQIY010000040.1:0-15792 GCA_964417635.1 uncultured Pseudomonadota bacterium | reverse complement strand
AGGTGACATTTTCGCTGTTCACTTAAGAATGACTTTATCGCTGTGCGTTAGCACACTGGTAAAAGTACTGGTTGACACACCCTTGGCCAGCACATACAATTGAGTGCAAATCATCCTGTAAAATGCTGTGAAGAGGAGAGTAAGCTGTCGCTTTCGATCAAGAGAGAGCCGATTGGTGCGAGCGGCTTTCGGAAGAGCAGCCGAAGTTCACCTGTGAGCAGTGCTCTTGAAAGGTAAACACCCTACTAGAGGGCACCGGCATCCACCGTTAAGAGGATAGGATATACGGGAGACACGTTCTCTCCCCGTATCTGACAAGTGGGTGTTTAACCAATTAGGGTGGTACCGCGGGCTCAGGCGCCCGTCCCTTATCAAGGGGCGGGTGTTTTTGATTCATACAACACGCCGCATAGGGGGAATACACATGGGGTTTTGCGTAAAGTAGGTTTTCAGGGTGAACCGGGAGCTTACTCTGAAGTTGCATCCCTCAAGATGGAACCGGGTGCCCAGACTGTGCCGTGCAGGACACTGCGAGACGTGTTCGCCGGTGTTTCGGCAGGTGCACTTGATTCTGCCGTAGTGCCTGTCGAGAACTCGCTCGCAGGCAGTATAGGCGACACTTACGACCTTCTGTTACAGCATGCTCTGCAGGTAACGGGCGAGACAATAATCTCAGTTGACCACCTGCTGTTGGCACCTCCCGAAACATCGCTCGATCAAGTCAAGCGCGCCATATCTCATCCGCAGGCACTATCCCAATGCCAAGAGTATCTCCAGAGCCGTGGCATCGATCCCGTGCCGCACTACGATACTGCGGGCGCAGCCAAAGACCTCAGCATGTCTCGAGAGCCAAACACCGCCGCTATCGCATCGGAACGAGCGGGCCAGATCTACGCGCTTAACGAGCTCGCGCGCTCGATCCAGAGCACAAGAGACAACTTCACGCGGTTTTTGCGTATAGAAAAGGGCGCACGACCCAAAGCAGAACGCAACAAGAGCATGCTCGCCGTAACTCTGCCACATCATCCTGGTTCTCTGTTCCTTGCGCTTTCGTCGTTTGCGTGCCGAGACATAAACCTTACGAGGATTGAGTCGAGGCCGGTGCGAAGAGGCCCGTGGGAGTATGTGTTCTACCTTGAGTTCGAGGGACACATAAGCGACTGGCAGGTGAAATCGGCACTGGATGAGATTAAGTGCAAGAGCAGCATGTTCAGAATCCTAGGCTCGTATCCTTTGGAGCAAAACGGTTCGGACGACTAGGATCGGTTGAACCCGGCACACTCGTGCCGGGTTCTCTGATCTCAATACCATTGCGTCTTCCGGTGTCAGACTAAACTCAGGGTTCAATCAGCCTCGCAAGCGCCACGAGATCGTATAGGTCGACAACGCCGTCCCCGTTGAGGTCATATTTGTCATCCCAGCCTGTTGCGCCCGCGCGCATGCCGTACTTCTGCGCCATCAGCGCAATGTCAGCGATATTCACGACGCCGTCGGAGTTGAGGTCGCCGGGCTTTGTCTCTCCTGAAACGGGATGCGCCAACAGTTTGAAGCTGCCCGCATCTACGCTCTTGGCGAACACGTAGGCTTGTTTCTGCTGCGTATCAGGGTTGAGACTACTCACGATACTCACAGCATAGTGCGCTGTCTGTGTAACCGACGTAACAAGCGCTCCAGGTTGCACGATGCTTCCGTCCTCTGCCACAGTTGCTGCAAGCACCTTGCGGCCGGCATCTTCTGTCCACACCACCTGGATAGACTCATCTGAAAGCAGTGAGATGTCCAGAGTATCGGGCAAAGCCTCGGGAAGTACATCTTGCGGCTCGCTCCACCCCGAATCGTATTTCGAGAACATTATCCCCTGGTACACGCCGCTCCACGCAAGATAGAACCCTCCTCGCGAGTCGCCCACAACGGCGATGTCGTTACCCGCATCTTCACCCAACTTCTGATGTGCGGTCACACTCGAACCGTCCCAGAACAGAGAGTGAATCTCAGCGTCCCGATTCACGTATGAGACAACCACAGCGCTGTCAGCAGCATCACTGCCTGCTGCGCCGAATGCAGCCATCGGCTGCTTACTGACCAGCTCGCTAGGAGTGCTCCATTCTGAGCCGTTCCAGAGCAAAACACCTAGTTTGTAGTTATCTGCGGCCGGCCCTTCATCGGTTGACATGAACACAAGCGCTGCCTGGTTGCCCATTTGTACAAGCCTGAGATGCGCCGCCACGTCGTCGAAAGAGCATACGCTTTGCGGCTCTGACCAGTTCTGTAGGTTCGCGTCTGAAAGTGAGTACTTCACTGTTGAAGGCGGGAACATCTGCTCTGCGTGCTCTTGGCTTATCTCTGTCCAGACCGCCATGTAGCCAGAGCGATCCGGTAGCAGAAGGATGTCGTGGCTTACAATAGCACCCGCGGTCAGCGCCACTTCTGTAGGCGCTCCCCACTTCTGCACGCCTGTTTGAGGCTCGCCTTTGCTCGCCACAAGCCGCATCAGTCCGCCAGTTGACTGCATGTCGGTGTACAAGAACGCATCACTGTTCCGGCTGTCGGTTGAGTACTCGCCAATTTCGAGGAACTTGTCTACCAGCAGCGGCGGTGTGCCCACAAAGAGAGAAGGCTCATAGTCGTTCCTGTTCCTACCGGTTACAGTTATCTCGAGCGGTATGAGGTGGAACGTGCTTTCAGTTGTGTGCTGGTACTCTATAGGGATCTTCGCCCACACGTATTGCTTCTGCAACCTTGCGATCCAGGCTTGCACGAATACATCTACGCTTGCGCGCACATCCCCTCTTATCTGGCGTATCAGTGGCGCATCGCCATCGGTGTTGAACACTATGAATAGCGCAGGTCTTCTTGTCCAGCCGTCATCGCCAGCGACTTCAATTGAGCCTTCGGCTCCCGTCCTTCCTCCCAAAGCCTGAGCATATATACCTACACCGAAGTTGACGCAGATATCAAGTGAGCTCGTTGGCTCTTCGGTTATGCCGAGCGCCGCTCGTTCTTCAGCAGATAGATTCTGTACCTCTTGGCTCATCGCAACCACGTTGTCCGTCTGCAGTCCGCCTATGAACGAGCGTCTTAGCTGTCTGGACTCGGCAGCCTGTTGCATGTACGAATAGTGCTCAACCTCTTGCGGAAAGATCGTCTTGTAGCCCCATAGCCCTCTCACTCCGATCATGCCTCTTGCCAGAAGCCCGACGTCCAATAGGCCTGACCGCTTCACCGCGAGCAACACCCAGCCTACTTTGGGGATCTTCCCGACGGCTTCTAACGCGCTGGCGTACACTTTGATGCCTACCTCGCCGCTTCCACCGGTCACCACAGCCTTTTCGGTCGGGTAGTTCTGTGCGTCGAAGAAGTAGTCGTCTATGTGATAAAACCTGCCCTGAGGCATGGGGTCGAGTTCGGGCGTGACGCCGAGGAACTTCAATATGGATGGAGTCATCTTGCTAAGATTGATCTTGCCGAACCCAAGACCTGCCTCTGCCTGAATGTAGAACTCTCTGTCTGCACCCTTCAGCGTAACTTCCATGCCGCCAAAAGCGCTGAACCCCATCATTCCTGGAGCGACAGACAGCATGCCTCCCGAAGGTGTGCTCGAGCCCTGCATCATCTCAACATCGAGCCGATACACGTAGTTCAGACACTTGTCCGCACGCAGCACTACGTCCGCAGTAAAGGACGCCATGGGTAAGATGCTTCCACTCGGAGTAACCTGCTGCACACGCTCTCTGGCGGCGCCACCCACTACAGACGTAGCCTGCGCCGCATACGCCATGACATCGGTGAAACTGCCGAACCACTGCGGTACACGCATTCCGACAAGCGTGGGATCTACGCTAAACGACTCAGGCAGATTGGCGATTGTGCCCTCTTGGTAGTCGAAGTTGTACACCTGTACAGCTCCGAGCTTGGTTATCACGACGAATGTTGGCCTGAAATCGTCGGGCGGTAATTTCCAGAGCTCGGTGTTCCCCGAGAGCAGATATGTAACCCCATCATCAAGCAGGCTGATTCCCTCTTTACCTATCTTCTGGTAGAAAACGTGGCTACTACCTTCATCTCCACCGGATTGAAGCGACTTCAACCAATCATGGATACTCTTGGGGTCGTACTGCTCATCAGCAGTCGAAGGTACCTCAAGATCTGTGGGCCGCTCTCGAAATGCTCTGTCGGCGAAGACTTTTCTATCTACAATCCAAAACTCTGCGATTTCGTCGCTCACGCTTATCTCTTCCGTTCCGCCGGGAGCTGTGTCTGTATCGTACCGCGGGCGTGTGAACGTGTACTGCTGCGACCCCAGCTGAGCCTTGATAGACCAAGTCATTGTCAAACGGCTCTCTACTTCGGCATTTGAAGACGCATTAAAAGTCTGCTGATTGCCGGCGCGCTTAACCCCGGGGATGAATGACCCGAATCTATCTATCTCCAGCGTATCGCGAAGTATTACGGGCTTAGCAAGAGGCGTCAGCATGACCGCGCGTTCACCGCTGAGATCGTGCGTAAGCAGCGTGTGTGGTCCCACTTCGACTATCGCGTCGTCGGGGTCGAGCCTTATCCTTAGCGGTTCGTAGCCAGCTGCTTCGAATTCAGCGAAGTGCACACTGTTTGCAAGTCCCCATTCGAACCTGCCGTCTTGGTCTGTCTGCCTTAGGATTGGCTCGTTGCCCAACGCCTTCACTATCTTCCAAGCCACTTCCTTAATAGGAGTGCCGGTCACAGCGTTCTTGACTTCACCACGCAACGCTATGCCCTTTCGCATGTACACCGTGAGCACGACCCTGGGCGTCTCAGACGTATTGTCAATACGTGTTGTATAACCCCAGTCTATATACGGTCCCACAAACTGCCAGTTCAGGTGGGTCGCGTCCGTAACCGAAAGGTACCTGCTCTGGCCTTCATACGTGTTCCCGGATACAACGTTCGGCCCTTCATCAGAGAGACTTATTACCACGCCCGGTATGGGCGGTGCATGCGGGTTCTGCTGATCGCGTGCTTCGACAACGAGAGTGTACGTGATTTCGAGGTTTTCGGCTTCGGGCGTGTCGTTGGGTCCTCCCCCAATGTAGATATCAACACTCAGAAGCCCTCCGGAAGTGCTCGCGAACTTGAACCAGTGCTCATTCTGGTCGCCAAACACATTTCCCAGATAAGGCCATCCTCCCTTTGGCCAGTAGAACCAGGCTTCGTACTCACTCGCAGGAACGTATGCTCTGTCAGGATGGGTCGTACCGAATACGTGATGTACAGGCAACCTGAATATCCTCTCACCCGTGTAAGCCGGTTTTATGAAGTTCGGGTGTATCCGCCCTATGTTGACGTAGTCGTATATGTCTGGGTCGGAGCTTACCTGTTGCCACTTCCAGAGGTTTGACACCATTGTGCCTACCTGTATCGAATTCTGCGGTGCGTACTGCAAATAGGTGTTTGCGAAGTGTGGTAGCATGGGCCTGGGGTTTCCGCCATTTGCCGTGTTGTAGTCTGCCGGAAACTCTGTGGCGGGCAGACTGCCCGGGGACGGAAAATCGAAGAACGCAAATGTAACAGGCTCGGTGGTCACGTACCGCGGGTGTGACAGTGTCGCCACATAACTGCCTGGTCCGAGTCCGACGAAGTCCGGATCTTGCACCGATAGCTCGACAGACCTTGCGTCCGGGCCCGCCAAGTTCACAACACCCGAGCTTCGCACATCTTCGTACGGCAGCGTCCTTACAGTCGGCCCGGACTCCGGGTCTGTCCTGTCCAGAGCGACTACCTGTGTCTGAGTGGGGTCTTTGTCAGCAAGCAGCCGTATCGACGTGTTGAACCAGTTCCTCCGAACGAAGAACGTGGCGGTGATGTCATCTGACGACGATACAGTCATCCCACCGATAAACCCATATGCGCGCGCCGACGCCAGGCTGTACGGCCAGTTCTGGTAATGCGGCCAGTTCGTGAAGCGATAGTCGCTGAACTCGACCGCATCTCCCCAGTAATCGTCCATATCGTGCACAACAACACCGTAGAGCCCGGGGTAGAGTTCAACCTCAAACGAACCGTCGGCATTGGTGCTCACCTGTATCGGCTGGTCGGCGTTCGGCATGTGCTCGATATACGCCTCCGACGCGCGGATTTCTACAGTCTTTCCAGAGACAGCATAGTGCATGTATTCAAAGCTTCCCGGAGTCTTCTCCTCGTCCACTGCGTACAAGAAGCCTTTGAGTTTCATCTTCTCCGGCACGAGGTCTAACCGCACCGTGGTGGTCACAGCGTTTGCCGCATAGAACGTATCTCTTGCAGCGAAATTCACCCAGAAGGTCTTGGGTTCGTTATCCCAGCTGCTGCCGTCACATACGTTGACTCCTTCAACCAAAATGGGCACTGTCTTCGTGACAGTACCTAGCACTTCCACAAAGTATTCTCCGGGCAGAATTCGCTCAAACAGGGCGTATGCTCGGTTTGCGCCCGGGTCATATGACACCGGCTGTGTACGCGCGATGCCCTCGGTGTTTGTCGCTTCAAACCCTGTGAGATGCACTTGCATGCCCACGAGCATCTCGGGGTCGTTGTACTCGCTTGCAAGTTCAACCATTAACTTGGTCGGTTCTAGTTCTATATCGAATCTGACCTCATCTTGATCAAACAGGCCGTTGGCAAGTGTTCGCACAAACGTGTGGCTCGGCTTGTAGCCCATCCTTTTTGTCTCAACCAGCCAGGTTATGGGGATGAGTTTCTCGAACAGCACCTTCCCGGCCATCGAGTTGTCCCACAAGTTGTAAGGGTTATCTGCTCCTTCTTTGCGAATGCCGCTCACTCCCACCTGCGGCGGCACCACACCCGTGCGCTCGTCGCGTGGGTCAACACCTGTGGCCTCTACGATTATCCCCGACAGAGGCTGGTTATCCATATCCTTGACCGGGTCATAACCGTACACAAGCGCAGTGAGTTCTCTGTACTCGGGCTTGAGCATGCAGTCCACCCAGTGAGAACCTTCAAGCGGATAGGCAAAGTCAGTGCTGTACGATTCCCAGCCCTGGACTCGCTCGGCACCTTCATTGATAGAGAACGAGTACGCTCCTTTCGGCATGCCCGGAAGGTGAAGCACGCCGTAATCGTCTGTCTTGTCTTGGTATACAAAGGTGGTGCTGTCAGCAAGCGTCACAGTCACGAGCACAGGCACGGTACTAAGCTGAATGCCCGAACTTACGCATCCTACCTCCACAAACACCTCGATCGGCGTCTCCCCCGGGAAAAGCGGTATCATTTCACCTTCCCATAAGGTTCTCGCATCTGTTACCACTAAGTCCGTTTCTTCCAGAGGGATGTACGCAGGGTGCTCAGCACGAATTGTGTAAGTTGCTTCTGGAACGAAATCCATGCGGAAGAAGCCGAAATCATCTGTTCTGGTGCTCAGAACCTCTTCTTCGTCTGTGCGGATAGAAACGCGTGCGGCATGGATACCAAACCCTGTGTCTTGCGCCACAATACGTCCCGTTACTGTTGCCGGAACCTGCTGAACCTGACGTACAGTTGTTGCAGCAGCTACCGGAAGTGAGTAGAACGCAATACTCGATACGATCAGGCTGAAAGACAGCAAAAGTGCCAGCGGGCTTCGAAACTTTGGTGTCTTCACAGAGACCCCACCCTCTAGTTATTTGAGGAGCGGATGCGGAGACTAAGTATGGGGGATTGTCTACTATATTTTTCATTATATGATACATATCCGTATTATGGATAGATTTGAGGCATATCTACCCATATCAATGCGCAGATATGCCTCGAATTGGCTGACCTATGAAAGCTAGCGCAACACGAGCCTGGCGAAAGGATAAGCCACAAATGTGAACAGCAGTACTACGGGCACTATCATGAGCAGTCCGTATTTTGCCATGAAGCGTACAGGTACCCATCCGCTGCCCACCACTATGGCGGTGGCGGTAGTCGCCGATGGCAGGCTGAAAGCATAATTGGACGCGGCGGCTATCACCGCTCCGAGCGCCACCGGATCTGCCACTTGGGTATTCGCCGCTATGGGAACCAGAACACTGTACACCATTGTCATCGATACTATGTTAGACACTACGTTGGTCTGCACCACGACCCACAACATGCCCACTAATAGCAGCGCAAAAGTCGGCACATTTCTGACCAAAGGCTCGACCACTCCGGACAGAAACAGCGGGATGCCTGTTCCCGGATTGCTCACCACGTCACCTATCACGCAGATTGCCGCAACCAGCGCAAGCGAGCCCCACTCCACCCCGTCTCTCATCCACTGGTTGAACGTCATGATGGGTTTGTCGTTAACCCGGATAAGGCACAGCACACATGCCCCCATAACTGCTGGCACAGCGTAGCCTATTGTGTCAAGATAACCACTCAGTCCAGGCAGCACACCTCCGGCAACACCCGGAAGCATCCAGCACACGATGGCCATTGAGAACACAAACACCGCATACTTTTCTTGGCGCGACACTGGCCCAAGCTTGCTGCTTTCGGTCATCACAAAGCTATCGCACATGTGCTTGAACCGGCTCACATCAGGGCGTATCACGTAGCGAAACAATCCCAAAATGATGAAGTATACCAAAAGGCCCATCGGAATGAATATGATCATCCACTGCACGAAACTGGTTGCGTAGCCGAAGTCTCGCAAGAGCCAACTCATCGCCATAAGGTTGCCCGCATGGCCTATTGGAGTAATCGCGAGCGCGGCCGTGGCAGTCCACGCGATTCCCATCGTAAGCACGGCGGCAAACACATCACCCTTTTCGCAGCCGATCGCCTCGAGCATCGAAATTGCGATAGTAAGGTAGACAATGCACGTTATAGTGCCTGACATCACTCCTCCCATCGCAGTGCAACCGAGCAGGAACATCGCAAGCAACACCCACGGCTTTCCCGCTGCAAACGGGCGGGTCAGAAACCACAGCGCGAACCTGCGGGAAAACCCCGTGACTTTCAACGCTTCGCTCAATCCGAAACATCCTAGCAAAAAGAACACAAGCCAGCTTCCCATCGAAGCAGCGGTTGCTTCCGCTGAAGATAGCACTCCTGTAAGCACAAGCAGCGCTATACACACAAAACTTGGGTAGCCTATTCCCAAGCTTAACCACCATATGACTGTGAACAGCAGTACTCCGACTGCACGCATCCCCACCTCGGTAAGAGGCGCTACGGGAGGCGCAAGCAGGAACACCAACAGCGAAGCGACACCCAGTGCTGGCCCAATCCACCATCTGCTTAGAATACTGGAGGAAAGTCGTCTCTGAATCTGAGTCATATAGAAGTGGTCTCCTATTCCATATTTGGCCCAATAATAGATCTGGTTGCACTACTACTCCCCTAGACGCTCTGTCACCTGCTTCACTATCGGAGTAGGCGAAAAGGAGGCATGCGCTCACACGGGGAACTACACAGCAACCTAAGAAAGATGAGGGAACACACATGAACATTGGGTCACGCCTCGAGCGTGCTCGTGCGCTGATGTCAGAACACGCGATTGACGCGATCATATGCGGTACGGGGCCCAGTTTCCAGTACCTTAGCGGCATTCGCGCACGCTGGCAAAGAGAGCACGAGCCTGAGACACCCGACTGGCTGTTTCTGCTCACACCTGACAGAGCGTACGCAGTGCACTGTGGCGAGAATGCAGATCTAGCCAACGCGCAAGTCGAAGTATTGCAGGTCAAATCGTACGATGAGATACAGACTGCGTTGGGCGATCTACTGGTGGGAAGGCGCATCGGTCTGAACGACACGCACCAACAATACCTAGAGACTCTCGTGAAATCCGCCCTACCTGATGCAGAATGCACGAAGGTCGACTCTCTGCTGAACCCGCTGCGCGTGATCAAAGACAGCGACGAGATCCGCCTGCTTAGAGAAGCAGTAGCGCTGACAGACGAAGTTATGCAGAAGGTTGCTGCCTTCATCCGCCCGGAGATAACACAGTTGGAACTGCAGTCTCTGATAGCACAGACAGGACTAAAGTTAGGCGCAGAAGATGTGTCGTTTCCGCCAACCGCGCTCTTCACCAAGTCGGGAACAGAACCATCCGACAGCCCTTTTGTCTATCCGAAAGAACAGGGGCTGGTCAAAGGCTCATCGATAGCGTTTGACTTTGGGTTTGTGCTGAACGGTTACTGCTCAGATTTCGGCAGGTCATTCTACTGCGGAAACGCACCTCCGTACATCTCGGGCGCCTACAGCGCGCTTCAGCAGAGCCAGTGTGAGCTTCTAAGCAAAATGAAGCCGTACGAGACGAAACTCAACGAGCTTTTCGGCATTATCGAAGAGGCACTGGACAGGCGGGGTTACGGGGACCGCCTAAGGGCAAGGCTTCCAGACGGCACGCTCGGGCATCAGATAGGTATTGACCTTCACGAGGAGCCGTGGCTACGAAACGAATCAGATATAGTCCTAGAACCCGGGATGGTTATGGCAATAGAGCCCAAACTCTGGTTCCCTGGGGAGTACTATCTCAGAGTGGAAGACATAGTGCTCATTACCGAACAAGGTGCCGAGTCTCTTACGCGTTTTTGTCGCGACATGTTTGAACTGCCGCTTCGTTAGTGCCATGGTTCTGTGCGCATCTTTGTATAACGCGGCTTAACACATAGATAGAACGTGCATATTCATGCAACGCAATGTGTTCGTTTGGTGTGTGGTCAAGGCTCGAATCACCGGGCCCATACGCTACAACGGGGCAGTTCCACACACTGCCCACGATATTCATGTCTGACGTACCCGTCTTGAGCTTGAACTTCGGCTCGGCGTGTTGCTCACGTATTGCTCCGAGAAAAGCGCGAACGAGCACATTATTCTTTGACGCGCGGAAGGCTGGCTGGTACGACCCGAAGCTTATCTCACAGCCTTTCATTATCTGCCGCATATCTGCTTCAAGCGCGGCGCGATTGCACTGAAGCGGCAACCTGACCACAATGCGCATGGTCGCACTATCACAGAAGCCGTCGCTCTCTGTCCAAAAACTCAACAATGTGGGTGAGAGAGAACCGAACGGTCCGTTGTCTCCGGATTTCTCGTCGCAGTACGCGGCTAACTCGTTCCACATGGCGACTGCTTTTTCAGCCGCGCTGTGTGAGCTGCCAGCTGAATGGCCCACAGCACACCTAGTGGTGACTTCGTAGTTGAGGCAACCTTTGTAGCCTATCGTTATGTTGGACCAGCCGCTCGGTTCACCTATGATGCACATATCGGGCGAATGGTTTCGCACCGCATGGTATGCACCTTTGGAGTCGGTTTCTTCTCCCACCGCTCCAATAACCACTACCCTCATTCTTGAGATCTCTTCTGCGACCGCCCTCATACGAGCAAGTGCCGAGATGAACGCCGCGAGCGGCGCTTTCGCGTCGACTGAGCCCCGTCCGTAAAGAATGCCCCCACTCACACGCACAGGAATGAAGCCTGGCACCGTGTCTATATGTCCTAAGAACACAAGGCACTTATTCGGAGGCTCGCCGGTCGTCCCTACCCAGGTGGAGCCCACTGCGTTTCCGGCTGAATCCACGTAAGCTTGCCACCCAAGCCGTTGCATGTAGTCAACAAGATAGGACGCGATTTCTGACTCGCACCCAGATGGACTGTAGATCTGGCACATCTCTCGCAGCAACTCGACCTCGCATTCTGGAAGAGAGGTGCTCACGTGCAAAGCACCTTCTCGAGCTGGTCTGCCACGAAGTCCAACTGCTGCTTCTGTATCACAAGAGGCGGCAAGAACCTTATCACGGTGGAACCCGCAGACAATGCAAGCACACCTCTATCGAGAAGCGCCTCGAGGTACCGAGCGTTTTTGGCCTTTATCTCGACTCCTACCATGAGCCCCTTACCTCTCACCTCTCTTACAAGAGGAGAGTGTATGGCGCGCAACCGGTCAAAGAAGTGCAGCCCGAGGTCATGTGCCCTTTTGGGCAAGTTCTCTTCAATGATGTAGGTGAGCGCGGCACAGCCTGCAGCACACGCCAACGGATTGCCACCAAACGTCGATGCGTGCACACCCTTGGGCAGGGTGCCGAGCCGCTCACCAACGGCCACCACCCCCATGGGTACCCCGCCGGCAACTGCTTTGGCGAGACATATCATGTCAGGAATGACATCAGAGTGTTCAAATGCAAACATTTTGCCCGTTCTTCCAGAACCAGTTTGGATCTCGTCCAGCACCAGCAGTGCCCCGGCTTCTTGACATATTTGCTGCACCCCGTGCAGGTAGTCGTTATCTGCCACATGCACACCGCCTTCGCCTTGCACCGGTTCCAGCAACACGGCTGCCGTCTGCTCGCTGACTGCTTCACGCATGCTGTCGAGATCGTTATACGTCACATGCTTGAACCCCGGCACAAGCGGCACAAACGGCTCTTTGTATTTTGGTTCCCAGGTGGCGCTCAAAGCTCCCAGGCTTCGGCCGTGAAAACCTCGTTTCGCGGCGACAATCTGCTGCCGGCCCGTGGCAACTCGAGCGAACTTGATGGCAGCTTCCACCGCTTCTGTGCCCGAGTTGCACAGGAAGAAACGGCGCAAGCCCTCTGGAAGCGTACCGGCAAGGATCCCGAGAAACTCGGCTCTCTTGTCGTTGTAGAAACTCTCGGGACACGTAATGAGTCTGGCCGCCTGTCGAGACACTGCTTCTGCTACCATCGCGTTAGAATGACCCACCGCCGCCGCGCCATGGCCTGCGACACAATCTATGTATTGTCTTCCCTCTATGTCCTGAAGCAGCGCATCTCGACCAGAGACTATCACCGGGCCTCGTTTTCGGTATAGCCCTGAAGTGTGCGAATCCTCGACGCATTTAAGCACGTCTGCTGTGTTTGCCATCAGCCAATCACCGTACCTTTCCGTTCCAGCGCAGCACTCAACGGAGACGCACTCCTGGCGTCTGAGATAATCACTTCTCGCATGCCGCCCGCGAGCGCTTCTTCTGCCGCAAGCATCTTCTTTTTCATGCGGCCTCTGGCGTATTGCATGTACTCGTAAAGTGCATGTCTCGGTATGCTCCGTATGAGTGACTCAGGCTCGTTTACATCTTGGAGAAGTCCCGAAACATTGGACAGCAGCACAAGTCTTTCGGCTCGCATAGATACGGCAATCGCAGCTGCTACGCGATCGGCGTCAACGTTGAGCGCTTCGCCTTGCCGACCGGACACCACAGGACTTATGACAGGCGTGTAGCCTTGGTCAACCAACAAGTTTAGCAGAGACGTGTTAACTCTCTCGATCTTTCCGCTCCAGTCATCTCGGATGACCTTGGTCTTACCGTCTACGATCGCCTTGATAGCCTTTTTCCTACTGGCTTCAACAAGCCGTCCGTCAAGCCCAGAGAGCCCAACTGCGTTTACCCCTGCCGTTTGAAGCGCCTCAACTACTGTCTTATTAATCTTGCCCGCCACTGCCATCATGAAAATCTCAAGAGTCTCTCTGTCTGTATACCTGCTCTGGTGACCAGATGCTGATGTTAGAAACTTAGGCGGATGCCCAAGCGCATGCGCAAGTTCGGTAGTCTCTGCCGACCCGCCGTGACACAGCACTAGCTGTTGGCCTCGGTGCACGTGCAACGCCACATCCTCGGCGAGCGCACTTGGCACAATCCCACGCGCTCCGCCTATCTTCAGCACTATCACAGAGAACACACTTCCCTTCTTAAGGATGAAGCCCGGTGAACTCGAGCGCCGTAGTCTCTTCGAAACCGAACATGACGTTCATCGCCTGCACCGCAGAGCCAGCTGCACCCTTCATGAGGTTATCGATTGCGGATATGACCACAAGCCGATCGCTGTGCGGGTCTCGCTCAAACCCGATATCGCAGAAGTTGGAGCCAGCAACTATCTTTGGCTCGGGATACCTGTACACTCCTTGCCTTTCTTTCACGATCCGGATAAACGGCTCGTCGCCGTACTCCTCCCTGTACACACGCCATATGGCTTTGTCATCTAGGTCGTGCTTTAAGAACACGTGACACGTCGAGAGTATGCCTCTCACCATCTCGCAGGCAGTAGCAGACAGCATGACTGCGGGGCTCTTGCCAAAAGCGAGTTCCTGGCAGATCTCAGCGGTATGGCGGTGACCGGTTGGCTCATACGAACGCACAACCCCGCTTCGTTCGGGATGATGTGAAGCCAGACTCGGAGCACTACCACCCGCAGAAGATCCGAGTTTCCCTTCGGCAATTACCATGTGCTCACGCACCAGACCATGCTTGAACAACGGAGCCAGACCCAAGATCACAGACGTTGCAAGACAGCCAACACCCGATACGAGCCATGCGTCTCGAATCTGCTGCCTGTGAAGCTCAGGCAAACCGTATACGGCTTCTTCCAGAAGACTCGGATGAGGATGCTCATACCCATACCACTTTGGATACTCAGTCTTCTGCTTGAGCCTAAAATCTGCCGACAGGTCAACTATTCTTGGGGCAATAGCCCTCATATGCTGGATCAGCCCGACTGCTCTTCCGTGAGGCAACGCCAAGAATAGCAGATCGCATGGCTCAAGATCGGCTATCTTGCTGAATCTGAGCGTCGTGCGCTTGCGCAGATTCGGGTGTACCGACGCCACGTACTTGCCTGCGCGACTCTCGGATGTGGCCTGAACCAACTGCACGTATGGATGTGCGCTGAGCAAGCGCACAATCTCTCCTCCGACGTATCCGGATGCCCCCACGACACCAACTTTCATCATCTAAACCCACCGTTTCAGTCATAATTGGCTGAGTGCATACGCTACAACGCACCCCGCGATATCTACTCCCGTGGCCTCAGTGCACGCCTTGAACTCCATGGTGCCGTTCACTTCGTTCACAAGCAGGCCCCGAGGCGATTCGAGCAAGTCAACGGCCACAGCTCCTCCGCCCACACTCGACGCAGCTGCTACGGCCGTATCTCCGATTTCTGTTGTTATCTCACAACGGCTGTTGCTACTTCCTCTGGCTGCATTGGTGATCCAGTGACTTGAGCAACGGTACATTGCCGCAACAGGTTTGCCTCCGATCACCACGACTCTGATGTCCCTGCCCGGCTTCTGCACGTATTCCTGGATGTAGCAGATTGCGTGCTGCGAGGAGCCGATTTGCGCCTTGTGTTCAAGCACCGCTTCGGCGGCTTCGCGGTCATTGATCTTGGATACACACCTACCCCAAGAACCCACTACAGGCTTGAGCACCACAGGATACCCCATGCTCTCAATGGCGCAAAGCGCTGCTTGCGGCGTCAGGGCGACCACAGTTCTGGGCACAGCCAGCCCAGCTCTCGCCAACAGCGCAGAAGTCACTACCTTATCTGCACAGTTGGCAATGACTTGATGCGAGTTCACGGTTGGAACTCCCAAGTTGTTCAGAATCGCGGATGCGTAGAGGCACCTCGATTGACTGATGGAGCGTACAAGTACGAGATCGTGCTGTAGCGTACGCTCGGACAGATCGAACGCCGTCTCACGGTCATCAATCCTGTCATACGCTACCCCGCGCCGCTCGAGCGCTTCGAAAATCAGCTTTTCATCAACCCTGAGCCTCGAAAACAACACACCTATTCTCATCTGTCTCGTTACTCGCCCCAGTCCTCTTCTTCAATTGGCGCAAGCGCAAGGCAAAGCGGCTCCACATCGACCACCTCAAGTTCTGCACCACACTCCGGACAGCTGACTATCTCTGCTTTTTCGGGTGCGCTAAGTTCAAATTGCGCATCGCACTCTGGGCAATTCGGCATCGTCTCATCCTCCTCGTTCGGCCCATGCCGACTAGATGTAATGCGCATAAGTATACTCTCTTCCGCATATCTATGCAAGAGATCTGGCGTAGATTTT
>CAYQIY010000039.1:0-17459 GCA_964417635.1 uncultured Pseudomonadota bacterium | reverse complement strand
GAGGGGGGCTATACCTTGCCTCAAAGGTCGTAGATTGAAAACGGTTGCCCCCAAAGGTATTGACTAAACGCGTTTCGACCGCTATCATCGTTCAAAGACGTTCGAATAAAATGCGGGTTTACCAGCCTTTTTGCGGAACAAACTGGCTTGACTGCCAGCAATAACACCCGCACCGAGGCGTGCCGCAAGACATGTTGATGCAGGATTGGTGTGCGTTCACTAGAATGTATTAAGTATGACGCACCCCGCGAATTGGGAGGTGAGCACATGTACGAAGCTAATATAAGATCTACGCGTGAACTGCCTCTGCTGCCCTTGAGGGGTGCTTTCGTGTTTCCTTCCATGACACTGCCCTTGCAGGTCGGTAGGGAGAAATCTGTGAGTGCTCTTGAAGAAGCCGAAAAGCGCGATGGACTCTTGATGCTGGTGAACCAGAAAGACATAAACCAGGACCAGCCGGTTCCAGAAGATCTTCATGATTCAGGCACAGTTGTACGGATAAGGCAGGTTTCGAGAGACTCAGGTGGCGGGCTCAGGGTTGTTGTTGACGGTCTTGCAAGAGCCAGGGTTATTGGCTATGTGCAGCGAGAACCGTACATGCTCGCCGTAGTTGAAGAGTGTGCAGAGGACACAGATGTGCAGAGTGCTGAGCATGAAGTGCTTATACGCGCTATTATGCAGCAGTACGAACAACTCATACGGCTGAGCAAGAAGTTGCCCCCCGAGGCGCTTGCGAGCATAGTAACCAGCGAAGGACCCGGCAGGTTGGCAGACAGTATAGCCGCATACTTGTTCACAAAGCCTGAAGACAAACAGCGGGTGCTCGGTCTCTCGCAGGTAAGGCCCAGGCTAGAAGCAGTGATGGATATACTCACGCGTGAACTCGAACTGATCGAACTCGAGAAACGAATAAATGTGCGAGTACGAAAGCAGATAGAGAAATCTCAGAGAGAGTATTACTTGCGCGAACAGATCAAAGCGATTCAGAAGGAACTCGGAGACCGCGACGATAAGGGCTCAGAGGCAGAAGAGTTCAGGAGAAAAGTTACAGACCTCAAACTGCCAAAGGAACTTGAGGAAAAGGCGCTTCGTGAGGTTGAAAGGCTTGAGAAGATGCCACCAATGGTTGCGGAAGCAGTCGTGGTGCGCAACTACCTTGAGTGGATCTGCGCTTTGCCGTGGAACATCGAAACCACTGACCAACTTGATATCGCTGTGGCAGAGCGCGTGCTGGATGAAGACCACTACGGGCTCACCAAAGTGAAAGAACGCATAATAGAATACCTGTCAATCCGACAGCTTGTGAAGAACATGAAAGGACCCATACTCTGTTTTGTCGGCCCTCCTGGTGTGGGTAAGACTTCGCTTGCAAAGTCGATAGCCAGAGCGCTTGAGCGCAAGTATGTACGCATTTCGCTCGGAGGCGTGAGAGACGAAGCTGAGATACGCGGGCACAGACGTACCTATGTAGGAGCGCTGCCGGGCAGGATCATCCAGGGAATGAGGACGGCGGGTTCGAGAAATCCGGTGTTCTTGATGGATGAGATAGACAAGATGAGTTCGGATTTCCGAGGTGACCCGGCTTCGGCATTGCTTGAGGTGCTTGACCCTGAACAGAATAGCACGTTTTCGGATCATTATCTCGAGATGCCGTTTGACCTGTCCAAAGTGATGTTTATAACGACGGCGAATACGATGCACACCATACCTAGGCCGCTTCTGGATAGGATGGAAGTGATACACATCCCGGGATACACCGAAGAAGAGAAACTGAAGATCGCCGAGATGTTCCTGATACCGAAGCAGATCAAAGAACACGGAATAGAGCGCGGCAGTCTTGAGATAAGCGAACGTTCTATAAGGCGCATCATAAGGTTTTACACTCGAGAGGCCGGAGTGAGAAACCTCGAACGCGAGATAGCCTCTATATGCAGGAAAAATGCCAGGGACATAGTTAAAGGGCGCAAAGAGAAGATAAAGATAAACCCGAGCAATTTGCGGCGTTATCTCGGAATTCCGCGGTTTAGGATAGGTGCCGCCGAGAAAGAAGATGCTGTTGGCATTGCGACTGGAGTGGCTGTTACAGACGTGGGTGGTGATGTGCTGCCCGTTGAGGTAACGGTGATGAAAGGCAAAGGCAATGTGCAGCTTACAGGCAAACTCGGCGAAGTGATGCGCGAGTCAGCTCAGGCGGCTATCAGCTATATAAGGTCGCGAGCAGAGGCGTTCGGTATAGACGAGCAGTTCCACGAGAAGTGCGACATACACATTCACATGCCTGAAGGTGCCATCCCCAAAGACGGACCGTCTGCCGGAATCACTATAGCGACGGCAGTGGTATCAGCGCTCACCGGGCGGCCGGTAAGGCATGATGTTGCGATGACAGGAGAGATTACGCTGCGGGGCAGGGTGCTCGCCGTAGGCGGTATCAAGGAGAAAGTGCTTGCAGCACACCGCGCCGGTTCAAAGCACATAATTATGCCCATTGACTCAAAGAAAGACACTGAAGACGTGCCGCAGAAGATAAAGCGCAAACTTCAATGGACGTTTGTGGAACACATGGATCAGGTGTTGGATGTGGCGCTTTCGGAAGAACCGGACAAAGAAGCGCTGAACGTGCCGTCCATGATATCGTCGGACGAAGTCGTGGAACACAAGCAGATTCCAAGTCATTAGCAGATTCAAGACATAGCGGGCAGGGCGCGATACATGCTCTGCCCGTTTTTGCGTCATATACGGGTGCTAAGCCTCTTGCGAGCCGCGAATTATGTTGTTGACACTACGCGGGGCCGGTGTAATAATGTTATCGAAATTCGGGCGTACGAGGTGATGCGAAGCGCACAACTGGTGATTTCTTCCCAGATTGAGTAGACCAGGGGAGGACAACAAAAATGGCAAACGTCGGTTTGCTGTATAACCTCGGCAAGTACGATCCCCCGGAGGAAGGTGAACCTCCCGACGCTCACGCCGAGCTCGACGGAGAATCAACAATAAACGCGGTTGCTGATGCGCTTCGATGGGGAGGCCACGAGGTTATTTTTATTGAGGCAGACGAGGATGCATACGACAAGCTGCGTAGCAGTAACATCGATATTGCGTTCAACATGTCTGAGGGAATCAAGGGCGAAAGCCGGGAATCGCATATGCCGGCCATATGCGAAATGCTTGGCATACCTTACACGGGCTCGAAGGTGCTTTCTCTCGCTGTCTGCCTGGATAAGCCGTGCGCCAAGAAGGTATTGGCCTATTGCGGGGTGCCGACTCCGAAGTTCATACAGGTCAAGCCAGGTGAGCGAGCTGATGTGCGCTCACTCGAGTTTCCTTTGTTCGTCAAGCCCGCGCATGAAGGCTCAAGCATGGGGGTCATGCCGAGTTCTCTGGTGCACAACCTGACCGAACTGGAGTATCAGGTGGACTACATCACCAGGTTCTACAGGCAGGAAGCGCTTGTAGAGGAGTTCATAGACGGCCGCGAGTTCACAGTAGGAATCGTAGGAAACGATCCATATCACGTGTTCCCTATTATGGAGATTAGCTTTGCGCACTGTCCTGAAACCCACAAGAACATCTACTCCCGCCAGTATAAGGCGGAGTGGGACGACCCTTCGTACTATCCTTGTCCCGCAGACCTCGATGAATCCGAACAGCAGATGCTCATAGACACGGCGATACGCGCATACCAGTGTCTGGGCTGTCTTGATATGGGACGCGTGGACATTAGACTCAGGCACGGGGTGCCCTACGTTCTGGAGATTAACCCCCTTCCAGGGCTTGTACCCGGCTTCAGTGATTTTCCCAGAGTGGCTCAGGCTGAAGGCATGAAGTTCGAAGAGTTGGTGAACTACATTCTGGACACGGCGCTTGAACGATACCAAATGGCGCATCTTTCGAACAGAGTCTTGCGCCTGAAGACTGCTGACTAGACGGATGTATGCACAGGACAGCCGTATTGACGCGGCTGTCTTTTTGTCTTGCAGTGGAGTGGTTCAATTTACATAAAGGTGCTCATTTTCGGCGTGTCGAATCGGGTCTTCCAGGTTCGTGAGTCATTGTGAAAGGAAATGGTTCTGTGCTCATCCGGGGAAACAAGACTGCATTGCGCCCGATACATTCCAAAGACATCGCACACATCGAAAAATGGGACAACGACCCGGAAATAGCCAGGCTGGTAGGCAAGAAGTTCATCAACTCCAGGCGGCAGAGAGAGTACACATACCCAGACGCTGGACGCAGCACTAATCTCGCGTTTGGGGTGCTCGACCTGCATAGCGGCAGGCTCATCGGTGACCTCGAGTTGCAGCACATATGCTGGAGATCGGGTTCGGCCGAACTGCGCGTTTGCATAGGTGAGCGCGGGTACTGGGGTAAAGGGTACGGGCAAGATGCCATACAGGCTTTCTTGCGGCATATCTTCGAGCAGACCAGCCTCAAGTACATATACCTTAGGGTGTATACGTCCAACAAGAGGGCAATAAGCTGTTACAAGAAGTGCGGGTTTGTGGCAGAAGCTATGTTGAGAGCAGGTAGAAGGGTCTACCAAGGCCACGAGGACTTGCTGCTTATGGGGCTTGCCAGGCCGTGTTAGGGCATAGCAGCGCTTTGGCGATGCTATGCCCATGTTGGTCTAAAGTTCTATAGGCGCATGAGTCAGCCTCTTGGCGCCGGTTTCGGTGATTACCACCGTATCTTCGATTCGTATGCCGCCTTTGGATTCAAGGTAGATTCCTGGTTCGATCGTCACCACGCTGCCGGGTTCCAGTAAATCTTGCCCAGCTTCCACTAGCAGTGGTGGTTCGGCTGCTGCCATTCCGAGTCCATGGCCCAACAGATGGGCGAACTGTTCTCCGTAACCTGCGTCTCGTATCGGGTCGCGCGCGATCTTGTCGGCTTCATGGCCTGTCATACCCGGTCTCACACGCTCGACTGCTTCTTGTTGAGCTGCTTTCACTATCTCAAAAATCTGTACTTGCCATTCGGAGGGCTCGCCGACCACAAACGAGCGCGTTAGGTCTGTGCCGTAGCCCGAGACAACCGGTCCGATGTCCACGAGCAGGATATCTCCATCTTCGATCTTTCTATCTGTGGGAGCCGCGTGTATGAGCGAGCTCCTCGGACCAGAGCCTGCCAGGATGAAGTTCATCGAGTCGGCACCCATCTCTTGTGCGGTGCGCTCGATGAACCAAGCCACTCGTTTTTCAGTCCAGCCCGGACGCACGTTTTGGCGCAGAAGCCGCACAGTTTCGTCAGCGATACCAGATGCTTTGGATATGAGTCTGATTTCTGCTTCGTCTTTTACGGCGCGTACTGAGCGTAGCAAGCCTGGAGCAGGTATGAGCTGTCCCTGCTTGAGAGCGCTAGCCATACCGCAATAAGTGTCGTACTGCAGGCCTGTTGTCTCAAGATGCAGGGGCGAGCCCGCGGCGTACGGCAACGCTTCAGCAATCGCCGTGCCGCTGAGCATCTGGCCGAAGTCGCACACCTTTATCTCAAAGCGCGGTGCTTCTGAACGCGCCTGCTGAGTGTACCTGGGGTCGATGAAGAGCGCCGTTTTGTCTTGTGTGAGAACAGCCCAGCCCAGTGAGCCACGAAAGCCCGTGAGCCAAGTTCTAATCTTCGGGTCTGTCACAACAAGGCATTCGACTTTGGACGAAAGCATGATATCTCGTGCTCGCTTTACGCGGTGTTCGTTCACCAGTGTGCCTCCTATGCTTTTGTGGCTATGACAACCGTTCTCTTGGCGTCAGGTTCGAGCTGTGAACGATTGAAATCGCCGAAGAATTGAATGTGTTTGAATCCGGATTCGGTGAGTAGTTCGTGCAGTTCTCTTGCATTGGTTTCGGCTTCTTGCGCACTCACAGCAGATAGATTAGCGCTGCCATGCCTATCGACAAACACGTGAAGCAGGTTCAGCACTATAGTACCGTCGTGTGCCCGCTGTTGCTGGGAAAGGACTAGAGTCAGCGAGCCTTCTACCTTATTGTGGCTTACGCTGCTCAGAACCGGGTGCGCGCTTGGCGTTGTTCTGTCGCCTCGGAGGCTTATCTCGGCTGCAAACTTGCCGCCAGCCGCAAGATGTAGCCAGACATTTCGCAGCGTGGCCTTTCGCGAGTTTGTATCGGTAAGGTGCGCGAAGGTGAAATACGGCATCAAGGCAAGCGCAAATCGTCTGTTCACAGCAAAATCGCACATATCGGAGATGACAGTATGCACTCGCTGGGCAACCGCTTTTGGCTCGGCCTCAAGCTTGCGCGATAGTATCTTAAGCATTGGCTCGGAGTTGTCTATGCCCCACACTTCAAAACCGGCTCTGGCAAGTGGGATGAGTACCCTTCCAGTACCGCAACCCAACTCAAGCACCGAGCTTCCGCATTTGCCAGCCAGACCGACGTAGAAATCGATATCATCAGTGTGACAGGCGATCTCGTCGTAGAGTTCAGCAGAGAGCCCGTGGTAGTCGCGCTCCACTCTGACCATACCCGTATCGACGAGTTGCCGAAATCGGCCGAAGAAAGTAGCCACCGCCGCCTCCACTTACCAAGTGTTAGTCTAGCGTTTACACGCGCTAAGCAGCCTCTCTACATCTTCTTCGGTGCAGTAGAGATGGGGTGCTATCCTGATCCCAAGGCCCCTTATGCACGTCCAGATATTCTGCTCTTTGAGTTTTGCCAGAAGCCTCTCGTCTTCTTCACCACTGCCGCACGAAAACGCCACGATCGGCGATACTTCGTTTTCTCTCGTGTTAAGCGTGTACCCTTGCTCTAATAGTGCTTGCCTTATGCGATGCGCCAGAGCGCGCGAGTGAGCATGGATTCGATCAATGCCGATGCCTTGAATGAAATCGAGCGATGCACCCAGGGCGATCATGCCCGCTTGGTTGTCTGTTCCGAGGTCGAATTTGCGGATATCTTGGTGGTAGATAAGCTTATACTCAGGATCTTCCACATCACTCATGTTGCCCCTGTAGTTGAACAACACAGGATTCAAGTTGGGTAAGATGTCTTCCGAAACGTATAGCGTTGCGATGCCTGTGCCCGCCATCAGCCATTTGAAAGAGCCTGCTCCAAGTATGTCTATGCCTGCCTTCTTCACATCAAGTGGAATAGAGCCGAGTCCTTGGATGGCGTCAACCGCAAGCGTTATACCGTGGCGCTTACAGATATTGCCAATCGCAACCAGATCGTTAGTGTAGCCGTTAAGATACTGCACCCAGCTGAGGCATACTAAGCGTGTGCGCTCAGTGATAGACTGCTCAATCTCGTCTGCGGTTGGTCCGTATTGCTTCCACTCTAACATGCGAACGTCGAAGCCCCGCGTTCTTGCTCCGTGCAAGAACGGGTACACCACGGCCGGAAATTCGCGTTTTGGAATGAGTACTTCGTCACCGCGCGCCAGCGGTAAGCATGCTGCGGCGAGCGACATCGCCTGCGCGGTGTTGGTCACAAACGCCACTTCATGCTCTTTTGCCCCAATAAACGCCGCCATTTTTGCCCTGGTTATGTTGGGGTCTTGCACCAGCTCTTCAACTTCAAGACCGTATGGATAAGCGCCCTGCTGCCAGTACTTCATCATCGTCTCTGCCACAGTCTTGGGCACGAGCCCTGTTGCGGCAGTGTTGAAGTACGCGTACTTCTTAGTGAGTGAGAACTGCAAACTGATTTGCTCACCTAATGGATGCATTGACTGTCCACCTGCCTGTAATATGTGTTTCGTCTTTACGGTGTTTCGCCGCGCGTGAGCCAAATCTTCTAGACGCTGCGAATACGCTTAGATGATCTTTCGCTTGTTTCGGGTCACTTTCAAGTATGAGATGTTGCGCATAGAATCAACTGGAGCGTCCCGGTCGATTGGTGAGAAAAACCATCTGAAGGTTATTCGGTTGAATTACGCTGTTTCGTTTGTCTCTGCAGTTTGCCTGGGCGTTATCCAGGCAACCAATACATGCAAGTATGAACGCTACTATCGATATTGGCTGATGCGGATTCGGCAGCTCATGTACCAATCGTCGTCAGGCTAGGGGATTGCTTCAGCGGTGAATTCCCGCATGATCGTGTAAGCGTGTACGTCACGCTTGCGGTGCCTCGGCAGGTCAAAGCGCTATGCTACGGGCAGGGTACAGCAGGTGACGATGGACTGCACCAGCAAATCCCACGGCTTGGCGAAGGGGTGGGCATCAAAATGCTGGATACGCGATCAATAGGCAATCCCGGGCGGTTTTTGGAAGCTGCACATGTATCTGATTTGGGTCTTTGATTACACTGAGCGCCTGAATGGGGCGGCCAGTCTGGGCTTTGGGGCTCAAGTATAAGTTGTGTCGCCTTCTGCGCTTTGCTATAATATGTAGCAACACCTGCATAGTGTTCTTGCGTTGATGGGGAGGAGTAGGCGAGTTCCGGCCCAAGAGAGGAAGACCATACGCTGCGAGGTCTTCCGGCAACAGTGAACTGCCGAATGTCGCCCTGGAGCTTTTGAGGTGAGCCTGCTCTGGTTAGCCTCGAACCGGTCGGCCGGATACAGCCCCGAGAGAGCCGCACATGCGGAACTTAGGTGGTACCGCGGAAGACAAGCCTTCCGTCCTACGGACGGAAGGCTTCCTATTTTGAGGAGGCTAAGCACATGACGGCCAAGACGAGCGCCAAAACCGCCTACGACCATCGCAAGGTGGAGAAGAAGTGGTATTCTTACTGGCTTGAAAAGCAGTATTTCGCTGCACATGCACATTCGGGCAAACCACCCTATACGATCATGATACCCCCTCCTAATGTGACGGGTACGCTGCATATAGGGCACGCGCTTGTAAACGGTCTGCAGGATGTGCTCATACGCTACCACAGGATGAAGGGGTACGAGACGCTGTGGTTGCCCGGGACGGACCACGCCAGCATAGGTACGCACGTGAAGATAGAAGAGATGCTAGAGGCCGAAGGAACAGACAGGTTCCAACTTGGTCGCGACAAATTCATGGAACGAGCGTGGGACTGGAAGAACAAGTACGGTGGCGAGATCATAGAGCAGCTCAAGCGACTTGGTTGCTCATGCGATTGGACGCGAACCAGATTTACCATGGATGAGCAGTTGTCACGTGCTGTGCTCTATGCGTTCGTAAGGCTATATGAAGAAGGACTCATATACAGAGGCGATTACATCACAAACTGGTGCCCTGAGTGTCGCACCGTTATAAGCGACCTTGAAGTAGACCATGTTGAGCAAGACTCTCAGCTGTGGTATGTGAGGTATGAGCTCGAAGACAAGAGCGGCCACATAACTGTGGCAACCACCAGGCCTGAGACGATTTTGGGAGATACTGCTGTCGCGGTGAATCCTAAAGATGAGCGTTTTAAGCACCTCATAGGCAAGAATGCGGTGCTGCCTGTGCTCGGCCGTAAGATACCGGTGATCGCGGATGCGTACGTAGACACCGAATTTGGTACAGGCGCAGTGAAGATAACCCCGTCGCACGATCCCAACGACTTCGAGGTTATGTTGAGACACAAACTGCCCAAGGTCACAGTAATTGGAAGCGATGGGCGCATGACGAAAGAAGCCGGTCGTTATGCCGGGCTGGATAGGTATGAGTGCAGAAAGCAGCTTGTAGAACACCTCAAAGAGACAGGTGCGCTCTGCAAGACCGAGCCGTACAGACATTCTGTCGGAAAGCATGAGCGCTGTGATACCGTAATTGAGCCGCTTGTGACAACCCAGTGGTTTGTGCACATGAAGCCGTTGGCCGGCCCTGCTGTTGAGGTGGTCAGGCGGGGATTCGTCAAGTTCGTGCCTGAGCGGTTCACCAAACTCTACATGAACTGGATGGAGAACATCAGGCCGTGGTGTATTTCGCGCCAGCTCTGGTGGGGTCACAGGATACCCGCGTACTACTGTGACGATTGCGGCGAGATGACGGTAGCGGTTGACCCTCCAGAGCGCTGTCCGGTTTGCGGCGGAAATGTGGAACAAGATCCGGATGTGCTTGACACCTGGTTCAGCTCGGCATTGTGGCCGTATTCGACACTTGGGTGGCCCGAGAATACGCCTGATCTTGAGTACTTTTACCCGACGTCTGTGCTTGTCACCGCGTACGACATTATCTTCTTCTGGGTCGCCCGCATGATATTCACCGGGTTGCATTTCATGGGTGAGAAGCCATTCCATCATGTGCTGCTCAACGGGCTTGTTCTCGACCAGGACGGAAAGAAGATGTCGCGATCAAAGGGAACTGGCGTAGACCCAATAGAAGCGATTGAAGAGTTTGGTGCAGACGCGCTGCGTTTTGCGCTCCTGACGGGTACCGCTATGGGCCAGGACTCGAGGGTGTACCGTGAGAAGATCGAAAGCGCAAGGAACTTCTGCAACAAACTGTGGAACGCTTCTCGCTTTGTGACGATGAACCTCGCAGACGATGACCCCAAACGCCCGCCAGCCGACCTCGACATCGCCGATAGGTGGATTCTGTCGCGGCTGGGTGAGGTCACCGATAGCGTGGAGAGCATGCTCTCTTCGTACGAAATAGGAGAGGCTGCAAAGCTGCTTTACGACTTTGTGTGGTCTGAGTTCTGTGACTGGTATATAGAGATGAGCAAGCCAAGACTGATGTCGCAAGATGAAGCGGCACGCCATACGGCTCGGCATGTTCTCTGGCGTGTGTTGGAGCATACGCTAAGGCTATTGCATCCATATATACCGTTTATCACCGAGGAGATATGGCAGTCATTGCCTCACGATGGTGAATCTATAATGGTCAGTCAGTGGCCCGTGTCTGCTGGCGAAGCTGATGCAGATGCCGAAGAACAGATGCAGTATGTTATGGAAGTAACAAGGGCGGTCAGGAACCTGAGGGCAGAACTCGGGGTAGCGCCCTCACAGAAAGTATCGGCCATAGTGCTTGCTTCGCCGAAGGCAGAGCGTGCACTTTCTCAGGCGAGAGGTTATGTGGAAAGGCTTTCGGCGCTTTCTTCGTTCGAACTGAGGGAGCAGCATGCAGAAAAGCCCAAGAAGGCGCTTGCATCGGTCGTGACAGGAGCCGAGGTGTTCTGTCCGTTTGAAGGGCTGATAGACATCGAGCGCGAAGTCGAGAGACTGTCCAAAGACCTGGGCGCAGTCGGACGCGAACTCGAGCGAGTTAGATCAAGGCTTGAAAACAAAGGCTTTCTTACGAATGCGCCAGAAGAGGTCGTGCAGAAAGAACGCGGCAGGCTAGGAAACCTTGAGGAAAGGGCTCAGAAGATTAGAGACAGGCTAGAACTTCTAAGGCAGTAAGTCTGAGGGGCTTGCAAGCCCCTCTTTTCGTCAGGTTGCGATCGGCACGCCTGTCCTCTGCCGGGCAAAAAGCGGACATGACATCGGGCACTTTGGCATACTCATTAACAGAATTGCCGCCTTGTGCCTGCCCGGCGAGAGGTGGATGTGGGATGACGATTTCCTTTAGGAGAGTATATCTTGGTAGGTGCGACCCGGTCCGCACAGTACGTGAATCGTACAACATACTGACATCCGAAGAGCAAGTGAAGCAGGTCTACGCCGAATTCGTGGCCAGACCGCCGGTATCGTTTGCGCGCGATGTTCTCATAGTAGCGCATCGTGGTGTCTGCCCGACGGGCGGATACGTGATTAGGGTTATGTCCGTGGAAAGTCGCGGCAAAGCGCTTGTCGTGAACCTCGTCACAAGCGATCCTGGTCCAGGAGATTATGTTAGTCTTGCTGCAACATGTCCCAATGATTGTGTAGCCGTGAGTCGAGCGAGTATCGGCAGGCCGGGCCGGTATCTGGCATTGTTCTACTGCGCCGGGAGAGAAGTGGCACAAGTTCGCTTTGAGATCTAAGGCGGCGAAAAAGGAATGGGGGAAACCTATGACTCGCAGAAGGCAGCTTTCCAGAAAGCGGCTGCCGCTGGTGGTCTTCCTGGCAGGTCTCGCGCTTGTCGCAGTAGTCTCCGGATACATGCTTGAGCGATTCGTGCTCGGGGCCTTCGTCGCCACAAAAGGTCAGCCCAGCGGCCCACCTAGCGTAACACCTGAGCCGGTACAGCAGGTGCCGGCAAAAACAAGCATCAGCGTGCCGAGCGTAAGCCTTTGGAGAGTGCAGCTCGGTGCATTCAACGGCAAGGAGCAGGCTGAGCAGCTCGCCGAACAGACGAGGAAGAAAGGGTTTCCGGCTATAGTGTCGGGTACCAATCCACACCGCGTGCTTGCAGGCGTGACACGTACTAAAGAGGCTGCACAAAACCTTTCGCAAGAGCTGACTAAAGCAGGGTACAAGCCGTATGTTGCCGAATTCCAGTACGTCGGTGGCACTTTTACGATCACAGTTGCCGATGCCGAATATGCAGCATTGTTCAAAAACGGTCTTCTGACTTTGGCAGATGCCGTACCGATGGCCGCCGAAGTATGGGATTACTACTATACCAATAGAAAGAGCGATCTCACCACAGCGGCTGCAGGGCTTGCGACCACTCTGTCAAATGTCAGGAGTAAGATGTCGCAAGCGACGGTACCGGCGGATATGCAGACGGCACACGCTGCGCTGACCATCATGCTTGAAAAGGCGGCGGCAAATGCTGAGGACATCAAGACGCTTGCCGAAAAAGGCGGCAAGGATCTATACGTAAAAGCAGGCACTACTTATCTTGAGATCTTGGATACGTTGGAGAGTTTCCTGGCGCAGCTTCCTAAATAGCAGTTTTGGCGTAGTCAGAACTTTTAGAGAGGCCCCGTGCCGGGGTCTCTTTTGCTGGTTCTCAAAGGAATTGTGTGGATGAGTTATCGCAATTACGCGAACAAGGCAGATGGTTCGATGTCTCATGATATAATCATCTAGTTAACAGGCCCAGAAAGAGGTGAATCCGTAGGTGGCTTTAGCAAAAACCTTCGCCGGGGGAATACATCCCCCTGAAATGAAGCATTTGACTGAGAAGAAACCTATAGTGCAGGCGAAGCGGCCTTCTGAGGTCGTGATTCCGTTGTCCCAGCACGCGGGAGCGCCTTGCGAACCTCTGGTCAAGGCCGGTGACAAGGTTAACTTTGGCCAGAAGATAGGAGACGCAAAAGCGGTTGTAACTGCACCAGTGCATGCATCTGTGTCAGGAACCGTCAAAGCTGTCGAGCCCAGGCTGCATCCGGTGCAAGGACGCAACGTGCTATCCGTTGTGATCAAAGCCGATGAAGAAGACGAACTCGATCCTTCGATTGAGCCAAAAGGTGACCTCGATTCGCTATCGCCTGATGAACTCAAGTCGATAGTAAGGGAAGCCGGGTTGGTCGGTATGGGCGGCGCAGGTTTCCCGACTGCTGTGAAATTAAGCCCGCCCAAAGACGCTAAGATGGAGTATTACCTGTTGAACGGTGCCGAATGCGAACCGTACCTAACGGCAGACCATAGGCTAATGCTCGAATCCAGCGATGAGGTGGCGTTCGGGCTTTATGCTTTTATGAAGGCATCAGGAGTGAAAAAGGGCTTCGTGTGCATTGAAGATAACAAGCCCGATGCCATCGAGGTTATGGAACGGGCAGTGAAGTCTTATCCCGGTATTGAAGTCGCAGCGCTGAAGACCAAATACCCACAGGGCGCAGAAAAACAGATGATTAAAGCGGTGACAGGCCGTGAAGTGCCTTCGGGCGGGCTACCGTTCAATGTGGGTTGTCTGGTGTCTAACGTTGGTACGGCAGCCGCGCTGGCGCAGGCTGTAAAGACTGGGATGCCGCTTGTTGAAAGAGTATTGACCGTGACCGGAGCTGTCGCCGAACCGATGAACTTGCGCGCAAGGCTTGGGACGTCGTTCCAAGAACTGGTGGCCGAGTGCGGCGGTTTGCTGCCTTCTGCGGTAAAGGTCGTTATGGGCGGGCCGATGATGGGAATCGCGCAGCACGTGCTGGATGTGCCGGTCATCAAGGGTACAAGCGGCATACTTGCGCTTGACCAAGACACGACTGCGACTGAAGATGAGCCGTTCCCGTGCATAAGGTGCGCCAGGTGCGCGGATTCTTGTCCGATGGGGCTTCAGCCATTGTATCTTAAGTCTTACTCTGAGGCAGGTGTGTGGCATTTCGTTGAACGCTACAGGCCACTTGACTGCATAGAATGCGGTACTTGTTCTTACCGCTGTCCTGCCGAAATCCCGCTTGTACAGTGGATTCGGCTCGCCAAGGCCGAGGTTTTGGCAAGGCGCAAGAAAGGGGGCAGCTAGATATGGCAGAAGATCAGAAACTGTTCACGTCTGTTTCCCCGCACATAAGGTCTAAGGTGACAGTGCCGTCCATCATGGCAAGCGTGCTTTTGGCGCTTGCACCGGCAGCGCTATATGCGTTGTACCTGTTCGGGCTTACAGGGGCGCTGGTGATGGGTGTGTGCATTTTCGGGGCGATGTTTACCGAAAACATATGGCGAGTCGGAAAGGCCGGGCATCTTAAGAGTATGTATAGGCAAATTGCGCTGTTATTTGCGGTGATTGCTCTTATGTTGGCTCTTCCGGCTCAGTACGCCGTGCTGCAGTGGGTGTTTGTTGCGTTGCTGGCTTTTTCGGTGATACACGACATAAGCGTGCGCAGCAAAGTGAATAGCAGGCGTGCTACCGACTGGAGTGCCGCAGTCACGGGCCTGCTTCTGGCAATGACACTGCCTCCGCGAACGCCGTGGTGGGTGTGCATGATAGGAGCAGTTGTGGCCATAAGCCTCGGCAAGCAGATATTCGGCGGATTGGGTTATAACGTGTTCAACCCAGCGCTGGTGGGTAGAGCGTTCTTGGTCATGTCCTGGCCGGTGTTTGTGACTACTACCTGGTTTGCAAACCTCGGGATAGATGCAGGTACCAGCGCGACTCCGCTAATGCTCGCCAAGCAGGGTACTATACAGAGCACCGCTTCATATTACGGTGCGTTGCTATGGAATAACTTCGGCGGGTGTATAGGCGAAGTCTCGGCTGCGCTTCTGGTTATTGGCGGGGCGTTTCTCATCTGGAAGCAGGTTATCGATTGGAGAATACCTGTTTCGTATCTTGGCACCATGCTTGTGATGAGTGTCTTGCTCGGCGTTGACCCTGTGTTTCACCTGATTGCAGGCGGAGCCATGCTGGGGGCGTTTTTTATGGCGACCGACTACGTAACGACATGCTCAAGCGCTGTAGGGAAGATCATCTTCGGAGTCGGCTGTGGGTTTCTGACGATGGTGCTCCGCATGTATTCGGGCATGCCCGAAGGGGTTACATTTGCCATCTTGTTCATGAACATGGCATCACCGATGATCGACAGACTGGTGAGGCCAAAGGTGTTTGGAGTGGTGAAAGCATGATCGAGCCTAGCGCAGCGTACAGGGGGGCTTGTCTGTGAATGTCGCAAAGCATATAAAAGATGGTATTTTCAGCAGTAACGCACTACTCAAACTCATGATCGGGCTCTGCTCCGCACTGGCGGTTTCGACCACGGTTGAAAACTCGCTATTCATGGGTCTGGCTGCGAGTTTCGTGCTGGTAATGTCGAACGTGCTTGTGTCTTTAATCCGAAACCTGATTCCACGCAACATAAGGATACCGATATTCATCATCATAATATCTTCGTTCGTCACCATAGTAGACCTCACTCTACAGGCGTATTTTCCGGCTGTGTACGCCAGCTTGGGAGTGTGGATCCCACTTATCGTGGTGAACTGTATGATACTCGGCCGAGCGGAAGCGTTTGCATCCAAGAACCCTGTGAGCTGGGCTGCAGTTGACGGTGTTGCTACTGCGGCCGGTTTTACTCTGGTGCTGCTCATAATGGGCTTCACACGTGAATTGCTGGGTACTGGCAAGATAGTGTTGTTCGACCATGTGCTGATAAGCCTCGGGCCGAGGTTTCTGGCACCGGCGTTTTTCATAACCTTCCCGGGAGCGTTTCTTACGTTTGGCCTGCTCGCGGGGCTGCTGAACAAACTCGAGGCGAAGGTGGGATCATAACGTGGGCGAGGTGCAGAGACTGGCGCTGATATTCCTCGGGGCGCTATTCGTATACAACATCCTGCTTATACGGTTCATCGGGTTGTGTCCTTTCATGGGGTTGTCCAACTCGATGGAGGCATCGGTTGGAATGAGTGCAGCCGTCATGTTCGTCATGATGGTTTCAAGCACCCTGGCATGGGTTCTCTGGAACTACGTGCTGCATCCGCTGGGAGTTGGGGAGTTCTTGTACATCCCCACTTTCATCTTGGTTATTGCGAGTTTTGTGCAGTTTGAAGAGATGTTCATACGGAAGACGGCTCCCACGCTGTACAAGGCTATGGGTATATATCTTCCGCTAATCACTACGAACTGCTCTGTGCTAGCGGCTGCAACAGAAGTGTCCAAGCCTGGTTTTCTCAGGCTCAACGTTGAGTACAACTACACGCTGCCTGAGGCTTGGGTGTACACGTTCGGGATTTCACTCGGCTTCTCGCTTGCGCTGATTCTGTTTGCTGCGATACGCGAGCGGGTCGACGTAGCACCTGTGGCAAAACCTCTTAAGGGCTACCCGATTGCGTTTGTAGCAGCTTCTCTCATGTCGCTTGCGTTCACCGGGTTCGCAGGCCTCATGGGCTTGTAGGGAGGGAATCTGCATGGAATTGCAAGGTACAGCATTGCTGGTCATGGCGGTAACAGGCGCGCTGTTCGGTGCCGGGCTGGCGCTCGCGAGTCATAAGCTTGCGGTCAAGGTCGATCCGCGCGTTGTTAAGGTGCGCGATGTGTTGCCTGGAGCAAACTGCGGCGCGTGCGGTTTCCCTGGCTGTGACGGACTTGCGGACGCTATCGTTCTCGGCAAGTCTGCGCCTGACGCATGCCCAGTGGGAGGCGCTGAGTGCGCCGAGGCTATTGCCAGCATCATGGGACTGGCGATAGATCTTTCGGCCGAACGCAAGGTGGCGCAGATAAAGTGCGGTGGGGGCAAAGATGTATGCCAGGAGCGCTCCGTGTATGTCGGCATTGAAGACTGCAAAGCGGCAGTGCTGGCGGGTGACGGTGCCAAGGCGTGTTCGTTTGGCTGTCTGGGTCTTGGAACGTGCGTAAGGGTGTGTCCGTTTGATGCAATGAAGATGGGAGAAGATGGTCTACCTATTGTTGATGAAGACAAGTGCACTGCGTGCGGCAAATGTGTGGCAGAGTGCCCGCGCAAGATCATAGAACTTGTCGGCTTGTCCAAGAAAGTGCATGTGCGCTGTAAGAACACGCAGAGAGGCGCGGCGGCGCGCAAGATATGCAAGGTAGCGTGCATAGGCTGCCAGGCATGCGTAAGGGTATGTCCGACAAAGGCAATACAGGTTGAAAACTTCCTTGCCTTCATCGATTACGACCTGTGTGACAATTGTGGTGCGTGTGTTGAAAAATGCCCCACAAAAGCGATAGAAGATACGCGAAAGCGGGCGGCAGAACAAGCCGCATCGTAGACAACGGTACGGAGCGCACCGGACGCCGATTCGGTGCGTCTTCTTTTTGCCTCTCTCGTGCACAGCAATTTCCAGCCGTATAC
>CAYQIY010000038.1:0-18446 GCA_964417635.1 uncultured Pseudomonadota bacterium | reverse complement strand
TGGAGCGTTACACGATAGAGCGGTTTCACAAAGACTTCCCCGACGATGACACGTGCCTTGAGTGGCTCGTGAATCATCTGTACCCCGATGGAATCCACTGTAAGAAGTGTGGCAAAGTGACTGGTCATCACAAGATAAGCGGTAGGCGTTGCTACTCCTGCGCCTACTGCGGAACACAGGTTCACCCCACAGCAGACACCATCTTCCACAAGTCGGATACCCCTCTGGTCAAGTGGTTCTATGCCGTGTATCGCATGTCCAGTACTCGTTGCGGTATCTCTGCCAAGCAGTTGCAGCGCGAGTTAGGTGTAACCTACAAGACGGCATGGCGCATGGCGCAGCAGATACGCAACATGCTCAAAGAGGATGTCGGCAAACTCTCTGGTGAAGTTGAGATGGACGAAACATACATAGGTGGCAAAAGGTCTGGTGGCAAGCGTGGCCGTGGTGCTCCTGGCAAGACTATCGTTGCCGGTGCTGTGCAGCGTGGCAAGGATAGCACAAGCAAGATCGTCGCAAAGACCGTTCCCGATGTAAAGGGCAAAACACTCATGCCGATGATGAAGGAGTTCGTATTGCCTCAGTCTATGGTGTATACGGACGAACTGTTGAGTTATCGCAAGGCAGAATCAGCAGGCTACCAACACAGGAGAGTACACCACAACCAGAAGGTGTTTGTCATCGGAAACGCTCACACCAACACGATAGAGAACTTCTGGTCACAGTTCAAGCGAAGCATAGACGGTACTCATCACGTGCTGAGCAAGAAGTACTTGCAGCGTTACCTTGACGAATTCACGTTCCGCTATAACCACAGGGCTGACAGGCAGAACTTATTCACTTCTTGGCTGAAGCAGGTGTACAAGGCTCCTGAAATGACTTGCCCGAAGTTACCTTAGAGCAAACCTTCTTTAAGTCTGCAAAGAACTGGCTACGGCTTACACCGTGGCCTGTTTGTTTTTCTTGCTTCTTATCTGTCACAAGATTCTCCCCCATATGTTATAATATTCCAAGGCACCAGTTGGCTACTCGTCTTTGTGACTATCAAGTGTCCTTGTAGTGCGAACACTTAGCCTAACGGCAGGAGGCAGACGTGTTCTGTCTACTACGAGAACGGGAGATGGTTACATGGTACGACGAGTTCGAAGACGGATTCGACCACACTGCAAGAACGCTAAGTTGAGGTGGCCCGACGCCGAATGCTGGAGGTTACTGTGCTACAGCACGTGCCCCTTCAGACAGGCAAAGACCCCCATACTGTTAGCGGCAGATGGGAGTCCAATCTAGGTGTCCGACATGGGGCGCGAAAGCGTCCCCTCTGTCTATATCATATCCAATTTGTACCTCTTTGACCACAAGAAGTTATAGGGAGGGTCAAGAAGTGAAGGTTAATGAAATTGCCCTGAAGATCATGCTCGAAGTTCTCAAGAAAACGCCTCTTAAGATTCCCGACGAGGCAAATCCAGATGACTACAACCGCAAGTTAGGCGAGTACGCAGCGCAGATGTACAAGACAATCCTCACAGCAATACCCGAAGATGAAGATGGTTTCGAGCCTGGAGTTGTCTCATATGTATCCCTTGCCGAGAGGGAGGCAGCGATTGATGAGCGCAAGAGACAGTTGCGCGAAGAATACGGCGACGCTATTGATGTAGACGAGACCCAAGAAGACAAGTCATCTGAGTCTGAGAATTGACGGTATCAACGATGTCAAGCAAGTCTTTGGGGGTTGCGTGTGGCAGTAGACTACAGATGGCCTGAGACTGAAGCGCGAGCATTTCCTTCACGCTTGCCTTCAGTCTTGTTGCTACTTCCTCATACTCTTTGTTCACTCTTTCACCCCCTTATACACACTATACGCCCCTATTCAGTTTTACGTGACGCGAAGGGATAGTCCCGATCATTTATTGAACATACGTACATACGAGGAGATGAAGGCGTATGCGAATCGCCGGAAGGAGTGAATCCGCTTGATTGCTCCAATGAGTAAAGCGCATCTTTCGGCAATAGGCAGGATAGATACAGTGTGTTTCGGTAGGAAGAGCGAAAGAACGCGTGAGAACTTAGAAGCGCTGTTAGAGACTTCTTCTGGTGGTGCATACGTCTCTTTAGATGGCGTAGAAGTAACCGGATACGTCTTCACCAGAGTTCTGGGCAAGACGGCGTACATAGGACCTCTTGGCGTAGACCCAGGTGCGCAGAACAGAGGCGTCGGAAGGCAGTTGATGAACGCCGCGATGCAGTTTCTGAAGCCACAGTGCAGCACTCTCGGGCTTGAGATGAGGCCTGAAAGCGGCAAGAACATCGGGCTCTACCAAAGTCTTGGGTTCGTGACAGGTTTTCCGTCTATTGACTATGTGTTTCCCGAAAGCATTGACATGCCTCAAGACACAGGAGTCACCATATGCGAACTGGTAAGCGAGCCCGATGAGATTCTCGTCGATCAGATATCTGCTGTAAGCGACATACATTTTGACGGCACTGATTACGGCGCCGAACTCCGTTGGGCAATGAATAGACAGCGGGGCACGGTGTTAGTGGCAACGGCATCAGGAAGTGCAATTGGGTTTCTGGCAAACGTACCTGACTTGCTGCCTATGGCCTGGGGAGCGATAATACCTGCCCAGAACGATGAAGGAGTTATGCTTGCGTTGCTCGCCGAAATGGCCCGTCTGACCCAACCCACAACCCCGGTGCTAAGGGTGAATACGGCGCATCAGCGAATTCACAGACTGCTCGTCGGCAAGCGTTTCAGGAGCTTAAGGAGCTGCAATAGGATGTTCTTGCAGGATTATCTGGAGGGCCAAATGTGTACAAAGCATCCGCTGGTTATCCGGGCATGGATAGGCTAGGCAGCAGTCGTCAAGCGTATCGGACAGTGCTTCTCATCTGGAGTGTTGAGACGCGCCCAGGCACAGAGTAGATGCGCGAGTGCTGGGCGCGTCAGGCAGCCACCCGACTCAGAGCGTTCCCACTCCGGTGGGTGCCGTTTGGCCTAACACACGGGCAACGCATCGTTGATTCGCTCTAACAGGTGTTCAAGCACTTCTGCTTCCCTTTCGGTCAGTGAATTGTAGACTGCAGAGTATGCTCTTTCCGAAATTGCCGCGAAGTAGGGCTGAAGCGCCCGCGCTTTTTCGGTCAGGAGCACATACGTGACTCGTGAGTCATCGGGGTGTTTTTGGCGTCGCACGTAACCCGCAGCTGCGAGCTTATCCACGAGATACGTGACCGTGGACTTGTCTTTCATCGCGAGCGACGCTATCTGGCTCATCGTCAATTTCGCGTCTTCACGGTGAAGAATGTAAAGGATCATGTTCTGGGAGAGAACCAGGTTATCTATGCCCTGCTCTTTCAACTCTTTTTCGAGAAAGCGATCGATCTTCCATCTAATCCTATGTATCAGCGCTATCGCGGTACCTCTTGGCATCATACACCTCCGGCTGCCTACTTCGGGATAGAGCGGGTCAGCTCAAAAACACCTGAATTTCGAGCGTGTACCCCTCTGGATCTTTGAAAAAGAACCCCGTCACCCCGATATCTTCATTGACGTGTATGGGAGTCAGATCATCTACTTTCTGTGATTCTAGATAGGTGTGCCATCTCTTGACATCGTCAACCACGAACGTGAGCAACACGCCCTTTTCTGCGGTTGGTCTGAGAGAGCCCTTCTCACCATCGACCAACCCTACGTAAGCAGCCTCGCCAACGTGAAAGATCTTGCAAAAGCCCTGGTCGCGCCACAGATTGAGCCCCAGTACTTCGCCGTAGAATCGAGTAGCGCTTTCCAGGTCGTTATAGTACAAGAAAGTTATCGGGTACTGTACTTGCATACGCGGTACACCTCCGGTTGTTGTGTTGCGCACAAACATCCATTTAGACATCGATAGTGTATAGTCCTGTCTCTCATAAAAACAAGGGCCGGTCTGAGCCGGCCCCTTAAGGGTACTGGGGCTTACGCTACTTCGATTTCGTTGACAATAGAAAACACGTCGGGTACTGCGCGGGCTACTCTCTCGACTTTGTCACGCGCTTCCTTTGTGGGCAGCTTTCCCATCAAGTATACCACTCCAGAAGCGGTGCCCACTTTGATGGACTCGAGGTACTTCGCCGTCTCAACATTGACCTTGAGCGCGATCCTCACCTTGCTGGTGACCGACCAGTCTTCAGTGGTCTTGTTAAGCTCAGGCATGCTGGTCACCCCTGTCTAAATTGTCTCACTAGCCAGTAGTAAAGGCATCTTCAGTCAATTGCTGTTGCTGCGAATGTAGTTCGCTCTGCACAACTCAGGCGCTTCCCACGCCATATTTCGGGCAATTTCTCGCTCAGACTCGTCCTTATGAATGTTAACCAGTGCTCGAGCTGGGTGTTAAGTGAGATAGGTATGGATGTATGGTGTGTCAAATCAAGTACTTGAGCAACACGATTTCGCGCGAGACGGAGGCGGTCAGAGTGAAGATTACGGTTATCGGTGCCGGTGCCATTGGCGGCGTTATCGGAGCCTACCTGAGTCAGGCCGGTTTCGATGTGACTCTAGTGGATACTGTAGCTGAGCATGTTCACGAGATGAACGAGAATGGGCTGACGATCTGCGGAGTGCGCGGCGAGAACACATTCAAGGTCAAGGCTGTTTTGCCCGAACAGCTCAGCGGGCGTCAGCAGATGGTGCTGCTTTCGGTGAAGGCGATGGCAACACGCCAAGCGCTTGAACCGGTTCTGCCACTGCTTGATGAGCACTCATTTGTTGTCTCAATGCAAAACGGTCTGTGTGAGGAGGTAATCTCTGAAATGGTCGGTGCGCAGCGTACGGTGGGCTGCTTCCTTCAGTTCGGCGCCGACTACCTTGAGCCGGGGCGCGTGATGTTGGCTTACGATTTCCCCATGTATATAGGCGAGTTGGATGGAAGTGTTGGCGAAAGGCTGAGAAGATGCCAGAGCATTTTGTCGCACGTGATGCCTATCAAGATAACTAACAACATATGGGGATACCTGTGGGCGAAGATGTGCTTGGGTTCAGTCTACTTCGCGGCGGCGCTTACCGAATTGCCGTTCTCGCAAGTGCTTGCACTAACTCACGTGCGGCCTTTGCTCGCCTCGATTGTGAAAGAGACGTGTGGGGTTGCAAGAGGCCTCGGAGTGCGCGTTGAGAAGTTCAAAGGTTTTGATCCGAATCTGTTCATGGAAGAAGATCTCACGGACGCGTATGCGCAGTGGGATCAAAAGCCCGATCCCGATTCTTTTGAAGGTAGCACCCTAAAGCGCTTTACGGGCATCCAGCGTGACATCATGGTACGTAAACGGCCAACCGAGGTGGATTGGCAGCCCGGCATCGTCGTGAAGAAGGCGAGCCAATTGGGTGTGTATGCTCCGCTCAACGATGCCATCGTACGCATGATTCACGAAGTTGAGCGAGCACAACGTGTGCTCGGTGTGCACAATTTGGAAGAACTGCTTGACCTAGTCGACTAAGCCCTGGAATATGCACTTTGGGCAGGAGCAGTCAACAGGCATAAATACACGCCGATTGACCCACCCTTTTGTCGGAGGTGCATTTGGATGCAGACGCAGTTGACACAAAAAGAGCGAAGCTTGCTAGAAGATCAAAAGAGTCACGAAGAAGTGTGTATTCAGAAGTACACGAGTTACGCGGAGCAGGCGCATGACCCAGATCTAAAGCGGTTGTTCAGTCAGTACGCATCTCAAGAGCAAGAGCATTACAACACAGTCAATCAGTTTTTGCAAGGGCAGCAGGCTCCCCAGGCTGGGCAGCAAGCTGGTGCGAGTCCGCAGTCGAGCGGGCAGAATCGTGGTGCGAGATTTGGCAACTCGGCAGAAGCCGGAGACGATGCGGTTTTGTGCAACGACATGCTGATGACCGAGAAGTACGTTTCGGGTACCTATGACACTGCCGTGTTTGAGGCCAGCAACTCAGACCTCAGACAGGCGCTCCAACACATTCAGCGCGAGGAGCAGCAACACGGAGAGGGCATATTCAACTATATGCAGAAGAACGGTATGTACCACGTGAAATAGCCTAACCTTTGTGGGCGTCTGGGCGGGCTGGCATCTTATGTGATGTCGGGCCGCCTTTGCTCCGTCTTTGAGCTAGGCGTCTTTTTGCAGAAGACGGAATACTTGCAGACGAACCGCCTCAAACGAGCGGTGGAAGCCGAACGCCTATACATGAACAGTTATACGGATATCTGGCTCCTGCCGCTGGAGGTGTTCAGTTGCTCAGAGCAGAAGAAGTGTACAACCGGATACTGTGTCTCAGGCAGAAGATTGCGAGCCTGGTGAAGTCTGAAGACGATCTCGCCAAGCCCGAAGTTGTGGCGTTGAGCCGCGAAATAAGTGAGCTCACCGTGCTCTACAACCAGCTTAAGGGCTCGCAGAGAGACGATCACGATTGCTCGAGCAAGCGCACAGACGGTGTACCTTATGTGGTCTCTTAGTCCGGCGCTTCTCACCAAACTGTCGCTAGTGTAGAATTGAGGCAAGTTTCGCACCAGACAGATGCAGCGAAGGGGGTAGGCAGTGGATCCTGTAAGCATAGTCACAGACAGCACTTCGGACCTGGCACCAAATGTTGCCACAGCACACAACATAGAGGTAGTCCCTCTGTCCGTCATTCACGCTGACAGAGCATACTTGGACGGTGTAGACATTACTCCTTCTTCATTCTATCCGATGCTCACTTCAAGTTCCGAATTGCCTAAGACGTCCCAACCAACAGTTCATCAGTTCAAAGAGGTGTTCGGAAGACTTCTTCAACAAGGACACAGCGTTGTGTCCCTGCACATATCTGGAGGCCTCAGCGCCACAAAGGATGCAGCGCGTTCGGCCGCTGCAGAATTGGAGACAGACAGAGTCACCGTAATAGACTCCGGTTTTCTCAGTTACGGGCTGTCGTTTCAGGCTATCGAGGCTTCGAAGATGGTTCAGCAGGGCTGTAGTGTAGAAGAAATCGTCGCAATGCTTGACGAGATGCGTCGGAACACCGAACTCTTGTTTACACTTGACACCATGCATTATCTTCATAAGGGAGGCCGAATAGGAAAAGTATCGGCCTTACTGGGTAACTTGCTTAACATAAAGCCGGTTATCCGTGTAGAAGGCGGCATATACGTGCCGGTTGCCAAATGCCGTAGTTCGCGTCAAGCATTGGCAACTATAGTTCAGTACCTAACTGACAGGTTTTCTCAGCAGAAGGTGCGGCTTGCGGTCGGTCACGGCCAGGCGGAAGAGGCAGCAAGGAGTCTGCTCGAGATGTTGAAGCAGGAACTCTGTGTTGAGGGCGAGCCTGAGTTCTATGAGGTGGGTCCGGTTATAGGGGTGCACACCGGTCCAGGTACCGTGGGCGCAGCTGTGTGTCCTGTTATCTAGCAGATGGTCGAGACGCTCTTGAGAAGATTGCAGCGGTCTCTTGCCGCATGTTTGGCGTGCGCATAACTGGCCAAAAACACTCGTGGGAGGAATAAAGTAAGTGCAGTATCGTAGTTTTGGTAAGACGACGTATTGTCCATCGGCGCTCGGTTTTGGGTGTATGCGTCTGCCGGTGGTAGGTGACGACCCAGCTAATATCGACTACCCGAGTGCCGAACGCATGATCCATTACGCCATTTCAAACGGTGTCAACTATCTGGATACTGCCTGGGGTTACCACAGACGGATGAGTGAAGTGTTCTTGGGCAAAGCTCTCCAGGGTGGTTGGAGAGACAAGGTGGCGATAGCAACCAAAATGCCAATGTGGCTCGTTGAGTCGCGCGACGATTGTGAACGCTTATTCGAAGAGCAACTCGAACGGCTCAAGACAGATAGAGTGGAGTTCTACCTGTTGCATAACTTGAATCGAGAGTACTGGCCCAAAGTACACAAGTACGATGTGTTTGAGTGGGCGCAAAGAGAGCTCACCCGAGGAAGGATACAGCACTTCGGTTTCTCGTTCCACGATGGATTTGACTGCTTTAAGCAGATAGTGGATGAGTACCCCTGGGAATTCTGCCAGATTCAGTACAACTACGTTGACATAGACAACCAGGCTGGCCGCAAAGGGCTGCACTACGCTGCGTCGAAGGGACTTGCAGTTGTAGTGATGGAACCTCTACTAGGTGGAGCGCTCGCTAAGCCCGCCTCGCCCGAGATAGAGCGCATCTTCGGGGGAGCCGACCAACACAGAAGCGCTGTGGAATGGGCACTCGGCTGGCTGTGGGATCAACCGGAGGTGTCTCTGGTGCTCAGCGGTATGAGCAGTATGCAACAGGTGAAAGAGAACGTCGAATATGCGGGCAGGTCGGGTATTGGACGGTTCACCGAAGAAGAACGCGACACCGTGCGCCGCGTATCAGAAGAGTACCGTAACCTCATAGCAGTACCGTGTACGATGTGCGGTTACTGTATGCCGTGTGAGCACGGAGTTGACATACCGAAAGTATTCGCCTTATATAACGATGCCTTGGGGTTTTCACGCGATGAGGCGCAGATAGAGCGAGCACGACAGTTCTACGTTCAGCATCTCGACCAGACAAGAGCCACCGACTGCATCGAGTGCGGTGCGTGCGAGAGCAAATGCCCTCAGCAGATAGCCATAAGCAGAGTTCTGAAAGAAGCGCATCAGGAACTATCGCACAACTGTGAGCGTTAATACTAGACACGAAAGGAGAACCGAGCGATGTTTACGCAGCAAGAAAGGCACGAAGTGATCGAGTTTACGAAGCAACTGATAGCGATTCCGAGTGAGAGTTCTAGGGAATCGGATGTGGCAAATGCCATAAGACACAAGATGATAGAACTCGGCTACGACGATGCTTGGATAGACGAGATGGGCAATGTGGTGGGAAGAGTAGGAACGGGCGATGGTCCAAGCGTGTTGTTCGACGGGCATATTGACACGGTCGGAGTCACCGATCCGACGAACTGGAAACACGATCCGTACGGAGGGGCGGTTGAGTCAGGCAGGATATACGGACGTGGCTCTTCGGATATGAAAGGTTCGATTGCCGCGATGGTTTACGCCGCAGCCAAACTGGTGGAGAAGCGAAACACAATGAAAGGCACTGTATACGTAAGCGGCACAGTGCTTGAGGAATGCATAGAAGGTCCGGGTCTAGAGAAAGTGGCGCTCGCCGTCAAGCCCGACTACGTCGTGATAGGCGAGTCGACAAGCCTTAACCTCGCAGTAGGGCAGAGAGGAAGAGGCGAAGTGGTCATAGAGACAATCGGAAAACCTGCTCATTCTTCGAGCCCAGAGGTTGGCATTAACGCGGTTGAGAAGATGGCAGAAGCGTTACCGTACATAAATAAGCTCGAGATGCCTCTTGATGAACTGCTCGGGCGTGGGCTGATGGTGCTGACAGACATAATATCCAGGCCTTATCCGGGCGTATCCGTGGTACCAGACCTGTGTCGAGCGACTTTTGACAGAAGACTTCTGGTCGGCGAGACGATTGAAAGCGTTGTACAGCATGTGAGTGGTTGCCTCGACGCGCTGCGAAAGCAGGATCCGGAATTCGAGGCACGCGTCTCGATAGCACAGGCCGATCACAGCACCTACACCGGCTATTCGGTGAAAGCGCCGAAATTCGCGCCTGCGTGGAAGTTCGAAAGAGAGCACCCACTTGTAAGGCTGAGCGCACAGGCGCTCAGAAAAGCGGGTATTGAGTTTAGCATAGGTGCGTACGCCTTTTGCACCAACGGAAGTTATAGCGCAGGCAAACTCGGGATTCCTACCGTCGGGTTCGGACCGGGAGAAGAGAATCAAGCGCACACTATAGACGAGAGCATATCAATAGACGCGCTGTTGAAGGCACTTGACGGCTATCTTGCAATAGCCAGCGCTGTTTGCGACATCGAGTAGCAATCATCTACGGACTACTCAGGGCGTTTGAGGCAATACCTCGGCGCCCTGGTTGCATTTCTGAAGCGCGCAAAATCTGTGCAACCCGAGCGCGTTTTTGGGTGTCTAATAGATAGAACGACCGGAGGACACGATGCAGACGGATCATGCTCTAGTAGAAGCGCTTCTCGCAGCGGACGAAGAGGCGGTCGCTCACATGGTTGAGACATACGGCGACAGGCTTTTCAAGACGGCGCTTGCCATAACGGGTGACGTACACCACGCCGAAGAAGTCGTGCAGGACGCCTTTTTGAAAGCGTACGACAACATTCGCACTTTCAGAGCCGAGTCATCGTTTTATACGTGGCTCTTGCGCATTGCGGTCAATATCGCTAGAACGCGACGCAAGCGACTGTGGCTTGTGCGTTCCGTACCGCTTGAACGTTATGAACAGCAGCTTTCGGACGTAGCGGACCCAGAAGCGAGCATGATCAGGCACGAAGAGCGAAGGCAGGTGCTCGAATGCCTTGCGCATCTGCCGGAGCGCTACAGAGAAGTGCTCGCGCTCTTCTATCTGGAGGACATGAGTGTTGCACAGATAGCTGCCATGCTTGCGCAGCCGGAAGGAACGATCAAGAGCAAACTATCCAGAGCAAGGGCGATGCTGAAAGCGCGCGTTGAGCAATGCGGGGTGATCAGATGAAAGACAGCGATCTAAGAGATTTTGTGAAGCGAGGGTTAGGCGATGCACAGTTGAGCTCCGAAGCCAGAGGGAGGCTGACTGACGCACTCACCAGCAGGATGCGCAGAAGCGCAAACTCGGCTACCTGGCACAAACGCATCGGCACCTTTCTAGACACCACTTACGAATTCTCACTGACGACGCTTGCGGCGTCAGTCGCAGCAGCCGTGTTGCTTCTGTGGGCGTCTTTTTCAGCACCCGCGATTTTGGATGTGCCTGCGAGGCAGGCTCGAGAGACTGCCTATGTTCAGCAGGTGGTTTCAGAACCTGGGGGCGTGATGCAGGTGGCATTTGTGCCGGTCAAGGGGGCGCGCTGATATGTGGAAGGCACGAATCAAGGGAAGACAGATTGCGTTGTTTGCGGCCGTGTTTGTGCTGCTGCTAGCTCTTGGCTACACCGCAGCGCCGTCCGTGCTCAGTCGCCGGGCAGAGATAGCTCAGAGTACGGGCAATACAGCAGACGCACAGAAGTACTACGACGCGCTTGTGCGGTTTTTCCCGCGCACAGAACACGGAGCAAGGGCTCTCTACTTCTCGGCGCAGATGGACGCACAGCGCTCAGGCGGTTTCGTGTACATAATGCCCGAATCGACCTGGACACGAGGCGGATCTGGAGGCATCGAGGGTCTAGAAGAGGCGATCGCAAAGTTCGAGACTTTAAGGCGGAACGCTCCGCATACCACTTGGGCCACACACGCGCTTCGCGAAATCGGTCAAGCATATTACGAACTGGGTGACTTCGCCAGCGCTGCTTCGTACTTTGAACAAGCAATAAAGGAAACCGACATGCAAGATGTGCAGAGCACCGTGTTGCTTGCAGAGATAAGACTTTCAACTGGCGAACCCGGCGCTGCACTCGAACTCGTGGAAGCGAGCTTGCAGCGCTGGCCAGAATTCAACCCGCTGGAGATGCTGAGCCTGAAAGGCAGAGCTCTCATGGCACTTGGCCAGTTCGAGCGCGCTAGACATACGTTTTCGGAGATGGTCTCTTTCGCTCAGGAGTTGTACGCAGAGATGCTCCAGTCAAGGGGAGAAGAGATTGTTCGTGTTAACGTGCAGCACTACGAGCAGTTGGCCGCGACTTTTGTCAGCCAGGTCGACAGATTGGAACGGTCAAGGGGTGAGGCTGGAGCGGTCCGCGGAACGGTGACCCTCGGCGGCTCAGGACTTGAAGGCGTTCGCGTGTACCTTATAGACAGAGCAACAGACGACGTGCTGTTCGGAGGTCGTCCTGAGGCACATCGCTGGGTTATTACTGCACACGACGGCTCATTTGAGTTCAGCGACGTGGCCCCAGGCAGATATGCGCTCGGTGTGATGGTCGATGTGTCCAGGGTTGCCGCTCACACTTTTGTGCCGTGGGCAGAAGATATACAAGTGACAGCAGGCACTTCTAGCGAGAGCCAGTTGCGGTTCGTTCCTACCATGTCGCTAAAGAGCCCTCTCGGGGCTGAATCGTTTGGCGAAGAAGTGCTGTTCTCATGGGACGAAGTGCCGGGTGCGGCTGCATACACTTTGATGGTGGGCCCAGTTGAGCGCGCGCCGGATGGCAGCATTATGACCTCGTACTTCCGTGAACTGCGTTCTGGTATTCGGCTGAACACACTGCGCATGGGTGTGGCTGAAGAGGTACAGAGGACGCTCTTTGGAAGGTTCATTGCTTACGAAGGTGGCCGGGTAAAGCCCGAAAGCATACTTGGAGAGTTCTTTCTCGGAGGTGAGTTTGCCTGGGGCGTGCGCGCGTTCGACTCAGAAGGCAGGCAGATCGCTGATAGCTTCGGCTACAACCTTCTGTCTGAGGCCAGACAACTCCCGCTATTTAGGATAGAGCCGCAACCGATGAGTCGTGCTGATGAACTACTGCTATCTGGTCGCTTTGACGAGGCGATTGAACGATACATGCAAGGTGCGCAGTTGCGCGACGCGCATTGTCTGTTGGTGCTGGCCAGACTCTTTGAGTTTGGAGTAGAACCCGGACTAGCTCAGCCAGAGCGCGCTGCAGCGTACTACGAACAGCTGCTTGAGTTAGGCGACGACCCGCGCGTACGAGCCGCGCTGGCAGACATATACTTCTCGCTCGGGCGATTTGCCGATGCCAACGCAATGTATGAGGCGTTGGTGGGTACGCCGGTGGAGAACTGGCATGCCCACTACCAACTGGCTAGGCTGAAACTGATAGATGGCGAGCCGCTTTCGGCGCTTCGTTTGTTTGACAAAGCGCTTAGCGTGGAGCACGTACAGTACGCATATACGGTGCCGATTGCGCTGGCGCTGCTGGCCGAGGACATGCAGAGCGCTTGCCTGATGGCAGAGCGGGTGGCTGCGGCGAGAAACCACGTGCTACTGATACACGAGTACTTAGACCTCAACATCCGCATGCATCCTGAGGCGAAAGCGGCCTTCTGGCGCGGAGAGTATGGTGCTTCGCTTGAAATGCTGGGTGACGGCGACCACGACCAGTTTTTCAGGGCGCTCGTCTTGCTTGCAACCGAAAACCCAACAGCATCACAGGAAATCCAGGTAATCCTGCGAAACCTTAAGCAAGAAGTGCTTTCAGCACTTTTGGCAGTGTTGAGTTCATAGGAGGTGCGTGAGTGGGATTTGACCTGGTGATAGAAGGCGGTACGCTCGTTACGATGGATGGCCAGAGACGAGTTCTGCCAGACGGCATCGTCGGCATCTGTGGAGAATGCATAGAGTTTGTTGGGACTAAGCAGCAATTGGGTTCGTACGAAGCGCGTCACTCAATCGATGCAAGAGGCATGTGCGTTTTGCCCGGACTCATAGATACACACGGGCACGCAGGACACAACCTCACGAAGACGATGGCGGAGTCAAGTGCCGAGGGATGGGAGCCGGTGGTCGAGGATGTGTATCTCAGGGGAAGCACTGAGCAGTTTTGGTATGTTGACGCACAGCTCGGTGCAATCGAGAGGCTTAAGTTCGGTGTGACGTGCGGATATTCGATGCTGGGGAACATGCCCCGGGCTGATGACGCTGTGTACTCTATACGCCACATGCAAGGTGCAGACTGTGTGGGAACAAGAGACATTCTGGGAATAGGGCCGGCAAACCCGCCGTGGCCAAAGCAGTACAAACACTGGCGCAAAGATGGTATCATCTCAGGCGAATACGACCTACATCAGGCGCTGGAGACGACTGAGAAGGTGCTAAAGACATGGCGAACAGAAGATTTCGGTAGAGCGTTGGTTCACGTGAGCCCTTCTAGGATAGGAAACATCCCCGGTCTAGAGCCGCACATGATCGAGTACCAGACTAGGGAAGTGGTGCGGCTAGCCAAAGAGTACGACACCATGATAAATGCACACGCATACGCGGGTAACATAATTTACGCGTCGAAACACCTTGATGTGCTGGGCCCCAACCTGGTGCTCGCGCACTGCACAGGCATATCTGACGAGGAAGTGAAGATTCTCGCTGCCACCGGCACACACGTCTCATGCTGCCCGAGCGCTAGGGCATACTCGCGTGCGCGATGCCCCCTCGTGGAACTATTGGACCAAGGCACAAACGTCGCCGTAGGAACCGATGGCAGCGCTCCCGACCGCACGTTTGATCTTTTCAAGGACATGCGCACGGCAATACTGATGCAGCGAGCCCACTTTGCCGACACATCGTACATACCCGCTGGCAAAGCGCTTGAGATGGTAACGTGTGATGCTGCACGCGCTCTTGGGCTCGAAAGACAACTTGGGTCAATAGAAAAGGGTAAATGGGCTGACATTGTGCTTGTCAATGTACAGCAGCCGCACCTCTATCCATGGGCGATGCCTGTTCATCGGTTGGTGTTTGAAGCCTCGGGACAGGATGTGGACACGGTCATAGTTGCGGGCAAGGTGCTTATGCAGGCGCGACAGGTGAAGAGTGTAGATGAACGAGCAGTACTTGACGCGGTGCAGCGGGAGTTCGAAAGAATGCTTGAAAGCACGGGGAACAGAAGGCATCTGGAACCACCAGAGGGATTCTGGGGTAGTTCGCGCTACCCGAACCGGCCTCAAGAAGAGTAAGCAACAAGCAGTTCAAATTCGCGCATTGATAGATTAGCAGACATCACTGATTCCCAGACAAAGGATTATAGGCGCCGGCAATGATTTCGCCGCACGCCTATACTGCTAATGCGCCCGACGCAAACGTCCTGTTTGCGTAAGAAAGACGGCAGCAATGTCGTGGGCGTTTCCTCCAGCCGCACATCTTGTTCCTCTGAATTGTGTGTAAGAAAATCTGACATAAAGGGTTGACTCAAACGGCTCAACGGAATAGCATTTAGCAAAACGACACACTGAGTGCGCCTGAGGAGGAACAGCCTATTGCTACCATCTAGAAGCCTTGCCAACCCCGATTTACTGTATACCGTGCCCAAGCATATGCACAACGCGCACGGCATTGAGAGCCTACTCTCCGACCATCCCGAGGTCAAGTTTGTCTCGCTGACGGCGATTGACATCGGAGGCAACGACATCGATGAGCGTATCCCCGTCAGCCGGTTTCTGGAATCACTTGACGATATCCTTGAAGGCGGCGTGCAGACTGATGGCTCCAGCGTTGTGCTGCCCGGCATAGCCACTCTTAACAACGCAAAGGTGGACATCGTCGCCGACCTTGAGTCGCAATGGTACGTCGATCACAACTACGAACACCTGGATTTTGTCACTGGGTTACCTGTAGGCACCCTGCGCATACCCTCATTCTTGGTGCACGATGGAAAGTTTGTTGACTCTCGTGCACTGCTGAAGCGGGCCGTTGATGCGAACAGCCGGAGGATACGCGAACTGCTGTATCTGAGGCCCGACCTGCTGGCTGCGGTGGGAGTGAGCGCGGAGGATGTATCTGAAGTGTGCTTCACAGTCGGCACAGAACTCGAGTTTTGGGTGAAGACACCCGGTGAGATGGCCGATATAGAACAGCTTTCGGTGTCTCAGGTACTGCACGAGCAATACTGGAAAAGAACCAAGGGTCATGTGAGGACGGCTCTTGAAGAATCTCTTGTTCTACTTGAGATGTACGGGCTCATGCCTGAGATGGGCCACAAAGAAGTTGGCGGTGTCAAAGCTCGTGTTGAGGGGTCGGGGCAGCTCGGTCACATAATGGAGCAACTCGAGATAGACTGGAAGTACTCTGATGCAATATCTGCAGCGGACAACGAGCTGCTTGCGCGCATCCTGATTAAAGAGACCTTCCGCAGGCATGGCTTGGACGTAACGTTCATGGCTAAGCCAATCGAGGGAGTTGCCGGTAGCGGTGAACACACACATATTGGGGTGGTGTTGTGCACCAAGCAAGGAGCCAAACTCAACCTGTTTACCGCACCAGACACGAAGCGAGATTATCTCAGTGTGTTCGGCTGGGGTGCGTTGATGGGCATCTTGCACAACTACGAAGTGGAAGGAACGCTTGTGACTTGCACCAACGATGCGTTTAACAGGCTCCAACCTGGGTTTGAGGCCCCAGTTGCAATCGTGACGTCATTAGGTCACACGGTTGACTCGCCTTCTCGAAACAGGAGCGTGCTGGTGGGACTGATCCGTGATATGAAAAAACCGATGGCAACCAGGTTCGAGGTACGTTCGCCCAACCCTCACACCAACACGTATCTGGCTGTTGCGGCGTTTCTGCAGTCTGCGTACCATGGAATGGAGTACGCTGTCAGGAGCGAGAAGACCTCACACGAACTATACCTAGAGGTCTCCAAACAGCCAGGCGAGCCTTCCAACTATCTCAGACCCGAACGTGCATACAGAAGCGAGGAAGATGTGTTTGAGCACTTCAACGAACAGCAGCGTAGAGAACGGTTCGGGAAGCCGCCTGCCACTGTGTGGGAGGCGCTACAGACCCTGGAGACACATAAAGAGCAGACGGAAGTGCTGCTTTCCGAAGGTGTGTTCACTCGAGAGACCTTGGAATCGTTTAGGCTTGCGATGCTTATGCTCTGGACGACCGAACTCTATTCTCGCATCATTCCCGAAAACGTTGAGTTAGTGCGTTCGTGCACCAGACTGCACGATGAGACGTGCTGTTCAGATTTCGACCGGATGAACTGGGATAAAATACAGCAGATACGACGCGAATTGGTGCAGTCTTCGACGCACGCGCCTTCTCTGTTCTCCGAAATTCGTTCGGCCATAAAGAGTGCGGATTACGAGACAGTCTCGGCGCTTCAAGTGAGTATGGCGCGCAAGATAAAGCAACTGAAAGGCGCGTATCTGGAATACAAGAGAAACATGCTTGAGATAGCACAATAGAGCACTACAGATGGTGTGCAGCATAAACAAGAACCGTGTCACCTCGGGATGATGCATTCACACAAAACGTTAAGCGGGTCGTGTAGAACAGATATGCAATCTACCGACCCGCTTCTACCTATGCTATTCGCCCTTGTAGTCTTCCCGGGGAGGACTGAACACTTCCACTAGCACACTGTCTGCTTCCGCGAGCGCAGAATGTGGCTCTGCTGATGCAAACATTGTGCCCATTCCTTCAGACACCACGCGCTCTTCGCCATTTACACAAAAGCGCATCCTGCCGCTTACAACGAAACTCGCTTGCTCGTTCTCATGTGTGTGCTCCGGAAGCGCTGCTCCCTTGGCAAGCGTAATCTTGCACATCATCAGATTCGCTCCGGAAGCGATCGTATGTACCACTACTCCCGGCCGGACCTCTTTCTTGAACAAGTATTCCTGCAACTCGTATACCTCCCTGAGATATTGCTGCTTTCGGTTCTAGGTAGCTACTCCGGTTTGAACCGTGCCATCAGGAGCACGTCTTCATAGCGTCCGTGCAAGTAGACCGCTTTGCGCTTGCGCCCCTCGAGTGCAAACCCAAAGCTCTCATACAAGCGCAGCGCCCTGCCGTTTGACTCCATCAGTTCGAGTTCCAATCTCTTTATGTCTAGGTGGTTATCTGCGATGTCGAGCATTCGCCGCATAAGACTTTTTCCCACTCCGCGTCCCGAATAGCCATCGTGCACCATAAGCCCTATGCTGGCAACATGTCGGCGCTTGCCCGAAAACGCCTGCATGTGTAGTGCCCCGACCATTTTGCCATCGACCTCGGCGACCAGCACGTGAGTATCTGGGCCAAGTGTGGCCAGGTACTGCTGTGTAGCACTCAGTCGCTCGGTGGGCAAGTGCAGTGTACCGGCGATCACCTGTTGCTGCTGGCGAATTTCGTAAAGAGCTAACGCATCATCGCTGCGCACAGCTCGGATAGCAATATCTGACACGCCGAAGACCTCCTCACGGCAGGTATTGCTTTGCCCAGCCAATGCCGAGTTCTTCCAACTTGGATTCTTGAGGTACGCCCTGCTCATCCCAGCCCATCATACCGTAGTGAAGTACGACAGCATCTGAGAACACGTCGCGCTTTATCTCGAAACCTGCAAGCGGACCCGAGGCAAACGGCTCAAAGAACTTTTCGTGCAGCGTGTCGTGTTCTGCACTAAACCCATTCGCTAGGTTGAACACGCGTGTGAGGTTAACCGCACGCTCGGCAACTTTCATCAACTCGAATGTGCTCGTGTTCCAGCCGGTGATAGCACGCGTGACCGCTACGGCGCGTTCGACCCCCCAGGGCACGAACATGCAGTAAAGCGCGCAGTTGGAATAGTGTTGCCAGATGGTCTTGTACGTCATGAGCCGCACCTTATCCGCAGACAAGTCGGCGGCCGGGACAGGTGAGAGAATTCCTAGCACAGCCAGCTCCTGCAAAGCTCTGCCTTCTTTGGTGTACGCAGTGTCGTGTATGTTGTGCATATGGTCAGCGCCTGTGGGAGAAACCGCGTAGCCAACCCCAAGCCCTGTCTTGAGCCTGGGCTCGTGCATCGGTACTTCCTGACCCTTTACATGCACGGCGTAC
>CAYQIY010000037.1:0-19512 GCA_964417635.1 uncultured Pseudomonadota bacterium | reverse complement strand
GCGACACCGCAAGGGTTTCCAAACTTCGCTCCTATCTTAAGCTGTCAAACTGCCGGGTTTAGTCACATATATGATTCTTCTCTGCCATTGGGCCGCCATGCGGCCCATCTTTTTGGTAGCTGTGCTGTCGTAAAAAACACTACCCGATGCTACCTACGTATGATATAATCAGCGGAAGCGGTAATGCCTTGGCGGGCTAAGTAGGGGTTCGTCCCATGCGGGACAGGGCTAACAGCCTGGGAGGAAAGGAACCGACCCGCAGGCAGACCGCATCGGGCATAGTGCGCCCGTGCAGGCGAGAGAGTGAGTCCGGACGCTCCTCTGCCAGAAAGCAAACGACGGCCTTGAGCCGCCGTTCTTTGTGCTAATGGACATGCTGTGCTTATTGCTTCTGCGTAAGGCAGTTCAACGCTACGAGCGAAATCAGTTTGGCGCCTATGGCAATGACCTCTTCATCGACGTCAAAGTACGAATTGTGGCCCACCGCAGCACCCGAAGTGCTAACTATTGCCATGGTGGCCTTGCCGCCGCGCTCTTGAATTCGCAACATGAAAAAGGTGCAGTCTTCGCCTCCGCCTCCCATTGAGACATCTCGTACCACGTGTTCGACGCCTGGGATCTCCGCGGCGGAACGCGCTACTATCTCCACCATCTCCGGATCCATAGGCGCAGAGGTTGTCTCACCAGTTTTGACGATCGAACAATCGACTCCGTACATCTTGGCAGCGCCTTGTATGACAGATACCGCGCGTTCCGACATGAAATCGTTAAGCGATTTCGTGACTCCGCGAGTCTCTATTTTCATATAAGCGTTCGGCGCGATCACGTTTCTTCCCACGCCTGCGTTCAGCACCCCGACGTTAACCCTAGTTGCGCCTTCGCTGTGCCTTGTGATCGCGTAAAGGTTTATGGCGGCGTTGGCCGATGCAAGCAATGCGTTCTTGCCGGATTCAGGGTGGCCGCCTGCGTGCGCCGGAATCCCGGTAAAAGTGACATCGCTCTTTGTAGAGCAACTCATGTTGCTGACTCCGCAGCCGATTGTGCCAAGCCTGGTGTCAGGACCAACTCCGACGTGGACGGCCATAAAGTAGTCAGCATCATCTACGATGCCCGCACGCGCCATGGGTTGCCCTCCACGGCCGCCTTCTTCGCCTGTCTGAAACACTATCTTGATAGTACCTGAAGGTAGCATATCCCTTGCGTCGAGAAGCGCCTGAGCCGCAAGAAGCCCCATTGCAGTGTGGCAGTCGTGCCCACACGCGTGCATCGCGTTCGGGTTCTGCGAACTGAAGCCTTCGGCATAAGGCCTGTGTTCTTCGTCCTGCGCCTCTTGCAGGTCGTTCGCGTCTATATCTACGCGAAATGCCACTACTGGTCCGTCGCCATCACCCGTCTTGAGCGTTGCCAGAACTCCGGTGTAACCCCCCTTCATCTTCGCGATGATCTCTGGGTCTCCACCTTGTGCTATGGCGCGAGCTGCGTGTTCGTCTAGTTCCTTTTGAGAAGGCATCCCCAACATCATGCTTTTGTCGTAGAGATCTTCCCCGTATATGACTTCCCAGCCCCCCATGTCGAGCAGTCGGCGCGCAACGATAGAACCTGTCCGGAACTCTGTCCACGCTACTTCTGGGTACTTGTGAAAATCTCTGCGCCATGTTACCGCCGATGCACTTAGAGAATCGAGCCGAGACAGAAGGTGCTGACGGACTTCATTCATTTGACCACACCTCTTATTATCTGTTGGTAGATGGTTCTAGCCATGGGCGGTACATACCTCTGCGAAAGGAAGTTCAACACGGCCTACGGAATTACCCCATTGTCAGCCGAATACACAAAAGACGGAGGGATGCGCGGTGGCCGGCAAGTTCACAAGAGAACAGATGATGCAGATGGATCCCATGTTCTTGAGAATGCACCTGCGCGAGAGGGTTCATCACACTGTGGAGCACCAGCTTTACTCTGCCATATACGGCGGCCGAAAACTCGGCCGTGCTTTCGGCAGCATCGCCAGAGAAATACTGGATGTTTGGGAAGAGAGAGGCTTACCTAAGGAAGAGCCGGATATTAAGTGGATATACAGTCTTATGGAACTCGCCGAGAAGGCCAAGAGAGGCGAAAAGGTGGACGTGCCAGGTGGCTATCTGCCTTCGCCTATGTCTGCGGCTGAGATGGCTGCATGGGAGAAACTGCTGTACGGCCGGCGATCGTACAGACAGTGGGACGAAAGAGCAGTGCCGTCATGGATGGTGGAGAAGATACTTGAAGCAGGTATGTGGGCTGCAAGCGGCTGTAACCTCGAGATCTGGCGCTTTATCGTGATAGAAGACCCACAGCTGCTTAAGAAGTTCAAGAATCTGGAGTTTGAGATAGAACGAGTGAAGATTATTTGCTGTATGGACGTTCGCGGTTACGATCACGTGCAGATGCCACCGCCCAATAAGAACAAACTGCTCGATGTAGGCGCGTGCATGCAGAATATGGCGCTGATGGCACACGCGCTTGGGCTGGGCGGTTGCTGGTCAACTTTTTCTGACAAGCAAATAGAGCAGATCCACTCGCATTTTGAGTTGCCTGACTACGTGGAAGTAGTGACATATCTTTCGCTCGGCTTCGCACGCGAAAAAGTGATGCCGCCAGCGAGGATGAGCTACAAAGACGCAATCTTGGCTTGGTCCACAGGTGAGAAAGATTGAGATACAGGCAGCAGAGCCGTGTGCAGTGGCTCAGACAAGTACGGTGCGGTCAGTATGGACGGCCTGGCGGTATTGCCGATGCTTGATGTCAGTCCAAGGCAAAAGTGTGTGTCGTCACGCCAAATCCTAAGGTAATCTCCGTCAATCGGCGTCCTCTTCGCAGCAAAGCGGTGTATCCAGATTGCTCGTGCCACCCTGTAATCGGTGCGTTGGATCGACCTTCAGGGACTTAGCAGTGTTGTGTACTGTGCTGGTGCTTTGCGGTGAAGCGATTGAAGTCAACAACCGCGGCCATTGTTCGAAAAAGAGACAGACAGCACGTCATCCCTGACTTCGATCAGTGAGTGCTGAAGCTATCTTAGACGGTCAGTCTACGACGATACCACTGTTATCTAGGAGTAGTAGCCACAGCCCCAAAACGAGAAGACAAGACATGGCACTCCGGACGTCGACGGCGGAGGGATGCCAGTCCTCGTCACGATGGGCCTCATTCATTCCTGTTCAGTCTTCTTGCAACCAGTCCAATCTGCACTCGCCACGTAGGGTAGCGGCTGCATTTTACACAGGTTTGTCTCTGGTTTATCTTCCTCATGATTAAGGCAGCTCATCAACATGGTATTTTGCAAGGAGAGAGATAGGTCACCACACAAGAGCATGGAAGGACGGTGTCCCAGATGAGTGACTTGGTGTGGCTGTTAGTGGGTGCAGTGTTGGTAGGAGCTGTTGTCCGAGAAAAAAGGAAGAGGGAAAGGGCCATAGTTCGAGACCTCATTCGCGAGATGCGTGAGATTAGAAAATGTTGCGATGAGCCTACGCTGTAATCTGGTATCGACAGGGAGAGGGATGATATTGATGGCTCTGACCGTCGGACTCGTAGTACTGTTAGCAGGTCTTGTTTTCGGTTTGGCCGTACTGGCAGGCTGGGCAACAGTGGAGTGCATAAGAAGAAACGGTAACGATCTGGATGTGCAGACACTTGTTCTTGCTAACTCCATGAACGACAACGTCTAGCCGCGGACGGAGATGCCCCAGAGACATTACTCACAGGCTGAGTCACGAAGTCAGCACGCGCATGATTTGACTGCACTTACCTCGAGTTCTGGTGAAACGCCTTTGAGACAAGTCTTGTGGACATAGCCCAGGAATTGATTCTCCAGTCGCCGACAATTCTGGGATCCCCTAACCGCCCAGCCTCGCACCACACGCCAGATCCTCCTGCGCCCTCAGCCGATGACTATCTGCAGCCACGCTATCCGCCATTTCGTTAGACATCCGTGTCGCCTGTGGAGCCGTGAAGGATAAAGACGAGGTCGGTGTAGTGAATCGGCCGAGCACTGGCACGCACGAGCCCAGTCTCCCCATTGGTTGCTGCAGTGCGCATGATCAAGCACCGCGAACTGCTGCTCCTTCCGGGGAGATGCTCTTAGCGGCCGCTCATGCCGATGAAGTGCAGGTAGTGTGTCAACGCTTCTGCGATCTAGATACTCGTGAGAAGACTGTGACAGCATGCTGCATTATCTGGTGGTGTGGAAGGACGGCGGGGCGAGCCCGCCTCCTACCTCATTTCTATTCATTCGTGCGCTTGTCTCTCATTACAATTTCGCAGAACGCATCTCCGTCTAGCACGTTATGCAGGTGCACACACTCGATTTCGGGGTTGTAGCCTTCAGCCTTTGACTGATCCACATAGCAGTATATCCTTCCGATATCCTCAAAACCGAGCTCCTGCCAGGTAACCGCCAGCGGACAGAGAGTTGTCTGGTGTTGCTCTTTGCCGTCCGGGAGAGTTGCATTTTTCGAGCGCCAGCCTCGAGACGGTAGGTCAGGAGCCTTACCAAAGTTTTCTGGTGTAAGCTCAAGCCCCATCGCCTGTACCGCCCGAGCCACTTGTTGGCCGCAGTAACTGCCGTACTGCCATACCGCATCCTTTATGAGCGCTTTGCCCTCTTCTTCACCAAGCCTCTCAATGATCTTCTTTGACATGAAATAGTAGAGCAGAGCCATCCTGCGGCCCATGAGCCACACATCGTGTTCCCACTTGTCTTCTGGCACGTGCTTTTGTGCATTGTTCACGCCTACGTACCTCCTTCGCAGAGTGCTACATTGAGTTTTCACATGCTCCAGCTGTATACCTCTTTTCGAACGCGCTAGTGTTTTGTTGCAGGATATGAAGGCCAAACAGCCGAAATCCACAAAGACGTACTTCTCTGAAGCCTTCCTGTCTCACCGGTTCTTCCGCTGACAGGTGGCCGCTTTGAACCCTTGTTCAAGTTAGGGTCAAGGGGAAACCCGAAGGCCTCCCGTGCTTGGAAAGGAGAAGTCGCGAGCGATGCTCCGTTTGCTCCGGCCGGCTCCTTAGCGAGCCGGCTATTTGGTGTGATTGCATACTGCGAGGTGGCCCATCTGGAGTTCTTTAAGTTACTGACGCGAGAAGATGCCATAGAGAGATATGTAGGGTTGCTCAAGCCTCGCCAGCTCGAAACAGAGCGCGTGGCGCTCGTCGAAGCGGTTGGAAGAGTGCTTGCAGAGCCTTTGGTAGCAGACATAAACGTTCCGGAGTCGAGCCGTTCGACTGTGGACGGCTATGCGCTTAAGGCGTCCGACACGTTTGGAGCTACCGAGGCGGTGCCCGCGCTTTTTGAGATAGTCGGAGAGGTGGCAATAGGCCACGAACCTACCGTTGCGTTGGGTGCTGGCCAGGCGTGCCGAGTATCTACCGGCTCGCTGCTGCCTCCGGGTGCCGATGCTTGTGTTATGGTAGAACACACAGAAGAACTTGGAGGCGACATGCTCGCGTGCGGCAGCGACGTCTCACCCGGGGAAAACGTGATTCTTCCCGGAGAAGACTTGAGTGCTGGAGACGTGGTACTGAGCGCCGGACACAGGCTGCGGCCGCAGGATATCGGCATAGCTGCGGCGTGCGGCATCACATTTTTGAACGTGTACACCAGACTAAAGGTTCATGTTGTATCCACGGGCAACGAGATCGTGCCGCCGGGCAAAAGGCCCGCTGCTGGTGAGATAAGGGACATCAATGGCCCTGCATTGTGCGCATCGCTTAAGAGTATGGGTTGCGATGTGGGTCGGCTCAGCACTGTCCGAGACGACTACGATCTGCTGTACAATGAGTGTCGCAACGCCATGGAGAGAGGCGCCGACGTGGTGTTTCTTTCTGGGGGCAGCTCAGTTGGCGCCCATGACCTTACGCCTCAGGTAATTTCGGCGCTTGGAGCACCTGGTGTTGTGGTGCATGGGCTTGCCATAAAACCTGGCAAGCCAACGATTCTGGGTCTCGTTGGAGATGTGGCTGTGTTCGGATTGCCGGGGCACCCGGCTTCTGCTCTGGTTGTGTTTGAAGTGGTTGCAGCGCCGCTTATCCAAATGTTGGCAGGCAGTGGCAAGCCGCAGCCGGGAAGACTCAGCACAGTGCATAGTGTTCAAGCGGTGCTTCGCCGAAGCCTTGCGTCCGTGCCCGGTAGAGAAGACTTTGTGCGCGCCAGACTGGTGTCTGAGAACGGTACGGTCTATGCCGAACCGCAACTTGGGAAGTCTGGGCTGATATCTACGATGGTTAAGGCTGACGGTCTGATACACATCCCACTTGAAAGCGGCGGCGTTGAAAAGGGTTCTACCGTAAATGTGATACAGTGGAGGCAACCTGTATGAGGTCTGTGAGAAGATATCTTGAATCCAAGCCAATAGACGAGGCGCTGCACACATGGATTGGCAGCGTGGATATTGAGTGCAATACCGAAACGGTGTCTGTTACCGAAAGCGCCGGACGCGTGCTTTCGCGTGAGGTGTTCAGTGTGCTGTCGTCACCTCACTATCATGCGGCCGCGATGGACGGCATAGCGGTCAAGGCCGAGCACACGTTTTCGGCTACAGAAACAAGGCCTGTCACGCTTTGCGCAGCAGAACACTTTGTGTGGGTTGACACGGGTGATCCTCTTCCGCCAGATACAGACGCGGTCATAATGTCCGAAGATGTCAATTGGCTCAATGATACGCACGTTGAGATTGTGGAAGCAGCGTCTCCATGGCAGCATGTAAGGCCGATCGGTGAAGACATGGTCGCCACAGAGTTGCTATTTGCCAAAGGTCACATCATACGACCCGTGGATATAGGTGCGTTGCTCGCGGCCGGGATACCTGAAGTAGGTGTTGCGGCAAAGCCTGTTGTTGCGCTGATTCCGACCGGAAACGAAATTGTGGACATTGAAAGAGGCCTTCCCGCAGAGGGAGAGATAATAGAGTCCAACACGTACGTACAGAAGGCGCTTGTTGAATCGTGGGGAGCCACGGTTGTCCGCTATCCTATCGTACGTGACGATACGCAAGATCTCGTGACGGCGCTGAAAGACGCGCTTGAACGCGCCGACATCGTTGCGGTGAACGCTGGCTCATCGGCGGGTTCTGAAGACTACACGGCTGACGTCATTCGTTCATTAGGCGAAGTGCTGGTGCACGGAGTGGCGCAGCGTCCTGGAAAGCCCGTGATACTTGGCAGAGTGCGTGTGGGAGGAGTGTGGAAGCCCGTAATTGGTGTGCCAGGCTATCCGGTATCCAGTTACCTTACGGTGGAGACGTTCATGAAGCCGCTGGTACGTCGTATGCTCGGACTTGGCCCGGACATACCCGCGTGTATAGATGCTACCTTGACCAGGAAGGTGGCTTCGGTCGCGGGAGTAGAAGAGTTCTTACGCGTCAAGATGGGCCGGGTGGGCTCTAAACTGATTGCCTCACCGATATCGCGAGGCGCGGGAGTCATAACCTCGCTCGTCAGAGCAGACGGAATCGTGAGGGTGCCAAGACTTTCTGAAGGCCTCGCAGAAGGCGCAAGGGTGAACGTGCAGCTGATGAGGCCTCGTGAGCAGATAGAGAACACTGTCGTCGTTATCGGAAGCCACGACCCAGGACTGGATCTTCTGGGGGCGATGATGCACGCGTCAACAGGGGTCGGACTCTCGTCGTCTCACACAGGCAGTATAGGTGGACTTCTTGCGCTTCGACGAGGCGAGGCGCATGCGGCAGGCATCCACTTAGTGGATGAGTCAACAGGTGAATACAACACGTCGTATGTCCAGAAGATGCTTGCGGATAAGCGAGTGTTGCTGGTTACACTTGCCGAAAGGCAACAGGGGCTAATGGTATGCCCGAAAAACCCCAGACGCATAAGCGGCGTGCAGGATCTTGCGGGCGGAAGACTCAGGATTGTCAACAGACAGCGAGGAGCAGGTACGCGCATACTGCTTGACCTGATGCTGAAAAAGTACGGAATAGACGCGGCAGATGTTGCCGGATATGAGCACGAGGAGTACACACATACTGCTGTTGCCGCGCAGGTGAAATCGGGTGTGGCCGACTGTGGCATGGGAGTGCTTGCGGCGGCGCGCGCTCTTGGACTGGATTTCATACCTATTACGCTTGAACGCTATGAACTGGCCATCTTGGATGAGTTCGTGGCAGACTCGCGTGTAGACAGCATGCTTAACACGCTGCGCTCGCGAGAGTTCGCCGAGCAGCTAGTGCGTCTTGGCGGATACGATACGTCGCGCACAGCAGAGGAACGGTGGTGTGGCGATGCGTGACTGCTTTGGGCGCAAGGTAACATACCTCAGGATCTCGGTAACAGATAGATGCAACTTCCGCTGCGCCTACTGCATGCCTGAAGAGGGAGTGGTTTCGCTATCACACGATGAGATACTAAGGTATGAGGAGATTTGGCGTGTAGCGAGGATTAGCATCGGGCTCGGTGTACGTTCTATTAGGATAACCGGAGGAGAGCCCTTATGCAGAATAGGCGTCGAAGAACTCGTCTCCGGTCTTTCGCAGCTTAGAGAGGAAGGGCTTACGGATTTGGCGATGACTACCAATGGTTCTCTTCTCGAGCACAAGGCGAGCGCGCTCAAGAAGGCAGGGCTTGATCGTGTGAACGTGAGCCTTGATACTCTTAACTCGGACGAGTTCTCGCGTATCACAAAGTTGGGCCGACTGCGCGATACCCTAGCAGGTATTGGGGCGGCGTTACGTGAGTCGCTAGAGCCTGTCAAACTAAACGTGGTCGTCACGCGTTCTAACGTGCACGAAGTGGCAGCATTTGCATACTTGGCAGAGAAACTGCCTGTTCAAGTGAGGTTTATCGAGTTGATGCCGCTTGGCGGTGTCACAGACCCGGATATATACGTCGGTGCGGACGAGATGAAGACGCGTCTTAGGGCGGATGGATGGCTGTATAGCACAACCCAGCGTATCAGAGGAGCAGGGCCCGCAAGGTACGCCAAGTGGAAGTCGCGAGCAGGCTACGCTGCTCCGGACGATGCAGAGCATGCGCTCGGGCTCATACGCCGAGCGTGGGGATACAAGGAATGTGCGAGAGGCGGTTCTGTGGGCTTCATCACTGCAATGAGCGACCACTTCTGCGCGTCGTGCAACAGGCTCCGGCTAACCGCTGACGGCAAGGTTAGTCCCTGTCTGTGGTCTGACATCGAGATAGACCTAAAGAGCGCGCTGAGAGAAGCCAAGAACGACGCAGAAATCAGGGATATTCTGGTTCAGGCGATTGGTCTTAAGCCTAAAGACCACGATGCAGTTACCGGGCGTGAGAGAAGAAAGATGTTTAGGCTGGGGGGCTAGCAATTGAGCGCAGGAGAACTTACACACCTTGATGAACACGGCAAAGCTCGCATGGTCGACGTGGGACAAAAATCTGTGACGCAAAGGTGCGCGGTGGCTAGGGCAAGAGTCGTGATGAAGCCGGATACTTTTGACCTCATAACGCAGGATTCGCTTCCCAAGGGCGATGTGTTTGGGGCGGCGCGTATAGCCGGAATAATGGCTGCGAAGAAGACTGCTGATCTGATACCTCTATGCCACCCTCTTGAGCTGACGGGCGTGGTAGTGGATATTGAGTCTGGACAGGACGGTTGTTCGCTCGAGATAAGCGTAGCGGTGCGCACTCGAAGTCGTACTGGGGTGGAGATGGAAGCTCTGACAGGTGCCAGCGTGGCTGCGCTTACAGTATACGACATGTGCAAGGCGGTAGACCGGGAGATGAGTATCCAGGATGTGCGACTTGTGGCCAAGTCCGGTGGACGAAGCGGCGTGTTCTTGCGGGAGGGGGAGGCAGTTGACCGGTCAAGGTAGCTGTATCACGGGAAGAGTAGTAGCTGTTTGCTTAAGTGACAGGAAAGGGATTCCTAAGCAAGACCAAAAGCAAGGCATGCTTGTGTCTGGACACGGACTGATGAACGATTCGCATGCAGGAGGGTGGCATAGGCAGATAAGCCTGCTCGCGACAAGCAGTATTGACAAGATGAGAGCCAAAGGGCTTGAACTCGCATACGGTGACTTCGCCGAAAACCTGACAATTGAAGGAATCGACCTCTGGAAGCTCGCCGTGGGCACAAGGCTCATCATTTCTGACTCAGACGGCCCAATAATAGAGGTCACGCAGATAGGCAAAGAGTGCCATCACGGCTGTGCCATCTTCCAACAGGTCGGAGAGTGCATAATGCCGACTGAAGGCATTTTCGCAAGAGTTGTGCGAGGTGGGCAAGTCGAAGCAGGTGACAGCATAAATCAGTTTAGTGAGGACAAGTGGCTGGCGGCGATCGTGACCGCCAGCGACAAAGGGTCGCGCGGCGAGCGAGAGGATGTCTCAGGAAAGGTCATAGCACAAATGGTGGAAGAAGCCGGGGGGCTCGTGGTGTCATCCCGAGTGCTTCCAGACGAGCAGAGCGAACTCGCCCGCTATCTAGTTCACCTATCTGATGAAGTCGGTGTGGATGTGGTGTTCACGACGGGGGGAACCGGCCTCGGGCCGCGAGATGTGACTCCTGAGGCTACGCGCTCTGTGATATCCAAGGAAGTGCCGGGTATAGCAGAGGCCATGAGGTTGGCAGGTCTTAAGAAGACGCCTCACGCTATGCTCTCACGCCAGGTAGCGGGCACACGTGCACTCACTCTGTTTATAAACTTGCCTGGGAGTCCGCGCGGTGTCAGCGAATGCCTTGAACCGGTGCTTCCTGCCATCCGTCACGCAGTTGAGATACTCAGGTCAAAGGTGAGCGAGTGCGCAACGCCCTAAGTCCGGGAAGGCGGGGGCTTTGTTGCTGGCGGTGCTCGCTCGGTTCATTCTAGGCACGCTACTGCTTCGGAACGGCGTCGGGCTTATGAGTTTTGGGCTCGCTGGCTTCGTCGGTGAACGCGCGAAAAAGCGGATAGCAGCGATGGTATCGAGTGTGCCCAAGGCGTGCTGCGTGAGTGCCGTGTTCACCGCGCTTGTTCAGAGCTCTTCGCTCATGACTGTGCTCGCAGTCGGGCTTGTGGACGCCGGAGTAATAAGTTTTGGACAGGCCGTGGGCGTGATATACGGCGCCAACATAGGCACTACCCTAACATTGCAGATAATGACACTACCCGTAACAGAGTGCGCGCCGCTTGTGCTGGCTTCGGGCCTGCTGGTGGCGCGTTTTGCACGTACCGTCCGTGGTAGGAACGCCGGCAGGACGCTCGTAGGCGCAGGATTGCTGTTCTTGGGTCTCAGAGTGCTCAATTCAGGCGCTCTGCTGTTGCAGGGCAGTGCCTCCTTCAGATACGCGCTCTACGCGTCAACGCGCTCTCCTGTTGTCGCCATGCTTTTTGGTGTGTGCAGCACCATGCTCGTACATTCATCAAGCGCCACTGTTGGCGTGGCGCTTGTGCTTGCGAAGTCAGGGCTAATAGACCTCACAGGTGCGGTGTGTCTGATGCTGGGGGATAACATAGGCACCTGTGTGTCTGCGTACGCTGCAAGCAGAGGCAGGAGCATCGCTGCGCGTCGCACGGCGTGTGCGCATCTCGTCTACAATGTGCTGGGTGTGGCGGTTGCGCTTTTGGTGCTACCGCTGTTTGTAGACTTGGTTAGGCTTAGTTCTGCTGATGCCGCCCGCCAGGTGGCGAACTCGCATGCGATCTTCAACATTTTGAGTGCATTGCTGTTCATTCCCATCACCTCGTACTTTGTGCGCTTCATTGAGAGTATCGTGCGTGGTCCCAACGGGAGTTCTGTTGCGCTGAGGCCCAAATAACCGCTTATCTATGATGTGCTCTACTTAATGCTTTCTAGAGAGGAATTCCGGCGCACAATTGAGAAGTTGCGATAGGGGTGATGACGTGTACGAGTGGCTGCGCCAGGGGCTGTTTTCGCGCACCAAGCAGCTTGAGACAGAGGCCGGCACAAGACCTCCGGCTTTTAGGTCGTGCAGAGTCATCGCCGTGACAAACCAAAAGGGCGGCAGTTTTAAGACAGGATGGACGGTATGCTACGCGCGTATGTTCGTGGATAGCGCGCTGACATATGAGATATACGGCAGATTTCCTAAGGTTGCGGTTATCGGGTTTGACCCGTCGTGCGCGCTCGAAAAGGCGTTCGGGCTTGATACGCACGCCATAGACAGGCTACAAGGCGCTGGCATGCCCGCTGTGCTCCACCACCCCGATGTAGATGGCATCTCCCCTTTGCCTGCATCGCGCATAGTGCAGCGTTTCCAGAACGTACACCTCTACCCTGCGACACCACTCTTAGCCCTGTACGATAACGAGATGGAAGTGATGAGGGCGCGCTACATAGCACTCAGGCGTTCCGGGGAGCAAGAGGCCGCGGAAAAGGCTGTGACCACACTACACGAGATGCGGCTACTGCTCAAACGATTCGTCGACGCTATCCGAGACCAGTACGACAGGGTGGTTATAGATTGCAGGCCGGGAGACGGCCAGGCCATTTTGGCAGCGCTGTTGGCTGCTGACTGGGTGCACATACCGACGCTTCTTTCAGATGCATCGGTTGCACAGGCGAGGAGACGGGCTGCGCTAGTGAACCAGGTGAAAGAGCAGTTGAACTCCGAACTTGAGACGATGGCGGTTATTCCCACAAACCTGCACAAGGGAAACGCGCAGCAAAGAAACTGGCTTCATGAACTCTCCAGAAAGCCCACGACAGATGCTAAGGCAGATCTGTCTCAGGCGGTGGTGCCGCCGATCTGGTACAACCGGAGTATGGATCGCATTGTGGAAAATGCTCAAACACGGCTGTATAAAGAAGCGCTTCAGAGCATAGTTGGAGCCACTTTCAAGGCTGTTATCGAAAGAGAGCAGCTGTACTCATCCTCAACAGACGCAGTTTCCGAACTCGCGCACTAGGCTCTCTCCGGGTAGTCAGGTATCAGTTTTCATTACCCACTTCGGGAGTGATCTTATGGTTAGATTTGTGTTAAGCGCAGACTGGCATCTTGGGGCAGGTTTCCCGGGTAGGCAAAACGCAGATGAACTGCGCCGCTTAAGGCTTCAGACCGCGCGCAATGTGCTTGCGATTGCCCAGAACAAGAGCGCAGATTTTGCGATAGTTGCAGGCGATCTGTTTGATTCGAACCGTGTGGGAAGAGGGCTGATGTATGAAGCGAGGGAAATCTTGCGCACAAGCAGTATGCCTGTATACATACTGCCCGGAAACCATGACTCGCTAGAAGAAGACAGCGTCTATAGGGTGAGGGCGGAGATGAACGATCTCCCCGGACATGTGCGCGTGCTCACGGAGCAAACGCCAGTTACGCTCTCAGGTGTGACGCTGTACCCATGCCCGTGTTTTGGCAAGGTGAGCTCGCAAGACCCGACAAGTTGGATTCCTGCGCGCTCGACCGAAGACGGTATCCGCATAGGCATTGCCCACGGTTCATGGAAGGTGATGCCAGATCTTCCAGAGGACGACCACCCCATTCCGAAAGACGCCGCATTGTTGCGCGGACTTGATGTGCTGTGTCTTGGGCACTGGCACTCGCTGTTTCCAAGAGACGTTTCGTCTGGGTCAGAACGCACGTTTTACCCTGGCACTCCTGAGCAACTCTCTTACGCGGAGAAGGGAGCAGGAAATGTGCTGCTTGTAACGATTGAGTCCGTGGGAGCACTGCCACGAGTCGAGCCTATCCGGAGCGGTAAGATGCGGTTTCTGCAGCATTCAATTGAACTCAGAGGCCAGGATGCGGTGCACGAGGTAAGGCACACCCTTGAGCAAATAGACGAACCCGATTCGTGCCTGGTAAGGCTTGTGCTCACAGGCGTGCTCAATCCTGTTGCATCTGGTAGGCTTCAGCAGACGCTTGCGGAACTTGAACCACGCTTCTTTGGGTTTGAAATTGACTCGTCACACCTGCTGAGTCTGCCTGATGAGTTGTCGCATGAGGTTCTCGATTCTCGGTTGATGAAGCAGGTGGCATCTAGGCTTGCCGAGTACGCTCGCTCAGAGAACCTGACGCCGCCAAGCGAATCGAGTTTTGGAGCGAGACTGCCGGAGGAGTTAGCCGGAGGAGAGACTCTGTGCAACGCTGGTTCGCGTGCGCTTGAACTCTTGTTTGGACAGGTTAGGCTAGGCGTACGCAATAGGGTAGGTGATAACAAGTGATCATTCGGGCAATAGAGATAGAGTACTGGCGACACCTTCTGGATAAATGCGTGATAAGATTTGACGAAGCGGTTAACGTGCTGACCGGTCCAAACGAAGCCGGAAAATCCACGCTGTTTGAGGCGCTTCTGTATGCGCTTACCGAAAGACCTGATTCGAACAAGGCGTCGCTTGCGTCAATCCGTCCGAAGAATAGAGAGCTTAGGCCGCGCGTTGCGGTCGAGGTGGACATGTGCGGAGCTGCGTACCGCATAGAGAAGACGTTCTTCGAGAAGCGTGAACACACCGTGCTCAAGCGCAAAGAAAAGGGCTCATGGGTGCCTCTGTCTCAGGACCGTGATGCTCTTACGCGCATTGCCACACTGCTCAAGCAAGACGGCGCCGAAGATATCATGTGCAGCCTGTGGGCGTGGCAGGGGAACGCAGCGCAGATTTTGGGCGAAGGCGTCTCTGGCGATACCAAGATGAGGCTTTCGGGGATGCTATCCGGCCTGCTGATTACCGATGAAGACCGGCGACTGCTTGACTGGGTCGAATCCGAATGGGCTAGGCTGCTTACTCCGAGAAGGAGGCAGCCTACAGGCGCATGGAGAGAAGCGCTTGAGGTGCATAGAGAAGCCGAGAGAGAGCTTGCCGAAGCCAACGATGCTGTAGCAGCGCACGAGGGATTGGTGTCACAGCTTTCCGAAACGAGGCGGGAGGTACAAAGCCTAAAGCACAAGAGACAAGAGAGTGCATTGCGCTGCGAACTTGCTCGCAATCAGAAGCGGGCGTGGGATGAGTACAGACTTAAACGAGCAGATTACGAACAAGCTGCAGCTAGAAGCAGTCTGTTGACAGACGTCAGAAAAAAGTGGAGCAGTGCTATTGATGCGCTATCCGAGTGCGAGCTGCAGTTGGAAGACGCCCAAAAAGAGTGCGTTCTGGCCACAGAGCAGCGGGACAGCGCCAAGACGGCACATGATGAAGCGAGCCAACGCACAAAGCACGCACACGCCCAAAAAGAGCGAGCTCACAGATTGTATGAGTTTGCACAACTGTTGGAATGGGCGCAGGATCATGCAACACTCAAAGGGCTCAGAGAATCATTGCCTATAGCTCCATCAGCAGTCGAGATGAGACAGATAAGAGAGCAGAACAGAGTGTTCACAGAGCTTGAGATCAGACTTGAGTCTATGCGTTTACGAATGAGTGTCACACCGCATGTTGAGCTTTCTGGAAGCGTACAGCCTGACGCATCAGAAAGCGCAGTGTTTAGCGCCAACGTTGGTGAGACACACACTTGGAGCGCCGCACAGAGCATCAAGCTCTGTCTTCGTGGTATTGCAGATTTGGAAGTAGCCACCGGTATGCAAGACGCCAAGAACCTGGAGCAGGATCTTGAACGCCAGATTCTGAGCCTGGGTCGGATGCTGGGCACATGGCACTCGGAGGCACTATCTGAGAACCTCAGCGCTGGTGAGATGAAGCATGTGTTCTCTTTGGTCGAACGGCGTTTTGAAGAGGCCGAGTGCATTCGCGCAAGGTGCCAGAGGCTCGAGCAGAAGATTCAAGACAGATTCCCAAAGCTTGTACACGAAGAGCCTGAGATTGCTTTGGCAGAGTTTTTGTCTAAGATCAGCGATGAACCCTATACAGGTGTCGTCAAACAGATGCAGAGTCTTGGACGGGATGAACTGCTCAAGCAAACTGAAGCGCTTGAAGAGCAGATCAGTCGGTACCAGGAGGCGCTAGAACAAGCGTCGCTCGAAGAAGACCTCGCAAAGGCCAGACTTGACAGAAGAGAAAGCGATCTGAATAGAGTCCAGTGGTCGGTCGATCAACTCAAGCGCAAGAAGGCGGAAGTTCTTAAGCAGTTACTAGAGGCACGAAGCGAAGCCGTGGCCAAAGAGGCTGCGCTCACGGCGTTTTCGCTAAAGCAGTGGAGTACGGACGAATGTTTTCAGGGTGAGGCCGAAAGAAACCAAGAAGCGTTCATAAAGCTTTCTGCTGTTGCAGAGCATGCCGCGCGCGAAGCCGCGCGGCTCCTGGAGCAGGCTGAACTGAGCAAACCTCAGGGAGCACAAGTAGATGCTCAGCATCTTGAGGAAGCGGAGAAGGCGCTGCAATTCGCGGATGAGCAACTGAGGCAAACCGAACGCGTTCTCAGTAACCTTGAGGGTCAGGTTAAGCAAAGCGCCGACGGTCTGCACGAGAAAGTACAAAGAGCTGACGAACGCGCAGCATCAACTCGCATCCGGCTTGCATCGGTTGCGCAGGAGGCAATGGCTCTTGACTTGCTTCGCGCGGTGATCATCGAAGAGCGAGACAAAGTGGTAAACGCTGTGCTCGAACCTGTGAGACAGACTGTTTCGAAATGGCTCCCCACCATCACCGAGGGCAGGTATCACGACGTCGAACTTGACAGGAACGGACTTCAGCCAACCCACTTGATGAGAGATGATGCGGTGCTTGCGCTCGGTAGGAGCGCAGATGATACGAGAGAAGTGTCCTACGGCACACGAGAGCAGCTTGCGCTGCTCACAAGGCTTTCTCTGGCAACACTGATGGCGTCAGAAAGCCGACAGCCGCTTGTGCTTGACGACCCGCTCGTAAACACAGACAGCACGCGCCAACTAAAGGCATGGGAGATACTGCTCGAAGCATCGGAGAGACTGCAGATGATCGTGCTCACCTGTCACCCGGTGCCGCATGAAATTGAGAGCAGACTCAATATCAGGGAGTTTCCGAGTCAAGTATAGTGTTACACCCTTTCTGCAGGAACACCGCGCGACCAGAGACGTCGAGCCTAAAGAGGCGGCAGACCAAGCGCTACAGTGTTTGCGCTTGTTTAGATGACAATGGCGCAATCTTATCGCGGAAAGGGGTATGTAGTTGGGCAACGTTCGAGGCAGGTTAGGTGGAGACATAGGTGGTTTTGACATATATTGCGAGTACCAAGACGGCACATTGAACGGCCGCATCGGCGGGGAACTGAGAGGGGGCGACATAAGACTTGAGTATGACGAGGCTGACGGAAGGCTCACCGGTAGAATCGGAGGAGAGATTCTGGGCAAAGACGTCAACTTGACGTGTACGCCTGACACTATCGAAGGCCGCGTGGGAGGCATACTTATAGGGGTAGACGTAAGCCTAAGAGGTGATGCAGACGCGTTTTCCGGGCGCACGGGCGGAGTGTTAGTTGGGTTTGAGACCCACTTGGAAAACCAGAACGGGGTCGTAGTAGGCAGGACAGGCGGAGGGGTAATCGGTAAAGACGTCAGGGTATCATTTGACGATGATGTGCCTTTCTGTCTTGTGGCTGCAGTGACCGTGTTGCTCAGGTATCATTACGATGAACTGCATAAGAGTGGGGGCAGCTCGTCAGGAGACAAGCATTAGCATAACGCGCTCTTTGCTGGGTAACATAGGCGAGGAGGCGTCGCGCGTGAAAAATGAACCCAGCCCGCTTTGGAGACTTGCAGCTGCGGGCATATTTCTCATAGCACTGGTACCCATAATACTCATGCTGTTCAGATTGGCTGCTAGATAACAGACCAAAGCCGGCAGTCGCCATGCTGCCGGCCTCTAAACACAATTCTAGGCACGTTCAACAAGCACTTCTACAGAAGAACCTACGCTTTCAAACACAGTTGGGTCACCTTCCAGACGCCCAAACACACTTACAGCGCTTGCAGCACGGATTTCATCTCCGTGGCTTGCGGGCGTGGGTCCCCAGAATATGCAGAACGCGCTGCCCGGGGGCCAGTATGCCAGATCGCCCTTTTCTACAACGCTCACGCTGTGCTTCACATCGCGAATCTTAACGGGGATCGAGAAGTAGATTTCTTGTCCCCAGCGTGCTCCGTTTCCGGTAAGCGGCAGAGCATCCAGGATGTGCTTTGCGGTGCTGCTGTCGTTAAGTTTGGCAAAAGCGGTCACCTCGCCTGCGGTGATCTTAATCCTGCTCACTTTGTCGCCTCCTTTCTCAGCATAGAAGGTCTTGCCACATCTTCAAGTAGGACTCTGTTGTGTACTGTGGCTTGTATTCGGCCTTTATCTTCCGGGCAAGGCATGCGTTGTCGTATAGCAGGTCGATGACGGTCATCGCCATTATCTTGGCTCCGGCTATGTAGGCCAAATCGGGGTCTTCAATGCGGTAGTCTTCTGAATGACCTGTGCCTTCTGCGCCTCCTATGTGCGGGTGTATTGCTGGCATGATGCACGATACGTCGCCCATATCTGTGGAGCCGGTGGTATGCTCGCCGTGTTTTACTGCATCTATCCCCAGTAGAGACTTTGCGTTATCTTCGAATAGCGAGTCCATGCCCTTGTCCGACGTTCTCGGAAGGTAACCCGGAATCGTCTCAATCGATACCTCGGCGCCCACGGCCATGGCGCCGGCTTCAAGAGCTCGGTCTACCTTCTTTGCCGCATCCATCACCGCTGCCATCGTTTTGCCCCGTACGTAGGTCTCAAGTCGTACGTCTGACGGGATTACGTTGACCAGATTGCCGCCTTTCGTGATAATCGGGTGCACTCTTATGCAGTCTGAGTCGAGGAACGTCTCACGCTGCGCGTGTACGCCGAAAAGCCCGAGCATCGCTGCGTTGAGCGCGTTGATGCCTTCGTGTGGTGCGCCGCCCGCATGCGCCTCTTTGCCCGTGTATCTGATGAACTTCCCGATAAACCCGTTGTTTGAGCCGCCAACGCTCACCTTCTTGCCATCTTTGGTCATGCCCAGATGTATCATCATTGCCATGTCGATATCATCCATGGCGCCTATGGCAATCATCTCTTGTTTGCCGCCCAGGAACTGGATTTTGCGCTGTTTTCTCAGGTTTGACCTGTATTCTATCTCGACGTATTCTTCAGCGGGCACGGCCATCAAAGTCACGTCGCCTGCCAGGTCACCCATGATGCCGGAATCTACTAGCCCAAACCCCACGCCCAGCATCATTGCTATCTGAGCGTTGTGTCCGCACGAGTGAGCGGCGCCGGTGTTCGGGTCTGCGTGAGGGTGTCCGGGGCAGAGCACACTGTCAAGTTCTCCCATAACACATACGTTGAGAAGGCTTTGTCCGCCCTTGAGCCGAGATTTTACACCCGTGATTGCGAGATCCTTTTCGAACTTGAGGCCGAGGCTTGAGAACGTATCCTGCACTATAGATGATGTGCGGAACTCCTTATAGCCTAGCTCCGGATGGGCAAAGATGTCCTGCCCGATTGCCAAAATCTGTTCTTTGCGGTTCGAAATCGCGTCACATACTCGTCTTTTGAGTTCTTCCTTAGTCACCAGCCAAGCCTCCTCGCATACGAGTTATTAGGGCTACATCATCATTCGCTACGAGGGGGGCTATACCTTGCCTCAAAGGTCGTAGATTGAAAACGGTTGCCCCCAAA
>CAYQIY010000036.1:0-22049 GCA_964417635.1 uncultured Pseudomonadota bacterium | reverse complement strand
TAGTCTTTGTGGAACCACACTTTGGTGAGGTCGAACGGGTTATGCTTGTAAGCCGCGGCTTCTTTCTCCGGCATCACCTGTATGTACATTGTCCACCTTGGGAAGTTGCCGCTCTCTATATTCTCGTACAGGTCTCTCTGATGGCTCTCTCTGTCCTTACCGACAATCGCCTCGGCTTCTTCGTCCGTGAGATTGCGTATGCCCTGCTGTGTGAGCAGATGGAACTTCACCCAGAAGCGCTCATTGGAGGCATTAGTCATGCTGAACGTGTGGCTACCGAATCCGTGCATGTGCCTGTATGAGTACGGTATACCTCTATCGCTCATCGTTATTGTGACTTGGTGCAGTGCCTCCGGAAGCGAAGTCCAGAAGTCCCAATTGTTTCGAGCACTTCGCATGTTCGTTCTCGGGTCGCGCTTTACGGCGTGGTTAAGATCAGGAAACTTCAGTGGGTCGCGCAGGAAGAACACAGGTGTGTTGTTGCCCACAAGATCCCAGTTGCCTTCTTCAGTGTAGAACTTGACCGCAAAGCCTCGGATATCTCGTTCTGCGTCTGCGGCGCCACGTTCGCCTGCTACGGTAGAGAACCGAGCGAACAACTCTGTCTTCTTTCCCACTTCTGAGAAGACCTTGGCGCGTGTGTATCGTGTGATGTCGTGGGTTACGGTGAAGTGACCGTAGGCGCCCGAGCCTTTGGCGTGCATGCGCCTTTCCGGAATGACTTCTCTGTCGAAGTGAGCTAGTTTTTCAAGAAACCATACATCTTGAAGTAATTGCGGCCCTCTACGTCCTGCAGTCATCACATTCTGGTTGTCGGTCACGGGTGTACCGGAAACTCTCGTGAGTTTCTTCTTCATCTCCATCCCCCTCGTGTAGTCTGTGTTCAACAAGTTGGATTCGCCTATCTGCAGAGCATGAATTGCACGGATTCAGGATCGGTCGGAAAGCTGTGGTCACAGTGCTTAAGCCAGCTGTTTCTGCAACCAGAAAGCGCAAGACTCTGGTTCAGTGTGAACGTTGATCGCGGTCTGTTCGTCTCGGTAAGCGGGAGCCTTGGGTTCTTGTAAAGGCGTCCTGTGCCGCTACTGCTCGGGTGCGTAACCATAAGCAAATAGCACATGCTATTTAACCTACACTACCACTTAGATAATTCGTGATGAGTCCATCACTCGCCTTTTTCTGGCTTGTGATTCTTCGCTGTCTCTAAGACATACGCCCAAAGTGCGTTTGGCTGGTAAAGGCTGTAGGGGTAGGCAGCCTGTAATACCGTGGCCTGTATCCCACAATACACACAGGCGGCAGCAGACGTGCTACGTGGATTGAGTAAGCACTGCCGACTCTCCTGTCAGCAAATTGTAGAAGAGTATCTGCCAGTCACTGCCGTGCACTTCTCGCCACAAGAGCCATCTGCCTGAGGAGCTAAGCGCGAGGTCATTAATCTGGGTGTAAGCAGAATTACATATTGCTATTGTTTTGGTCGTCCAACCGGTTTGCGCCAACATGTCAGCCATGAACACTGATTTAGCATCTGACCACACGAATGAATCATCTGAGACCCATGCGAGACTGTGAACAGTGTGAGACGTTACGTCAATCGCTTGTACGAACACGGGAACGGTTTGCTCCGTCGGCGTGAAGACAAAAATCGCTGATGGCTCGTGTGTGGTGGTTTCGTGGATAAATGCCAAGTGAGTTCGCTGCGGTGACCATACCGGCGCGTGGAGAAAACACGCACTGTGTGCTGGAGCGCTTCCTGACGGGAGGGGCAGTGTGTTGGCGTCCAGATCTTCAAGAGAGATAACTGCTATGACCTGGTCTGGAGGCAAGTATCTCACCACTGTTAGCTCGCGAGCATCTGCCGACCACGCAGGATACAACGCTTGCTCTAACACCAAGATCTCATCATACGTTATGACGTCAGCTACCACCACCGATGGCTCAGCGCGCGATAGATCCTGCCACGCGATGCGTGTGCCGTCTGGCGACCATGACGCGGTTCCATTTGTGGGCGTGCTGAGCAGGTGCATTTCGAGTGTGTCGAGTTCAAGCAGGTTCCAGGTGAAGAACGCACCATCAGCCGGTATCTGCACTAGCAGCCTCGAACCTTCGGGAGATAAGAGCGCATTACCCCATCGGCCCTCGGCCTTTGCCAGATCGAGGAGCGATGCGCTGAGTGTATGACCACGGGCGTAAACAAGTAAGATATCGTTAGCGTGATCTGCAGATGGGTCAGGTTTTGGTACGACGAATACCGCCTCAAGTCGTCTGGGTTCTTCTACCACGAACGGTGAATCAAACTGGCGGCGCGTGGCGCATGCCGCTGCCAGAAGCGAAGACGCGAGCAGTAACGCAAATGCGAGCATTCGAGTTTTGGCCGTCGTGATCAAGCAAACGCTCCTCCTTGGTGCCAGCTCCACCATTAAGACTGCCGAATACAGAAGGTGTTCCAACGTACTTGGAGCGATACGCGCGACACCTGGCTGTGTGTGTTCTGCGCAAGGAGATTCGTCGCCAGAGCCAGAAATCGCGGGTAGTAGCAATAGCGCCGGACCGAAGAGCCGGGTTAGCTTTGCAGGAGGAGGCATCGCCATGCGTATAGGAGAGCATTGTTTGGTATTTACGACAATGGTAAACGCCGGTCTGATTCACACCAAATCAAGCGCGTTGGTTACAGATAGCCTCATGGGGCCGCTTGAGGCTGCGCAGATAGCAGAGAGCGCTCGCAGTATGGGCGTCAAAGTTAGGTATGTGTTTAACACCCATCACCATGACGATCACACACTCGGAAACTACGTTTTCGGCGCACCATGCATAGCAAGCGAGACAGACGCTGCCACGATGCGAAACTGGGCTTCATCCGAGCAACACAAGCATAACCTCAAACTGTGGCTTGAACGAAACCCCTCCGCACCAGAAGACACGCGCATTAGATGCCCGGAGATTACCTTTGCGAGCGAGATGAGTATCTGGATTGACTCTCTTCGCGTGGATTTTGCGCTGTACGCCGGGCATACGGGTGGGAGTTCGGTCTGCATGATACCGGAAGACGGCGTAATGTATGCTGGCGACCTTCTCTTTATAGGTAGATATCCTTTTGTGGGTGACTGTGACATGGCCAGATGGTGCGCAGCGCTCAGGAGACTTATCTGTGAGGCGCAGCAATTTGATGTCGTCGTACCGGGACACGGACCTGTCTTGAGCGGAAATGATATAGGGGTAAAGGTTGGTAGATTGCTGCAGTTCTTTGAAGAAACACTCGGATTGGCATCGCTGCTGGTGCACAGGGGTCTAACAGAAGCAGAGGCGCTGAGCTATCCGGAGTTCCCGTATTTGGATACCGAGCAGCAGGATGCGGCACAGCGACGGCAGACGTGCATATCTAAGGCGTTTAGACAGGCTCTTGAGCATGGATCGCGAATGCGGTGACAAAGCGCATCACGTAAGCGCTAGGTGTTGGCTCGATGCGTTGACAGCGAGGGTGGACTAACATACTGTATAGACACAAACTAAGCGAGGTGGCGCTATGCTCGGGTTGGTTCTCGGCGGAGGTGCCGCTTGGGGATTTGCGCATCTTGGAGTCATAGAGGTGCTTGAAGAGCACCGGATAAAACCGGACTTTATAGCAGGTACGAGTGTCGGTGCAGTGGTAGGCGCGATGCTCGCTGCTGGAGTAAGCGTTGCGGAGATGAAGAAAACGGCGTCTCGGGTCTCGTGGTTCAAACTGAGCCGACTTACGGTTCCCAGACTAGGTATGCTCGATGCATCCGGAATCGAAGACTTCTTGGAGAGACACATCGGAAAGAACCGCTTGTTTAGCGAGCTTGAGACTCCTCTCAAAGTGGTGGCCACAGACATCAAAAACGGCGAAGAAGTCGTGTTCGACTCGGGCAGGGTGGCTTCAGCAGTGCGCGCAAGCGCTTCCATCCCAATAATGTTCGCTCCGTACGACCTGCAGGGCACATGGCTTCTCGACGGAGGGCTTGTCAACAATCTGCCGGTTGATGTGGCCAAGGCGAGTGGCTGCAGCCGTGTTATAGCCGTTGAATTGATTCATTCGTTCTCCCATCACAATCCCCAGAATCTAGCAGAAGTTGCGCTTCTCTCATTTAACATAATGCTGAGATACAGTACGATGTCGCGGGCGAAATCGGCTGACGTGCTCATTAAGCCTGATGTTGACGATGTGAGCCCGGCCGATCTTTCTGATGCCAAAGCACTGATCGAAAACGGAAGGCAAGCCGCACTAATGCAACTGGACAAGATACTGCAGCTGGCCTAGTCTTTTGGTGCGTTGTGCCACAAGACTTGACGGGTCGGAGCGCATAATCTACACTATAGGGCAAGCGAAAATCGGAAAACACCGTGATCGGGAAGAGTAAGTAGCGACCGTGCAGAAGAGAGCAGTGTCCTCGGGTGCAAGACACTGCTGCAAAGGCCTACCGAACCCACCCGTGAGTGTGCAGCGTTGAGCTGTTACGGGAACCCGCCCGTTATCCCAGGGAGAGTTTACTCATGATGAGTGGAACTCGCCGAGTGGAGCTGTTGGCTCAACCAGGGTGGTACCGCGAAGAATCCCTTCGTCCCTTGACCGGGACGGAGGGATTATGTGTTATGTGTATAGGAGATGATGGTTCAATGTATGAGGGTCTGATTGGTTTCATAGGCGCTGGCAACATGGCACACGCAATGGTTCACAACCTGGTGCGAGGAGGCGTAGTGCTGGCTTCTCAGATTGTGGTCGCGAACAAGCAAAATGAGAGACGGATAACTGAGCTCGTGGATTCGTACGGAGTGGGACGTGCAAAGAGTGTTGACGAAATTGTACGGCGCTGCTCCACGCTCATTCTTGCGACCAAGCCTTTTCAGGTTGCAGAAGCGATGGAGCCTGTTGCGGGTAGCTTTAGCCCGGGTCAACTTCTGGTCTCACTCGCAGCCGGGGTGTCGATGAGTTACCTCAAAGCGCTTACAGGACCTGGCGTTCAGGTGGTAAGGGCGATGCCGAACACGCCTGTTGAGGTGGGAGAAGGCGTTGTGGTGTTATCCAGAGCTGAGGACGTTCCCGAGTGCTTGGCCAGCAGGGTAGAGGCGCTTTTCGAACGCGCCGGACGTGTCTTCTGGGCAAGCGAAGAGCAGATGGACCTTATTACTGCCATATCTGGGAGTGGACCAGCGTACTTCTATCTTCTGGCGGAACAACTTGCCAGAGCAGGTACGCAAATGGGGTTGGAGCAGAGTCTCTCGCGAGAACTTGCGCGACAGACGCTCGTGGGTGCGGGTGAGTTGCTGAAGCGAAGCGACAGAGACGCTGAAGAACTGCTCAGGCTTGTCGTTACTCCCGGTGGAACAACGGCGGCCGCTCTGCGAGTGTTCGAAGCGAGACATCTAGGAGAAGTCGTGGCAGAGGCCATCAGTAGTGCTGCGAGGCGCTCTGGTGAAATGGCAGGCGTTACCGACAGGCTCGAGATTAAGGCGTCAAGAAGGATTGTCGCCAAACTAGGATCGTCGACTGTTGTGGGGGCTGATGGTGATTTCAACCACGACACAATGGCGAAACTGGTGGCCGAAATGGCACACCTTCACCACCGAGGACGTCAGATCATTCTCGTGTCTTCGGGTGCGATTGCGTGTGCAAAGAGGCTGTTTGCGCACGACGCCTCGTCAGGTTTGTCGGATAAGCAAGCGCTGTCCGCCATAGGCCAGCCCCTTTTGATGCGCTACTATGAATCAGCGTTTGAAGCACACGGGATCGCCGTTGCCCAGGTGTTGCTCACGCGTGAAGACTTTGACAACCCTAAGCGCGCCGAGTTGTGCCGGAGCACGCTGCTTCAACTGCTGTCTAGGGGGATCATCCCGATCATTAATGAGAACGATACCGTTGCAATAGACGAAATCGTACTCGGAGATAACGACACCCTGTCTTCGAGGGTGGCCATATTGATAGCTTCCGACTTGCTGGTGCTTCTTACCGATACTGATGGTCTGTACACAAAAGACCCGAAGATAGCAGATGATGCGCACGTGATAAGTCAAGTAACGCCTCAAGATACGCCGGGCGCCGACTCAATAGAGAGCACCGGTGGCATGATAACCAAACTTCGCGCTGCCAGGCTGGCAAGTGACAGCGGAATACCAGTAGTGATTGCGAACGGCTCAAGCCAGAGCGTTCTCTCTGGAGTGCTTGAAGGGCGTGAGATAGGCACTTTCTTCCCGAGAAGGAGAGCAGCCGGCTCAGATTCAGGCCCCACGCGCGAAAGAGCTAACGATCATAGCGGCAAGTAGGTGGGTGGGTGCTCTCTTAGTACCGACGAACACTCTTTCAGAAAAATGACTAGTTGGCAATATGGTGGTGCCGTTTCCAGCGTGAGTCTATGAGATTTCTGCAGATGCTGTCGGAATCGGAACTTCAGCCTGATCAAACACCTGCCGTATACCAGGCCACAGCAGGTATATGCCTGCGAGCAAGGCAGTCACCGCACCCTGACAGCCGAATACAAGCGGAAGCGGATAGGTTTCACCCAGCAAACCAGCGAGTGCTTGGCCTACCGGCACTGCCACTTGGCCTATTGTGCCCACTGCGCCAAACACCCTGCCTATCATATCGCGCGGCACGATTGACTGGATGTACGCCGTGAACAGCACGTTGGTGACGGCATTGCTGAGCCCGAACGCAGCCATGCACGCCAGCACCAGCCAGATGTTTCTAGAGATGGCGAAAGCCACCAGCGAGAGCCCTGTCATAACAATGCCGCCCAGAATTAGTCCGGACTTACTGAGGTGCTGTGCAAGCAGCCCTGCTACGAAAGAACCGACAACCATGCCTACCATCATGGCACTCTGGATAAAGCCGTACGCGTCGGCTTCTCTGTTTAGTACCTCGGTGACCCAGGCTGGCATGAGAACCGAAAGTGGAGCAAACAAGAAGTTGATAGCAATCGAAAGTGGTATGGCAATGATCAACGCGCGCGTTGTTCCGATGAACCTAATGCCTTGCACAACATCGCCGAACACATGAGTTCGGCCTGCTGGGTTTGCTTCGAGCACTTCTGTCCCGCTCTTGCGAATATCCAAGAGCCAGATGGCTATCGCAGCCACAACGAATGTCGCCGCATCCAGCGCAAATAGCGGCATCACTCCGAAACTCGCGATAAACAGCCCACCTGTACTGTAACCAAGCAGCGACACTGTCTGCTGAGATACCGACATCAGAGCGTTGGCCGTCACAAGTTCGTGTTGTTCGACCAAATCAGGTAACAGTGCCTGTCTCGCCGGAAAGAAGAAAGTGCCGAGCAGTGCCAGTCCGAACGCGACAAACGGTATGTGCCATACACGAAGAACTCCGAACACCTTAAACAATGGAATGCATGAAACTAGCAGCGCCTGGCAGACGCTTACGGCGACCATGGAATTGCGTTTGTTGAGTCGGTCAACAAGTGCGCCAGCAACAAAGCCAAGCAGTTGGGGCACTGTCCTGGCCACGGCCACAAGCCCCATCATTGCCTTTGAGCCGGTCATTTCTTGAACAAGCCATAGCAGCGACAAGAAATACAGACTGTCTCCGAACCAACTCACGCTTTGGCCAGTCCACAACTTGGCAAAGTTCGGCTTGGATAGCACCCTTCTAAACTGCTGCAGCATGCCGCGTTCCATCGTATGTACCTCCACCAGAGGGTAATTTGAACTGGCGATACCGTTTATAGATTAAAGTGCTTGCTTAAGATTGTCAAGCTTAGAAGTGAAAACATAAAAGGTGGGGTTGATCGGCAGGAGACAGATGGTAAATTAGAGGGGTGGTAGCGAGCGGGTGTTATTGCTTGGCGACCGTGGCGACGCATCGCCGCTGGCGTCGGACTGTTTCGGGCGTGTTAGCACATAGCCAGACGCCACGAGCACAGCACCCGCTATCATTGAAGGAAGAGTCGTGTTTCGCATCGAGGTAGCCGCACGCTGAACAATTGAAGCGATCATATCTGCACTAACGGGCAGCGCAGGTTCGCGCGATAGTTCGGTAGCGAGCTGTTCCACAAGACTAGGTTCTAGCATGTTCACAGCGAGCAAGAACGTGACACCTGCAAACACGACGGCACCGCCGCACCATCTAAGTGCGTCGAGCCTGACAAGAGCCAAGCAACCGAGTAGAATGAGCGTTGCCAGCACGAGGGGCGCCCAGCTGACGAGAGGCGCCAGGGAACGCAACGTGGCTAGCGCGCGGGTGGGCTCAGGAGGCAGATGCTCTTGAAGTTCGGCAAGGTTGAACTGGTCGGGGAAAGGAAGCTTCGTCACTACATTTCCTACCCAGGACTCAAGGTTAGCCGGTTGGATACCCATCTGCTCAAGATCGCCAGAATGCAGCTCGCGCATCGAAGCAAGCAACAGCTGGGCGTAATGCTGCTTATTGTTACGAAAGTCAATTCTGGCGCGAAGGCTGGCAGTCTTACCCTTTAGAAAGCCTATCATGTCGTCTACAAGCACGAAAGCGCGTGCTTTAAGCCAGTGTTCGTCAAATGCCTCGGCATAAGCCCTGTCTATCAGCGGCTCTACCGCCGCCTCAGCGGCAGGTAGATGCGCTTTCGCCATCTGACCAAACCATCGGTAGAGAGCAGAGCCAGCGCCTGCCTCGTGCCACACGTATTCGTAATATGCCCTGTCTAGTAGCGTGGAATGGAGCGCTTGCCCGAGGAAATAGACCCAGCCAGAGGCAACGAGCAAACAGCACATAAGCAAGAGCAACAGTCTCCTCAAGCTGCGCACCTCCAAAGGTCTCGAGTCTAAGCTTGATTTCGCTGCAAGTGTAAACGCTCCTGCCCCTTGATGCGAGATTCAAAACCGACGGCTGCATAGTCTGCGTTGACCTTATGCTTTGTGTGTGCAATACTCCGAAGAGAATACGATTCAGATTTCAGTTCAAGATCAGATCGAATGGAGCGAAAGGAGACAGGCTTTGAGGACGACTATCTGGCTAGCCGTGCTGTTGGTCGTGCTCGGTGCAGTGTTCGTGCTGAGCACAGTAAGGCGTGATGCGACTGTACGTAGCATCAGCTCAGAAGAAGCTATGCGCCGACTGGAAGCAGGAGAAGACGTTGTGCTGCTCGATGTGCGCACCCCAGAAGAGCATGCCGAGAGCAGAATTCCAGACAGCGTGCTATTGCCGCTGGACGAACTCGAGCGTCGGGTGCCTGAAGTGCTACCGGATAAGCGCACAACGCTCTTCGTGTACTGCAGATCGGGAAGACGCAGCAGGATTGCCGCAGACATGTTGGTCAAAATGGGATACACACGTGTATATGATCTGGGAGGTATAGTTGATTGGCCCTATGCCATTTCGGGTCGTGATCAGCCCTAGTATCTTAACGAGAGACAACTAAGGCCGCCGTCTTGTTTTCTGAATTCGGACATCTCTACCTCTATTGGCTCAAAGCCTGCATTGCGAATCACCTCAAGTGTGCCCGGATATCCCGACGGAATGAGCACATACCGGTTGATCCTCAGCATGTTACATGCATACTCTTCTCCGCGCGGTACGACCAACTGTGTATAGCCAGCCAGCCATGTGCTGCCAATAAACGTGCTTGTGACACTCACATGCTGTTCTCCAAGGTACGAGATATCGCATTTCAGATGAAACATGTCACCTATGTCCACCACACTAACCGAGTGACCTAGGCCTTCGAGGATTTGCTTTAGCTGGGTTGCTCCTTCTTCGTTTGTTCGCTGGGATACGGCTATCAGAAACTCGTTTTCCAGTTGAAGCACATCGCCCCCTTCCAGAGTGCCCGGGTGTTTGACCTGCTCGATACGCCGATACCGGCGTCTGAGATGTCGTTCGATCCTGTGAATTTCACCTCGCCTGGACTCAGGTCTTGGACTGCATATGATTGCACAGTCTTGTGTCAACACTGCCGTATCTTCCACGAACACTGAGTCTGGGTATTGCTCGTCGGCATCGAGTATCGTTACATCTAGCCCGCACATCTCAAGTGCGTTGACATACTGCTTGTGCTGAAACCGTGCGAGCTCGTAGTCGGGTTCAATCCTCGGCTCAGACGGCCTCCAGCTACCCGAGATTCCGCCAGAAAAACTCATCGGAACTTGTGCCACTATGGCGTGGTTGTACATGGCGTGCTGCCTCCGTCAAGAAGAGCGAGTTTGGTGTATGATTTGGTTTTGTTCACGTACTATCCTTCTTGCCTGGAGACTGAAGGAGCGATTGGCTGCCGCAAAGAATCAGGTGTTTTGATAGGTCGATCACAACACAACCAACCGGGGGCCTGATAATGCCAAAGAGAGTTCTTGCCACATACCAAGAATTCGGTCTCACGTCTCTATCTCTACTTGACTCTTGCCTGCAAGAAGCCGGTGCCTCGCTTGAGAGGCTTAACCGACTCGGCCCCATGCCGGAGCACGAGTTCATTGAAGCGCTTAAGGGTTACGAGACAGTAATCAGCTGTACAAGCATGGATACGTTCAACGCGAGAGTGATGGATGCGTGCGCTGAACTGAAGGTCATCTCGCGCCATGGAGTTGGATACGAACACATAGACATCTCCGCGGCGCGCGAAAGGGGCATATATGTTTGTACCACACACACGGGTACCGGCCAACCCAGGGCAGTTGCAGATCTGGCAATGGGCATGATCATTGCGCTGGCACGCAGGCTCATAGCGTTCAACATAGAGATTAGAAAAGAACTTTGGCACAGGCCGCTCACAAAAGATCTGTTTGGTAGCACGCTGGGCATCATAGGTGTGGGACGGATAGGTAAGGCGGTGGCAAGGCGCGCCAGGCCATTTGGATTCAGGCTTCTGGGCCACGACATACTAGAAGACGAGGGCTTTGCTGATGAAGTGGGATTGTGTTACACGAGTTTGGAGCACCTTCTGGCGGAGTCCGACTTTGTGTCAATACACTTGCCTCTTACCGAACAGACCAAAGGGCTCATGAATCGCGATAGAATATCTCAGATGAAACCAGGCGCAATACTCATTAATACCGCTAGGGGCCCAATCCTCGATGATGACAGCGTGTATGAGGCTCTTGTATCAGGGCAGCTGTCGGGAGCCGGCATAGACGTATGGGTTACCGAACCGCCTGTGGGCGTAAGACTTCTCGAATTAGATAACGTGCTCGCAACGCCACATGTCGCGGCTTACACTGAGAACACCATACAGGCTATGGATCTTATGGCGCTCCTGCCGTGTCTTGATTATCATCTGGGGAAGAGACCGCGCAACGTGATAAACGGTCTCTAGCCATGAATCGCAAGCGGTGATTGAATCGATTGTGCGGGTTGCCTTTAACCTAACGGGTTTGCTTTCCATAGGCATGTGCGGCCCACACTCGGAGGAGCACGTAGATGTTGATCTGTGCGTCTATTGGGATTGTGTTCCTTGTTGCGAACGGCGAGAACTTCTGCAGAGACCTTGCCCTCGACCACTTATTGCAGGTGTTGTTTGTGCTAAACCATGTATGTTTTCCAAGCCGAAAACGCAGCGCTTCGCATATCGAGATGTTTGGACTCAAGCCTGTCCCATGCGAGAAGCGTCTAGAAGGAGTGGTCAGGTTGCGTTGGAAGTGCACTTGCTATAGACGTGGATAGACACCAGTATCATGCGGCACTCCGTTTACTAGCACGACGTGTGTTAGAGTGTCGGGCACGTTTGAGAGTGCTGTTGAGAGAAAAGTCGGATTGATATCAACGTGTGATAGCTCACACAAGTCATGCCATCTTAGGGTAAGGCGTGGCCCCGCCTGGGGCGTGTCCTGCCTCACAACTGTGTGTGGCATGTGCTGTACCATCTGCGGGCTTGGACTTGCCTTGAAATAGAACGTAACTTCGTGGTAGCGTTCGGCTCGGTACTCATAGAACGATTCAACTATCCACACCAAGCGCTCTGCTTTAACCCGAAATCCTGTCTCCTCGCTGACCTCGCGCTCCAGAGAACTTGAGCACGTCTCAAACGACTTCACACGCCCACCGGGCAGCACCCAGAAGTCGTCTCTTTCGCCCTGCGAGAGCAGAATATGGTTACGATGGCAAATGATGGCCGCCGACCTTAAGCAGAACACTCCGTGTTGCGACCCAAAACACAAGTCTTCGTGCATTGTGTCCCCCGCCATACAAGCATCTTCCCAAAAGAGGTGACTTCAATTGACACGCACTAGAGGGCGTGCTATACTGCGTCTCAACATAATAGCATATTGTGGATCTCTTATGAAGAGTGGTGGAGGGACCGGCCCGATGAAGCCTGGCAACCAGCAACTCATCTGTTGCATTGGTGCCAATTCCTGGCGAGATGTCTCGCAACATGAGAGAAGTCGATTGCGTTCGACCTCTTTCTCATGGAAGAGGTTTTTTGATGGTTGCCAAGAGGCTGCATTTGCCTCCGTTGCTTCCAAGTGACAAAGCCTGCGGACTGAGTGTCCGGAGAGGGAAGACGGAGGGCTCTACTATGAATACTGTCGGCGTAGGGTTATTGGGTTTTGGGAATGTTGGTTCGAGCGTATATGAAATTACTCGCCAAAGGTTTGGTGTCTCAACCTCTGATTCAAGCGCGCTCGAAGTGAAGAAGATTCTTGTCAGGGACCCGACTCGTGCGCGCAGCATCGCGCTTCCTCGGCATCTTGCCACAACCGATCCCGCCGAATTACTGACCGACCCGGGTGTTCAGATCGTGGTGGAACTGCTCGGTTGGTCGGGGCACGAACCAGAACCCGCGCTGGATCTGTTGAGACGTGCGCTCAAAGCGGGTAAGCATGTGGTTACTGCCAACAAGAGACTGCTCGCCGAGCACGGTCGAGAACTGTGCCGCATGGCGGTTGACTCGCGTGTATCGGTGTGGTTCGAAGCGTCTGTATGCGGTGCGCTGCCCGTGATCAGAACGATTTCGGAGAGCCTTGTAGCTCCTCGCGTAACGAGCCTACACGCCATACTGAACGGCACAACAAACTTCATACTCACGCGGATGAGCCGTGGCAAGATTGGCTTTGATCAAGCGCTTTGCGAGGCACAGTCACGCGGATTGGCAGAGGCCGATGCGTCTTGGGACATTTCGGGACATGATGCAGCCTGCAAACTGTGCATACTTGCGGCGCTTTTGACAGGCGTTGGGGCGAGGCCTTCGCACGTTCTTACACACGGAATCTCTGACGTACAGGCAGACGACGTGCACTTGGCCGAAGCACTAGGCTACAGCGTCAAACTGGTCAGCAGTTTGCATATGGAAGGTGAGGTGCTGCACCTTCGTGTCAGACCCACTCTTGTACCGCACACTCACATACTGGCACGTGTTGAGGACGCAGCCAACGCTGTTGTAATAAACACCGACCTTGCACGGCAATATGTGCTCATGGGAGAGGGCGCAGGAGGGTATCCAACTGCTTGCGCTGTCATCGCGGACATCATTGGTGCGGCGCACTCGCTAAGCTCAGCAAGCATGCCAAGGGCTCAGATGTTGCTTGCTCAGAGCCGGGATACAACTACTTCGGGCTGGCCGAAGGCTCGTGAAGTAGAGCGACTGCATTACCTGCGTTCCGCCTCGCACACGCTAGACGCGCTGCGCTCCGAAGCGCACGTGCTTCTGAAGCAGGTGAGTAGGGGTCAGCGATTTGCTGCGATTATCGGACCGATAACCACATCAGGTTTGCACGACGTTCTCGCTGCCCATTCCATTAAAGAAGCAGTATCCCTGCCCGTTCTTGATGATGGGAGGTATGTGTAATGAACGTAGCGGTGGTAGGCGCATCCGGGCTTGTGGGTCGTGAACTGCTTGGCGCGCTTAAGAGAAGACATTTCCCCGCGAGCAGCGTTGCAGCGTACAGTAGCTCAGGCGGTACTCTAAACGTTGACGGAACAGAATACAGGGTCAATAGACTGCGCCACGGCTGTTTCGTTGGAGTGGATGTCGCGTTTTTTGCCACTCCGACACACGTTTCGATTGAGTACGCGCCTGAAGCCGCAGAATGCGGCGCGGTAGTCATTGACAAGTCGGGTGCTTTTCGTAGCGACCCAGCAATTCCGCTGGTTGTGCCTGAGGTGAATGCCCACGCGTTGGAGCCTCACGCAAACATCGTGAGCAGCCCCAACTGCTGTACGATTCAGCTTGTGATGGCACTTTGGCCTCTCGCAAGCCGTGCGACCTTGAAGCGCATAGTCGTGTGCACATATCAGTCAGTATCGGGAACGGGCAAGCATGCGGTGGAGGAGTTGGACAGCCAAATAAGGTCGAATGCTGAGGCAAAGGCTCTGTCTGTAAGTGTGTACCCTCATGTCATAGCGGACAACCTGTTTCCGCATATAGACGGGTTTGGCAATGACGGATACAGCGGTGAAGAGACCAAGATCATCCGAGAGACACGCCGAATTCTTGGTATCCCAGACTTGCGCGTGACGTGTACATGCGTTAGGGTTCCAGTGACTCTAGGTCACGCAATGGCAGTGATGGTTGAGACAGAGCCTGCAATAGACGTCGAAGCAGCAAGGAGTTGTCTGCTCAGTGCGCCGGGTGTGCGAGTCTGTGATGAGCCCTGTGCCGGTGTGTACCCTACCCCCAGAGGATGCAGGGGCAGCGATGAAGTATGGGTAGGGCGGCTCAGGAGCGACAGTTCGAGCGAGAACGGTTTGTGGCTCTGGGTAGTTGCAGATAACCTCAGGCGAGGTGCCGCGCTCAATGCCGTGCTCATAGCCGAATGCCTCATCGCACGAAAGTTGGCGCGCGGATGAACGAGCGAATAGTTGTGCAGAAGTTCGGAGGTACTTCGGTGAGCACCCCCGAGATGAGAGAAATCTGTGTGATGCGCATAGCCAGGAAGATCGAAGAGCGGCGGCTTCCGGTGGTAGTGGTTTCGGCGATGGGCAGACGTGGTGAGCCGTACGCCACCGATACGCTTGTGGAAATGCTGCATTCGGTATGGGATGGAGTCGGGGATAGAGAAAGAGATCTAGTGATGAGCTGCGGAGAGACGATCTCGGCGGCGGTGCTCAGCGCTGAACTCATGAGACACGGAATTCGGTCTCGCGCCATGACAGCGGCTCAAGCTGGCTTGGTAGCCAACGGAGTCTATGGTGCGGCGCGGATTGTGGGTGTGGACAGATTCGCTCTCCTAGATCTGCTTAGGAAGCGGGTTGTGCCAGTTATCGCTGGCTTTCAGGCAGCAGCTGCCGGAGGAGAGGTGTGCACGCTCGGGCGTGGTGGAAGCGACATCACAGCAGCGTCACTTGCGACGGCGCTGGGCGCCGAGCAGTGCGAGATATACACAGATGTAGCAGGCATCATGTCTGCCGATCCTCGAATTGAGCCCAAAGCACAAGTGGTATCCCACGTTACATATGCGATCGCTTGGCAGATGGCGCGGCTGGGAGCAAAAGTGCTCCATAAGGCCGCAATAAGCAGGGCAGCCGCGGGACAGATACCAATGCGCGTGTGCTCATTGGCTCAAGATGCGCCCGGCACTCTGGTTGAACGGAAGAAGATCTACGACCTACGCCCTGTTGCAGTAGTACATAGACTTGAAGCCTTCTACGTGAGTTCAGGATACGCTGAGGTATACGTCGTTGGGAGCCCTGCTACGAGCGATCTGCATGGCAGGGCGGAGGCTTCTCTGCTACGATGCGGAATAGTGTCGCCCAACAACATGCGTACGTTGCTCGGGCTCGGTTTCTGTGTGCCTGTCGATTCGTTGCCTGACGCAGTGCATGCGCTGCACGAGGAATTTGGCCTGGCAAAAAAATAGATGCAATACTCGTGCATTTGACACGTCTGCCGGTAGCATATATACTGGGACGCAACAACCTATCGCTGCACACTCGGAAAGAAGGTATCCGCCGGCGGCAGATACCTTTTTTGCGTGTATATATGCCGGAGACTGCTATGAGTGCACCAGTAGGTAATAAATGAACGAGGTGCTATATTGTTTAACAGATTCGATTTGGATTCCGTGATTTTGAAGAATGTGGAAGCCCGCGGCTATCGAACCCCAACAAGGGTGCAGCGCGGAGCGATACCGCATGCGCTTGAGGGTTCTGACCTGATAGTGACGGCGGAAACGGGCAGTGGAAAGACGGCGGCGTTTGCGCTGCCGCTCATCAATCGGCTGCTTAAGATGCCGCGCGGCAAGCTACACGCTGTTGTGCTGTGTCCCACTCGTGAAGTGGCTCAGCAGACGGCACGCGAGGTAAAACTGCTGTCTGCCGGCACGCGACTGAGAAGCCTAGCCGTGTACGGGGGCACCGCTATTACGCCGCAAATCAAGACGCTTTTATCTGGAGTGGAGATAGTTGTCGCTACTCCAGGGAGGCTTCTTGACCATGTGAATAGGAATAGCGTGAAACTGGGCGATGTAACGTGCGTGGTGTTGGACGAAGCAGACCGCATGCTTGATATGGGGTTTCTGCCAGATGTCTCCAGAATACTCAACGCTACTTCGCGAAACAGGCAGACTATGCTGTTTTCTGCCACAATGCCAAAAGAGGTTCTCACTCTTTCGAACAGGTTTATGAGAGAGCCCATTAGGGTTTCGCAGTATGCCGAGCCCAAACCGCCTGAGACACTTTCTCATGGAGTGTATCCTGCGAAGCAGCAGGATAAGACCAGACTGCTTCTGGGGCTGCTCAGAAAAGAGCGTCTTGATGGAGTGCTTGTGTTCGCACGTACGAAAAGACGTGCGGAACAGGTGGCAAAGCAGCTTGCGCGCGCTGGGTTGCGCGCTGCGTGTATCCACGGCGGCAGATCCCAGAGGCAACGAGACGAAGCGCTTGGCGGGTTTTCGAGTGGACGATACAGGGTGCTTGTTGGAACCGACGTCGCTTCACGAGGAATCGATGTGGCGGGCGTTAACTATGTGGTCAACTACGACTTCCCGGCTGAGCCAGACTCGTATATTCACAGAGTAGGACGTACGGCCCGAGCAGGAAGGACAGGAACAGCGCTGAGCCTTGTTACCACAGAGGACACGAAGGTGCTGCAAGACATAGAGCATCTGCTTGGTTGTCGCATCCCGATTTACGAGATGAGCAGCATCTAGTATTAGCTGACCTTTTGTTAGCGCACTTTTTCACACTGCTGAACGGTCTGGATTCACCACAGCACCATGTAGCCTGACAAGCAATTCTTGCCAGTTACTCGAGTGTGCGGGAATCCGGCCGTTTAGTGTTTTAGTGTAGACCTACCTACCTCTACAAGCGTTACATTCCTCAGTTAACCGCTTAGATTTGCGTGTTCAGTCCTGGATTCATCGTGCCGTTGCAAGTCTGTCGCGTACGCATCGAAACAGCCTATGAGTTCTTCAGCCCCTGCTTCGTGAACTACCCCGCCCCGCCTGACGGACGGGGCTTCCTGGTTCAAAGACCCGGCTTGCCGCAGGCCGGATACCCCTGCGGTAGAGGTCAGATCTTCCCAGGCGTGAATTCCCGTAGTTCCTACGGCACTCAGATGTCGCAAACCGCGAACGAGGATGTTCTGCGCGGCGTTTACGTTCCGGTCGAGTTCCAGCCTGCAGGCGGAGCAGCGGAGGAAACGTACGACAGATAGAACACAGCACCAACTCAGCAGTCGTTCGCTTGGGAATTGCGTCCGCCTAAGAAGAACGACGGCAGTAGTTGTATACTTTTCCCAAGCGGGCTCGTCATACAGATGAGCAGATCGAGATGCATTCTACCCACAAGTGTGAGCGGTGCAGATGAGCAATGAACTGGAAGCGCTATTTGCCGACAAAATGACTCTCATTCATAGGTACCTTGTCAAAATGGGCTGTAGCCACGTCGACGCTGAAGACGTTGTGCAAAGCACCTTCGTAAAAGCGCTCATTTACCTTGAATCTATCGACGCAAGCAAGTTAGTATCTTGGCTATTCAGAGTGGCGCTGAACCATTACTACGACCTATGCAGAGAAAAGAGCAGGCACCCGCTTGCCTCGCTGGACATCGAAACCTTATCAGACAACATGCTGGCAGAGCACGGCCCTCCAGAACAACATTGTCTGGATGATGAGACGAAAAAGCACGTATCCCGAGTGCTTGCCAAGATGAATCCCGTATACAAAAACCTGCTCATATTGAAGTACGACCTGGGACTCTCGTATCGCGAGATCGCTGAAATGCTCGACATTAACGAGCGAACCGTGAAGACTTACCTCTACCGAGCCAGACAGGTATTCAGGCATATTTGGAGGGCGGATTATGAATGATCAAGAGAACCTGAAAGAGGTATTTGACTTGAATAGCAGCAAGACGAAGGCAATGTTGCGAAGAGCTAAACTAGTTACCTTGATCAGAACCGTGACAATCAGTGCGCTCGTATTCATACTGCTGAGTGCTGCTATCTTGGTTGCCAACGCCAGACTGCTGAACCGAATTGGCGCAGACAGGTTCTTGGAGGAATACCTTATTGGCTTAGTAGCCAGACCGAACACGTATATTACTCACGCCCGATTCAGTGACGGCTTCTTGGTGGGAGAACTAGAGTATGTTTGCTACAGGATTGTCGGCGATAGACCTGTCTATGATGGCACACACAGAGTTGCGTATGGGCTGATTCCGTTTGTTAAGAGTGTTTACGGTGCCGGTAGAGCACAGCTAATTCAGATAGAGAATGAACGCAGCGCCTACGGAGTCGAGTTCGCGTATTACAACAAGCTAGGTCATAGAGAGATGAGGTTTTTCCACCCTCATGTTGGCTATGAGACCTATCCGAACGACCTAGCGCTGCTGGAGCAGATGGGCGAAGACAAATACGTCGAAGTCGCGATTTCGTTTGACCAGAGATACAGCCTAGAAGAGGTACATGCGATGCTTCCTGGAGGAGCAAGACTGGTCTGGTATTGGGTAGACACTTATGACGAACAAGACCTGAGCAGGATGAAAGCCCAGTATTCTGATGACACGAAACAGTATGGAGAAGCAAGTGTTCTGTTTGCCAGTCAGGTATATGGCATTAAGGCGATTTCCTCCTCAGGAGAAGAACTGGAAGAGCCCTGGAATCAGTTTCTTGCTGCTGTGAATTCGAACGCGAATATCAAGAGTCGTTACCAGGATGTCTTCAGGCGCTTATTCGAAGTGCTTGGCAACGGCAAAGAAGAAGTCACTGAAGAAGACATTCGAGTCATAGGTGTGGTAGTTACAGGTGATACCCAATCCATGCTACTGCTTAGAGACATTGGATGCATCAAGGCTGCGACTCTTGGGGTAGTGATCGGCAAGCTCTGATAGCCTATTACTGATATCATCTTCGGTCAGAGCAGTTTGCTACCGTCCGGATGTGACAATGGCTTCGCTGTTTTCTCATGTCCACGAGGTTCTGAAGCGCTTCGTGCAGAACTTACCCCAGAGACCTACAAAGGGGGATAATCTCGTGCCTAAACTGGTGATCACCGTGCTCAGAAGAGACTTCAACAAGGATCTTGCCGACAAGTACGTGGGAGGCCCGCCGGTGGCTTGCGAACGATTCAAGGATGGCCAGCAATTTACGGTTGATTCGTTCAACCAGCCTGAAGGGTTCTGTTATTGGGCGTGGCACGACATCTTTCCATTCGTGTCTGTACTGATGCGAGGAGGCGATTTTACACCATGGATGAAAGAGAAGGACACGCTGATCGCTTGCTGTACTGACGGAATAAGGCCAGTGATATTTGAACTCAAGAGAGTGGAGTAGCGGATAGACGAGAAGGCCGAGAGAGTGAGTTTGCTCTCTCGGCCTTCGGCTACTGTTTCTGCCTGAAGCCTCGTTTGGGAGTCTCGTCCACCAGCAGCTCAAATACGTCAGGTCTTGAGTAATGGCCCACCGCGTCGAAGTCGTATCGGCTGCGCACGACTGCTTCGAGATCTATGTCAGCGTACAAAACGGTCTCCTTATCCCTCACCGGCGCCGCAATGTATTCACCCAGAGGCCCGACTATAGCGCTACCGCCATCGCACAATACCTCAGGAGCATCTTTGAGCTCGTGTGCGCACGCGAGATCTTCTGGGTACATCTGTTTAGTGATGTACTGAATTGACGAGAGCACGAAGCAGCGACCTTCGTTGGCTATGTGCCTAATGGTGCACTGCCACACTTCACGCTCGTCGAGAGTTGGGGCGACCCAGATGTCGACTCCCTTAGTGTACATCGCGGCTCGCGCAAGCGGCATGTAATGCTCCCAGCAAATCAGACCGCCTATACGCCCGTAGGGCGTGTCGATCACGCTTAGCGTACTGCCATCTCCCTCGCCCCAGATAAGACGTTCGCCGGCAGTTGGCTTAAGCTTTCGGTGCTTCGCAAGCAATTCGCCCTCTGGTGAGAAGTACAATATGCTGCAATAGAGTGTACCTGTACCGAGTTCTCCGCGTTCTACTACCCCCATTATGACGTAGGCGCCTGCCTCACGCGCAGCTTCTGCCACGGCGTCGGCGTCTTTGCTTGGAACACTGACGGCGTTGTGCCAGTACCTTGCCCAGTCAAGCCTTCCTTCGGGTGTCCTTCCGCCTATGGCAGCACCGAGTGTCATCCCCCACGGGTAACCACCAATAAACGCTTCAGGAAACAAGATGATCTTTGCATCATTCTGTCCTGCTTCAGATATCAGGCGGATCGCTTTCTGAACCGTGGCTTGGCGGTTCATCAGAAGCGATCCGGCCTGAACCACCGCGACCTTAACCGAGCGTATGCGCATGTCAGAGTCTCCTTGTGATGTTTGTAGGCTTAGATTTTGCAGACGGTTTCAGATATCCTGCTTTGTAGCCGCGCTATTGCCTTCGCTGCATCCTTATCCTGGTATACGCCATGCAAAAACCAGCGCGCACCAGGTTGCGCTCAGATTCGCTTCCGGGTGCGGCCATACACACCGCAATGTCGCACCCCAGACTTTTTGCAGCACGCAGCTTGACCTGGATTAGCTCAGCGTGCACACCTAGACCTCGGTGCTCTTTGCAGGTCGAGGCGCTGAACAACAGACCGATACCTCGTCGCACCTCAAGCGCAGCGCCGCCCACTGGTTCAGAATCTATGGTTGCCAGAAAGCATCTTACACTTGGGTTCTGGGTGTTGACATACGCAATGCTCGGATGCTTTAGCTCGTCGCTCATGACGCCCGAAAACCCTTCTTCCACTGTGAGAGCCCAGGTCCAAGCGGACTCGCAATTTGTCTGCGATGTCTCCACCGGCAAAGAGCCTGAAACAGCGGCCAGTCCAGTATCCAGCCTCTTTATATAAGAATTGAGGAACCAGCGTATGCAGTACCTGTTGTCTCCTAACGCCTCAAGCAGTGAGTTGTCGCTGAAGGCATAGACATCGACTTGGGGCTTCTCCCCGTATGCCTCATAGAACTGATGCACGTCCTGCAGGCCACAGGGCTTGAGCGCAGGCCCCAGCGCGCGATTGAGCGGAGAGTTCTTGCCAGCGTACACTGCGTATCCACCATCCCCGAGTGGCAGGCATTTTGGATTCAGCTCAGGGTATACTCGTCTCATTGCATCGACGTAACCTACAGCGGCGTCTGCTTGCGCTGCTTCAATGTTGTTTACAGTATCCTTGCTGACACAAAGCACACTGCGTCGCTCCTTTGGCGAAGATGATCTCATGCTAGAGGATATATGGCATACTGAGCAGGTTTCCTGCATCAAGAAGCCAAAACAGTATGCGCGGGCGCAGACTCGCGCAATCATTTACGGGACTATCCCCTGACTCCACGTAATGCAAAAACATACAACCCTCAAGGACTTGCAGGGTCTTGAGTTGAAAGAATGATAAGGCCGGAGCGAACCATCACCTAAAATCCCTTAAGGAGGTGGTGGCTCATAGAATCTCGTCAAGTCATTGAATGGATTCTAATCGGCATAGCCACTCATTCCGCTTGCAAGATACTAGACAAGACTATTGACTACATAGCAAGTTACCCAGGCTCACACGTAGCACCAAGTACTTCTAGCACCTAAGCAGGCAGGTTTGCGCTCCGGCCTTTTCTGAATATATCCCTTGACAACACGTATGGCTGAATGATACGCTTGTCCTAGAAGGTAGGTGGACAAGCGTGGAGCGTTACACGATAGAGCGGTTTCACAAAGACTTCCCCGACGATGACACGTG
>CAYQIY010000035.1:0-22123 GCA_964417635.1 uncultured Pseudomonadota bacterium | reverse complement strand
CGACAAAACCGACCACAGAGTCCGCCTCCTTTCCGGTTTTTTGAGCATCGCTAGATAGGCTAACCACTACAGCGCACGTTATGCAGTCGTTGCCAGCCAGCGGCAGGCGTTCAGAACTTGACGCCGCAGCAGCGCTCGCATATAATAGACCGCAATATAGGTATGCGATGAAGGGAAGCACGTAGGTCGCGCGCGTGTCAAGAGAGCCGGTGGCGGGTGTGAACCGGTACATGCGCAAGCCGAACTCGTCCCAGAGCACTCAAGGTGAATCGAGTAATCTTGAGCGTGAACGCGCGTTACGCGTCCGAGTGATGTGCTCGGCACATCAGAAGGGTGGTACCGTGGGAGGCAGATGCCTCTCGCCTCTTGGGGCGAGAGGCTTTTTGATTACTGACTGGAGGGAACAGTAAGTGTCAGATCACTACGATTTTCGGAAAGTCGAGGCGCGCTGGCAGGCCAAGTGGCAAGAGCAGGCGCTGTATGACGTGGAGGCTGATGACTCAAGGCCCAAGTTCTACTGCCTTGAGATGTTCCCATACCCGTCAGGTGCTCTGCACATGGGACACGTGCGCAACTATTCAATAGGAGACGTTCTTTCACGGTTTAAGCGGATGAACGGCTTTAACGTGTTGCATCCCATGGGGTTTGACGCGTTCGGCTTGCCTGCAGAGAACGCCGCAATCCAGAACAAGACTCACCCCAAGCAGTGGACTGAGCGAAATATCCGTCACATGACTGAGCAGCTCAAAACTCTCGGCACGAGTTACGATTGGAGGCGCCAAGCAGTAACGTGTGCACCCGAGTACTACAGATGGACTCAGTGGCTGTTCCTGTTGCTATACAAGAACGGCTTGGCATATAAGAAGAAAGCGTTTGTGAACTGGTGCCCGTCGTGCAGCACTGTGCTCGCCAACGAGCAGGTTGAAGACGGCATGTGCTGGCGATGTGAGTCGCAGGTAACAAAGAAGTCGCTGGACCAGTGGTTTTTCCGTATTACAAGTTACGCCGATAGGCTGCTCGAAGATCTCAGCTTGCTTTCCGGGTGGCCTGAGCGAGTTAGGACGATGCAGCAGAACTGGATCGGAAGAAGCGAGGGCGTCGAACTTGAGTTCACGCTGGCCGAGACTGGCGACCGAATTCCGGTGTACACCACGCGGCACGACACCATCTTCGGCGTTACATACATGGTGCTCGCGCCCGAACACCCGCTTGTGGAGAAAATCGCACAGTTCAGCCCGCACCAAGATGAGATCAACCGGTTCGTCGAGCGCATGAAGTCGCTTACCGAAATTGCGCGCACTTCTACAGAGACTGAAAAAGAGGGCATTTTCATAGGTGCGCACGCGCTAAACCCGCTCTCGGGCGAAAGAGTCCCGGTGCTGATAGCCAACTACGTGCTCATGGAGTACGGCACCGGCGCCGTAATGGGCGTACCCGGTCATGATGAGCGCGACTTCGAGTTCGCGCGTAAATACGGGCTGCCGATTCGCGAGGTAATACAGGATCCCGAGAACACCACCGGCGTGCTTGAATCCGCATATACAGGCGAAGGAATCATGGTCAACTCCGGTGCGTATAACGGGCTGTCGAGCGTCGACGGCAGGGAGAAAATAGCCGCGTACGTGGAGCAAAAGGGAATTGGCAAGCGCACCACAAACTACCGCATCCGCGACTGGCTGGTGTCAAGGCAGCGTTACTGGGGTGCACCCATCCCGATCATCTACTGTGACAAGTGCGGTGAAATACCCGTACCCGAAGAGCAGTTGCCTGTAGAACTGCCTACGGATGTGGATTTCGGCACAACGGGCAGGTCTCCGCTCGAGACTTCGGACAAGTTTGTGAACACCGTATGCCCGAAGTGCGGAGGCCCGGCAAAACGTGAGACAGACACTATGGACACGTTCGTCTGTTCTTCGTGGTACTTCTTGTACTACTGTTCGACGCAAAGAGATAGCCTGCCGTTTGCCAAAGAAGACGTCAAATACTGGTTCCCCGTCGACCAGTATATCGGCGGCATAGAACACGCTGTGATGCACCTGCTCTACGCAAGGTTCTTCACCAAAGTGCTGTATGACCACGCTCTTTGCAACAGCCCTGAGCCTTTCACCAACCTGCTAACTCAGGGCATGGTAATTAAAGACGGGGCAAAAATGTCAAAGTCGAAGGGCAACGTGGTTGCACCTGACGAGATAATCACGAAGTACGGAGCGGATACCGCCAGGCTGTTCGTACTGTTCGCTTCGCCTCCTGAAAGAGACCTTGACTGGAGCGATCAAGGCGTTGAGGGTGCTTTCCGCTTCTTGCACCGCGTGTGGAGACTTGCCAAGGCGTGCTCATCTGAATCGCACAAAGTTCGGACTCACGCAGTACAAGACGCCACTCGAGAGAATGCACGTGAGCTCAGACGTCTAGTTCACCGAGCGCTTGACAAAGTGAGCACAGACATCGGCCAGCGCTTCAATTTCAACACGGCTCTGGCGGCGATCATGGAGACTGTCAACGCGCTATACGAGTACCGCGAAAAGCACGGCATGCAAGACGCCGCCTTCGGCGAGGCGATTCGCATACTCACACTCATGCTGGCTCCGTTTGCGCCACACCTTGCCGAAGAAATGTGGGTGCTGCTTGGCGGCACCGGTTCTGTGCACACCCAGAGTTGGCCGGAGATAGACAAAGAGGCCACAAAATCCGACAGCGTGACTGTGGTTGTGCAGATAAATGGCAGAGTTCGAGACAAAATGGACGTACAGGCAGGGCTACCAGAAGCCGAACTCGAAAAGCATGCGCTCGCACAACCAAGAGTACAAGAGCTCATTGGGGATAAGACGATCGTGAAGATCGTAAGTGTCAAAAACAAGGTGGTAAGCATAGTGGTGCGCTAGAGGAGTTGCTCTTGCGCACGTAGAACAGAGCCAATTCGCGACGGTCGCTGGTCGGGGTGAAAAATGAGCCCAGAACAGAAGACCGTCGCGTGCGTCTTGTTCATTCTTGTGCTCTTGGGCAGTGCATACGGCTATCTAAGAGACAACGTGTTTGTGTGGCGGGGAGCCGAGCAACTCAGACCGCTGGAAGAACCCTCCCAAGATATAATGGTACACGTCACGGGCGCTGTGAAGACGTCCGGGGTCTACAGCCTTCCTAGAGGAGCGCGCGTGCTCGACGCGTTGGACGCTGCGGGTGGTGTTAGGGAAGGCGCCGACGTGGAATGTCTGAACCTTGCAGCTTTGCTACAAGACGGCCAGAAGATCCACGTACCGTTTGTGCAGCAACACGATGAGCCCGTTCAGGTCGACGGCAGAATTGATTTGAACTCAGCCACTGCCAAAGAACTTGAGTCACTTCCGGGAATAGGGCCGGAGCTCGCCAGGCGGATACTAGAGTACCGGAGGATCAACGGCAGGTTTTCTTCTGTGGACGATCTCAAGAAGGTATCAGGTATAGGCGACAAGACTCTTGAGAATCTCCGCCCCCTTGTCACGCTGCGATAGAACAAGAGAGAAAACACGGATGAGTTGTTGACATCTGGAACAACCTGACTATAATAGGAAATGAGTTAGCACTCACCAAGAGAGAGTGCTAATAAGTACCGAAAGGGGGGTTATTCGGTGATAAGGCCATTAGCTGATCGCGTGGTGATCAAGGCCGTGAGCCAGGAGGAAAAGACAAAAGGTGGTATCGTACTGCCTGACACGGCGAAGGACAAGCCGCAGGAAGGTGAGGTCATAGCGGTAGGACCAGGCAAAGTGTTGGACAACGGGCAGAAACTCACTCCCGAAGTCAAGGCGGGAGACCGCGTCATTTTCTCCAAGTACAGCGGCACTGAGATCAAGATCGAGGGCGAGGAGTACCTCATCCTGCGCGAGAGCGATATTCTCGCTGTGAAATAGGACCCAGCCCAAGACCTTTATTAACAAGGAGGTAATAGATTAAATGCCCGCCAAGATGCTAGCGTTCGATATCGAAGCGCGCAAGGCCCTTGAACGCGGCGTCGACGCCGTAGCCCAGGCAGTAAAGGTAACACTGGGTCCAAGGGGCCGGAATGTCGTGCTCGACAGGAAATTCGGTTCTCCAGTCATTACCAAAGACGGCGTTACCGTCGCAAAAGAGATAGAACTTCAGGATCCGTACGAGAACATGGGCGCCCAGCTTTGCCGCGAAGTAGCCTCAAAGACGAATGACGTCGCAGGCGACGGAACCACAACTGCGACCGTGCTGGCCCACGCGATTGTCAGGGAAGGCATGAGAAACGTCACCGCAGGCGCCAACCCGATGTTCATCAAGAAGGGCATTGACCAGGCTGTAGAAGCAGCCGTGGAAGAGATCCGCAAGATGGGTACTCCCGTTGAGACCAAGCAGGACATCGCGCACATCGCAGCCAACGCCGGCAACGACAGCACAATTGGCGACCTGATTGCCGAAGCGATGGACAAGGTCGGAAAAGACGGCGTCATCACCGTGGAAGAATCCAAGAGCATGCAGACAACCGTTGAAGTCGTCGAAGGCATGGAATTTGACAGAGGATATCTGTCGCCCTACTTCGTGACGAATGCGGAAGCTATGGAAGTATCTCTTGAGAACCCCTATATTCTCATCTACGAGAAGAAGATCACCGCAATCCAAGATATGCTCCCGCTGCTTGAGAAAGTTGCCAGGTCGGGCAGGCCGCTCCTGATTATCGCCGAGGATATCGAAGGCGAAGCACTTGCTACGCTGGTAGTTAACAAGATCAGGGGAACCCTGCAGACTGCGGCTGTTAAGGCACCTGGCTTCGGTGACAGGCGCAAGGCTATGCTCGAAGACATCGCCATCCTCACCGGTGGCCAGTTCATCTCTGAAGACATTGGTGTGAAACTCGAGAACGTGGAAGTTTCCATGCTCGGTGAGTGCAACAAGGTCAGGATCAACAAAGAAAAGACCACCATCGTTGAAGGTAAAGGCACACGAGAGTCGATCGAAGCCAGGGTTGCTCAGATAAAGCGGCAGATCGAAGACACCGATTCCGACTACGACCGTGAGAAACTGCAGGAAAGGCTCGCAAAGCTCGCCGGAGGCGTCGCGGTAGTCAAAGTGGGCGCAGCGACCGAGACCGAACTCAAAGAGAAGAAGCACAGAGTCGAAGATGCGCTATCGGCCACCCGCGCAGGTGTCGAAGAAGGCATGGTACCGGGCGGCGGAGTGAGCTTCCTGAACGCGATTCACGCAGTTGAGAAGATCAAGGCCACCGGAGACGAGAAAGTTGGCGTCGATATCGTCAAGCGCGCACTCGAAGAACCGCTTCGCCAGATCGCGATCAACGCAGGCCTTGAAGGTTCGGTAGTCGTGGAGAAAGTCAAGTCCTCGTCCAAGAAAGGCTGGGGCTTTGACGCAAGGAAACTTGAGTACGTCGACCTGGGCAAGGCAGGTATCGTTGACCCGGTCAAGGTTGTCAGGAGTGCACTCGAGAATGCGGCTTCGGTTGCATCCATGGTGCTCACCACAGAGGCACTTGTTGCCGAAATACCCGAGAAGAAGCCGGCAACCCCTCCGTATCCCCCCGGCGGTCCGGAGATGGACTACTAGAAGCCGACTAAGACAACGCAAAGAGGCCCTCGCGGGCCTCTTTTGTTTGGTCGTCGAAAGAGACTAGTACCTGTCTTTCCTCGTATAGTGCGTGTGCAACAGTTCGTGGGAGCGATGTCCCAAAGGCTCGCCCAAGAACTCTTTGTAGATGGTCTTTATTGCAGGGTTATCATGCGATTTGCGCAGCTCCATACTCTTGTCCACATCGTAGATAGCGTTGATACGCTCTGCCCTGATAGCCATCGTGGTGGGTATGCTCTGACCACCGCCACCTATACAGCCTCCCGGACAGCACATGATCTCTATGAAGTGATAGTCAGCCTTACCCGCCGCTATCTGCTCGAGCACCTTTTCCGCGTTCGCCAGCGTGTGCGCCACAGCCACTTTGACCTTGAGATCACCGACGCTCACGGTAGATTCTTTGACGCCTTCGAGCCCTCTGACTTCTTCGAGATCTATAGAGGGCAATTCGTCTCCTGTTATCACTTCGTACGCAGTGCGCAACGCGGCCTCCATCACGCCGCCCGTCGCTCCGAAGATCGCGGCTGCACCTGTGGAAATGCCCATCGGCGCATCGTATTCTTCTTCGCCGAGCGACACGAGGTCTATTCCCGACTCACGGAACATGCGACCGAGTTCTCTCGTGGTCAAAACATAGTCTACATCCTGGTATCCACTAGACCTCATCTCGGGCCTTGTAGCCTCGTACTTCTTCGCCGTACACGGCATGAGCGACACCACAACCATGTCTTTGGCATCTACACCGCTCTTTTCCGCGTAGTACGTCTTCGCCAGCGAACCGAACATCTGCTGCGGAGATTTGCACGTCGAAAGGTGCGGAAGCAGATTGGGGTAGTAGTGCTCGATGTAGTTGATCCAGCCCGGACTACACGAGGTTATCATGGGCAGCACGCCGCCCTTAGTAACTCGTTGTATGAGCTCATGCCCTTCTTCCATGATGGTTAGGTCAGCGGTGAAATCTGTGTCGAACACTGCGTCAAACCCAAGCCGCCGCAGACCGGCAACCATCTTACCTGTGACTATGCTGCCCGGCCTCATGCCGAGTTCCTCACCCAAAGACACCCTGACCGCAGGAGCGGTCTGGATAACGACATGCTTTGTTGGGTCGTTAATCGCATCCCACACGTTGTCGGTATCATCTTTTTCAGTAAGCGCACCGACCGGACACGCGAGAATACACTGACCGCAGAAAGTACACGCCACTTCGTCAAGCGACTTTCCGAAGAAAGTGCCAACTGTAGCACTGTATCCACGCTCGGCGGGAAATATAACGCCTACTCTCTGCACTTCGTGGCAGGCATACACGCATCTGCGGCACGAGATGCATTTTTCGGGATCTCGTACTATCGCAGGGTTGCGATCGTCTTTCGGATACGGCTTCAGTTCTCTGGCAAACGGTACTTCTCGCACTCCCATGCTCTCTGCAAGCGACTGCAGTTCACAGCTCAGGTTTCTGGCACACTGCAGACAGTCCTGTGGGTGGTGTGCAAGTATGAGCTGCACGTTCACTTTGCGCGCCTCGCGCACCGCCGGTGTATTGGTTCGGACGACCATTCCTTCGGATACCGGGTAAGAGCAAGCTGCCTGGAACGTGCGAGATCCTTCGACCTCGACACAGCACACCCGGCACACTCCGTGGATGTCCTGGTCTTCGTGATAGCACAATGTGGGTATATTAATACCCAGTTTCTTCGCAGCTTGAAGGATTGTCGTGCCCGGTTCGACCTGGACTTTGTGGCCATCTATAGTCAGAGTAATCATGTTATCACCCTTTCTCTGCCATCACTGGCCTGCGACCGAGCACACGGCCGCTGGGCACTTCTTGTTGTCTATGTGTTCTTCATACTCAGCCCTGAAGTACTTGAGTGTGCTCATCACCGGCAGAGGAGCAGTCTGGCCGAGCGCGCATAGCGGTGTCATGTACATCACCTTTGCAAGCCTTTCAAGCGTCTTGATATCCTGCATGGTGCCTTCGCCGCACGCTATCTTATCCAGGATCTTGAGTATCTGCGTGGTGCCTTCTCGGCAGGGCACGCACTTGCCGCAAGACTCGTGCACGAAAAACCGCGCAAAGCTTCGGGCTATGTCCACGATGCAGTGGCTGTCGTCAATTATGAGAAGTGCACCTGAACCGAGCGCACTTCCGGCTTCGGCAAGCGAGTCGTAGTCCATGGGCACATCGAGCAGACCCTCAGGCAAACACCCTCCTGACGTGCCTCCCGTCTGCGCCATCTTAAACCTACGACCGTTGGGAATACCGCCGCCCATTTCGAACACCACTTCGCGCAAGGTAATTCCCATGGGCACTTCGATAAGCCCGCCGTTTATTATGTTGCCGCATAGCGTGAACACCTTTGTGCCCGGGCTACGCTCTGTGCCTATAGATCTGTACCATTCGGCGCCCTTCTCGATTATCGGGGCGACGTTCGCCAGCGTCTCGACGTTGTTTATGACGGTGGGTTTTCCGAAAACACCGTAATCGGTCGGGTAAGGCGGCTTTATCCTAGGCTCTCCTCTGCCACCTTCGAGCGACTCAAACAGCGCCGTCTCCTCGCCGCAGACGTAAGCCCCAGCACCAAGCCTTATCTCGATGTCAAACGAGAAGCCGGTGCCTAAGATGTCGTCGCCGAGCAGCCCTAGATTGCGAGCATCATTGAGTGCTTTCTCGAGCCTCTCGATAGACAGTTTGTACTCGCCTCTTATATACACGTATCCCTTTTCAGCGCCGATCGCGTAACCGGCTATAAGCATGCCCTCAATAAGACCGTGAGGGTCTCCTTCGAGAATAAGCCTGTCTTTGAATGTACCAGGCTCGCCTTCATCGGCGTTACACACGACGTACTTAGGCGAATCTGCAGACTTGGCGGCGAACTGCCACTTGAGTCCGGTCGGGAAACCGGCGCCGCCTCGACCTCTGAGCCCGCTCTTTTTCATCTCCTCGATGACCTCTACGGCACTCATCTTGGTCAACGCCTTGCCGAGCGCACGGTAGCCACCGCGCGCAATATACTCATCAATTGAATCGGGGTCTATGATGCCGCAGTTGCGAAGCACCACTCGCACTTGGCGCGCGAAGTACGGAGTCTCCTCGTACGTCTGAACAGCTTTTCTTCCCTCGGGAGCTTCATGCAGCAGCCTGGCCACGACTCTGCCCTTCAGGATGTGCTCAGAAACTATCTCGCGTGCGTCTTCTGGCTTCACCCGGCAGTACAGAGTGCCGTCTGGGAAGATTACAACAGTCGGTCCCTGCTCGCAAAGTCCAAAACAACCTGTCTCTACCACTTTAGCTTCATCTGTGAGGCCGTATTCGACAAGCGCCTTGTCCAGCGCCTCCATAATAGCCCTCGGCGACTTCAGTGAGCAATTTGTACCGTGGCATACAAGTATATGGGTACGAAAGAGTTTCACCTGCCAGCCTCCTTTGTCTGGGCTGCCGAAACCGCCCGATACTTGTCAAGGATCCCGGCTATGTCGCCTGGCGTCAGGTTGCCGAACACTTCCCCGTCAATTTCCATAACGGGGCCAACCCCGCACACGCCCAGACAGCTCGTCAGTTCAAGCGTAAACAGTCCATCTTGTGTAGTGGCTCCGACCTTCACTCCAAGCTGGGATTCCAGTTCCTTTATTACCGCCTGAGCTCCGACTGTGTGACAAGGAGTACTTTCACAAACCTTGATAACATGGAGCCCTTTCGGTGTGGTGGAGAACAATGTGTAGAAAGAAGCAACTCCGTACACTTTGCTCGGCGGTACTTTGAAGCGTTGCGCTACTCTAGTTAGCACCTCGGGTGAAAGCCACCCGCACTCGCGCTGCAACTCCTGCAGTACAGGCAGCAACGCGCCCTCTCTTTCGAGGTGCCTGTCAATAACTGCGTCGACCATACGCTGGTCAAACTCCTGATAAACGCTAGCCACCGGCTATCCTCCTCAAAATCTCAGTTAAGTACGCGGTAGTGTCCACTCACCGATCATCTGAGCGTTGAGCACGTGCCTAGACACTATCTGGCGCGCCTTCTCCGGGGTAACTCTGACGTACGTTGTCTTGGGAAGTCCCGGAACAAACACTTCCACAAGCGGCTCATACTCACACAGGCCCACGCAGCCTGTTTGGGTTACCGCTACGTCCGAGATGTTTCGCACATTGAGCTCGTCAAGCACGGCGTTTACAACGTCTCGCGCACCGGCGGCGATGCCGCATGTGCCCATGCCTACCACAACTCGCTTCTCCTTCTGGCCTTCCCGGACTCTGATGCGATCAAGAGCTTCTTTTCTTACACGTTCAAGGTCCTCGAGCGACTTCAAAGGTCTCTCACCTCCACTGGATACATCGTCTGTTGTGCTTGTTTGCTGTCACTTGTACTTTGGCATATTAGCGAGAATCTCCTGCCAGCCCCGAATGTTTATAATCGGTTTTAGGTAAGGCTGCTCAGCCAATTCACGCGTTCTGAGCTTCGGACAACAGGCCGAAGAAGAAAAGGAAAACTTGACCACAACCTAGAAAATGCTGGGTATCGGATGCCGGGCGCAGGAGAGATACATGTCTTCACGTCCGGTTCTTATTTTGACTCTGGCGTACTGCATTGGAATACTCTTAGCCTGTTACGCATATTTGCTGTCAGAAACGCTTCTTGTATGGCTGCTTCCGCTGGCTTTGCTGTGGGTTTTCGTGCTTAGGTTCAGCGCGCGCAGAGCCAGCATGTGTCTCTTGCTTCTGGCAGCTACTGCAGGAGCTATCTCATGCATTGCAAGCATCAAGGCTCTGCACGTAGACTACGCAATGCATTCAAGCGCGTGCCAAGTCAAGGGCATCGTAACACAAGTGACGCTTTCAGCAGGCAGGCCGTACCAGATGAAAGTGACCGAGGTCAAACACGCGGTACATTCATCTCTGGTAGGTAAGAACGTCGTCGTCTACGATGAGCAGGTCACAGGTATCCTACCGGGAGATGTGGTCACTGTTGACGGCGTGCTTTCGGTACCCACGCTCTCGCGAAACCCCAATGAAGCGGATCCACGGTTGCTGCTATGGTCTAAGCGCTCGTCATGCTGGTTGTACGCGCGTTCTGCACACGTGTGCGGCGAGTCTTCGAGGACGGTCGGCTCTCGCGCAGTGTTCGGCGCTAGACAAAAGATCTCTAACATGCTTGATGACGTGTTACCGGAATCAGAGGCAGCGTTCATGAAAGCTCTGCTGCTGGGTGAAGCGGACGGGATTGACGAGCATACCAAACGCGGTTTTCGCTCAACCGGAGTATACCACGTGCTTGCGGTCTCCGGCCTGCACGTACACTTCGTTCTGACACCTCTTGACCGCATGCTGCGCAAAATGCGCATAAGACCTGCGCTACTGGTTGAGGCAGCTGCGCTCATCGCATTCTGTTGCCTGACGGGAATGCGTTCTTCTGTGGTACGGGCGGCAATAATGGCACTTCTGCCCAGACTCGCCATATCGACAGGACGTGTGCCAGGTGGCATCTCGAGCCTGACTCTTGCAGCCCTGGTGATGCTGTTCATCAATCCGCTACTGCTGTTTGACACAGGATTTCAGTTATCTTTCGCTGCGACATGCGGACTTGTTGTGGCGTCACGCGGAATCCAGAAGCCGCTCCAAATCTTAGGAAGCAAGATCTCAGGTTGTGTTGCTCCCACACTTGCGGCGCAGCTATTCACCATCCCTCTACTCGCGGGCAAGACAAGTTTTTCGCTGCGCTCGTTTGCTGCAAACCCTATAGTGGTTCCCATCGTAGGCGCATCGCTTTGCCTTGGCATGCTCGGCAGTCTGGCAGGTATTGCAGGGATAGAGCCACTGTGCCGAGGGCTACTGCTTCTTGCAGGTCTGCTCGTGCGCTGCAGCACACAGATAACGTCGCTCTTGTCACGCATGCCGCTGGGCGAACACAACCTTCCGTCTTTCAGACTGTCTGAGAGCGCTGCTTACTATGCGGCATCGTTTCTGGTCTTCGGCGTGTACCGCCCTAAGTGGTGGTCTTCAGTAAGAAGCAGGTTGCGTGCGAACACACTCATACTGCTTCTCGTTGCGCTGGCAGGTTGGATGCCAGCTAGAGACTGGACAAATAGCAATGTGCTTCGTATTACGTTCCTTGACGTGGGGCACGGCGACTGCATACTTATCGAACACGCGCGTTCGGCGCTTCTGGTCGACTGCGGCACGCCCAAAGCAGCAGAACGAACGGTAGCGCCCTATCTCATAAACCACCGCGTTTCGAGGAATCTGCACATCATCATAACGCACGCGCACCAAGACCACGCCGGCGGTCTCGAGGAGATTTGCGAGCGTCGCTCCTGTCAAAGCGTGATGACCAGAGTGCCTATACAGACAGTATTTGAGACAGGGCTGCTCGAACTGCCCGAGCACACTTTGCGCATACTCGAAGCAGGATACGCTTTCACGCTAGGCCACACGTCACAGTCAAACCGGTTATACTTTGAGATACTGTGGCCTGAACGCGGTGACGCCGTGCTTTCGGAAAACGAAGCCTCAGTAGTCATTTTGCTCACTTACGACCGGTTCAGGGCGCTGCTGACAGGAGACAGCGGCGCGGTTGCAGAAAGAGCTATTCTCGAGCGCAGCCAGCCTGAACGCATCCGCTGCTACTTGCTGAAAGTTGGGCATCATGGCTCAAAGGGTTCGAGCAGCGACGCGTTTCTAAGCGCGTGCCAGCCTGTCACAGCGGTTATCCAATCTGGCGCAAACCGGTACGGCCATCCGCACGCTGACGTGCTCACAAGGCTTGAACTCGCCGGAGCTCGCGTGATGCGCACTGATGTTCACGGAGCGGTGAGCATCATCACCGACGGCTGGCGAGTCAAGGTAAGCGGGAGGCTTGGTCAATGAACTACGATGCAGCGATATCGCACATAAGCTCCGATGATCTGAAGCCTCTCTACCTGGTGTACGCAGAAGAAGACTGGCTTTCGAAAGATGTCTTGGGCGCGATGAAGCGCAGGATTGTCGAAGCGCCGGAGCATGAATCGCTGCAGTTCTTCACGTACGACGTAGATCACGACTCGGCAGAACGGGCTATGACAGATATTGCGTCGGGCGCGTTCTTCGGCGACCGTAAGTTTTGCGTGGTGAGGAACTTAAGACGCACAGAGAAGGCCGCATCGCGAGATTGGGAGCAAGCACTCATAGCCTACAGCCAACATCCGAGTCCCGGCACAGTGCTGGCTGTCGTGTTGACAAAACCGGCCAAACCAAAAGACGTACTGCGCACCGCTTTTGAGGCACACGGCGCGTATATAACCTGTCAGAAACTGAAGCGCAACGATATGGTTTCGCGCGCAAGGAAGTACGCACAAAACCACCAAAAACAGATTGAATCGTCAGCCGCATGGGCGCTTGAAGGGATGGCCAGTTCGGACCTAACGCTGTTACACAACGAGTTAGATAAGCTCATCGCGTACACGGGCTCAAGACAGACGATCTCGCTTGCAGATGTTACATCTGTTGCTTCAGATGCAGCTGAGATACGTGTGTTTGACCTCAGCGATGCGATCACACAAGGTCAAGGCGCTCAGGCCATGGACATGCTTACCCAGCTGCTTCGCTCGGGCGAACAACCCAACCGCATAATCTATTTTCTTACAGGCAACATGCGCAATGTTGCTAGGGCATGCCACCTCAAGAGTTCCGGCGCAACAAACAAAGACATTGCACAAGTGTTGGGCTTGCATCCGTTTGCGGCCCAAAAAGCGCTGCAAGCGGCAAGCAGGTTGAAACCCAGCCAAATCGCGGACATGTACGAATGCATACTGTGGGCCGACGAGGCACAGAAATCCGGCCATGACGCTTCGCTCGCCTTAAGCTCTATGGTACTCGAATTGGTGCGTTTCTTCTCCAGAAAGCAATAAACGGCTGTCCGAGGACAGCCGCCATTCACACAGACTCTTATTCCTGCGATGAGTTCGCCTTCTTGCCGATTCTCGACTTATATCGATTTGCAGCGTTCTTATGAATGACGCCCTTGGCAGCAGCCTTATCTATCACGCTCGCCGCCTTGCCGATGCTTTCCGGGGTGAGGCTCTGCAATGTCTTCTTCATCTGGCTTCTGAGCTTGGACTTTACCGCTCGGTTTCGTTCCTTGCTCTCAGCAGCCTTCTCTGCTTTCTTGATCGCAGATTTAATGTGTGCCACTTTGTTCCTCACCTCCTCAATCGCTGTCAATTCTACCACGCCAGATGGTTCAAAGCAAGATTACCTGCCTATTCTCGGCAGCAATGCTGCAGCCGTCTTCAGCAAACTAGATACGCGCACATCTACTTCCAGGTTTGGGAATGCCTGTTCATTCCACTCATGTTCAATTTGTCTCCACAACTCCGGTCTTTTCCTGTAGACCGCCTGACCAAATCCATAGATGTCTGTTCTGAACTCATGCTGCACAATACGAAGAGTGTTCTGTACCTCTGCAAGAATGTACTCGTCAGCCGCCTGCTCCAGCATCTTGACGGCTCCTTCGATAGACAACGATTCACCGTTATGGAGTTCTGCGATCTCGAGCACGGGGGAGATCTCGATGCTGATGCGGATACTGTCTTGTAGAATCTCGCATGATACTGAGGCTCTTGACCTTATTACCTCATACGTGACCGTTCCATTACCCATAGGATTCTGCAAGGCGAAAGTACCCCCGTTAACTCTGCCTGCCGCCCAGAGAAACCCGCGCGCATCCTTGCCGTCGAGCACACCCACCACACGGTCGCCTCGGAAGACCGCTATGCCGAGCACTATCGTGACTCCCGGGACAGTTTCTGCAGTACCGCTTTCGCTGATCGGGTCGAGCACAGGAGATGATGGGTCCAGTAGACCCTCGATTTCCCGGTCAGCCTGCAGCGGCTGGTCTCTAATTACTCCTGGTTTGGTCTGCTCAACAGGCTCGCCTTGGCGCTTTATGTATTCGTCTTCTGTGCTTCTGCCAGCCGTGTGCATTGATATCGGCTCGATGCCCGGTTCGGCCAGTTTCCTGAGGAACTCGTTTAGGGTTACCAGGGTTGTCTTGCCCGATGCTGTAGCATGAGTGGCCAGTCCGCTTAGAGTGCGCGACGGAAGCTGTTCTATGAACGGCCGCTGCAACAAGCCCGCCCCTGTATCACACACCGACACAACTATGCTCCTCCTAAACTGGTTCTGGCGCTCGAAAACATCGAGGTACTGCTTGATGCCTTGGCGAGCTAGATTCTGTCCGAACACCACGGTGTTTGCCTGTCCGGCGAATATTCTCCTTGGGATACGGCGCTGCGCGCTCCGGATGGCGTGCATGACGCTATCCGCTTCTTCCCTCAGCATCCAGCCGACCAACGCGCCTTGCTGGGAGCCAGCACCTGCTCCAACCGCTAGTGACTCCGCATCGATGATCTCGAGCGAGACGACGATCCTACCTTCTGTCCCCTCATCTATAGCCATTGCTCCTACTATAGACATCTCCGAAGTCTCGATTCTATCCCAGCATCCCGTAGCGCCGACGCTGGCCAGCACGAACATGACTAGCAACACGCGTCTAAACCCGACTCCGACCGCCATGACTTGGTCCTCCCTTCTTCGTAAGCAAGCTGGTGGCCAACAGTGTCCCAACAAGCCCGATGTGAAACGCGAGAGTTAAGGCCATCGCGTATGACGGACTTAGAAGCGCACCTATTTCGAATATGGTAGTCTGACGCATCACTATTCCCACTGAAAGGGGAACACCTACTACAAGCGCAGTGACCCGCGGAGTTGTTCCAAATGCTTCTGCCAGAATCGCCGTCCCAACGAAGAATGTGACGGTGATGTCAAATACGATTCCGACCGCCCACACGCTGAGCAACAGCACATCCAGCCTTTCTATGAATCCCGGTATGCACAGCGTACGCGCCATGGAGACAATCGGGGACATCTGGTTCACCGCCTGAACCGGACCGAAAGTAGCAACTGCATTAGCCACAAGAGCCAGCTGAAACACACCTGATATGAGCACCGCCTTGAACACAGCAGCAGGCAGCAGCCCTGGACGGCTGCAATACTTGCCGAACCCTAGCACAAGCGAACTGGAAGTAGCGTACCAAAGCAACGGCACCCACGCTGCGCCTATTACCGGACCAAAACCTCTTGCCAGTACCGGAGTAAGGTACATGTAATCTACTTCGCCCCCGGTCATGAGCAAGATGAGCCCAATGACGAAAGACAACACCACGATAGTGAAGAACAACTCCGACGCCCGACCAAGTGCATCAGCCCCCAGAGACGCGCAGTAGATCACAACAATCACTATGGACAGGGCCAGCACCCAAGCAGGGGTGAGCGTAAACATGCTTGACAGAATAACGAGCGACATCTCTTCTACTCTGAATACCGCTACTCAGAAGAAGAACGCTGCGCCGATAACAGCAACAAGCAGGCCAAGCAGTCTTCCACAGATCTGCTTGGCGTAGGCTCCTAGGCTCATCTTGGGAAAGCGTGCGGCGAGCACGGCCGGAATCTGGCTGATAACCGCGCCTGCAGCCGTCGCCAGGAGCACAGCGATCCAAGCGTCGTGGCCCGCGTCTGCAGAAGTAACCGCAGGAAGAAACAGAGTCATGGGAGATATGCGCGACACTACTATGAGAAACATGATTTGCCTTGGGTTTACCAGTTGGCCTCTGCCTCCTTGGAGTCGGGGTCTTCTGGCTTCGGTGGTCTTGAACGGCGGACTCGGTCGGTCTCGGCACCCGGCCTTACCGGCCTCGACTCTCTCGCGGGCACAATGACCACTTTGTCCCCGAGTTCGGACACTCGCCCCGGCGAGTAGAACGAAAAGAACGGCACCCCCAGCGATTTGAGAGACGATAAGTGGACGACAAGCGCGACTGCTCCTAGTGCCACACCAAACAACCCAAATACCGAGGCGAGAATCAGCAGTGGAAACCTCAAGAGCCGTACACCTACTGTCGGTTCGAAGCCGGGCACGGCGAAAGAGGCAATAGTGGCGGTAGCCGTTACGATGACCACTCCTGGCGGTGCAAAACCCGCCTGTACTGCTGCTTGCCCCAGCACAATTGCGCCAACAATGCTGACTGCCTGTCCAACAGCGCGTGGAAGCCTCAGACCTGCTTCCCTCAGTATTTCGAGCACTATCTCTACGGCTACGGCCGTTAGTGCAACGGGGAAAGGCACTCCGCGCTGTGTAGCCGTTACGTTCAGCAGCAGCGAAAGAGGCAACAGTTCCTGGTGAAATGTCACGAGCGCCACATAGAAGGGGGTGAAGAACACCGAAATCACAAAAGCTGAAAACCGCATGAGCCTGAGCGCGGAGCCTATGTAGAACTTCGAATAGTAGTCCTCTGCCACTCCGAATGCGTCGAAGAATTCAGTCGGCATTGTGAGCATGAAAGGGCTGTTGTCTACGGCTACAGCTATCCTGCCAGAGTTAAGGCTGGCGACCACCGCGTCAGGGCGTTCAGTCGTTCTGATCATGGGGAACAGGGAATAAGGATGATCTGTTATCAGGGCTTCAAGGATTCCTGCGTCGAGCAGCACATCGATGTCGACTTCGCTTACCCGCCTCCTCACTTCGCGGACTATGCTGTCGGGCGCAATGTGTTCTAGGTACATCATCGCGACCTTTGTTCTTGATTTCCTTCCTATCAAGAACTGTTCCAGCCTGAGACTAGGGTGTTTTAGCCTCTTTCTTACGAGCGCTATATTCGAGCGCAGCGTTTCGTTGAAAGCTTCTCTGGGTCCTCTTACGGCCACTTCTGCTTCAGGAGTCTCCACCTCGCGCGCAGGGTATCCTTTGCTCTCAATCCCCAATGCTTCATCAAAACCGTCAATAAGAAGAACTGTATCACCATCAAGCACAGACTGAACGAGGCTGCAAAAGGAAGTTATCCTCACGAACTTCTGGGCCGGGCTGAGTATCCCCGGTATCTGCCCAAACAGTTCTCGTTTGGACACTTCTTCTATGAATGCCGGACGAGCCCAAAGCATTAGAGGGCTTATGATGTTGTTGATTACCTTTGTCTCATCCGCAAGTCCTTCCATATAGACGGCTGCAGTCGTCCAACCTGCTCTGCCGCCTATGAAGAACTGCCTTATCTCGAGATCCGGAGGCTGACCGAGCTCGCGCGTCAGCGCTTCGATTTCGGCCTCAAGCGATGCGCTGATCTTGCGTTCTGAGAATCCGGTGTTTGGAGCCTCCGGTACCTTCACTTGCTTCAGTTTGCGTAGCCTCTTCAGAGTGAATTGCCTCCCCGGACAGGATACCCCCTTAGTATTGCCAACTCACGCGCTTGTCACAGCATGTTGCCCGAGAACAGCGAATTGCTCAAGCGTGCTGCCGGGTTCTCCTCAGTGTCCTTGAATAGTGTCAGCGTCTACTAATCACCTTGGAAACCTGAATTCTGGATGACGTCTGAGATGGCTGCACTTTCCGCGGCATCTGTCTAATAGGCAGACTCTGTGGTCACCTTTGTCTGCGTACACAGGCGTTAGGTCATTTCGTCTTACCTAGGGGCAGCAAGTATCTCAGACGGCTCGCGTCTATTATCCTCATGGTTCCATGTCGCAGTTCTTGGGAAACAGGGCTTAGCGCAAAACATGGCGAACTTTGTCGTAATTAGGCATGGCCGTACTGTACCGGAGTGCCCCACTCTTTGTGGGCAGTGTCATCACGGCTAGTTCCAGCAATCACAGGACAACCGGGAGAGACGACTATGACGCACGCGAGTCTGCTAGACTGTCTACCCCAGCCAACCGCGTTCTGGAGGCTTCTCGACTCTGCCCCACACGAGCGCTATGCATTTGAGTGGGCGAACCGCGCTTTCACCCACATGACAGGTTGCAGTACACAAGACCTCGTGGATAGCACGCCAGAGTGTATCCCCAGAATAAGTTGTTCGGCCCCGGATGTGTATTTTTCGCACAACACGCGAAGGTGGTATAGGCGTGCATACTACCATCCAGAACCGGGGCTCGTACAGCTCGTTTTCTGCGAAATGAGCGCGTTAGAACAGTGCATTGCATCCACTTTGCCTGGTAACCAAGAGACACACACACCGTCTGACGAACTCAGCCTATTGACAAATGCCTTAAGCCAAGCAACAGAAGCAGATTGTGTGCTTGTTCGAGCGTACAGCCATGAGAAAGCATCTGTTGAGGTCGTTGCTGTGGCACCAGAAGCGTACTCCGACTTGCTAGGCGTTGTAAGCAATGTCACACCACAATGGCTCGAATACGCAAGACATAGCAGGTTCCAACCTGTCCCGGAACACCTCGCTCACCTGCCCAATCTTGACTGCCACGGTCAAGTGTATATCACCGGGTTGACATACACAGTTGAAGAACCCACGGCAGAGATCGTGCTCGTCCTACGGCACGGATCTCGATTGCGTGAGCTGCATACACTTAGTTTCCTGGCCCGGCAGATGGAGACTTTGCTGGTGCGAAAAGACGTGGAGCAACGTCTTCAAGGCATCGAAGAACGACTATGGGTTCTCGGTCAAAACCTGTGTGACGCAGTGGTCGAAGCCGATTGCGATGCGCGCTACTTGCACGTATTTGAGTGCTATACTAAGATGCTCGGACGAGGCAAGCTAGTCGGCAGCAGCATTTTCAGCTACATTCACCCCGACGATCTGCCTGAAGTTAAGCAAGCATTCATGAGCGCACTTAGTTCAAACCAAAAGCAAGTTGTCGAACACAGGTACCTGCACCCGGAGCGTGGATACATCTGGCTCGAGTCAGCATACATCCTGCACAAAAAGCCCGATCTGACCCTTCGGGTGCTGCTTTTAGCACGCGAGATCTCTGAGCAGAAGAAGGCTCAGCAAGAGCTCAGAAATGCTCACCAGCGGCTGCTATCGGTGTTGGACAGTATAGACGCAATCGTGTACGTGTCAGATATCAGTAGCCACGATGTGTTGTTCCTCAATAAGTATGGACGAGCAATCTGGGGGGACTCAGGGGGCAAGAAATGCTGGCAGATGATCAAGAGCAACCGGCAAAGTGCGTGCGACTGCTGCACCAACCAACAGCTTGTCGACCGGTCGGGAAGCCCTGCAGGAGTTTACAGATGGGTAACGCAGCACATTGACAACAGATGGTATGAGTGTCGCGCAAGCGCCATTCGCTGGGTGGACAGTCGAATGGTACGCGTGGTGGTCGCTTTTGACGTGACTCAGCACAGAATCGCCGAACGCCAGCTTATGGCGAGCGAAGAGAAGTATCGCTCGCTCATAAGACAATCACTGGATATGATGTGCCTGCACGACCTCGATGGCCGGATTCTGGACGTCAATCCAACCGCACGAGCTCAGTCAGGTTACACGGAAGAAGAGCTTCTGCAAATGAACGTGTTTGATCTTCACCCAGAACCTCTTCATAGAGAGCAGATTATTGCGAGATGGAAAAGCTGGCAAGTCGGTTATCCAGTGACAATCGAGACGGTGCACCGCAAAAAAGACGGAAGCATAATCCCGGTGGAAGTCAGAACGGGCAAGGTGCTCCTGGGAGATAAGCAGTGTATACTTGCACTTGCGCGAGACATTACCGCAAGAAGGCAGACTGAAGAAGAGCTTCAGCGTTCTCAGAGCGAACTCGTGCATCAGAAGAACCTTCTTGAGTCAATCCTCGATCACGCGCCCATAGGGATATGGCTTACAGATCTGCAGCGCAAGCCAGTCCTAATGAACAGACGCTTCCGGGAAGACACGGGGTTCGGCACAGACCATCAGAGCATAACCCAGGAAGAAATCGCCGTATGCCAAGTTACCGACCGAGATGCTCTGTCAAAAGAAGCACCACAGCGATACGAAGAAAAGGTAACTTTCCAAGATGGCCAGCAGCACATACTGCAGACCATTAAGACCAAGATCTACGCAGACGACGGCAGCGTGCTCGGCGTGCTGGGCCTCGGACTGGATATCACCGAACAGAAGCAGACTGAAGAAGCGCTGCAGAACCAGCTGCGCTTCGAAAGGCTTGTGTCGGACATCTCGTCACACTTCGTTAGTCTGCGTTCAGAACAGCTGGACAAAGGAATCGACCGTGCGCTGAAGCTCACAGCGGAGTTCTTTGATGTTGACCGCAGCTATGTGTTTCAATTCAGTTCAGACGGGCACACGATGACGTGTACAAATGAGTGGTGTGCCGAAGGAATAGAGCCCCAGATACAGCATTTCAGGTCTTTCCCCACGGCCAATTTGCCTTGGTTCATACACCATATTCACATCTTAGATCATGTACACATCCCAGACGTGCATTTGCTGCCTGAGCAAGCCGAGGCCGAAAGGCACGAATTCGGCCGGCAGCAAATACGCTCTTTGCTTTGCATACCCATGATGCAGCACGGAACGCTTCTCGGCTTTCTCGGATTTGACTCGGTTAAGCAGGCACGCATGTGGAAAGAGAAGCAGATACTGCTGCTCAAGGTTGTAGCCGAGATAATTGCGGGTGCAGTCTCCAGGCACCTTGCATATAGTGAGATCCGCAGACTTAGCTATCACGACGGCCTAACAGGTCTTTACAACAGGACTTTTCTTGAAGAAGAGATGAGAAGGCTGTATACACCAAGACAGGTGCCGTTCAGCGTAATTATGGCCGATGTTAACGGCCTCAAACTGGTCAACGACACTTACGGCCACAGCACCGGCGACCAACTGCTAAAGAGCGCGGCAGAAGTGCTGCGAAGTTCGTGTCGTAGTGAGGACATCGTTGCACGCTGGGGCGGCGATGAGTTTGTCATACTGCTTCCGAGCACTACGCAGCACGAGACAGAGGGCATATTGGAACGAATACGCTTAAACTGCAAGCACCTAAAGGTACGGCATATGCCTGTATCTATGGCGCTTGGCTCGGCCACGCAAGGTAGCACCAAAGACGGCACTTCCGCACTGTTACGCGAGGCCGAAGACAGCATGTACAAGCACAAACTCACCGAGAGCCGGAACCGAAACAGTTCTGTGTTGTATGCTATGCTCAAAGCGCTTGAGCAAGAGAGTCATGAGACGAAAGAGCATGCGCAGCGCATGCAGGAGATGGCTGTACGCATAGGCGAGAAGCTTGATCTATCCGAATCAGAGCTGAGGCGACTTGTGTTACTTATTACACTGCATGATATCGGGAAGATAAACATCCCCGAGAATATCCTGACAAAGCAAACAGCACTCACGCAACAAGAATGGGAAGTCGTAAAGGAGCATCCCGAAACTGGGTACAGGATCGCGCGCGCAACTGAGGACTTTGCTCATGTGGCAGAGGACATCTTGTGCCACCATGAACACTGGGATGGTTCGGGCTATCCCAGAGGGATTGCAGGTCGCGAGATACCGCTTCTTGCGCGTATCACCGCGGTAGTAGACGCGTACGATGCTATTCTTAACGGCAGACCATACCGAAAAGCACTCTCGCCGACCGACACCTTAGCAGAGATCAAGAAACTCTCCGGTACGCAGTTTGACCCGGAGCTTGTAACCATCTTGTGTCAGATCGCTGAAGGGTAGCACTGGTAAAAGTACTGGTGTCAATGAACAGCGACTATGTCACCTTAAGTGAACAGCAATAATGTCACCGA
>CAYQIY010000034.1:0-23961 GCA_964417635.1 uncultured Pseudomonadota bacterium | reverse complement strand
ATAAGATACCGCATGGTAGAGTCAGTTGCATTTTACCAGTTCATTGGGATATAATAAGCCACAAATCAGACTGGCAATGAAGGGAAGAGTATCCGATTCGCCTGAACCGAAGAGACTTGGTGGAAGGTGCAAACCAAGCGGGCGATAGGGGAAATCCACCCCTGAGCTTCCGGCGAGCGCTGCGCGAAGGCGGACGCATGCCCCCGTTAGAGGGCGTACGAGGTGGGCGAGAGAATCGCCAACTTGGGTGGCAACGCGGGCATGCCCCGTCCCTTGAAAAGGACGGGGTTTAGTATTTTATTGGGAGGGGTCGTAACGTGAAAAAGGCCGAGATCGGGGTGTTCGGTGGTTCCGGTTTCTACAAGTTTCTTGAGGATATGCGCGAGATAAGAGTGGACACTCCTTACGGCGCGCCGAGCGACAAGATAGCAGTGGGCACGCTTGCCGGTAAGCGAGTAGCGTTCTTACCTAGGCATGGCAAGGAACATCAATATCCTGCACACACGATAAACTACAGGGCCAACGTATGGGCATTGCAAAGCCTAGGAGTAAGAAAGGTAATAGGTCCCTGCAGCTGCGGCAGTCTTCAGCCGGATATCAAGCCGGGTGAATTCGTGTTCTGCGATCAGTTTGTCGACCGCACAAGCGGAAGGAAAGACACTTTCTACGACGGGCCAATAACCACACATGTGCCCATGGCTGACCCGTATTGCCCTGAACTTCGTAAGCTCGCAATCACGAAGGCAGAGCAGCTCGGAATAGCACACCACACGTCAGGCACGATAGTCGTCATTCAAGGGCCACGCTTTTCTACGCGAGCCGAGAGCCGCTGGTTCACCAAAATGGGGTGGCATGTGGTCACCATGACCCAGTATCCTGAAGCTGCACTTGCCAAAGAACTGGGTATGTGCTATGTGAATGTTGCTTTGGTAACGGACTATGACGCTGGGCTTGAGGGGCGACCTGAGATAAAAGCGGTGACCCACGAAGAAGTGCTCAAAGTGTTCAATGCGAACGTGGGCAAACTAAAGGCGTTGATCCATGCGATCATACAGGATATGCCGGAAGAGATCGTATGCGACTGCGAAGAGACTCTGAGACGATCGAGGATGGTCTAGTCATGCAGCCCGCGGTGAAGTTTGAAAATGAAGAACTGATCCTACTGGATCAGACAAAACTGCCGCAAGAGAGCACTTTCTTGCGCTGCACGACTTGGCAACAGGTGCGCGACGCTATCAAGACGATGGTGGTCAGAGGTGCGCCTGCCATAGGTGTGGCCGCGGCGTACGGAATGGTGCTCGCTGCGCGTGCAGGTAGAAACGAGATTGAGACTGCTGCACAGGCGCTCAAATCTGCTAGACCGACAGCGGTTAATCTTGGCTGGGCAGTCGAAAAAATGCTGCGAGCGGCCGCCATGAGTGGAGAAGACTTCGTCCAAACTTTGTATGAGACTGCCTTGGAGATAGCCGAAGAAGACCTTCAGATGTGCAAGGCTATAGGAAAGGCAGGACTTCCACTGGTGCCGCATCACGGAGTCGTGATGACTCACTGTAATGCGGGTGCGCTGGCAACCGCAGGCTACGGAACCGCGCTGGGGGTAATTCGTACGGCGCACGAGGCTGGCAAGCGGGTGAGAGTCATAGCATGCGAGACACGCCCTTTGCTCCAAGGTGCAAGACTGACTACGTGGGAACTGCTCGAAGACGGCATTCCTGTGACACTCATAACCGATAACATGGCCGGACATGTGATGAACACGCACAAGGTCAACTGTGTGATCGTAGGCGCAGATCGTATAGCACGAAACGGCGACACTGCCAACAAGATCGGTACGTACGCACTTTCTGTAATGGCGGGTTACCACGGTATACCCTTTTACGTCGCGGCTCCGGGGTCGACCATCGACGTGTCTTTGCCGTCTGGAGACAGCATACCGATTGAGCAACGCGACAAGAGAGAAGTTACCGAGATTCTGGGCGTAAAACTGGCACCGGAGCGAGTTGAAGTGCTCAATCCGGCGTTCGATGTAACGCCGCACAAGAATATCACCGCGATAATCACCGATCGGGGGCTCATATACCCGCCTTATGAGGATGCGCTGGTAGCCGTGGCCAAATCGGTGTAAGCATGCAAATCATGGGAGGTAATTCTGATGCTTGACCTCAAACTGATCAGGAATGACCCTGAGCGAGTTCGAGACGGGCTTCGCAAGAAGGGGGCAGGTGTGGACATCGACGAGCTGCTTCGACTTGATGAGCAAAGAAGGCAAATCATAGTCGAAGCCGACAAGATCAAGAATGAGCGAAATACGGTGTCCCAACAGATAGCCGAGCTAAAGAAGGCGGGACTGGATGCATCAGATAAGATTCTTGCCATGAGAGAAGTGTCTAGAGCCATACGGGAGCACGATGAACGGCTCGGCTCCATAGAAGCGCAAATTGACCAGAGACTCTGGGTCACGCCCAATCTGCCGCACGATAGTGTGCCGTTTGGGGAAGACGAGACCTCTAATGTTGAAGTACGCCGATGGGGCCAACCAAGGCAGTTTGAGTTTACACCGAAGTGTCACTGGGACATAGGCCCAGAACTAGGGATATTAGACTTCGAAAGAGCAGGCAGAGTGTCGGGTGCGCGGTTTGTGTTTGCTAAGGGCCAGGGTGCCGAGCTCGAACGAGCGCTCATAAACTACATGTTGGACACACATCGCAGAAAGCATGGGTATGTAGAGTTGTTCCCACCGTTTTTGGTCTCAAGCGCAGCGATGGCTGGCACCGGCCAATTGCCCAAATTCGAAGAGGACATGTTTAGAGTGGTCGGAAAAGATCTGTTCCTGATTCCTACCGCCGAGGTGCCTGTGACCAACATCCACCGCGACGAAATCCTAGATTTTGGCTGCCTTCCGCTGAAGTACGTAGCATATAGCGCATGTTTCCGAGCCGAGGCCGGCGCAGCGGGCAAGGACACACGAGGCCTTATCCGAAACCACCAGTTCAATAAGGTGGAGATGGTTAAGTTTACGGCTCCCGAGTGCTCGTACGATGAGCTGGAGAGCCTCGCTGAAGATGCCGAAGAGATCTTGCGTGCGCTTGGGCTACCATATCGTGTCGTGTGCCTATCGACAGGCGACCTGAGTTTTGCTTCCGCAAAGACGTATGATGTCGAAGTTTGGCTGCCGAGTTACAACGCGTACAAGGAGATTTCTTCGTGCAGCAACTTTGAAGACTTTCAGGCAAGACGCGCTAATATCCGTTTCCGAAGGGCACAGGGCCAAAAGCCGGAGTACGTGCACACACTAAACGGCTCTGGACTTGCGATTGGCCGCACCGTGGCGGCGATACTGGAGAACTTCCAGAACCCAAATGGCACTGTGACAATACCAGAGGTAATAAGACCATATATGGACAACGCCGATATGATTGGCGCTCAGCAGCTGCCTTAAAATGGCTTAATGCGGCGGTTTGTGGCATGTTTTGCATTACAACTCATACATAGTGTATTATAGCAAGGTGGTTGACAGATATTAATCTCGATGATATCATGAGTTCCGGAAACGCTAGACGCTAACGCAACAGACGACACAGCATCGACACAGTACAACAAGATGTAACAGCAGCAATGACCGTAGAAAGACCGTAATATCGATACAGCAAAATCACAGCCTAGACGCAGCAATAACGCAGAACAGTTACTACAAAGACGCAGCATATTACCAAGGTTCATCCTAACTGAAATGACGTTGAGGTACGCCAGTTCTTCAGCGTCTGGCTTTCTGCAGCGGGGATCTCTCGGAGATCCCCTTTTTGTCGGGCATTCGCGACGTCCGCATGTCCATAAGTCAGTATTGCGCAACAGTGGCCGAAATCATCGGATTGCTCTGGCGTGACGGCATGCTCGCACTTGTTGCAGTGAGTATCTGTCGATGATATACTCATTTTTGCACGGAGGGGTCGCGTAATGGTATCGCAGCGGTCTTGAAAACCGCCGCCCTTCGGGGTATGCAGGTTCGAGTCCTGTCCCCTCCGCCATTTTGTGAATTGACGTTGCTCCACGCGCTTATTGCGGGGTGGGTGCAGCTGTGTTATTATAATCGGGCAGCCAACGGAGAGGTACCCAAGCAGGCTGAAGGGGCGGGTTTGCTAAACCTGTAGTAGGGCCGAAAGCTCTAGCGAGGGTTCGAATCCCTCCCTCTCCGCCACGATTTGTCTTAAAACCCTTGGAAATCAAGGGTTTTGACATTATTGGAGTTGTTTCTTGAATAACCTTCCCTTGTTTTGCCCCCGATCACGGTTATATTGCATAGCCCCCCTAATCGGCGGTGTCAGGTACCATGCCATCCGCAAGACCGCATGACCAGTACCGTGCACTATGGCAGTTAGGAGTGTGTCACTTGACAGCCAAGAAACTGGAAGTGCTAGTTGCTGCGCTGCTCATGGCGACCATAGCGGTAGGCTGCACGTTTACCAATGTGAGGACTGAAGAATCCAATGCAATCCCGCTTACAGCGGAAGAAGTAGAACGGTTGAACAAGATTCTTGAGCCGCTGCTATTTGACGACCAGGGTAACGCCAAAGTCAATCCACTCAGCCATTTTTTGACGTCCTATTATGATAAGCCGGAGAACATTGATCTTTGTGAGTTGCTACGGTATTTCCCGTCGGGCGAACACGCTATAGATGAAGCTGAGTTCGAGGCGCTCAAGAGGGCTCAGAATTGGCCATTTGGCGCCGACACTGCGCTAGAGAGCATGCCGGTTCCGATCCACAAGTTTCCCGCTGCAACTGTGAATGCGGCTTTGCAGAAGTACATGGGCATAACACTGGATGACCTGAACGGAGTAGGCGCTGAGAACCTGGCGTATCTGGATGAATATGACGCGTACTATAGTTTTACCAGCGATTTTGCGGCCAACACTTTTGCCTGCACGCGAGGCGAAAGGCAGGGAGATATGCTCCGGCTGTTTGGAGAGACCGCGACGCTCACACTGAATAAACAAGGGGATGACTACCTGTTCATCTCCCATCAACGTAGTGGTGGGCCGGAGGGCGCGCGTATTACGGTCAGGATCGACACCGAAGCCAATATTCCTGAAGCTGCCATCGAATACGCTATGGAGTATGTCATGCAGCAAGTAGACTATTACAACTACGCAGGTGCGAATCTTCTACCCGACATGGGGAGATACGCTATCACCGATGCGAGAATCAGTGGTCTTACACGCGTAAACACCGGTACGGCTACAGAGACCATCGACATCCAGATGTGGCAGCTGGAATACCGACTGCTCGTAGACGACGCAACCAGCGTAGTCGTCGCGGGAGGTATGAGAATGGATGAAATTGACGGTAGTATGTGGCTAACAGAATGGAGTAGCGCCGGTCAGCCTTATCTGGTAATGCTGCATGATATGCAGGCCGATAGGTGGCAAAGAATCTGTGTAACGAATACAGACACGATTACGGTGGACTACGGCACGCCTGATATGCTTGAACGCTACGGCAATGAATTCACCGCAGCGGCCATGGAGCTGTATCGCCAGAGCGTTAGGGTCCGAACTATCGGCCAAGTTGCCACCACGTACACATGCGAAGGAAAGATGGGTCACACCTCTGTGTTCAAGGTTGCTGAGATTATGACGGCGCAGCTACTCGACGACCTGAAAACAGAACAAGCCGATCGCGCGTTTAGGATTAGGGAGTGGGAGAATCTCGCGCTCCGAGTCGACAGTATGTGCGGTGTTTGGATAGTCACTGGAGAAGTCGATGTGCGGTATGAGGGCATCTTGTCTCCCGTCGGAGACAGCCGTGTTGTTCCTGAAGGAGAGTACGTGCGCGTATCTCTTGGAGAGCGGCATCTGAAGAACGAAAACGACGTGTATATCCTTACGCTGCCATCCGGCGAGCCTGAGCAGGCCGTCCTTGAGCCGCCGAGTCTAAGTCAGGATATGAGTGTGGGAGTCGGAGTAGTTATCGACTATGTTGACGATGAGCTCTTGGTTTTCCATGGTTATTTTGGTCTATTTGGCTACGACCTGAAGAAGCAAAGAATCACATTTGCGGTCGACTTGAAGAAGGCTGTGGGAACCACTATTATACAGGGAAGCGAAGGAGCTGCAGTCCGTGTAAGCGCCGACGGTACTGCCGTACAACTCTTCTTCTACTCTGAGCATGGAGATCCGAAGAAGGCATACTCGATAGATCCTCACACAGCAGAATGTACCTATGGCGACTATGTACCCCTTAGCAGATGCTTTGCTCCGACCGACAAGGCACATGACAGAATTTCGCATGGGACTCTCGGAGAGATAACCTATACTGATGGAAGAAACACGTGGGTGCTCTTTTCGGATTGGGATTGGGCCAACTAGTAGGCAAAACCGCCTCGGTCGATGTTGTTTTGCTTCGTGATCATTGCTTTCGAACTGCCTGCTATTGCTCGGGCTACCGTAAGCGGCGCGGCATGTTCGGCTTCTTAGTGTAACTTGAATCAGGTGTTCTTCTGTGATATCATAACGTCTGCAACAATCGCGAGCGCCCGTAGCTCAGGTGGATAGAGTAACGGACTACGAATCCGGAGGTCGCAGGTTCGAATCCTGCCGGGCGCGCCACTTGGTTCACATACTGATCGTTTGTAATGCGCCCGTAGCTCAGGTGGATAGAGCGGGGGATTCCTAATCCCCGTCAGCCGGAGGTTCGAGTCCTCCCGGGCGCACCAGCCATATTATGATAGCACTTGCCGAAAAGCACAGGGGCTACATGACAAAAGCCCTGGAGGAAGCACGAACAGCGCTGGCTAAGGGCGAAGTGCCCGTCGGCGCCGTTATTGTGAAAGAGGGTCAAGTGATTGCGAGTGCGCATAACGCTCGCGAGAGTACCAATGACCCGACGGCGCACGCCGAAATGCTTGCCATAAGACAGGCAGCAGCTCGACTCGGCAGATGGCGACTAGACGACTGCGTGCTTTACGTCACACTCGAACCGTGTGCAATGTGCGCCGGTGCGATTGTGCTGGCGCGCGTGCGCCAGGTGGTATTCGGTGCAACAGACCCACGCACAGGCGCTGCAGGCTCTGTGCTCGATGTGCTGGCGTGTGATGCGCTGAATCATCGCCCTGAAGTGATTCAGGGAGTGCTTGAACAAGAGTGTGGCCGGTTGTTGCAGCACTTCTTTCATTCGAAGCGCCCGGATACAAGGCAGTGATACTTGTTTCGGAGAGGTGTCGGAGTGGTTGAACGTGCCCGCCTCGAAAGCGGGTAGACGCTTAGAACGTCTCGAGGGTTCGAATCCCTCCCTCTCCGCCATGGAAGGATGCCCGAGATGGCTTAAGGGGCACGCCTGGAGAGCGTGTAGACGGGGGAACCTGTCTCGTGGGTTCGAATCCCACTCCTTCCGCCACGATTAGTCGCCGGCCCACTGGGTCGGCTTTGGATTCAGATTGGTCGCGCTAGATGGGGAGGTAGCGGTGCCCTGTAACCTGCAATCCGCTATAGCAGGGTTGAACTCCCATCTAGAGGCAAGCGCCTGTGGGGTCTGATCTTCGTAAGTGGTGAAGATGGCTTGGCCCCGCGCAACGGGAAACTGTGAACCCCGCCAGGTCCGGAAGGAAGCAACGGTAAGCAGCCTCTCCCGTGTGCCGCGGGTTATCCTGGCCGGAGCTTACTGCGCAGGTGTCGCCCGGAGGTGTGTTGTCGATAGTGGGTGCGCGGCCATACCTTTTCGCCGTGGGGTAAGCAGTTGCCCACGGCTTTTTCGCAAGAGGAAAGCAGAGCGCGGTCGGAGAACTCGAGACGATACATGAGACGATCGGGGGTAATGTTGTGTACACTGCCTTATACCGCAAATGGCGACCTACGACGATGAAGCAGGTCGTCGGTCAGAGCCACGTGACGGTGACACTCGAAAACGCGCTGCGCCAGGGCAGAATAGGCCATGCGTACCTTTTCTGCGGGCCTCGCGGTGTCGGCAAGACGACGGTTGCACGCATTCTAGCCCGTTCTGTCAACTGCAAGCAAGGCATAGGAGCCGAACCTTGCGACGAGTGTTCGTGCTGTCAGTCAATAATGTCGGGCAGCTGCCTCGATGTGCTCGAGATTGACGGGGCGTCAAATAGGGGAATAGATGAGATTCGCGAGCTTAGAGAGAAAGTGCGCTACTATCCCGCAGAATGTGCTTACAAGGTGTATATAATCGATGAAGTGCACATGCTCACTCAGGAGGCGTTCAACGCACTGTTGAAGACGCTTGAAGAACCGCCCGCACACGCCATATTCATAATGGCGACCACAGAAGCACACAAGATCCCGCTTACTATATTATCCAGGTGCCAGCGCTTTGATTTCCACCCGCTAGAGCCACGCGAGATACTCGAGAGGCTAGAGCAAGTGGTTGCGGGATCTGATAGCACAGCCGAAGAGGCGGCGCTAAACCTTATAGCGCGCGCTGCGGACGGCGCTCTACGGGATGCGCTGAGCGTGCTTGATCAAGCAATCTCGCTTGGAGAGGGCAACATAACAGAAGAGACAGTTTTGAAGATATTGGGCCTTCCCGAAAAAGAGGCAATAGTGAAGACTGTGGACGGTATTCGATCTGGTGACGTGGCGGTGCTGTTCGAGATAGTGGACAGCCTCTTGCGAAACGGCCGTGACCTGCGACAATTCGCAAAAGACCTCGCCTTATATTACCGAGATCTTATGCTTGTGGCAGCAGGCGGTCGTACACAGCACGTGCTGACAGAAGATGAGATACAAGAGATGAAGAGACAGGCTTCGCTGTATAGCGTTGACTCTATAGTTGGAGTGCTCAGGGCGGTTAGCCAGGCAGAGCGAGAGATGCGCCAGAGCGCCTGGCCACGGCTGGTGCTTGAAACGTGCTTGCTGTCACTCGTGTCTCAAGTGCAGAGTGCGGGCGTACGAACCGGCGCTGTGCCTGAGCAGCGTCCAGCTGAGGTTGCTAAGCCCAAGAAGGCTGCGCAGGCGAGAGTCAAGAAGGTTGCCGAAGACACGCCAGCGCAGCCGCCTGAGCGCGAGCCGGAAACTGACGAACCCGCTGTATCAGAAGGCGGAACGCCTATGCAGCAGTGGCCGGTGATCCTAGAGAGTGTGAAGCGAGAGAGTGCGAAAGTTGGCGCGCTACTCCAAGAAGCAAAGCCGGTTTCGGTTGAGGCAGACAAGCTCACTCTTGAGTTCAAGCACCAGTTTCACAGAAACACTCTTGAACTCACTGAGAATAAGGCTATCGTGGAAAAGGTGGTGCGTGCTGTAACCGGCAGACAGCTTCAGGTGGTGCTTACAATGACGAAGAGCGCGGGAAGTTCAAGGAAAGTAGAGCAAGATCCGCTCGTCAGGAGTGCACTCGAGATATTTGGAGGCGAAATAGTACCTGAACCAGATGATGACGAATCTTGATAGGGGGACGGCATAGTGAAACGATTTGGTGGTGGCGGTTTCAACATGAACCAGATGATGAAGCAGATTGAAAAAGCACAGAAGGACATGCAGAAGGTTCAAGAAGAAGTCGGCCAGCGGACTGTTGAGGCTACCGCAGGGGGCGGTATGGTCAAAGTAGTGATAAACGGAAATCTCGAAGTACAGGCCGTCGAGATAAACCCAGAAGCAGTAGACCCGGATGACGTCGAGATGCTACAAGACCTGGTGATTGCAGCCATGAACGAGGCTATCAAGAGCGCGCAGGAAATGATGAGCGCTGAGATGGCCAAGCTTAAGATTCCCGGCTTGGTATAGCCCATGCTGTACGCAGCACCCATCGCAAAGCTTATAGAGCAGCTGTCCAAACTGCCGGGCGTCGGTCCGAAAACTGCGCAGAGACTCGCTTTCTACTTACTTAAGGTGTCTTCGGAGGACGCAGAGGCCTTGGCTCGTGCAATAGTTGAAGCCAAGCAGAAGATCGGGCTTTGCTCAACATGCTACAATCTGACCGATGAAGACCCGTGCACAACTTGCAGATCAAACAGTCGAGACCGAAGCATCATCTGCGTTGTGGAAGACCCTCGAGACGTTGTAGCCATGGAACGCACCAGAGAGTACAGAGGACTCTACCACGTGCTCGGCGGAGCGATTTCTCCAATGGAAGGAATCGGGCCAGACGAATTACGTATAAAGGAATTGCTTATGCGGCTTGGGGAAAGCGAAGTGAAAGAAGTGATAGTAGCCACCAACTCCACCGTTGAGGGAGAAGCTACTGCGATGTATCTTTCTCGGCTTATAAAACCCTTGGGTATAGTGGTAACGCGTATCGCGCACGGTCTTCCTGTCGGTGGAGACCTTGAGTATGCAGATGAGGTCACCTTAGGGAAAGCGCTCGAAGGGCGCAGGCCGATGTAGATATGCATATTTTACCAGTCTCCGGGGCAGTATCTGTGTATAGCTCGCAAGAGCAAGCATAGTATGAGAGAGAGCCCCGGGACTGGAGGTTTCGGCAACATGAATCTGGCGCGAGCGCTCGATCGCGCAGCCAAAGCCCTGCGGTTGCGCCCGAAAGATGTGCTGTCTAAGGATGATGCTACACCACTCGTCAATGAGATAGAGATAGCAAGGCGTGAATGGCATTCTGCCCAGATCTACTTTGATTCTGTATCTGAACCTGCGCTTGTAGACCATGCGATATATATGGTGGAAGCCTCTCAGAAGAAGTATTGCTACCTATTAAGACAGGCACGCCAGCAGAACATTCACCTTCCATCACTCGAAAGGATTATCCGCCGAGGCCAGAATGCACCTACTGTGTAAGCTGGCGGCTGCATGATCCAGCACCCGACATAATATACTGTCCTGAAACATCTGCATGGGAGGCATGCTATGTGGATACTAACATCGTACTCGCTTATGCATTTGGTCTTCTCCTGCTGTATGTGCTGGTACGCTTGCTGTTCTCTCCTCTTAAGTATGCGCTCTTTATACTCTGCAGAGCGGCTGTAGGCGGCCTGGCGCTTCTGTGTCTGAACCTAGTTGGAAGATTGTTCGGACTTCATCTGCCCATAAACCCTGCATCCATGCTTTGCGCTGGCTATTTGGGTGGGCCCGGAATCGTGCTTCTTCTGCTGCTGCAGCGCGTGTTTGCCTGATTTTAGCTGTCGGTCAGAACTTGACGCTTATCACTATTGGTTGTTAGAATTAGGCGATAAGTTGCCTGAGAGCCATGCCCGGAACTCGGGAAGTGGCTTTCGCTTTTTGTGTTTAGTTATACAAGAAATCCTGTCTCATACCAGACCTCTTCTAGAACGGACGGTACGAGGCATTGCTACAGTTTCCGAAACATCACAGCCGGAGGAGGATGAAGATGGCCTCATTAACAGAAATCCGCTGGCATTCGCGCGGTGGTCAAGGAGCCAAGACTGCGGCGATACTACTGGCGGAAGCAGCCTCTGCTGCAGGCATGTACGTTCAGGGCTTCCCGGAGTATGGGCCAGAACGTATGGGGGCGCCGATGCTTGCGTTTAACAGGCTATCGGAAGAACCCATTCACGTTCACAGCCATGTTGAAGAACCGGGGGTAGTCATGGTGCTCGACCCGAGCCTCATCGGCAAAGTCGATGTTGCTGCCGGCATCCCGAAAGGCGGCGCAATTATTATCAACACCGACCTTAGCCCGGACGAGATGAGACAGATGCTAGGGTGCACCGACGATCACGGTTACCGAGTTTGCGTGGTAGACGCGAGCAAGATATCTGTGGAGACCATAGGCAGGGACATACCGAACACTCCGATGATGGGAGCGCTCATCAAGGTGTCCGGCGTTATGGCATTCGAGAAGTTCATCGAAATCATAAAGGAGCAACTCGAGCACAAGTTCAGAGGCAAGCCTGAAGTAGTTGAAGGTAACATCAAAGCTATTGAGCGAGCGTACCAGGAGGTGAGCGGTTAATGGCCAGCAGACGACTTCCTGGATGGAAAGAGCTGCCGCGAGGCGGCGCTATCATCGAAGCAGGCAATTCGCGCAAGTACATGACAGGCGAGTGGAGATCAACCTCAAGACCCAAGTGGTATCCTGACAAGTGCATCCACTGCCTCTTCTGCTGGGTTTACTGCCCGGACATGTCTATCATGGTTGAAGAAGGCAAAATGACGGGAATCAACTATGACTACTGTAAGGGCTGTGGTATATGCGCCAAAGAGTGCCCCGCCAAAGGCAAGGCCATAGAAATGGTCCCAGAACATGAGCCCAAAGCCTAACTGAGGGAAGGAGGAAGAATCGTGGCCAATAGAACCGCTCTGACGGGTAACGACGCTGTTGCAGCGTGCATGCGCCAGATTAACCCAGACGTAGTAGCAGCCTATCCGATCACGCCGTCAACAGATATTGTGCAGTCTTTCGCACAGTTCGTGGCCGACGGTCTGGTTAAGACAAATCTCGTGACCGTAGAAAGTGAGCACAGCGCTATGAGCGCAACCATCGGCGCATCGCAGGCAGGTGCGAGGTCGATGACCGCCACATCCTCTCAAGGGCTCGCGCTCATGTGGGAGATGTTGTATATTGCGGCTTCGCTGAGACTTCCTATTGTGATGCCAGTTGTAAACCGGGCGCTTTCCGGCCCGATAAACATCCACTGTGACCACAGCGACTCTATGGGAGCGCGTGACTCTGGTTGGATACAGATTTACTGTGAAAACGCACAAGAAGTATACGATAACCTGCTACAGGCAGTACGGATCGCCGAGCATCCTGATGTGCTGTTGCCGGTGATGGTGTGCCAAGATGGGTTCATCACAAGCCACGCGCTCGAGAATCTGTTCACGGAAGATGACGAGTTTGTCAGACAGTGGGTCGGCGAGTACAAGCCAGATAGGTATCTGCTCGATGTGGACAAACCTATGACGATAGGTGCGCTCGACCTGCAAGACTTCTACTTCGAGCACAAGCGCTCGCAGGCAGAGGCAATGAGAAACGCACCGGCTGTTATCGCGAAGGTTGCCGAAGAATTCGGCGCCAAGACGGGCAGGAAGTACGGCTTCTTTGAAGAGTACAAGCTTGACGATGCCGAGATAGCTATTGTGGTACTCAACTCTACCGCGGGCACAGCTCGGCCGGCCGTCGACGCTCTGCGCAAAGACGGCATTAAGGCCGGCTTCTTGAAGCCTCGAGTGTTCAGGCCGTTCCCGCACGAGATGATCGCGCAGGCACTGAAACACGTAAAGGTAATTGCCGTGATGGATAGAGCCGATGGATTTAACGGTATCGGCGGCCCGATGTTCTTCGAAATCAGGTCTTCTCTGTACGATCTGCCCAAGAGGCCTGTGGTTCTGAACTACGTGTACGGCCTGGGCGGAAGAGACGTGACGACCAACGACATAAAAGCAGTCTATAACGACCTGGCGCAGGTGGCCAAGACCGGCAAGCATGACACGCTGGCAAGCTACCTCGGCGTCAGAGAATAGGGGGTAAGCACATGGCAAGTCTCAAAGAACTGTCACGCAAGCCGGATGTACTCGCCCCGGGTCACAGGCTATGCGCCGGTTGTGGTGCCGCCCCCGTGGTGCGCCAGATACTGATGGCGTCAGATAAGCCTGTGGTAATTGCCAATGCGACCGGCTGCCTTGAGGTGTCGACGACCGTATTTCCGTATACTGCATGGGAGGCGCCGTGGATGCACAGCGCTTTTGAGAACGCCGCTGCGACCATCTCAGGCATCGAAGCAGCCTACGAGTCGCTCAAGCGACAGGGTAAGATCGATCAAGAGATCAACTTCGTCGCGTTCGGCGGTGACGGCGGCACCTATGATATTGGACTTCAGTCGCTCTCGGGTGCGATGGAGCGCGGCCATCGGATAGTGTACGTGTGCTACGATAACGGTGCTTACATGAACACCGGAATCCAGAGGTCATCGGCCACGCCCAAGGGTGCGGATACCACCACAAGTCCTGCCGGTAGCGTAGTGCCGGGCAAACCAATGCCAAGAAAAGACCTTACATCAATAATGGTTGCCCACGGCATCCCGTACGTTGCCCAGGTCTCAGCGTCGCATTGGAACGACCTTGTCACAAAGGCGAAGAAAGCGTTTGACTGTGGCGGCCCCGCGTTCATCAACGCGCTTGCTTCGTGTAATAGAGGTTGGAGACACCTACCCGAAGATTCGATTGCCATAGCCAGGTTAGGCGTCGAAACATGCTACTGGCCTCTCTATGAGGTCTCTGAGGGTAAGGTGCGTGTTACTTACAAGCCCAGGAACAAGAAGCCACTTGTGGAGTTCTTGAAGGCGCAAGGAAGGTTCCGCCATCTGTTTACGCCTGAGAACGAGCACATAATCGAAGAGATGCAGGCAGAAGTAGATAAGAAGTGGGAAGGACTGCTGAAGAAGTCAGAGGAATTGGCGTAGCCAGTATCCAGAAGTTCGTCTACTGCGGGCGGGGTCTTCCCCGCCCGTTGTGTTCGAGAAAGAACTGGTATATGCTCTTAGAGAACGTGATTGCTGGGAAGAATACACATTTGGATTGCTGCTCAGCGCGCGTCTGGAGAAGGAGGTGGGGGCTTTGGCCGACCAAGTACGAGTGAGGTTTGCTCCTAGCCCGACAGGATACCTACACATAGGCGGAGCCAGGACCGCCCTATTTAACTGGCTGTTTGCCAGGCACGAGGGCGGCAAACTCATACTTAGAATTGAAGACACTGATGCCGACAGAACAATTGAAGATTCTATTGAACAGATTTTGGACGGGATGACGTGGCTTGGAATGGATTGGGACGAAGGGCCCAAGGTCGGAGGCGAATACGGGCCTTATTACCAATCGCAGAGGCGTCATCTGTATCACAAAGCCGCCGAGAGGCTTATTCAGAGCGGTAGGGGTTACTGGTGTTATTGCACCCCAGATGAGTTAAAGCAGAGTCGAGAAGAGGCGATGCGGCGCGGGGTTGCACCAATGTATGATGGCAAGTGCAGGCGGCTTAGTGAAGAAGATCAGGACAGACTCAAAGCCGAAGGCCGAAAGCCTGCGCTGAGACTTCTCACGCCTGATACCGGGTCGACACTCTTTGACGATGTCATAAGAGGGAATATAGAGTTCGATAACGCTCATGTTGGAGATTTCGTAGTCATGAAATCTGACGGCTACCCTACATATAACTTCGCGTGTGTTGTCGACGATGCAAGTATGCAGATTAGCCACGTTATACGAGCAGATGAGCACATCTCGAATACGCCTAAACAGATAATGATATACGAATCTCTTGGAATTAGCCCGCCGAAGTTCGCGCATGTGCCGATGATTCTTGCGCCTGATAGGTCAAAACTCAGCAAGCGGCACGGAGCAATGTCTGTGCAGGAATTCAGGGAGCTCGGCTATCTGCCCGAGGCGCTGCTTAACTACCTTGCTTTTCTCGGCTGGACGCCCAGTGGAGAAAGTGAAGTGCTCAGCCAAGACCAGATGATAGCACAGTTCGAACTCAAACAGGTGTCCAAGAATGCCTCGATCTACGACATTCAGAAGCTAAGCTGGATGAACGGCCACTATATGCGCTCGATAGACATCAATAGACTTGTCAGCGTGACGGTGCCCTTTATGCAGCGGCACGGCCTTATAGGAAGTACCGCAACAGAACAAGACATGAAGTATCTGAAGGCCATATTAGAAAGCATGCGCGACAGGGTAAAGACGCTTGCAGAGATTCCAGAAGCGATAGAGTACTTCTACAGAGACTTTGACACTTACGACGAAAAAGGGGTCAAAAAGCAGTTCACAAAGCCAGGTGTAGCCGAGCTGCTGAATGAAGCTGCCACAAGGCTCGAATTTGCACCGCCTGACCTTGATGCAACTAAAGCCGAAGAGATATACAGAGCGCTTATTGCAGAGAGAGGTATTTCGAGTGGTCAACTGATTCACCCGACAAGGCTTGCTTTGACCGGGCGCACTATTGGCCCAGGTTTGTTCGATGTCATAGCGTTGCTGGGAAGAGAACTAAGTGTGAAAAGACTCAGACAGGCAGCTGCATCTGTGTGCAATCTGTAGTGAAGCGCCACAGGCGGCAGCCAAACCCCTGGAGCCTGAGAGACTTGCCAGCTGCTCACGCAGGTAATATGAGTCGACGTCTAGAAATCGCGGGGTAGCCTGAATCTATTTGCCAGAATATCCTCAATGTGGGACTACATTAGTTACTGGAGGCTAAGGCCGTACTGATAGTACTGTTCTAGTAATGCGAATGCCAGGGCATCGACAAGACTGGATGAAAGCCCATGCTGGATGATCGAAGAGAACTTCGGCTGAGTATCGCGCTATTCATGGAAGTGCAGCACAGGGTGTTCATTGACGGTAAGATGGGCCCTTTGCATAAGCACTCGTGCAGCGTTGAAGTCGAGGTTGTTCCGCCAACAGATACTACGATTCCATTTTCTGAACTGGAATCGCTCGTAAGAGATCAGGTGAGTCCATACGACGGGCACACCTTAAATGAACTTGAGGAGTTCTGGGGTATCAACCCTTCTATTGAGAATCTCACACAACGTATGTACATGCAGATTAGCCAGGCACTGGAGGAATCCGGAGCTACTCTCATTTCATTGAGCATAAGGGAGTCGCCGACAAGAACGGTGAAGATAGTCCGCGCACCGCGTACTTCAACTGAGGACGAGTCTTTCTGGGCGTCAGACGAGCCGCTCGGAGAACTCCCCCAAACGCGCAGTGGCAGGACGGATGCGGACTTCGATCCAGACGCCAAGGTGGACACGAGCTGGAGTTGGAGTAGACGCGAATCTTTATTCATAGATCCTACAAGCATCAACGTGCTTTTCTCTGAAGATCTCGCTACCGATGAATTAAAGGAGTACACTGAGAGCGGTCGGATAGGTATGGACGTTTTGCTCCAGCCTCTTGAGCCGTTGCTCAGGAGGCTTCCGAGATTCAATCTGCCTGATGTGCTGGCAAATGCATCCATGACCTACAACACTCTTTCCCTATTGCTCGCGCTGGGCGCTTTATGCGTAATTCTATACGGCAATGTGTTGTGGCCGCCTGCATATGCGCATTATCCTTGGGGTTCGGACACATGGGGTCATGTGGCTAAGTCTGAGTTCTTGCTTCAGGAGATAGCACGAGGAAACTGGTTTCCCTTATTCAACCCCTCTTGGTACAACGGCATCGAACCGTTCAGGTACTGGGCTCCGCTTCCCTATTACGTACTCAGCGCGTTCATGCTTTGGGCTGAGCCATTTCGGGCTGCAGGCGCTTATGTCGCAATCTGCGCGTTCGTCGGGGGCGCTGGCTGGTTGCTTCAGAAACAGCGTATAGGCTCAGTTCCTGCCGTGCTATGCGCAGCACTCTGGATGATATGGCCCGATCATGTAAGAGTGGCTATGTCTGAAGGCAACCTGCCGCGTGCGCTGGCAACTGCGATCTTTCCGTGGGTACTTCATTACTTTCTCTTGGTGCTGGAAAGAAAGGGCGGGCCAAGAGCAGCATTGAAGCTTGTCGTGCTTTCAGCCATCTTGGTGCTGGCGCACGCTATGATCGCAGCAGGCTTCTTCATTAGTATGAATGTGATGGCGGCTACTTGGACTGTTGTTGGAGGCCTTCGGGTGCGAGATGTGGCTCGAGGAGTGCTTCTCATATTCACTGGCATATTATCTGTTGCGTGGTGGCTCCTACCTGCGCTTAGCGGTGGTATTGTGCAGGTCGATCCCAGCGCCGTCACAGGTAGCATAGACTACTTCCCGGTGGAGACCAGTTTCAACCCTATGTTGCGGCTTGTGAACCCTGAGATCTTCTACTGGGGCATTGCGCTTGTTCCCGTAACATTGTGGATTCTGTTTACCTGGAATCACAGGCGTGGGCTCGCAAGAGCAGCACTTATTGTGGGCATTGTGCTTATAATGGCAACTACAGTTGCGTTTAGCCCAATATACAACTCTTTGCCACTGCACCACCTACTATGGCCCTTGTACCTAGCAAGCGCTGCACCAGGGATGTTTTTTCTGGCAGTGTTTTTGCCTGCATCGAGCGGGTTTCCGAGGAATCGGAAGGTAGCACTTGTGGCTCTAGCAGTTACGGTATCACTTCTTGCGGCAGATGCCGTGCCGTCGTTAAGGTTGATCAGCACAAGGCCGATGCCAACGAGTGTGGAGAGGATAGCTAGACAACTTCCGCCCGTAGAAGAAGGCTGGCGCGTTGCGACGTTGGATTTGAGCGCATTTGGCTCTGTGGCACCGCATCGATTTGGATACAACAACAGAAGGGAACAGGTATTTGGTTGGGCGTGGCAGGGAGCCGCCACGGCAGATAACATAGTCTGGCTTAACAGGTCGCTCATAGGTAAGTGGTGGATATTCACATTCGACAGGCTGGTCGAGCTCGGGGCAACGAGCGTTGTAGTAAGGCGTAGTATTGTTGACGACAATCTTGAGGAGATGCTTGAGGCTGCATATAGGGTGGGCTTCTACGAACACTGGAGGTCTAACGAAGCGTTGCTTCTATTGCGGGACAGAACTCCGTATGCATTGAGCACATCGTACAAGGCGCTTGGTATAGGAAGACACACCACAAACTTTGCAATGATGTTTCCTGCGCTTGAAGTAGGAGGGAGCACTCATATAGATGAGTACAATTTGCAGGATCTGCTTAGATATCAGACGGTGGTTGTATCAGGGGCTGCTTGGAGAGACAAGCGTAAGGCTGAGGCTGTGTTGTGGGCTTACGTCCAAGAGGGCGGGCGTGTGGTTATAGATCTTCAGGGACTACCGGACGATGTGCTGTCCCGTAGGCCCAGCCTGTTCGGTGTATCCGGAGAGCCTGTGAACATCTACTCAAGACTAGTGGGCCACACCAGTGCTGGGGAGCAGTATACATTTGACATGTTTGACCCGACCCACTACCCATGGAAGGCGATATCGCCGCAGGGTCTTGATCGCACGGAACTCTCCTTTTTTCATTATGGAGAAGAATCTGCGCTGATTGGGACAAAAGAAGTCGATGACAAAGAGGTGTGGTTTCTCGGCGGAAACCTTGCATATCACGCCTTTTTGACGCGTGACGAGCTAGCGCTCTCGGTGCTGGGAGAAGTGCTCGGGCTTGTTCCGGAAGAACTACCTGAAAGACAAGAGATACCACTCGTGGGTTATAAGGCAGACAGTAGTGGGTACAGGTTTTCGATCAACGTACCACACCATCTTGAAGGCTCTGTTCTAACAATACCCGTGGCTTACAGACATAACATGAAGGTTGCACTGAACGGTGAAGCAAACCTGTACTCGAACAAGCACAACCTTGTGAGCATTGTGGCAGAACCCGGCCAGGTATTCGCGACGCTTGAGCCAAAGGTGCCTGTGGAAACAGCCTACGGGTTTGGACTATCTGCACTTGCGTTAGGGGCTTTTTATGGGACGGTTTTCAAGCGGAGGCGAGGTGCAAAGCATGAGGCGCAACGGTATCTGCAGAGTACCTCTGACCCTTCGGGGTAGCCTAGGGACTGCAACTACTACGCATGCAGTTGCGCTCACAGTATTGGATTGGAGATTCGTCGAGTGAATCAGTGAAGGCTCAACTGGTTAACCCGTTCAATGCGTCACGGCTTGCTGACAAAGCCCCTTTCTTATGGCCAACATTTGAGGATAGAGAAGAGTTGTGCTCTGTGACAGGTGTCGCAAGTCCGGCATGTTCCGGCATCGCCGTTGTGGATGCATGCTGCGATGAACGGGTTGGTGCCGACCACTCATCTTAACTAACTGTGCCGGCACCGGAGGTCAGTACAATGATCTATCTAGTAATATTTATTTGGCTCATTTTGTACCTCTTCTTACGGGGCGCACGCGCTTGGCTAATTGCATATGTTGTTGGCGCGGTGGGGTTTACCGCAATCGCAGTGTTCTACCTACGAGGAACACTTATAGAAGCGAGGGTAGAGCAGCTCGGTGCGCTTGGGGCTCATTACTTGAGCACAGCTTTTGGGATACCGACGCGCGTATTCTTCGATGCGCCGGGCACTCTGCTGGTGCTAATCGTGTACCAGCAGTCAGGATGGACTGCAATAGAGATAGACATAGAGTGTTCAGGTATGCTCGAGTTCATGGTGTTTTCGGGGCTTGTGCTGTTTTACCAGGGATTCCCATTGTTGAGGAGGGTTTTATCGCTCGCTATTGGGATTCCGATTGCCTACCTGATTAACCTGTGCCGCATCATGATCATAGTCTTGATGATAAGCTATGGGGGCAAGGACTCAATATATCTTGCTCATACTGTGGTGGCCAGAGCATTCTTCTTTGCCATGGCGATGGCACTATATTGGCAAGTATTCACCCGGCCGACGCTCAAGTTGATCAACGAAAGGTTAACGGAGGAGTAGTACATTGCTGAACGATGCCCTCATAAGATTTGTGTTGTTCTGGGGTATATGGGCTCTCGTGCCCATGCTTATAGATGGCATCAGCGCGTTCACGTACCTCTGGCTGGTCTTGCAGAGACCTGAAGAAGAAGACTTGACTCGTTTGACCAAGAAGTTCGGCAGTGACGCGAACAAGCCACCGACATTCGTGAGTATCATAATACCAGTGTACAACGCAGAGAGATCAATCTATCGATGTGTTGAGTCGTTAGCGTCACAGACATATCCTAGAGAAGCTATGGAGGTATTGTGCATCGGCAACGCAGTGGACGACAAGAGTGTCGCTATGTTTGCCAAAGCTCAGCGAGACTTCCGTCAACTCTCTCTTGTCTGGGTTGAACTCCCGAAGAAGGGAAAGTCAAGAGCACTTAACGCTGGTGCGTTCATGGCAAAAGGTAGCCTTATAGTGAACATAGATGCTGATACACGGCTTGCACCTGATGCCATTTCGAAGATCACAGCGGCATTTGACAAGAACCCCGATCTAGGAGCGGCAAGCGGTTCCATACATGTTGACCTAGTGCCGACCGACGCACCCTGGTGGTGGAAGATACTGAATGCGTGCGAGGCAATGGAGTACCTAGCAGCGTTCAGGATCGGACGCAGATATCAGACAGTGCGCGGGGCCGTGTTTACTCTGTCAGGTGCCTTTTCAGTATTCCGGCGTGAGACGGTGCTCAGCACGTACCGATACGACGACAAGACTGTGTCCGAAGACACGAAACTCACTTTTGATGTAAGAAATCTCGGCAAGGGTAGTAACAGAATAGCATGCATATCTCAGGCCGAAGCATACGTCGAACCCACTGTCTCCATAGAAAGGCTCAACTCTCAGCGACTCAGGTGGCAACGAGGGCAACTCGAGGTGCTGTCGCTATACAAGCAGTACTACGAGCGAAGTGCGTTTCGTGCATTCGGCGATTTTACTGGCAGGTTGCTGCTTGGAGACCACACACTTTCTATACCCAGGCTTACGTGGACGTTTATGTTACCCTACCTGTTCTTCCTGGGGTACTCACTCCCGCTTGTTGCAATGGCAATATGGGTAACCTACTTCATGTACGTTCTAATAGACTTCGCGTTTCTGCTTGCGGTTAGGCACTCAATGCGAGACATCTATGGGCTTGATCTAAGGGCGTGGTGGTTCTTGCCGTTCACCATGCCTATCTATCGCTTTGGAGTGTACTGGTTCAGGCTTGCTGGCATGTTGTACGCTTTGATAGAACCAGCGAACTGGTCTACGGATAGTGAGATAAAGCGTATACGCCAAGAGGCCGTTCGAATCTGGCTTGTGGTGATTATGCTAGGTGGTTCTCTGTCTCTTGTCCCACAACGCACTGTCAAGGCCATAGAGAAAAGACGAGCATCAGTACTCAAGAGCAAACCTAAGGCAACTGGACATTTGGAGGCCAGCCTCTTCACGCCCATTCGCCAGAAACTCGGGACAGAGAGTGATCCGTCTCATCAGACAGGCGCGCAAGATCCACTCATCCTGCGAGATGACCTACCCGTTTACTCGTATGAAGAAGTGCTAGATGCGATCGCTGCGACGCGAAAGCAGGTGGCGGAAGTAGTGTTAAACCGCTCCCAAGATGTGAAAGAGTTAAAGCAAAGGCTTCACTACTTGACTTGCTACAGAAGAGCCTGGGAACTTGCGACACCTTCTTTGCGAAAGAATCCGCATGCGGTACATCAGGCGGCTCTTGGCGATTTCGAGAGGCAGAAACGACTTATGGATGCCTAATCCAACCAGTAGCAGTTATCTGGGGCAGGAGTGGTGTGTATGCAAATGGCATTAATCTCGATCTTGCTTGGCAGTGTAGGTCAGGTGCTTCTGAAAGTTGGTGTATCGCGGCTCGGTGGAGTCAGGTTTGAACAGGGAAGTGTGCTGCCCACGCTGCTAGACATTGCTACGCAACCCCCCATAGTAGTGGGCGTGCTGCTGTTTGGCACGAGCATGCTAATATGGCTTGGTGTGCTGTCGTCGATGGATCTGTCCAAAGCGTATCCTATTGTTGGGCTATCTTACGTCCTTGTGACAATAATGTCGCGCTTTTTGCTTGGTGAGGCGATTACGGCGTCACGTTTGGCGGGCATCGCACTAGTGCTAGCGGGTGTTACGGTTATCAGTAAGTAGCGGCAAGCACACGCCAGCTCTTGACACGACTTTCGGCTGTGCTATTAGTCGAAGATAACCTAAGATGGTCTTCATTATGCGCACCTTGCTCGAAGAGAGTTTTGCCTCATAGTGGAGTTCAAGTGGAACCTCAGAGATCCGCGGGCTTAAGCTGCACAGTCTGAGCAGCAGTTCGACCACCCCGGAAAAATCGTCCGCGGTAACCAGTCTTCCGCCGCTCCTTGCCAGCGCCTCGCGGACAAGCGACGCCCTGTACGCCCTGTAGTTGGTGGAGTAGTCGCGAAGGCCCTTAATCGAGAAGAACAATCTCATCAACCTCGACGCTCCCCAACTCAGCAGCTTGCGGAAAGCGCTAAGCCCAGTTTCGGAAGAGCCTAGTACGTGCCTTGAGGCTATTACTATGTCGCTACCTTCCCTGATCTTTCTGACCATGGCGGCAATAAGTTCTGTCGAATGAGTTGCGTCAGAGTCCATTGTAACGATCACGTCTACGTCCATCTCAAGAGCCTTGCGAAAACCCGCCGTTAGAGCTTTAGGCAGACCTTGGTTGGGAGTATAACTTAGGATTTTGAGTCGTGGTTCAATAGTCTGCCAACGTTTGAGTTTCCCGAGAGTGCTGTCTGTACTGCCGTCGTTGACGGCAAGGATAACGTCCACACTTTGAAGCGTGCGAGTAGATTCGGCAAGGAGTGGAATAGACTGCTCTTCGTTAAACATTGGAAGGACGAGTATCACTAGCATAGTGGCCGCCTCGATTCTGTAGAGATGTTTTCAGATGCTGGATCTTCCGTCGGTACTAATGAACACATTGCTTCTGGAAAGAATTTCGCTTGACTTGACAAGACAACCTGCATTTCGTATCATGAATACTGCTTAACGAAAGAACTAGGCTTTGGGGGATCGGCTAGTGGTAGGCCTGCAGACTCTGGATCTGCCTGCGGAGGTTCGAATCCTCCTCCCCCAGCCAACGAGATATTTGTGTGGCCCCATCGTCTAGCGGCCTAGGACGCCGCCCTCTCACGGCGGTAACCGGGGTTCGAGTCCCCGTGGGGTCACCAACAGCATCCAAGAGACGCTCACTGATTGGGCGTCTTGTTTGTTCTGTGGTGCAGAATCGCCGGGCACGCGACACGGGCGAGCACATCCGCACCTATTCTAGACTTCCGAGGCTCGTATTGCCGAGACTGGCTAAGCTGGTTGTTTGGAGTGGCTGAGGTTAATACTCTGTGTTGGATAAGCCTGTTAATCGTAAACACAACTTAGATTGTTTGAACTTTGAGCTCTTGGCAAAAGATGACTTGAAAACTGTTTTTACCTTAGATTATAATAACACTTGCTGCCGGTTGAACCGGCTTGGCGAGTGGAGTACGAGCGCTCAGCCTCGCATGACGAAATCGGTTGACAAGCAGCAAAGACGCTGTTATCATTGTGACTTGTGGCGCTGCGCAAGCGGAGCCGAAACTTCGATCTTTGAAAACTGAACAGTGTGCTCTGTCAAGAGAGGAATCTTGC
>CAYQIY010000033.1:0-26607 GCA_964417635.1 uncultured Pseudomonadota bacterium | reverse complement strand
GACGGCCTGGAAGAGTAGGTCACTGCCGGAAAACCATTCAAAAGAGCCGGGCTCTCATCTAAGGAGCCCGGTTCTTCGTTTGGAAGAAACTACATCTTTGGCGGCGGGAACTGGGCTTTAACTACTGCGTTTACGTTATGTAATCCAATGCGACTCGCAGGAGGGAAAGCAGTTGAAACTGTTTGGCAGACTGATCCTGGTTTGCGTGATTCTCACGATACTAGGCGGCAGCGCGCTAGCGGCGCCTGGTGCATCCGAAGCCATCACAATTGGAGGCAAGACATATCTACCCATCAGTTACCTTGGGAGCTATCTCGGCCAGCAGAGCACATCTGAACAGTCTTGGTGGGCGCCCAGACTGGGGTACAGTATTGTGTTTGATCGGACAGATCCTGCAAATCTCGCGCTTGTGGTGACTAACACGTCCTACTGGAATGCAGACTTGCGCTTCAGTACGTCCCAGACACATGACATAGTAATCAAGCAAGATGGTCATGAGATCTGGAGAGAATCTTCGGGCAAGAACTACCTGCAGGTGACCAGGACTGAAAGGCTGCGCCCTGGCGACAGTAGGCTGTATGAGAGCCAGATCTGTGCCTTGCTTCCTGGGGAGTATGAAGTGCTGGCGTATTTCATGGGTGCGGGAAGCACGACCGAACCCGTGGCTACTTCGCGCATTGTCATCCCGCCCGCAAATCGTGCTCAACTCAGCTACAGAGTACATTACGACCCAGCAGCGCCCGAGAACATCGCGCTGCTGGTGAAGAACGAGACCGGAAGACAGCTCAACGTGCTGCTGCCGAGTTCTGCGACCCACGATATCTTGCTCGAGGCGAACGGCAGAACAGTGTGGCGCGCATCTACCGGAATTGCGTACACGCCTGCGTTCAGGGTCGAGAGTTTCGCACCGGGTGAGACCAAGAGGTACACATCACAGATTTATGGGGTAAGCGCCGGTACGTATCAGGCGAAGGCGTATTTTGCAGGTGCCCCGGACTCGTCCAGACCTGTGGCCACTGCTACCGTCGTAGTGCCCGCCCAGACTCCGGTTGGTGACTCGCGTTTTACGTATAGAATCGTGTTCGATCACCAAAATCCCTGGAAGATCGCGCTCGCGGTGACTAACAGAACCAACCGTGTGGTTGAGATCAGCCTGCCGAGCGGCATGACGCACGACTTTGTGCTCAAGTCGGGCGGAGTGACGGTATGGAGAGCATCGAGCGGCATGGCGTATACGATGGCGCTTAGAACTGAGCGTTTCCAGCCGGGCGAGACAAAGGCGTACGAATCTGAGATACCGTTTCTGGCATCAGGCCAGTACGAGGTTCTAGCCTACTACTTGGGGGCTGCCGATCCGCAAAAAGCTGTTTTGACGGCGAACATCTTCATCCCGTACGCTCAGAACCCTCTTAAGTACGAGTTCTCTTTCAGGCAGACTTCGTTCTCGGGAAACCAGCCCAGGCTGTTACTCAGCGTTAGGAACGAGAGCGGAGACGATGTGAGCTTGTCGAAAGCACATGTGTACAGGTTCATCGTAAGAGATAAGAACGGAAATGTGGTATTTGATCGAGAAGTTGCAGGGCTAGGCGAAGTCATGAAGAACGGTGCTACTACATCGCATTTTGTGAACCTGGATAAGCTTGCTGCCGGTTCTTATTCGGCCGAGGTAAGGCTGCGCCAGGGCACTCAAGATGTAGGCAGAATTGGAGGAATCAGTTTCTCGATAAGATAGCAGATACCCACAATATGTGTAGAGAGGGGCGGCATTGCTGCCTCTTCTCTGTGTTTGCAAATCTGCTCAGCGCTATCCGGAACAAGCTGAGTTTCAGTCCGTCGGAAGATGAAGAACTCTTTCTTGATTATGGAGGCAGGTCGTGAGACAAGAGTGCACTAAGAAAGTTGCGCTGATCCTATTCTTGGCGTGCATGCTCTTCCTACCGCATTCACCTACTGTGTCTGCAGCGCCATCAGATCTTGTTGTGAAAGCCGAAGCCGGGTTTGCTGGCCAGGCCAGAATTGGCAGCTGGATTCCGGTGTACGTCGAAATCGAGAACCCTGGTGGCGACATCACTGCAAGTGTATCGATCACCTTCAACGACCAAAGAGGTTATGGCGCCACTCAACTCGTGCAAGACGTTCACTTGCCGCAAGGCTCGCGCAAACGCGTTGTGATGAGAGCGCCGGTGAACGAGATGCTGCGTCACCTGGAAGTGACTGTAACGTATGACGGCAAGACAGCAACAGCGAGAGCTCCGCTCCAGACGCATCCTATGGATAACTTGCTGTGCGGTGTGCTCTCGTCTGATTCGGTTGCGATGAGCCATCTGGGTACAGTTGCGCTTCCGATGTCAAAAGTTGCTGTTGTGAGCCTTGACGCTGATACGCTTCCGGACGAGATGTCTGTGATTAAGGCGCTTGATGTCATCATCATAAGTGATTTTGACAGCGCGCAGCTTTCAAGTACCCAACTCGAGACACTGCGTTCGTGGGTAGCATCCGGTGGTGTGCTGGTTACAGCCGGAGGACCGATGTGGCAGAAAAGCCTTAAGCCTCTACCTGAAGAACTGATGCCCGTAGATGTGCATGGCTCGGTGTTAGTTGATTCGCTCGACGAACTCGCGGCCTTGGGAGAAAGGGAGTTCGGCGTCTCGGGCCCGTATCCGGTATCTACTGCGACTCTAAAAGACGGTAGCATGCTGATGGCTGAACAAGAGCTAATCCCTATACTTGTGCAGCGTCAGTATGGAAGTGGGCGAGTGTTGTATTTTGCAGCAGATCTCACGCTTGATCCTTTAGCCTACTGGGCGGGCAACAACAAGATGTGGCAAAACCTCTTTGGCATGCTGCTTCCATGGGTCTCCGCGGGAATACCCAGGGAGATGATGCGAGATGCGTATTACGGCCACAACCAGATGAGCTGGGCGCTCCGAAATTTGCCTGGTTTTGCCATACCCGAGACTAAGAATCTTGTGCTCTTGCTACTTGGTTATGCGCTTCTTATTGGGCCTGCAAGCTATTTCGCGCTCAGACGGATGAGGCGAGTGGAGCTCACGTGGCTGTCTGTGCCTCTACTCGCAGTGATTTGTGCCGGGATTCTCTACGGCGTGGGCTTCTACCAGACTGGGCGTGACGTTTTCACCAACACCATTGCTGTTGCACGCATCGATTCTTCCGAATCGGTATCGGTTAATACGTACATCGGGGTGTTTGCGCCATCTAAGAGAAACTACAGCCTTTCATTTGAAGGCAAGGTCGACGTTTTGCCCCTTCCCATGGATTATTACTGGTATGCGTCATACTCTGAACAGCCCCCGGTAACCACAAGGGTTGTGCTGTCGAGCGACACCAAAGTTGAGTTTCCCAATATGGGCATGTGGACAATGCAGGCAGTCGAAGTCAGAGAGCAGGCGTCATTAGGCGGTGGAATAGAAACCAGACTCTTGCCACACGCCACTGGCTTAAAAGGCGAAGTGACGAACAACACGCAGTACAAACTGACTGACTGCCTGGTGGTAACAGCAGACTCATTCTTTCGTGTAGGAGACTTGCTGCCCGGCGAGACCAAGAGTGTTGACATGTCAATAACATTTGACCCGAAATTGCTGTATGGGCCCTCTATAGCTGACAGAATCTTGGATTATGACCGGCAGCAGGTGAGGTTTCAGGAAGTAAACCGCGAACTGCTGAGAAAGCGTCAGGTGTTGTCCACCGTAATAGGTAACCAGTACGAAATCGTTCATCCGGTTCTGGCAGACGTAGTATTTCTGGGGTGGACAGATACGCCGCTTACAGCCACGCTACCCAAGACGCGACTTGGATCACAGGCGCCTTACATGGGACTTGTGGCAGCACCGCTCTCGGTCACGGTTCCGGATGAGAGGTTTAGCGTTCCGCCCGGGATAGTAAAAGCTTCGCTTCAGTCAAGCTCTTTCGACAGGATGAAGATAGGTCCGGGCTTCTACTTCCTGAGCGACAAGTCTGAGATCAGCTTCTGGCTGGATCTGCCTGTGGGAGCCGAACGCATAGAATGGCTGACGGTTCACCTGGCTGGCACGTCGTACGGCTCAAGGCCACTAGAGGGTGAGATATACAACTGGACGACAGGAATGTGGGACAACTGGACGGTGGCGATTGGTGACAGTGTCGTACCAGAACCTCATAACTATGTGTCCGAGGACGGCAAGTTCCAGTTCAAACTGCGCTCTGCGGGCGGCGAAATAGAGATGCGCGATCCCACTGTCTCGTTCGGCGGGAGGGCTGCACAATGATAAAGGTAGCAGATCTAAAGAAACGGTACGGAAAGGTGGACGCACTCTCGGGACTGTCGTTCGAAGTGCCTGAAGGTAGCATCTACGGTTTTGTCGGGCCGAACGGTGCCGGTAAGACCACCACCATAAGAATTCTGGCCACCCTTTTGGTACCGGACTCAGGCCGGGCATGGGTGTGTGGAGCCGAGGTCTCGGATCAACCCGGCGAAGTCAGGCAGCAACTTGGTTATATGCCCGATTTCTTTGGTGTATACGACAATCTCACCGCGCTCGAATACCTGCAGTTTTATGCCGCAGCTCACGGCATCAGGCACGACAAGGCGCGCAAAGTAGCAATGGACTTGCTCGAACTGCTTGATCTCTCAGCCAAAGCAGCAGATTTTGTGGATACGTTGTCTCGTGGTATGAAGCAGCGGCTGTGCCTCGCGCGCGCTCTTGTGCACGACCCCAAAGTGCTCTTGCTGGATGAGCCTGCGAGTGGACTTGACCCGAGGGCCCGCGTTGAGATGCGTGAACTGCTAAAGGAACTTGCCGACATGGGAAAGACCATCTTGGTGAGTTCGCACATCCTATCCGAACTCGCGGAGCTGTGTACCGACGTAGGCATAATAAGTAATGGAGTAATGGTTACAAGCGGACGCGTTGGTGAAGTGATGCAGAGGCTTGAATCTTCACGGGTTCTGCGCATAAGGGCGCTGTCTGGGCATGAACTCGCAGCCAAACTGCTATCTCAATGTAGCGGAGTAACAAGCGTAACCTGGACAGAAGCGCAAGTGAGCGCGGCGTTTTCGGGTGGCCCGGACGAAATAAGGTTAGCTCTGAAGACACTGGTGGACGCGGACATACCGGTTATTTCGTTTTCTGAGGACAAGTCAAGCCTTGAGCAAGTGTTCATGCAACTCACGGCGGGGAGTGACGGCAGATGATCAGGAACCCGGTGCTTGAACGAGAGGTCAAGACGCGCGTGCGCGACTGGAAATCGCCGCTCATAGTGAGTGCATACGTGCTTGCGCTAGGTGGAGTAGTACTGCTTTACTTCAGCACTCAGACTTCAAACTTGATGTACGGCAACGTGTTTGGCCCTGAGATAGGCTTAAACGCATTCGTTCTGCTTGCGTACCTGCAGCTGTTTCTGGTGTCTTTTCTCATTCCGGCCATATCCAGCGGTGCCATATCGGGAGAGATCGAAAGGCAGACGTACGACCTGCTCTGGTGCAGCAAACTGAGCGCTAGGAGTGTCGTTTTCGGAAAACTGTTCGCTTCTATTGCGTATCTCGGGCTGGTTGTGTTTGCGAGCATACCGCTCTACGCCATAATATTCCTCTTCGGAGGGCTTGAGCCAAAGGCAATAGGCTTAATCTTCTTGGTGTACGTGGTTACAGGAGTCACCTTTGCGGCGGCAAGTATCTTGTTTTCCACTATCACGAGGAAAACCACGATCGCCACTGTTCTCTCCTACTGTCTTGTTGTGCTCCTTATGTTGGGAACTCTGGTAGCTGGTTCGATCAAGACATATCGCGCTTTGCGGCAGCCTGGAGATCCTGCAAATCCGTGGTATGTACCGCCCAAGGTGATATATCTGAACCCAGTGGTCGCACTGAATTCTGCACTCCCCGGCGCAGAAGTCGGCAGGTATTCGGTGATGCCGCTATTCAACATGCAGGTCAGACCTGTGCTGGTTTACCATTCTTCTGGTAGTGCCCCTCCTCCACCCGAGCCCAAGATAGCGCCTGCCTGGCAGTACTTTGCAGGGGCGTATGCGGGTGGCAGCGTGGTGTGCCTGCTGATTGCCGTGGCTCTTGCCGACCCAACAAGCCGCATGCGCAGAAAGAGGCGTAGAGTTCAACGCATGAATGCAGGTGAGTCAGATGCAGGACGCTGATCGAGCCAGGCTGCACAACGCGTTTCGCCCGCTTGTCTGGAGAACCAGGCTGGTGTACTGGCTGAGGCGCCTGGAACAGGCGATCTGGCATGCAGCATTGGCGCTCGCGAGCATAGTCGGCATATCTTTTGTCGTGCCCATCGAATCACGCGTGAGTGCCGCGCTGCTTGCTGGCTTGCTAGTGATGCTACTGTGGCTATTTGCATCAGTCTTTCAGGTACCCGGGCTATGGGATGCTGCACGCTCAGGCGACGATGCCGGGCTCGCCGAGAGGCTTGTTACGGCGCTTGAGTTTCAAGAAGACACTCGGTCTCTGTATGTCATTCAGCGTGAGGACGCGCTGCTACGCCTAAAGAACATGAACGTGCTCGAGGCCGTACCCTACGTGCCGTGCAAGAAGCGTGCGTCTCGCACCTTGGCGATGCTTGCGCTGGCAGCCGCGATGCTGGTTATGCCTTACCGGTTTGAACCAGAGATTGCCCACCGCCAAGCTGTAAGAGAGAAGATAGATAAGCAGGCCGAACTGGTCAAACTCGAGCGTGAAACGCTGGAGCAGATGAAAGAAGCAGGCGATGAAGTATCCGAGCATGTATTGCGTCAGATTAAGGAACTTGAGAAACAGCTTGCTGCGGCGAGAACAGAGGAGCAGGCACTGGCCGCAATTTCGAGAGCCGAGTCGGAGATTGAGAGGTTCTCGCAAAGCACGCGTAACGCCGAACTGCAAAGAGCTCTTGGCCGTATGACTGAAAGCCTGCAGCAGCTGTCTCGGGCGCGAAGTGTGGCCTCGCGCATGAGCAGGCAAGAATGGGAGGCCGCTGCAAGAGAACTCGAGAGTCTTGCACAGTCGCTCGGGCAGATGGATCACTCCGAGCGTACGGCGCTTGCGGATGCACTTCAGGCGGCGCTCGAGGGCTCTTTCGAATCGGCTGAAGCCGCACAACTGCAAGATGCCGCACAGAGCGCACGATCTGCTGCACGGATAGGAGACCTCGATGCGCTCCAAGCGGCACTCAGCCAGATGGCGAGTGGAGTGCAGCAGGCGGGCTCTACACTTGAGTCTGCTGCACAAGCCGCCAGGCTGAGCTCGACATTAGCTTCGGCCCGGTTCGGTCTGCTTTCACCAGGAGAAGCGCAGGCGGCGACGAGAGGCGCCGAATCGGCTGCTGGCGGTACATCGACAGGCGGTCAAAGCCAGTCTTCGTCTAGCACCGGCGCGACCGGTGGTTCGTCTGGTGCTGGTCATGGTAGCACTGATGTGGCTTCGCCGCCTGGGGCGAGTGCTCCCGGCTCAGCTGCAGAAAGCGGTAGCGCTCCGCCCGTCCGACGCGAGGCAGAATACGAGCAGATTTACGCGCCTGAACGAATTGGGCAGGATGCACCTCCAAGTACCGTTGGTGGCGACGCCGGCGAGGGTCCGAGAGACATCATAGACACCGGTCCACAGCCCTTTGGCGACTGGGCAACGAGACCGTACAACGAAGTGTTCGGTGAGTTTCAGCGCGAGGCGCGAGAGAGCCTTGAACGCTCTGAGATACCGCCCGGGATGAGAGAGTACGTACGCAAGTATTTCAGTCTGCTCGAGCCTTCGGGCGGGCAGTAGGAGAGGTGCGCTTGAACAAAGAGTTTGACGAACAAGACGTAAGACAGTTCTTGAACGTAGTAAATAGCGCCGAGAGCGAAGTGTCCAAAGCGATAGTGGGGCAAAAGGACGTGATGCGCCAAGTGCTGATATCTCTATTCGCCGGTGGTCACGTCTTGCTGGAAGGAGTCCCGGGGCTTGGCAAGACGGCGCTAGTACGGGCGATTGGCCAAGCGCTTGACCTCGCATTTTCGAGAATACAGTTCACACCCGACCTGATGCCGCTCGACATAATGGGCACAAACATGATAACCGAATCGGCTGGTACGAAGAGTTTTGAGTTCCAGCCAGGCCCGGTGTTTGCGAACATAGTGCTTGCCGATGAGATCAACAGGGCAACGCCTAAGACGCAGTCCGCGCTGTTGGAGGCGATGCAGGAGCGCACTGTGACTGTAGGCAACCGTTCAATGCAGCTTCCAGCACCGTTCTTTGTGTTGGCAACCCAAAACCCCATAGAGATGGAAGGCACCTATTCGTTGCCCGAGGCGCAGTTGGACAGGTTCTTGTTCAAAGTGCAGGTGACATACCCAAGTTCAGAAGAGCTTCATGAGATAATCGCGAGGACGACGACAAACGAGCAAGTGCGGTTAGAAGCGGTTGCGTCTGCAGCCGATGTGCTGCACGCCATACGCGTTGGCCGTGCTACACCGTGCGCCAAAGCGGTGACAGACTTCGCCATAAGGCTTGCACTCGCCGCAAGTCCTCAGTCCGACTCCGCACCTTCGGTCGTCAAGAAGTATGTGAGGTATGGTCCGGGGCCGCGAGCAGTACAAGCTCTTGTGATGGCAGGCAGGGTACGCGCGCTTATGGAGGGCAGGCTGAACGTCTCGTTTGACGATATCTCTTACGTACTGCTGCCTGCTTTCAGGCACAGGATAATACTCGGTTTTGAGGGACACGCAGAAGGTGTGGACATAGCCGACATCATCAGCGCGCTTGTGGAGCACGTACCCGAGAGCATACAGAGGACGCGATGAAGTGAAAGACCTCGGATTCAGACCCGGGTTTTTGGCACAGCTCGAACAAGTCAGCTTGCTGCTGAGGCGGATCAAGCCAGGCAGGTCTGCCGGTGTAAGACGTTCTCCTAAGAAGGGCAGCTCGGTTGAGTTCAAAGACTTCCGCAACTACTCGCGTGGCGACGATCTGAGGAGGGTTGACTGGAACGCCTACGCAAGGCTTGACCGCTTGTTCGTGAAGCTGTTCTTAGAAGAGCAAGACGCGAGTGTACATCTGCTCGTAGACAAGAGTCGTTCTATGAGCTGGGGACAACCTTCAAAACTTGCATTTTGCTCGCGCGCAGCCGCCGCGCTCTGCTACATAGCGCTTCAGAACTACGATAGGGCGGCTGTGGGTTATTTCAGTGAGGCGCTAGTAGACATGCACGGCCCGATAAGCGGCAAGTCTTCGTGGAAAAAGGCGTGGGAGTTCATCGGGGAGCACATGACATCTGTTTCAGAAGGCAGTACGAGTCTTGCAAGGTCTGTAGCAAGCTTTGGTGAGCGCAGACCTGCACCCGGCATTTCGGTGGTGTTTTCCGACCTGTTAGCACAAGACGTTGAAGCCGGGCTCAAGTCACTGCAGGCGCTGTCGCAAGAAGTGACGCTGGTGCACGTGATGAGCGCCGACGAGATCATGCCGCCTATTCAGGGCGAACTCAGGCTGTTCGACTCAGAAACAGCGCAAGTACGTGAGGTTTCGGTCACACCAGCTGTGCTGCGCGCGTACCGCGGCAAATTGGAACAGCGTACCGACGCGTTGACTCGCTTTTGCAAGAGTCGAGGCATCGCGTACCTGGGGGCCGACTCGGCAGAGCCTGTTGAAGACCTCGTGCTTTCCGGCCTTCGCACCGCAGGACTGCTGCGCTAAGGCGCTTGGAGGAACTCATGAGATTTGATTCTGTTGCAAGCCTTTGGTTTGCGGGCTTGGCACTTGCAATCATATTGCTCTATATCTTAAAGGCCAGGCGACAGCACATAACAGTATCCAGCATCATGTTGTGGGACGAGGTGCTGCATGATGTGCAAGCGGCTACTCCATGGCAGAAGCTAAGGCACAACCTGCCTATGTATCTGCAGATACTGTCGGTGTTGCTTCTCTCGCTTGCGCTCGCCGCTCCTGTGCTAGAAAGCGGTGCGTTGATAGGCCGTTCCACCGTTATTATTCTTGATGGATCGGGTTCGATGCGTGCGACTGACGTTGCACCGAACAGATTTGGCGCTGCCGTAAGCCATGCGACTGATATAGTCAACGCAATGCGCCCTGGAGACGCACTTGCTGTTGTACTTATGATGGAGGAGCCGGTACCGCTGCTTCCACTTGGGCGAGATAAGAGCGCAGCAATAGCGGCTCTACAACAGGCATCTCCAGGCTATGGCACGGCAAATCTGCAGCGTGCAGCGTCGCTTGCCGCATCGCTCGTAACGGGCAGCGCATCTCCGCACATCGTGTTGTTGTCTGACGGTGTGGTTGATCACCAGTTGCTTGATATACCCCAAGGTGTAGGCTTCAGCCATGTCAGAGTGGGCTTGGCCGAAGTACCCAATTTCGGCGTGATGTCAGTGGGTGCGCGCCAGACAGAACTAGGCATGAGCGTCTTGGTAAGAGTCGCAAACTTCGGGCCGCAGGAAGAAGATGCCACAGTAGAGGTTTTTTCGGGCTCGGGTGTGCTCGCAAGCCGCGATATCCGCGTATCTTCAGGTGAGACCAAGAGTGTCGTATTTGAAGGGTTACCAAAGCGCGAGTACTTTGGCGCACGAGTGAAGTCTGATGCGGACGTGCTCTGGATTGATGACGTCGGCTATGCCATATTAGAGTCCTCGGCGCAAGAAGACGTATTGCTCGTCGGCAGCAAAAACGTGTTCTTGGAGACAGCGCTTTCGCTTGTCGAAGACACAAGCGTGTTCTGGGTGCATCCAGACGATTATCTGCCGGTTGGCGGGTTTGCGCTGTACGTGTTCGATGGATTCGTGCCTCCGGCACTACCCAATGCTCCTGTTCTGCTGGTTAACCCTCCTTCGGCCGTAGGCCATGTGTCTCCAGTTTCTGTGCAGTCTGTATCCAGGCTTTCGGCCTTAAGACCCGAGCATCCGGTGCTCAGGTTTTTGGATGTCGGCGAGATCACGGTGGCCTCGTTTTCATCGCTCGCGCCGTCTGCGTCTATGGTACCGCTGGTCGCTGCAGGCAGTGATACCGTGATTGCCGCATGGGAAGACGTACATTCTAGAGGGATCGTGGTAGGGTTTGACCTTCGCAAGTCGGATTTTGCGCTTAAGATGTCTTTTCCAGTGTTCATAATGAACTGCGTCGAGTGGCTATTGCCGCCACCGGTCGCGCCAGGTGAACATGTTGCCGGAAAGCCTGTAAACGTGTCTTTACCCGCGTGGGCCGAGCAAGTAAGGCTGATTGATGAGACTCAGAAGGTGACAACGGTGGCTCCTGATGCCGGGAACGCTGTTGTAGTGCCACCGTCGCCCGGGATATACGCACTCACGATGTCAAGCAGTGCCAAGACCGAAACGAGATACTTTCAGGCTATCGCAGCGCGCACTGAGTCTTCGCTGCGGGCGACATCTGCAGTAGATGTAGCAGGCGAAGAAGATGTCGGTGTGATGGTCGGTAGACCCATATGGCACTGGCTCGCAGCCGTTGCGCTTGTGGTGCTCTCGGTGGAATGGTGGGTGTACACCCGTGGCATTTAAGGTAACGCATGGCTGGGCATTGCTTCTGCTAGTCATTCCCGTATACGCATACGTGATGTTGCACCAGAGTGCGTGGATTATTGGGCTGCGGCGCAAGAGACTAATAGGTATCTTGCGCGCTATCATACTGAGTTGCATTGTGCTGGCGCTTGCCGGGCTTGAACTACACACTGCGGTTAGAGAGCAGTCGGTAGTGTTTGTCATGGACACGTCACGAAGCGTCGGTTCTTTGATGCCAGAGGCTGAGCAGTGGATTCGCGCTGCGATAGATCACAGACGGACGGGTGACCAAGCGGCTGTTGTCGTGTTTGGACGGGACGCGCTTGTGGAGATGCCTGTGACGGACACGCCTTTGTGGGACAAAGTGCAGTCGCTAGTTGCGGCCGACCATACAGACATTGAAGCGGCGCTCCGGCTTGCACACGCCATATTGCCTGCTTCGACCAGACGTAGGATAGTGCTCGTGTCTGATGGTCAGCAAACTCGGGGCGACGCGCTTTCGGCGGTCAGGAGTCTTGCAGCGGCAGGTATAGCAGTGGACGTCAAGACTCTCTCGCCTGAAAAGGGAAAGGACGTGCTTGTGAGCAGGCTTGACGCTCCGTCTCATGTGCATGAGGGTGAGCAGTATGATCTGAGCATCCGGCTTTGGGCGAACTACGAAGGCTCAGGAACCGTGCGAGTGTTTCAGCATAGTACGCTGCTTGCCGAGTTCGGCGTCACGTTCGGTATTGGAGAGAATGTGTATTTTGCCAGAGTCATCGCTGGTAACCCAGGCATATACCCTTTCAGGGTCGTGGTAGAAGCACCCGAAGACACGATTAGTTCTAACAACGAAGCAGCTGCCATAGTGAGCGTATCAGGTCAGATGCAGGCGCTTGTCTTAGAGGGCGAACCAGGTGCAGGTGTTAACGTTTCAACAGCGCTCGAGATGGCTGGCGCGAGTGTGCGTACACTAAGCGCTGAGCAAGCTCCACAGAGCGCGCGAGATTGGGCACAGTACGACATGGTTGTGCTCGTAGAGGTGCCAGCGACGGCGTTGCCAGATACAAGCATGCGCACGCTTGAGATAGCGGTGAGAGACTTAGGGCGCGGACTCGTAATGGTGGGTGGAGAGGAGAGTTTTGGCCCCGGAGGATACTTCCGAACGCCTGTCGAACGTGCTCTGCCCGTGTATATGGATATCCGAGGCAGAGGAGAAATACCCTCTCTTGGGTTGTTGCTGGTTATAGATAAATCGGGGAGCATGTCCGATTCAAGAGGCGGCATCACCAAGATGGACCTGGCCAAAGAGGCGGCTATACGATCTACAGAGATTCTCACCGAAAAAGATGTCATCGGTGTCATAGCTTTTGACTCTGACTCCAAATGGGTCGTAGAGCCGGTAAGTCCGATAGAATTGCTTGCCATCCAAGATGCCATAGCATCGATTCGTGCAGGCGGCGGAACCAACATCTACCCCGGGCTGGCGATGGCGTACGAGGCTCTGTTAGACCAGCAAACTAAGTACAAGCACATAATCTTGCTCACAGACGGCATATCCGCGACTGGTGGAGACTACGACAAACTGGCAGCCGATATGAGGCAGGCTGGAATTACGCTGTCTTGTGTGGCGGTAGGTCAAGATGCAGACGCCTATTTGCTGTCTCATCTAGCAGATATCGGTGAGGGGCGTTACTACTACACTGACGATGTTGCAAGCGTACCCAAAATCTTTACCAAAGAGACCATCTTGGCGAGTCGCAACTACTACGTGGAAGAGTTGTTTGTGCCGGCAGCAGCGTGGGATTCTGCGTTGCTTCGTTCGCTGGAGGCAGTGCCTCCGCTCATGGGATATGTGGCGACGACTTCCAAAGACACTGCGACAGTAAGCTATACAAGTCACAGAGGCGAACCAGTGTTGGCTAGCTGGCAGTACGGTTTGGGCAGGGCAGTCGCTTGGACGAGTGATACACGCGGCCGTTGGTCGGGCGAGTGGATAGCTGGAGGTCAGATGTTCACGCTCTGGCAGAACATCGCTGGTTGGGTTACCCGGCCTGCGCGCCTAGAGGGGTTTGACGTTGAGACACGCGTGGCGGCAGATACCGCCGAAATAACTCTAAGAACTGAGCTGCTGAGCGAAGTTGATTCGGTCGAGTGCAGGATTGTACGCCCTGACCAGACCACGTACGACACAGAGCTCGACCCTGTCGCACCCGGTGTGTTCCGAACGACTATACCGGTTGCCACTCCGGGCGCATATTTGCTGCAGATAAGTCCGAATGGTTCCGAAGGAGTGTTGGGGCACATTTCTGCTGGCATAGCGCAACAGTATTCACCCGAGTTCCGCTCGTCGGGGTCTGATGAAGTGCTTCTTGAGCAGATAACGCGAATCTCCGGAGGACAGATGCTTGACTCTGCTTCCGAAGCATACCGCCCAAATCCTGATCCGGCGCACTCATCGCGGTTGATGGCTCCATACTTATTGATACTGGCGTTGCTGCTGTTGCCTTTGGAGGTGGCTGCGAGGAAACTACAACTCGGCCCGGAGGATGTGCAAACGTTTTTGGGTTACGCAAAGAAGGTCATGCCCGGACGAAGACGGCCTGTGTTCGACCGAGATGTGACACTCTCAAGGCTCATGAACAGAAAACAGCAGGTGAGCACAGCTCTTGGGGACGCAAAGCCGAAAGCGGTTCAGCCGGATGCCGTGCCGTCTCAGCAGACGGTCGCCCCGCCCGAGACTCCGGTGACCAAGCCGAGGAAACGCCCCCAAGAGACAGCGATCGACACGGTTCGACTATTAGAGCACAAACGCAACAGAAAGCGCACATAGCAGCAATAGAAGAAAGACTACGAAAATCTTCATGCTGATTATGTGAGGTTTTTCGAATAGGTTATTGATTTTTATGGCAATTCCTCATATAATGAGCACGACGTGTGTCAAAAACTGCGTTTGGGGGAAGAGAGGAAGTGGCAGCAGAACGGAAAGTACTCAAGTTTTGCCGGTTGCTGGGAGATTCGACACGGCTTAAGATCTACGAGATTGTGAAGTCAAGGCCTATGGGCACTACGGTGAGAGAGGTTGCCGCTGAAGTAGGTTTGCATCCCAATGTGGCAAGACTTCATCTTGCCAAACTGGAAAAGGAGGCATTGGTCACCTCGCGTTCATTGCCTTCGCGCTCTAAGGGGCGCCCGCAGCGACTGTACCTGCCCGGTGCTGCGGTCGTTGAGATAAGTGTCCCAAGGCGCAATTACTCATTACTCTCCATGATGCTTCTCGAAATGGTTGACGGAGACATTGACGCTCTCGACAAGGTACACCGAATAGGCGTTGAGATCGGCAAACGCGCGGCGAGGAAGAGTGGCCAGTCACCTGATGGTGTGGGTGCTGCTATCGTGGCCTCTCTTGAAGATCTTGGCTTTGAACCCACGCTGCTAGGCAAGCACGACGACTGTTTTGAGATCCAGACAGGCAATTGCATTTTCAAGGAACTTGTTTCGATTAACCCAGGGGTAGTTTGCAGGTTTCATCATGCCATATCTGAAGGAATAGCGTCCGAACTCGGACTTAGCCATGCTGAGGTTTCCCTGGGGAATTACAGGTGCAGGCAGGTTATTCGCATGCCCGGTGCTTAGGCTCGCACGGTGTGGTATAATCTAATTCGTGCCCGCGGAATGCGGCCCAATAGGGCCGTTTTTCCATGCAGTTTTGTGTAGAGTAGCGGTGCACGGTAAATTCAAGGCTGGAGAAGGAAATGCTACACGCTCGGGAGAATGCAGGTGCTTGACCATTTTTCCGAGGACTCACCTGAGATTACGGCGCCTAGCGGTGCCTCTGCATCATCACCAAGGAGGAGATTTGTGTTGAAGCATTACCCTGTAGAAAACCTGAGGAACCTGGGTATTGTCGCCCACGGAGGAGCAGGCAAGACCTCTTTGGCAGAGGCAATGCTCTACAATGCCGGAGCACATGACAGATTGGGCAAAGTCGACGACGGCAATGCCATGCTGGACTTTGACCCCGAGGAGATTCAGCGGAAGATAAGTATTTCGCTCGGGATAGGGTTCGCCGAGTGGAAGTCCGCCAAGATAAACATACTCGACACTCCGGGCTACTTCGACTTTGTCGGCGAGGTAAAGGCGGCTCTCAGAGTCGTCGATTCTGCACTGGTAGTGGTTGATGCAGTAGCCGGTGTTGAAGTTGGCACTGCGCTGGTGTGGGGATACGCCGAAGAGGCCAACCTTCCGAGGTTTGTGTTTGTCAACAAGATGGACCGCGAGAACGCCAACTTCATGAAAGCGGTTGAGTCGCTCAGAGAGAACTTCGGTAACCATATTGTGCCCATCCAGATCCCGATTGGGCAGGAAGCCGGGCTTAAGGGAGTAGTCGACCTTGTCTCGATGAAGGCTTACGTGCATCCAGACGGCGGCGGAAGGGTGCAAGAAGCTCCTGTTCCAGATGATATCAAACCTCTTGCCGAAGAACTCAGAGCTGCTCTTGTCGAAAACGCTGCCGAAAACGACGATGACCTGCTGATGAAGTATCTTGAAGGCGAAGAACTGACCGACGAGGAGATCGTTTCCGGGCTTAGAGCAGGTGTGGTGGCGCGCAAGGTCTTCCCAGTGATGTGCGGTGCTGCGACACGTAATATAGGGGTGCACGCATTGCTTGATGCGGTGGTGGCCTACGCTGCTTCGCCCAAAGACTCGGGAGCCGTAAAGGGTACTAGTCCCAAAGACGGATCTGAAGTGGTCCGCGAGCCGAGCGAGGAAAAGCCGTTCTCTGCTCTTGTGTTCCGCACCACGGCTGACCCGTATGTAGGTAAACTCACGGTGTTCAGGGTGTTCTCGGGTGTTTTGCGCTCAGATACTTCTGTATACAACGTCAATAAGGCGAAGACGGAACGCATCGGACAGCTGTTCAGCCTAAAGGGTAAGCATCAGGAGCCGCAGGACGAGATCTGGTGCGGCGACATAGGTGCGGTTGCAAAACTGACTGAGACGCAGACAGGCGACTCGCTCGCGCAAGAAGCCAGCCCCGTGTTGTACGAGCCCATAAAGTTTCCGGCCCCTGTTTACTCGGTCGCGCTCATGCCGAAGGCTAAGGGCGATGAAGACAAGATATCTGGAGGGCTTACAAGGCTCACAGAAGAAGACCCCACGATTACCGTGGAAAGAAACACCGAGACTGCTCAAACAATACTGTCGGGGATGGGAGACCTACACCTCGATATCATTGTGAGCAAACTCAAAAGGAAGTTTGGCGTTGACGTGCTGCTGACAGAGCCAAGGATAGCTTACAGAGAGACCATACGCGGTAGCGCAAAAGTAGAAGGCAAGCATAAGAAGCAGACCGGCGGCAGGGGCCAGTACGGCCACGTGTGGATAGAGGTAGAACCTCTTGAGTCAGGGCAGGAGTTCGAGTTTGTCGACAAGATTTTCGGCGGTTCGGTACCGAGGCAATACATACCGGCCGTGGAGAAGGGAATTCGCGAGGCCATGACAGAAGGTGTGCTTGCGGGTTACCCCGTCACAGACATTCGGGTGACGCTTTACGACGGATCGTTCCACCCTGTGGACTCTTCGGAGATGGCGTTTAAGATTGCGGCGTCAATGGCGTTCAAGAAGGGCTGTACCGAAGCAAGGCCGGTGCTTTTGGAGCCCATAATGAACGTTGAGGTCATCGTACCAGACCAGTACATGGGAGATGTGATGGGCGACCTGAATAAGAAGCGAGGTCGGATACTCGGCATGGAGCCCAGAGGCAACATGCAGGTTATTCGAGCTACTGTACCTGCGCAGGAAATGGCGCGTTACGCTATAGACCTTCGCTCGATTACCCAGGGGCGCGGAGTGCATACCATGCAGTTCGACCACTACGACGAAATGCCGTCCAACGAGGCAGAGAAAGTAATAGAAGCTACCAAGAAGCAAAAAGAAGCCGAAAAATAGTTCGGTAGGTTAAGACCTTCCGGCGGACTCAATATGAGTCCGCCTTTTTGACCCCAGCAGGGATTCTGGTTACGAACTGGAGAAACTGCATTAGGATAAGAGTTCGGCGACAAGAATCAGACACATACTAATCGAAAGCCAGGTGATTACTGTGGCGCAAGAATACGATGTGGTTATACTCGGAGCTGGCCCTGCGGGGCTTTCGGCCGGGATCTACTGTGGTAGAGCACGTATGACTACGTGCATCATGGATAAGATGGGACCGGGTGGACAGGCTGCAACCACGGACAAAATCGAGAACTACCCTGGTTTTCCGGAGGGGATTCCGGGATTTGACCTGTCCATGCTAATGGAGCAGCAGGCGAAGAATTTTGGCGCCGAGATTGTGCTCGCAGAAATTGAGTCCATCACAGAAAAAGACGGCATGTTTGTAGTAGAAGGCACCGAAGCAAATCTGGTAGCGCCTGTTGTCGTCATAGCTACTGGCGCACGGCCAAAAGAGCTCGGGGTACCCGGCGAAAAGCAGTTCCGAGGCAGAGGCGTATCTTACTGTGCCACATGTGACGGCGCGTTCTACCGGGGAAAACACGTCGTAGTGGTCGGTGGAGGAGATTCCGCAATCGGCGAAGCGATATTCCTCACTCGGTTCGCAGATAAAGTGTACGTTGTGCATCGTCGCGATGAACTGCGCGCAACCAAAGTGGTGCAAGACAGAGCGTTTAAGAACCCCAAGATTGAGTTCGTGTTGTCGCATGTGGTGAGCTCCATCGACGGCCAGGACAGCGTGCAGTCTGTGACGGTCAAAAGCACAAAGACAAGCGAAACACGCCGGATTGACGCTCAGGGCGTGTTCTTGTATGTCGGTTTGCTGCCGAACAGTGAGTTCGTTAAGGGGTTCATAGACCTTGATGAAAGAGGCTATGTGCTGACAGATGAGCATATGCGCACTTCGCGTACAGGCGTCTTTGCGGCAGGTGATGTCAGGCATAAAGTGTTGAGGCAGGTAGTCACCGCTACGTCAGACGGTGCAATTGCAGCCGTCGAGGCCGAGAAATATCTTGAAGAACGAAATCACTAGGAGGGTGCTATGGCTACCGCCTACCTCATCAGAGGTCGGCACCAGCGCATATTGCTGGGCCACCCGTGGGTGTATCAAAACGAGATAGAAAGAGTGGCAGGTGAGTTTGAGCCCGGGGACATCGTGGACGTGCGCGACTCGAGGAACAGGCTCATAGGCAGAGGTTACATAAACCCGAAGTCGATGATCACGATAAGGCTGCTTACCAGAGATGATGAGCAGGTTGATGACAGGTTTGTCAGTGAGAGAATACGCCGAGCACTGGATTACAGGCGGAACACTGTTGGAGATATCCAGTGTTACCGACTCGTGAACGCAGAAGCCGACATGCTTCCAGGGCTTATCGTGGACCGCTTCGGCGAATACCTTGTGTTTCAGACTCTCACGCTCGGCATGGACATGCGTAAACCGGTGATAATCGAGTGCTTGGACGAAATGCTGTCTCCAAAAGGTATCTACGAACGTAACGACGTGCCTGTGCGAGAGCTAGAGGGACTCAGGCAGTGCGCGGGATTCGCAAAGGGCCCTTTTGACACACTCGTAGACACCGCCGAAAACGGACTCAAGATAACTGTTGATGTGCAGCGCGGTCAGAAGACAGGCCACTTCCTTGACCAGCGAGAGAACAGACTTGCGACTCAGAACTACGCGTGTGGACGGCGTGTGCTCGACTGTTTCTGCCACACAGGCGGATTCGCGCTTAACGCTGCTCTTGCAGGTGCGGAGTATGTGCTTGGAGTTGACCAGTCGGAAAGCGCGCTTCTTATTGCGAGGAAGAACGCCATGGACAATTCGCTAGCTGCATGTGAGTTCGTGGCTTCTAACGCGTTTGACTTCCTTCGCTCTGAAGAACGACGCGGTTCATCGTACGACTTGGTGATTTTGGATCCTCCGGCATTCGCGAAATCACGGAGCGCACTCGCAGGTGCAATACGCGGATATAAGGAGATCAACCTTCGCGCGATGAAGATATTGAATCCCGGAGGCACATTGATCACATGTTCGTGTTCGCACCATCTTGACGAAGCGGCGTTTGGACAGATGTTGCTTGAAGCAGCTTTTGATGCCGGAAAGACACTCAGGCTAATCGAGAAGAAGACCCAGCCAAAAGACCACCCGATACTGCTTGCCGCACCGGAAACAGCCTACTTGAAATGCTTTTTCTTTGAAGTTTTTTAGACCGCCGATGTAAGAACACTTATAAGGTGGTATAATGGCTTAGAAAGGACAAAGAACAGCAAAGACTAAAGAGCTGTCGGAGTGATGTTCATGGCAAATCTTGCCGACCTGATAGAACAGCATATTCTGCAGATGATCGGAGAGATGAGAGAACTCAACATCCAGCGCTCAAATCTTGCCTCCATATTCCGATGTGCACCTTCGCAGATAAGCTACGTACTGGATACGCGGTTTACTCCCGCGCGTGGGTTCAAAGTGGAAAGCCGGAGGGGCGGAGGCGGATACATCCGCATAATAAGAGTGAGTGCCGAACCGGACGACGCGTTCAGCATCGTTGAGCGACGACTTGGCGATGCGATCGACTCGCGAGAGGCAGAACACTTCGTGCTATTCCTACGAGACATGGACGCAATATCTGATCGAGAGGCGCAGGTGATGGTGGCTGCGGCCAAGAGCCTGAACCATCCGGACCCGAGGGTGCGTGATGTACAAAGAGCAAAGATGTTTCGCAATATGCTGCTTGCGCTGTTTGAGCAGTAGGAGGGTTGACGAATGCTATGCGATGAATGTGGGCAGAGACCTGCCAGTGTTCGGATCACAAAGGTAGTCAACGGCCAGAAGGCTGAGATGAACCTGTGCGAGGAATGCGCAAAGGTAAAAGGAGAGTTTCAGCTGGTGCTTGGCCCGCATGTTTCCATAACCAATATGCTTTCCGGCTTATTCGGAAGAGAACCCGAGACTTCGCGGGGCGAAATTGAGCGCTGTGAGCTGTGTGGCATGACGTTCGCTGATTTTGCCAAGGCGGGTAGGCTCGGCTGCAGTGCGTGCTACGCGAGATTTGAGCAGAGGCTTGATCCTGTGCTGCGCCGGATTCATGGAAGCCACGAGCATGTTGGGCGTGCACCTAAGAGGCTCTTTGGTCACATAAACCTCAAACGTGAGATTGAACAGTTAAGACAAGAGCTAGACAAAGCCGTGAAGGCAGAGGCATACGAGACTGCAGCCGTTCTAAGAGACAAGATCCGTGAGCTTGAGAAACAAGGCCAGAGCGCTTGAGGTGATACGCAGAATGTGTATAGAAGAGATACTGAAGAACACGTCTTGCGATTGGATGGGGGCGTCCGGGCCGGATTCAGACGTTGTGATCAGCTCCCGAATACGGCTTGCGCGAAACCTTGACGGCCACAAGTTTCCCCAGGTGGCGAGTTCAGAGGAACTGGCCGCTGTCAAGACTGCCGTTCGCGGGGCGTGCCGTGAGATAGAGCAGCATGGGGGCTGGGGGCAGTTCTGCTTCGCGGAGATGCACGAACTTAGCAGTCTCGACCGCCAAGTACTTGTCGAAAAACACCTCATCAGCCCGCATCACGCGCAGGTTGCTGAGGCCAGGGCCGTATGGATACGCGATGATGAAGCATTCTCTGTGATGATTAACGAAGAAGACCACCTAAGACTACAGTGTCTGTTTTCGGGTATGCAGCTGGAGCAAGCCTGGGTTGCCCTAGCAGGTCTAGACGATGCGCTCGAGGCAAGGCTGGATTACGCGTACTGCAGACGAAGAGGCTACCTGACAGCATGTCCCACAAACGTGGGAACAGGTCTTCGTGCCTCTTTGATGATGCACTTGCCAGCGCTGGTGATGGCAGGGCTGGCTGGCGGCGTGTTCGGTGCGGCGGCAAAGGTGGGCATGGTTGTAAGAGGGCTTTATGGTGAGGGTTCGGAGGCAATCGGCAACATATTCCAGGTGTCTAACCAGATAACGCTCGGGCAACCCGAAGAAGAGATAATATCCAACCTACAAGTGATTGCAAGGCAGATAATTGACCAGGAACGTCGCGCACGTGCTGCGTTTGCAAAGGATATGCGGCATCAGGTGGAAGATAAGGTGTTCCGTTCTTACGGTATTCTAAGGCACGCGCGCATCTTGACTTCTGAAGAAGCGATGAAGCGATGGTCTGAAGTAAGGCTCGGTTACGATTTCGGTTTCGTGAAAAGTGTCACACCTGCGTCACTTAACCAGCTTATTGTCACAACGCGTCCAGCCTCGCTGCAGCGAAGAGTTGGGCGGCAGCTTGGGCCGTTTGAAAGAGATCTCGAAAGAGCGAGGCTTGTCAGGGAGACACTTCAAAACACGTCAGACTGCTAAACACTAGACTACACAGGAGTGGTGGGACAAGATGAACGGATTTGGGTTTACACAGAGGGCATACGCCGTGCTTACACTGTCGCAGCAAGAGGCGGTACGGCTCGGCCATGATTACGTCGGCACAGAGCACCTTCTGCTCGGGCTCATTTCCGAAGGAAGCGGAGTGGCCGCAAGAGCTCTACTGGAACTCGGAATTGATGCGGATAAAGTCAGGGCAGAAGTGCTCAAGATGGTAAGGCGTGGAGACAAGGCACCGTCAGGCGCAATCGCCATAACTCCAAGGGTCAAAAGGGTGCTGGAGCTAAGTCAGGAAGAAGCGCGAGAACTCGGACACAATTACCGAGGCACAGAGCACCTGCTGCTCGCCTTGATAAGAGAGCGTGAAGGGATTGCGGCCCAAGTGTTGCTATCGTTGGGCTTAGATCTTGAGAAGGTCAGGCAAAAAGTGCTTGAACTGCTTGGTTCAGGCGCAGAGGCGAGGCCAAGCGTGTCCGGCCATACACAGGCGCAACAGGCCCGCGAAAAAGGCGCTAAGACCCCGGCGCTTGACCAGTACGGCAGAGACCTGACGCAGCTCGCGCGCGAGGGTAAACTTGACCCCGTGATAGGCAGGGAGAAAGAAATCGAAAGGGTTGTGCAGATTCTGTCGAGGCGTACCAAGAACAACCCGGTGCTAATAGGAGAGCCTGGAGTGGGAAAGACGGCTGTGGTAGAGGGCCTTGCACAGCGTATCGTTGAGAGGCAAGTACCCGAACTCTTGCGTGACCGCAGAGTGGTGGTTTTGGACATGGGTGGGCTCGTCGCTGGTTCGAAATACCGCGGTGAGTTTGAAGAACGTCTTAAAAAAGTGATGGAAGAAATTCGCCAGGGGAAAGATGTGATTCTGTTTATAGACGAGATGCACACCGTGGTGGGTGCCGGTGCAGCTGAAGGTGCCATTGACGCTGCGAACATACTCAAGCCGGCGCTTGCACGCGGAGAGTTGCAGGCAATAGGTGCCACCACTCTCGATGAATACAGAAAACATGTGGAGAAGGACGCTGCTCTTGAGCGGCGCTTCCAGCCCATAATGGTATCTGAACCAAACGTTGATGAGACAATTCAGATACTAAAAGGACTAAAGGACAGGTATGAAGCACATCACCGTGTTGAGTACACCGAACAAGCGCTTACTGCGGCCGTTCGGTTATCTGATAGGTACGTGCCGGACAGGTTCTTGCCGGATAAAGCTATAGACCTGATGGATGAGGCAGGATCTAGGGTGCGGCTGGCCACATTTGTTGCGCCTCCAGATCTCAAAGACCTCGAGACAAAGTTGAATGAAGTCCAAAAGGAGAAAGAAGCGGCGATCGGCGCGCAAGAATACGAGAAGGCGGCGCGACTAAGAGATCAAGAGCATGAGTTGAGGTCAGAACTAGAGAAGCAGAAGTCAGAATGGCAGAAGCAGGCTGCTACGCGAAAGAACGTTGTTACCGAAGAACACATAGCCGAGATCGTCGGTTCTTGGACTGGAATACCTGTGCAGCGGCTCGCCATGGAAGAGAGCCAGCGATTGCTTAACCTAGAAGAGGAGATACACAGGCGGGTTATAGGTCAAGACCAGGCGGTTGTGGCCGTCGCAAAGGCAATACGCAGGGCTAGGGCAGGGCTTAAGGACCCCAAACGCCCAATAGGCTCGTTCATTTTCCTCGGGCCAACGGGTGTGGGTAAGACAGAGCTTGCGCGCGCGCTTGCAGAGTCTTTGTTCGGAGACGAAGATGCGATGATTCAACTGGATATGTCTGAGTACATGGAAAGGCATACGGTATCAAGGCTTGTCGGTTCGCCTCCGGGATACGTGGGTTACGAAGAAGGAGGACAACTCACAGAGGCGGTACGCCGCAAACCATATTCGGTGATTCTGCTTGACGAAATTGAAAAGGCGCATCCCGATGTATTCAACACTCTTCTGCAGGTGCTTGAGGAAGGTCGGCTGACCGAAGCCAAAGGACGCACCGTAGATTTCCGAAACACCGTGATAATCATGACGTCGAACGTCGGTGCAAACCTCATACGGCGCGAGCAGGTGGTCGGCTTCAGGACGGGCAATGATGAAGAGAAGAGTTACGAAGACATGAAGACCAAGATAATGGACGAAGTGAAGCGCACATTCCGTCCAGAGTTTTTGAACAGGATAGATGAGCTCATAGTGTTCCACGCGCTTGATGAGGAGCACCTGAAGAGTATCGTAGACCTCATGTTGGCGCGCGTATCCGAACGTCTAAAAGAGCACGGCCTGCGCATAAAGGTTTCGGATGACGCCAAGCTCAGGCTGGTCAGAGAAGGGCTTGACACACAGTTTGGCGCAAGACCGCTCAGGCGCGCTATTCAGCGCATGGTCGAAGACAGGTTGTCAGAAGAGCTGCTCGCATCGAAGTTCAAAGAGGGCGATGAGGTGCTGGTCGACCTAGACGAAGCCGCAGAGTTGGTCTTCAAAAAGGCCTGACATTGGCGAAAGCACATAGACAAGAGAGCTGTGGAGCAAACCTTCCGGCTCTCTTGTCTATGGAGGTTTGCGCGCACAAGATGAGAATCTCTTTTGGCAGAACGTCATACGGAAGGCAAGGTACATAGATGAGCAAGAAAAAGGTCTCGCACGTGTGTCAGGAGTGCGGCTATGAGACGCCTAAGTGGGTCGGGAGATGTCCGAGCTGCGGCAACTGGAACACCATAGTTGAAGAAGTAGTGGCTCCACCGCAGCAGGCAAGACGGCCCCAAGTACTCCCGGCGCAGAAGCCGCTGCCGATTCAGGAAGTCGATGTGGAAGATGCTCCTAGGTTCAGCTCTGGCTCAACTGAGTTTGACCGAGTGCTCGGACAGGGAATGGTGCCGGGTTCGGTGTTGCTCATAGTAGGTGACCCAGGGGTTGGCAAGTCGAGCCTGCTTCTCCAGGTGTGCGCGCATGTGGCGACCACCCGTGGAACAGTGCTCTACGTTACAGGAGAAGAGAGCGCACGCCAGGTCAGAATGCGCGCAGACAGACTCTCGGCTCTTAGCCCCAGCCTTCACGTGCTCAGTGAGACAAATCTCGACCTAGTGCAACAGCATGTTACCGCGCTTGCTCCCGAACTCTTGGTAATTGATTCCATACAGACGCTGTTTTGGCCTGAGGTTCCCAGTGCACCGGGCAGTGTAAGCCAAGTGCGCGAATGTGCACATTATCTGTTGCAGCTCGCCAAGTCCAGGAATATGACTACGGCGATCATAGGACACGTCACAAAAGACGGGGGGCTCGCCGGCCCTCGCGTTCTGGAACACATAGTTGATAGCGTGCTCTACTTTGAAGGCGACCACAGCGCCCAACACAGAGTGCTGCGCGCGGTGAAGAACCGTTTCGGAAGCACAAACGAGATCGGGCTGTTCGAGATGAGAGACTCTGGGCTGCTCGACGTGCCCGACGCGTCATCTTTCTTTCTTTCCGAACGCCCTGAGCGTGTTCCAGGAAGCGTTGTTGTCCCAACGCTTGAGGGCAGCCGGACTCTGCTCGTCGAAATCCAAGCTCTCGTCACCGGTAGTGCTTTCGGAAGCCCGCGGCGTGCCGCCGACGGAATAGACGTAAAACGCGTACTGCTTGTGACAGCGGTGCTCGAAAAGCGTGCAGGGTTACTGCTTGCAGACCATGACGCGTACGTCAAGGTGGCAGGAGGGCTGAGTGTGGATGAGCCTGCGATCGATCTAGGTTTACTCGTGGCACTTGCGTCTAGCTTTCGCGAGCGTGCAACAGACCCCGATGCGGTCGTGTTCGGTGAAGTCGGACTTGCGGGAGAAGTAAGAGCAGTGACTCAAGCCGAAAAGCGGGTACGTGAGGCGCAGAAGATGGGTTTTCGGAAAGTAGTGTTGCCGAGGGGTAACATGAGGACGCTCGTCAATACCGAAGGCATCGAGTTGGTGGCGGTTGAGACGGTGAATGACGCGCTCTCGCACGTGTTCATCTCATAGCAAAAAAGGCGGCAGCCTGCGCTGCCGCCTTGGTCTGCTCTAGAAATGGAACGCTCCAAGCATCATGAGGCGTTCGTGTTCTTTGATCATTACATCGTAGAGGTTTAGATCGAGGACGTTACACAGCGCTGCCAGGTAAAACATCATCTGACCCATTTCGGATTCAACTACTTCTCGGCAGTGTTCGCACAATTTGCCGGAGACGTGTGAGTCCATATAAGACTTGATGTCGCTAAACCTGGCGTCGGCGGGGATTCTCTGCTTATCGGCTTCAATCCTGATACAACCACAGGTAGTGACGGCTTTGGCTACCGCACGGTTAATGCGCGCATCGGATTCTTGCAGCTTGCTTATCACGTCAAGAACGCTCCGGTGCCGCACGAGCAAGTCGCCAACTGTATGTTGGAAGCCGTCACAGAGCAAATCTTTCATCCGGGTTAGCCACCTCCTGTGTTCACGCCCACGCGAGCGTCAGAAGGGTTGCCGACAAATGATTGGTGGACGTGGCGGGATTCGAACCCGCGACCTTTCGGATGCGAACCGAACGCTCTCCCTCTGAGCCACACGCCCACATCAAGCATCTACTACGTAAATCGCCCTTACAGACGCATTATCATTCTATCTGAGTTATTGTGGGCAGTCAAGGCTGGGCAAAACACCAGCACTGCGCGAATAACTACCGCAGAACTGGCTTCTCTATGCGGTGCCGTTTGTAGCCACAGTTGATGGGATCACATGATGGTGACCCAATGGGCAATCATACCTGTTTTTGCGTTGACACGTCTAGTGGCGTGTGATAAAATCATGGTTT
>CAYQIY010000032.1:0-32219 GCA_964417635.1 uncultured Pseudomonadota bacterium | reverse complement strand
TCTGCAACAGGGAAACTCGTCTCCACCGATACGTTCCTCGACTCCAGCGGGGTTACCACACGCACCAGTGTGGATGTCCTGAGCAACACCACGTGTCGCACCTGGTTGATACCCACGGATTCGAAGTGCTCTACCACGTCAACCGTGACCGTACCGACAAGCAGCACTCTTGCCCTCAGTCTCGGACCGGTGCCACCGAAGAAGTAGCTCCCGGACAACAATCCGAGAGGCATCTCTATGTAGGCATCACTCAACTGGCGCATATCTTGCTGAATCGCAAGCGCGGTGCCTGACGAAAGCGCGTTGATCATCCTGACGTTGGGCTGCACCAAAGAAACGCGTCCCTGGTTGTCCCGTTCAATGCCTACGAGCACCGGTTCTTTGGTTATATGCTCTGTAACTGCGCGCGCAATTATCTCAGTCGTCCGCGCTCGCGCCTCGATTTCAGCCAGCGCCCAGAAGGCAGGTCTCACCTGGTTTATGAGCACGTGACAAAACCAGCCGAACATCAGAAGCAGCACCAGCAATATGCCGCACGAACGCGGGCGAGTTCGTCTTCTCTTCAGCCGCAACTCGCTCGCCACCCATACAGAAGTACTACATTAGTATGTGTGACGAGCTCTATCGTTGAGCCAAATAACCCAGAACTACACGATTTTGACAAACCTTCGCCTTCCTACGCGCACGATGGTACCCGCGCTGAGCGCCACGAGAGTGGCGTCATCCGTAATCCTGACGTCGTTCACACGCACTCCGCCCTGCGCAATAAGCCGCTTGGCCTCGCTTAGCGATGGGACAAGCGCTGATAGAACCAGCAATTTGGTCACCTGCATGCTTCCTTCGGCACGCGCTTCAGGCGGCGGTTCCCATTCGGGAATATCTTCAGGCAGTTCTCCTTGGGAGAACACGCGTATAAAGCGCTCGCGCGCAGCGCGTGCACTCTCTCTACCGTGGTACAGCGAAACGATCTCATGCCCCAGCCTCATTTTGGCATCTCGCGGGTTCAGTTCTCCGGTTTGCATGGCTCGCGCCATCTTCTCCACTTCGGCGAGAGGAACGTCCGTACATAACTCAAAGTACTTCGCTATTAGGCTGTCGTTAATGGACATGGTCTTGCCGAATATCTCGTCCGGACTCTCGTTGATGCCGATGTAGTTCCCGAGGCTTTTGGACATCTTCTGCACACCGTCGGTACCTTCTATGATGGGAAGCGTCATCACAGCCTGTGGCGGTACTCCGTACTCTCTCATGACGTCGCGGGCCATAAGCAGGTTAAACGTCTGATCCGTGCCCCCAATTTCCACATCGCTCCTTATGGCGACGGAGTCATACGCCTGAGCGAGCGGGTACATGAACTCGTGTACGCTAATGGGCAGCTCTTCACGAAACCTGCGCGAGAAGTCGTCTCTTTCCAACATGCGCGCAACTGTGAACGTGGCTCCCAGTCTGATCACATCGACAAACGTTAGTGTTGCGAGCCACTCGCTGTTAAGGCACACTTTGGTGCGCGAAGGATCCAGAATCTTGAACACTTGCTCTTGGTAAGTCTTCGCATTGGCCCTGACTTCCTCTTCAGACAGCTGCTTGCGCGTCTCCGATCTACCGCTTGGATCGCCGATCCTACCTGTGAAATCCCCGATAATAAAATACACTTCGTGACCGAGATCCTGGAACTGCCTGAGTTTCCTGAGCGGCACCGCGTGCCCGAGATGAATATCGGGTGCGCTTGCATCAACACCTAGTTTAACCCTGAGCGGTGTGTTCGTCTTCATGGCGTTCTGTATCTTGTCAACCAGTTCTTGTTCAGACACTATATCAACGGTTCCACGACGCAGCAACGCAAGTTGCTCTTGAGCAGGTTTCATACGGTATACCACCTCAGAATTGCGACTTAAGCAGATTATAGCACCGGCGGAAGTATGCGGCAAACAGCCGCCGAAGGAACGAGCGCCAGCCTCCACGAATAGGTGCACGAGCCACATCAGATGGCCACATGGAACACTGGAGGCATATGCTCATCTATAGTATTATGATACTCTGATTGAGCGGACAGGTACGTTCTGCTAAGGAGGCCCTCGCTGTTGTCAGCTAAGAAGAGCCGGCGTCGCCGTTTCTCGTGGTTCAGATTCGTGCTGTTGCTGCTGTTTCTTGCTGCCATTGGAGTGGCATATACGGCTGGCACTTTTGTGCTGGAAGCATACCAAGACCTTCCTCCACTGAGCAGCATTGAGCCCACACCAAGTGTCACATCGTTTCTCTATGATGCCCAGGGCAAGGTGCTGGCTAACCTGCACGCAGAGGAAAACCGTATACCCGTGCGTCTGAGCAAGATGCCAGTCTACCTCAGGCATGCCGCGATTGCCATTGAAGACCACCAGTTCTATGAGCATAAGGGTATAGATCTTAGGGGGCTTGCGCGTGCTGTCTACGTCAACCTCACGGGCAAGGCTTTTCACGGAGGCAGCACCATAACGCAGCAGCTTGCCAAGAACGCATTTCTGACAAACGAGACGACTTACAAACGAAAAGTACAGGACATGATCCTCGCGATCCAGTTGGAACGTATGTACACGAAGGACGAAATCCTTGAAATGTACCTTAACCAGATTCCGTTTGGCAACGGTGCGTATGGCGTTGAAGCCGCATCTCAGCTGTACTTCGGAAAGAGTGTCGAGCACGTGTCTCTTCTGGAATCGGCCATGCTCATGGGAATCACTAATGCACCTTCGGTGTACGATCCGTACCGCAACCTGGACGCGTGCTTAGATCGCGCCAGGCTTGTTCTATCGGAGATGCTGAGAATCGGGATGATCACGGCCGAAGAATACCAAGCGGCGCTCGAGCAGCCGCTAGAGATAGTGGAGAAGAAATCCACCGCGCAAGGGCTTGCGGGCCACTTCGTTGATTACGTACTCACCTACTTGCTCGACAAGTACGGCAGAGATGCAGTCTACAACGGAGGACTGCAAGTCTACACGACAATTGACTCAAACATGCAGGCTGCTGCGGAAAAGGCCATCGCCGACACACTCGACCCTATATTTCCCGTCAGCGAGGAGAGACCTTATCCCGAAGCAGCAGCCATTATAGTCGATCCCAACACGGGGCACATAAAAGCTATGGTTGGCGGTCGCACACATGTCAGACGTCTGGAGCTTAATCGGGTCATCCAGTCGAAGCGTCAACCCGGCTCGGCTTTTAAACCGCTCATAGTGTACGGTGCGGCGCTCGAAGCAGGCATTACTCCGGGAACAGTTATTGACGACATCCCTGTTGAGTACCCCCAGCTGGACGGTTCGGTTTGGAAGCCCACCAACTATGACCATTTGTTCCACGGCCTTGTAACGATACGGGAGGCGCTAGTTCACTCGTATAATATCCCCGCCGTAAGAGTGCTTGAGCAAATAGGGGTTAGGACGGGCGTTGAGTTCGCTGAGCGAGTCGGCATACGAGGCCTTATCACGAGCACTTCCGTGCCCATGAATGATCTCAACTTGTCAGTCGCGCTCGGAGGTCTGACCGACGGTGTAACTCCTCTAGAGATGGCCGCAGCATTCTCGGTATTTGCTTCGGGAGGCATCAGATCTGAACCAATAGCAATCCTTCGCGTGGTTGACAAAGACGGAAATGTGCTGGAAGACAACAGGTCAAGGCGCGAACTGGTGATTTCGGAAACTACGGCGTACCTTATGACCAGCATGTTAGAGGACGTGATACGTCGAGGAACTGGTACCAGAGCATCCATAGGTCGCCCTGCGGCCGGCAAGACCGGGACGACAAACGATTACCGGGATGCCTGGTTTGCGGGCTACACTCCGGACCTTGTAGGCATAGTGTGGATGGGCTTTGACAAAGATCTCACCATGCGCGAGTGGAGAATAACCGGAGGCTCGTATCCTGCGACGATATGGTCGTCGATGATGTCCGAGGCGCACAAGGGCATTCCTGTTCGGGACTTTGTTCCTCCGAGTAACTTGGTGCGCGTTGAGATATGTCCAAAGTCAGGCAAACTCGTGGGCGACTGGTGCCCCGCCATTGTAAGCGAGATATATGTAAAGGGCACCGAGCCGCGCGAAGAGTGTGATGTGCACGTCCCGGCACTCGTGTGTGCTGAACACCCAGACAGACTGGCGAGTCCGTTTTGCCCCGAGGTCGTCTATAGATCGTTTATAAAGAGGCCTATTCCGTTCGAGACTGATGACCCTAGGCTCATGCCTATCGATGCGCAGTTTGAGTTGCCGGAGCTGATCTGTGAAGAACACCAACCTGAAGAACGCTCTTGGTCGCCACGTTCGCTGTTTCAGGGAGACTGAGTGCGGCCTGCCCCGCACTCATCTACGACTTGATGGTCACCAACGTGACGCCGTCTCCTCCTTCAGCCGGGTCGCCAAAACGCTGTGATGCGACACTCGGATGAGTGCGAAGCCATTCCTGCACCGCTTTTCTCAGAGTGCCCGTGCCCTTTCCGTGTATGACCCTCACCTGCCCGAGGCCGCTTAGGACCGCATCGTCTAAATACTTGTCGAGAACCTCAATGGCCTCATCAGCGGTCAACCCCCTGAGTGACACTTCTGGCGAGACTCCCTGCGCTTTGCTCTGCATCAGTCTCCCGATGTGCTCGCGACCGGTCTTCACATCATCGGGCTCGGCCGGACTAAGATCGGACAGTTTCACCTGCGTCCGGATAACCCCTACTCTAACAGTCACGTTCTGCTGAGGGTCGGGCGGTTCGAGCACTTCTCCCTTCTTGGACAGGCTGCGTATGAACACAGTGCTTCCAGCATGAACCTTGTCGGGTGCAATTTGCTCATAAGTCTCTTCGTCGAGAGTCTCAGGCTCGACATCCTGTAGCATGTCACGCGCTCTGCTCAGCGAATCCCGCACGATGCGCCTTGCGCCCAACCCTGACGACGCATCGTCTCTCGTGCGCCGCGCCACCTTGAGTGCTTCATCGCATTCAGATCTCACCCTGCCCAGGAGCGATGCCGCCTGCTGCCTGGCTCTATCCAAGATTTCTCGCTCACGTCGCGCGATTTCTTCAAGCCTCTTCTTGTAGTCCGCTTCGGTCTGAGATGCTCGCGCATGAGCCTGGCGGGCGCCATGCACTTCCCTGTCGAGCGCCGACTTTGATGCCTGTATCTCTCCGATTACCTTCTCCACCTGCATGTGCTCGTCTGTCATAAGCTCTATGGCACGTTCAATTACCTGCTGCTTCAGCCCAAGCCTCCTGGCGATAAGGAACGCATTGCTCCTGCCCGGTAGCCCTATGGACAGTCTATAAGTAGGCCTGAGCGTCTCGACGTCGAACTCCACGCTTGCGTTCTCCACCCTACTGCGCGTGTAGGCAAACGACTTGAGCTCACTGTAATGGGTGGTGGCTATTGTGCGCGCACCCGCGCTATGAAGGTATTCAAGAAGCGCCATTGCCAACCTGGAGCCCTCTGCAGGATCTGTCCCGGCCCCTATTTCGTCCAACAACACTAGCGAACCTTCAGTAGCCTCGTTGACAATCACCACGATGTTTTTCATGTGTGACGAAAAGGTACTTAGGTTCTGCTCGATGCTCTGCTCATCCCCGATATCGCAGAAGACCCGATGAAATAGCGACAGTCGACTACCGCTGGCGGCCGGCACATGAAGCCCCGCCTGGGCCATCAACACACATAACCCAACTGTCTTCAAAGACACGGTCTTGCCCCCGGTGTTAGGCCCGGTGATCACAAGCGTGTCGAAATCCAGTCCAAGACGCACATCGATAGGCACCACTTCGCCCGTAAGCAGAGGATGCCGAGCTTTCCGGATGTCAATCCTGCGGTCGTCCGTGATAAGCGGCTCATTAGCATCCATTTCGACGCTCAGCCTGCCTTTTGCGAATACCAAATCCACTTCGGCCAACGACTCGACCATTCGGGACAGTCTCGCATCCTCGCCGCCGACTTGAGCAGACAGTCGAGTTAAGATGCGCTCGATCTCATCGCGCTCCTCAAGTTCAAGTTTTCTGAGCTCATTGTTGGCTTCTACAGACGCCATCGGTTCGATAAACAAAGTAGCACCACTCTGCGACTGGTCGTGAACGATTCCAGGTACTTGAGCCCGGTATTCGGCCTTCACCGGCAGCACAAACCGTCCACCACGTATCGTTATGAGTGGCTCCTGCAAGTACTTCAACACTTCGGGAGAACGCACAAGCGCATCAAGCCTGTCTCGTATACGCGCCTGTGTTACCCGCAGAGATCTGCGAATCCTGAGCAGTTCCGGGCTGGCTTCATCCTTAATCACGGCATTATCCGTCACTGCGTCCCTGATACACACTTCGATCTCACCCGGAACCTCGATTAGCTCGCCCATCTTGCGCAGCAGCACATGATCTTCTCTAAGTTCAAGAAGGCTCTTCTTGACCCGTCTTGCGCCAAGAACGGTATCGGCGACTCGGAGCAGTTCTTCGGCGCTCAAGACTGCTCCTATTGAAGCACGTGCTGCTAGATCTCGGATATCGCTGATGCCACCGTAGGGCACCGTGTGTGCCGAGCGAATCACGCTCCTAGCCTCGGTTGTCTCTGCCTGAGCGCGTTTGAGCACCTCTATGTCAGTGCTCTGAACTAGCGCCTCACATAGGTCTTTTCCGCCGCTGAAGCTTGCCAGTCTTGCAAGCTTGCGTATTATCTTGTCGTACTCAAGTATTCTAAGCGTATACTCATCCATCTGGGACTCTCCGTTTCAGATTCTGCCCCGCTCGATATCTAGCATCTTCTGCTTAAGTTCCAACCCGCCGGCAAAACCGCCTAGGTTGCCACTGCTCGCCACTATGCGATGACAAGGCACTATTACGGGCAGAGGATTTCTGGCGCAAGCCATACCCGCCGCCCGCGCTGCTCTCGGTTTTCCGAGAGCCTCTGCTAACCAACGATATGTTCGCACTTCGCCCACGGGTATCTCAAGCATTGCCTCGCACGCTCTGCGTTGCCATTCGCTCAGATCGCTCATGTCCAGTCGGAAGCGTATCTGTCGAATGTCGCCCCCAAAATACTGCTTGATCCACCGCTCGGCTTCGAGCGCATCATGCGAAAGAGGTGTATTCTCGCTACTTGCGCAGCCCGCCCCCAATTGCTCGAGTGCGATACTCTCTTCGGCGACAGGCAGGAGCGATCTTCTTATTCCAGCGTCTGTCCACACAATCCCGCTCCATCCAAAAGCGGTGGAAAACAGCCTGTGGCCGGTCATATTAGTGCTCACAAAATCACCAACCTGTCTAATGTCTTCGCTACATACGATATGTCCCGCGCCTCGGCAAGCACACGCTGCCTTTCTTCGCACGTACCACCCCATACCGCAAGGGGCACCGGGTTTCGCGTGTGCCTAGGTGTACTCATATCCTCAATGTTGCCGTGGTCGCTGCTGAGCACAATAAACGTGCGAGTCGGGTCGAGCACAAGAGTGAGCTGCATCACAAAACGGTCTAGTGTGCTGAGCGCATCACTTGCGAGTCGTTCGTCCTGACTATGGCCAGCATAATCTGTCATAAAATACTCAAACACGGTCAATGCGTTTTCTTCAACCACTTGCTTTGCGCACATAGCAGACGCTTCAGGTGTCCTGACACAAACCTGGTAACCTCGATTCACCAGAGACTCACCGGTCACATCATGGTAGACCGCCCGGCCTTTTCTCAGGTCGCAGAGGTCGCGAAACGCGATTCCGGCAGCGAGCACCGCCACCGTGGTGCACGAATTCCTTCTTCCTTTGGGCCGGCCTGTCTTATCAAGTTCTCTGTACGCGTTGAGAAAAGTGACAGCCAGTCCACGCCCCTTGGTTCTGGAAAACACGTTGCAGCGCTCCAGCATCGATCTCAACTCACGTGTGGGGAACGCATGCACGTGACGTCCCACAATCAGAGGTGCAGGTTCGCCCGTAAGCAGAGCAGTCTGACCTGTCGCGCTTTGTGGAAGCCCCGGCACACCGAAAGTAGTGTCAACGGCTTTCAACGTCGATCCGACAGACGAGCGCATCTCTCCGATACCCAGGTCTAACGGCGCCGAATCGGCCATCAAACTGCCAAGGCCCGGGTAATCTCCTACCGCAAACGGGTTATGGTGGTGGTTCGCCCCGATGCCCAACCCGTCAACAAACACAAAAACGGTCTTCAGTTGGCGTCCACCTCCGGTTCACGCTCGACTCAACGGCCGAGATACGAAAGCAATTCTTCAAGCCGCAGGCTATTTAGCACATCACCGGGGCGAAGCCATGCTCGGCGCGCCGTACCGACACCGTACACAAGATCATCTAGGCCACGCTTACTGTGGGCGTCTGTGCTGATGGTACACTTGACTCCAAGGTCTCTTGCCCGACGGGCTATCGAGTCGGATATGTCAAGCCTGTCAGGCGATGAATTTATCTCAAGTGCGGTATTAGTCTCTTTGGCCACTTTGAGCACTCTAGCCTCGTCCACCGGGTACGCGCTTCTGTGGCCTATGATCCTTCCTGTCAGATGTCCTATTATATCGACGTGCGGATTTCTGCATGCGGCTTCTATTCGCCGCATGATTCTTTGCTCGTCTTGTCGATGGCCCGAATGTATCGAGGCCACGACAACATCACACTCTGACAGCACTTCGTCCGGTAGGTCCAACTCGCCTTCAGCAAGTATGTCGACTTCGATGCCCTTCAGGATGCGAAACCCTTCCATCTGTTCGTTCAAGCGATCTATGAGTTCTGCCTGCTGCCTCAGCCTTGCTGTATCGAGGCCACCCGCAAACGCCAGCGCTTTCGAATGGTCGGTTACGGCGATGTATCCATAGCCCCTTTGCTTGGCGCGCAAGGCCATGTCAGCCACTGAATCAAGCCCATCGCTCCAGTGTGTGTGAGTGTGAAGGTCTCCTTGTATGTGCTGCGTTTCGAGCAACTCAGGCAGTTCGTACAACCTTGCGAGTTCGATCTCACCGGTGGCCTCGCGCATCTCGGGCGGTATGTATTGCATGTCGAGTAGGCTGTAGATATCTTCTTCGCTTTCGACAGTCGTGCTATGCCGAGTCTCCTCACATAACACAGCGTACTCGTTTATCCTGTAGCCCATTTGCTTGGCTAGCGCTCTAAGCTGCACATGGTGCTCCTTTGAGCCGGTGAAATGGTGAAGCGCTGTAGCATACTGCTCGGGAGCCACTATCCGGAGATCGACACTCATTCCTCCGTCAAGCCTTACCGAGCACTTGGTATCCCCAATCGCGGTCACTTCGCTTACGCCGTTGCTGGAGACGAAACACTCCCGGAGCGTCTCCAGTTTCGGCTTGCTCACCGCCGCCACGATGTCAATGTCCTTTACCGTCTCTTTCATCCGGCGTACACTGCCAGCAATCTCTGCACGCGCTTCAGGTACACACTCTTTTATATATCTGACCAATTCTAACGCAACTGGCCACGCGTAAGACAGCAGGTATCTGTTATCGCGTGAGCGCAATTCGTCAATGCCGCTTAGCAGCACCTTTGCCTTCTTGTCTCCAAATCCCTTCAGCGCTGCCACTTTGCCGCCTCTAAGAGCCGATTCGAAGTCTGCCAGCCCTCGTACTCCGAGTTCGCGGTACAACCGCTGCGCCGTCCTAGGCCCGAGCCCCGGTATCTTCAGAAGGTCGAGCAGTTCAGGCGGAATCTGCTGAAGTAGGCTTTCAAGCCTTGAAGTGGTACCTGTCTCAATGATGTCACGTATCTTTGCCGCGATGTTCTTCCCGACTCCAGGCAGTTCAGCCAATCTACCCTGCTCTGCGACTTGGGCAATGTCTTCGCTCATCTTGAAGATGTGCGAGGCCGCCTTACGGTAAGAACCCGCCTTGAACGCTTCTTCACCCCTGATCTCTTCGAGATCGGCGATCGTGTTCAACACTTCCGCGACAATCCTGTTTTTCATAGAGACGCCTCCGTGATGTCATTCAGGTGGATTCATCTCGAGTGTTTCCCATTGCTCGTACTTTGCACGCAGTTCGTGCTCTATCTGCTTCTGCCTTACAAGCATGTCTTGAGCCGCCCCGCTCTTGTAAACCTCAGGGTCACACAGCGCATCCCATATCGCGTCTCTTTCTCGCTCAAGCTCGGCAATCTGCTGCTGCATGTCTTCTACGGCGCTCTCATGCGCTCTTCGACGGAGTTCACGTCGCACCGAATCACCCGCAGGTTTTGCAGCAGACTTTGAACGCTCGGGCTCGCGCTGTGCTACCGAATCCGGCAGAGACTGCTTCTGTTCCACTACTTGCGTGCGCTTAGCTTCTTTGTAGAGCGAGTAATTGCCTTCATACATGCTCACGCGGCAATGCTCCAGCTCGAGAATCTTTGTTGCCACGTCTTCAAGGAACTGGCGATCGTGCGTCACGAACAGCACACACCCACCGAACTCCACGAGCGCGCGTGCGAGAGCGTCTTTTGCGTCAACATCGAGATGGTTTGTGGGCTCGTCCAGAACGAGCACATTGCATCCGGATACCACTATCTTGGCTAGAGTAAGCCTGTTTTTCTCTCCCCCGCTGAGCACACTTACCTGCTTGTACACATCATCGCCCGTGAACAAAAACCTACCAAGTATCATGCGCGCTTCAGCGGGCAGCATGTGTGTGCCTTCCATCATCTCGGTAAGCACGTCGTTATCCGGGTTTAGCGCGTCGAGGTCTTGCCAGAAGTACGCTATGCTGGCCGAAGCAGCGATCCGAACAGAACCTCGGGTGGGCTGCTCATACCCCATAAGCGTCTTAATAAGCGTCGTCTTGCCTGCACCATTTTTGCCTATGATGCCAAGCCTATCGCTCGCAAGCACCCGGAAGTTCGCGTCTCGGAACACCTGGTGTTCACCATAGTTCTTTGACAAACCTTCTACACAAAACACTTGTTTGCCAAGTTCTGCTCGCTGCGAAAATGATATCCCTATATTCTTCTTCTTGGCAGGCGGGCGTGCTGGCGCGAGACGTGCAAGCCATTTGGCCCTGCTCTTGGCCATCGTGGCTCGGTTTCCCGCCTGGTATCTACGGATATAGTGCTTAAGCTGCTCCTCCTTCTTAGTCGCCCTCTCGTACTCTCGCTCCTGGTTCAAGAACCGTTGCTCTCTTGCGAGCAGGTATTGATCGTAGTTGCCACGAGTTTCGGTAAGGTTAGCGTTCTCAAGCTCAAAAATGCGCGTACACACCGCGTTCAGAAAGTACTTGTCGTGAGACACGCTTATCACGGCGCCGGGATATGCGCGCAGTTGCTCTTCAAGCCACTCTGCCGCATCCACATCAAGGTGGTTCGTTGGCTCGTCCAGAAGCAGTATGTCAGGCTCCATTAGCAGCGTGGTCGCAAGCGCAACCCTTATGCGCTGGCCGCTTGAGAGGGCGCCCATCTTCTTGCCGAACTCTGGCTGCGTGAATCCCAGACCCGTGAGAACACTGGCCTGCTTGTACTCCCAGGTATAGCCGCCTTCGAGACCAAACTGCTCTTCGAGTCGTGCATACGATTTGAGAAGGTCATCCACAGGTCTGTGCTCTCTGGAAGCTGCTTCAATTTCAGCCTCTACCTGCCTGAGCCTACGCTCTTTGTGACGAATGGCCGAAAACGCTTGCGCTGTTTGCTCCCATATGGAGTTTTCAAAGCAGTATTCAGGGTCTTGTACAAGCATTGAGCACGTCGCTCCCTGTACAAGCGACACACTCCCCTCGTCTGGCAGTACCTCATTGCGGATAATCGCGAGCAGAGTACTCTTGCCGCCCCCGTTCCTGCCAACAAGCCCGACTCTATCTCTATTGTCCAGATTGAAGCTAACGCGATCTAGTATCAAGTCGGCGCCATAGTATTTGGTGACATTTGTAGCTGTCAAGACAGGCATCAATTTCAACTCCGAAGCAAATTTGCTCTCGTCGAATCATAACACAAAAGCGCCAACAAGTAGAACTGCGCCAAAATGCAAAGGACCCGAGCAAGTACCCCGAGTCCTCCGCTTGAACTGCAGATTACTTAGATGTGGTCTCTTTCGGCACTCAGCGGACAACGACACTTGTTCTGTCTACCGATTTGCTCTGACACCGTCCGCCCCAGTTCACAGAGGTCAAACGGCTTCACAAGCACAGGTACGTTGGGGCCGCAGAGTCTTCGTGCAATCGTCTGGTCAAGGCCGGTAAGCACTATGACGGGCAGTCCGCGCCGGCTGAACTCTGTGCACACACTCACTCCGGGCTTGTCACACAAGACGAGGTCTACAACCGCAACGTCATACTCGACTCCGCTGTCGGCAAATCTCATTGCCTCGCCAGCCGAGCCCGCGCCATCGCATTCATAGCCGACCGATGTTAAAAACAGCGACAACACATGCCTTAAGTCTTCCGAGTCGTCGACAAGCAGCACTCTAGCCAGGCCTATTCACCCTTTGGCTCACACATAGTCTCAGTTCACGCGTCGCCAGTATACAATCTTCTGTCGCTGGTTTGGTCACTCCTTCCGGCAGCGTGCTAGCATCTTGTAGTGGGCCACTACGAGGCGGTCAAGTTCACGACTCTTCTCCAGCACCTCCGGACGAGCAAGGTCACCAACCCCATCAACAAGGCTCGAAATCTCCGCTCTCAGTTGCGCAATCCGCTCATGCACCTCATATGTCTTCAAGCTCCGCTGGCCTCCAGGGGTGTTATTCACCATCATGATACCCTTAGGCCGACGTCGAAAGCGCTCGAAACGCGCGGTATGAGTATTAACGTGCGAGATGCTCCGGTTTGTGCGGTGCCTGAATTCGCTACCTTACGACAAGCCCAAGCTTCGCGGACACCTCTGTTCTCACCCTTAGGTGTAATTCGTCAACCTCTTCGTCGGTAAGAGTTCGCTCAGCAGAGCGATACACCAGTGAGTACGCAAGACTTCTTGAACCTGCCGGTACTCCCTGCCCAGTGTATACGTCAAACAACGTTACTGAACTCAGCAACTGACCAGCCTCTCGCATGATAGCGTTTTCGACCTCGGCGGCAGGTACTTCATCCGGCACAACGAACGACACGTCGCGGCCAACGCTTGGATAGCGCGGTATCTGTCGAACATCCGGATACAGTGGAAACGTGTCTACCAGATGCCGCGTGTCAATCTCGATACAGGCAACGCGTTCGGTTATGCCGTACCGCTCGGCTACGTCAGGCGCTACCTCGCCGACGTATCCAATGCTTTCTCGGATATCGCCAATCGAGAGGTCTACACTTGCCTGCCGATACGGATGCAACGTCTCTAACGATGACGGTCTGTACTCAAGCAGAGCTCGAGATCCGCAAATCTTCTCAACCAGTTGCTCCAGCACTCCTTTTGCATAGAAGAAGTCAGCCTGAAGCCCAGTTTCCTGCCAGTGCCTGCCGCCGGGCACTCCACATGCGACAAGCGCGAGGTACTGTCTCTCGTCTGGCAGTTTTTCTCCTGACGGTAAGAACACCGTTCCGTACTCGAACAGCGCTAGATCGGAATTCTTTCGTGCCAGGTTATACGACACAGTGCCCAAGAGACCGGGTAACAAACTTTGCCTCATGACGCTCTGCTCTTCTGCCATGGGATTGCTCAATCTCAGCGCACCGCGTTGCTCTGGGCTTCCCATAGAACACTTTTCAAAATCGCGGGGAGAGATGAATGTCATGTTTATGACTTGCTCGAGCCCAAGCCCGACCATCACACATCTGATCTGCCGTGCCGCAATCTGCGCCGGAGTGCGCAATCCAAACGCGACACCAGATGGCAATTCTGCGGGTATATGCTCATAGCCGAACACCCGGCCGACTTCCTCGACAAGGTCTATCTGCTGTTCAATGTCTACCCTTCGTGAGGGAACACCAACTTCAATTACATCGCCTCTGATCTGCGTCGCAAAAGCCAGCCGCTCCAGAGTATCCACTATCTGCTCAGCGCTAATCCCCAGCCCGAGCACTCTGCTCACTCGCTTGGGCTCAAGCAAGATTCTCTTTTCCACGTATCCCGAATGGTCGCAGTCCACAACTCCCTTTCGGGCTACACCGCCTGCAATCTCACACATCAATTTGGCAGCCAAATTGGCCGCTTCGATCTGCCCTCTTGGATCTACACCTCGCTCAAACCTCATGGAAGCTTCCGAGCGAAGCCCCAGGCGAGTAGCAGTCCTTCTGATGCTTCGTGGTTCAAACAGAGCCGACTCTATAAGTACATTGGTGGTGCTCGCAACGACCTCCGAGTCCAGTCCTCCCATGACACCGGCGATCGCCACGGCACCCTCGGAGTCTCTAATCAGCAGCATCTCGGGTTCGAGTTCGCGCCTTTGGTTGTCCAGCGTGGTGAAGTCAGCTGTGTCTCTCGCTCTGTCGACAATTATCTGTTTGCCCCGAATTGTGTCGTAATCAAACGCGTGAAGAGGCTGTCCCAAAGTGAGCATCACATAATTCGTTATATCTACCACATTGCTGATAGGTCTCATGCCTGCCAACACAAGCCTCGCCTGAAGCCACGCCGGCGACTGACCCACTTTCACGTTGCTCACAAGTCGCGCAACGTACCTTGGGCACAGGTCTGGACTCTTTATGCTTATACTCACATCGCCTTCTGTGGGCACGTCTGACTCACACACAGACACATCGGGTTGCTTAACAGGTAGCCCGAAGATGGCAGCTGCTTCACGCGCAACACCGATCATCGACAGGCAATGGCCGTAATTGGGAGTAAGGTCTAGCTCAAGCACCTCATCATTTAGTTCAAAGTACTCGTATAGGTCTTGACCAGGAGCAATATCGTCGTGCAACACGAGCACTCCCTCGTCTTCTGCATGAGGCTCACCGAGCAGCATCTCGCGCAGCGCACAAAGCATCCCTTGCGACACGACCCCTCCGAACTTGGCTTCTTCGATCTTCCATCCTCGCGGGAGCACTGCGCCTGGAGGCGCAAACGCAAGATTCTGACCGACCTCTACACCTTGCCATCCGGTCACCACCTGATAACACCGGCTACCTGCGCACATCTCGACCACGAACAGCTTGTCGTTGGATGGATGCGTCGTTTTGGACAACACACGAGCAGCGCACACCCCGTGGCCGGACGTACCGGGCTCAACAGCATCGACCGCGACTCCCGCAAGCGTGAGTCTTTCTGCGAGTTCTGATGCACTGCACGGCACATCACAGAATTGTTTGAGCCATTTGTAGGGTACTCTCATACTCATCGGGCCTCCTAGAACTGCCGAAGGAATCTGACATCATTCGCAAAGAACTGGCGCATGTCGTCTATGCCGTACTTAAGCATCGCAATGCGCTCTATTCCCATACCAAACGCGAAGCCGGTTACCTTTTCGGGATCGTATCCGCCGTTCCTCAATACGTTCGGATGCACCATGCCTGAGCCCAAAATCTCAAGCCAGCCAGACCTCTTGCATACCCGGCAGCCTTCACCGCCGCATACGGTGCAAGACACGTCAACTTCAAAGCTGGGCTCGGTGAACGGAAAGTAGCTGGGCCTGAGTCGTATCTTCTGATCCTCACCGAAGAACTCGCGAGCAAACATTGTCAAAGTTCCCTTTAGGTGTCCCACCGTTATGTGAGTGTCTACAGCAAGCCCCTCAAACTGCCTGAACATCGGCGAGTGCGTGTGGTCTGAATCACGCCTGTAGACTGAGCCCGGGCTTATTAGCCTGACCGGGAGTTCAGCTTGCTTGCTCAGCATCGCCCGTATCTGCACTGGCGAGGTATGCGTCCTCAATACGATGTCTTCATCGAAATAGAAAGTGGCTTGCATATCTCTGGCCGGATGGTCTTTTGGAATGTTAAGCGCCACAAAATTGTAGTAGTCGAGCTCAACCTCCGGCCCCTCAGCAATTTCATAACCCATTCCAAGGAATATGCGTTCAGCCTCATCGTGCACCTTCTGCAACACGTGCATGTTGCCAAACACAGGTCTCCTGCCGGGTAGAGTCACATCTACCTTTTCCGAGGCCAAAAGCTGCTCCCTTGCATCGCTCTCGAGTTCTTCAAGACGAGCGTCTAGGAGGGTTTCAACTTGGCGTCTCGCATCATTCGCCAGTTTGCCCACAGACGGTCGTTCTCGGGGGTCTACTTCCCCCAGCCGCCTCAGTATGGTAGAAAGCAGCCCTTTCTTACCCAGGTAGGCCACACGTACATCGTCTACGTCGCTGACAGACTTGGCTTCCGAAATCCTTGTCGTCGCAGACTCAAGATGCATGCGTATTTCGTCCTGCAGTTTCACGACCCGATACACCTCCTCTAGAAAGCAAAACTTTCGTCACAAGGACGAAAGTTCGACGCTTTCGCGGTACCACCTTACTTGGGCTTCTGAGACCCCGCTTTAGGGATACGGGAGCCAGCTCCGATATCCTCCCCGTATAACGGCGGGCGCCGTCTCGACCTACTGTCAGTTCAGCCGGAAGCTCCTGAGTGAACTTCACCTACCTTCGTCCGGGCGGCTTTCAGTCGCGGCCGCCCTCCCTGCTAGGACTCTGGGAGGTTACTCTCTCATTCATCGCATGTGGCGCTTATTCAAATGGATCTTGCCAAGAGCGTCCAATTTCTACTGCACGGTGAGTCTCTTGTACATCAGGTAAGCGACTACTGATCCTGTCACCTCAAATATCTTCCAAAAGAGCTCGGCAGCCATCAAGCTTCCCCGCCCTTTCGACTCATAGTTTAACAGGATTATAACACAGCAACTCAGGTGCTTCAAGCGGCCTCACACCGGCATACGTGCTCTCTGGCGAGTGGCTTCGTAAAGCAGAATTGCTGCGGCACTCGCGACGTTCAGCGATTCCGTCCCACCGGGCATTGGTATCATAACCCGGGCGTCAGCTTTGTCTCGCGAGCTGGCCGATGGACCTGATCCTTCATTGGCAAGTATAAGACAGGTAGGCTTAACAAGGTCTAGTTCCCAGGGCTTCGGAGCTTGCTCATCAGCCTCTGCCAACAGCAGTTGCACACTCTTTCGCGCCTGCGAAAGAGCATCACACCAGTCTTCGACTTCGACGAGCGATGTCCTGAATATGCCGCCCATGGAAGCTCGCACGCACTTTGGACTCCACGGATCAGCAGTTCCCTCACCAATAATCACACCTGCAGCTCCTGCAGCAGCAGCTGAGCGGATGATCGTGCCTACGTTGCCGGGATCTTGGACACCGTCGAGTGCAAGCAGTAGACCGCTTGGGTGCGACAGCAGTGCTCCAAGAGTACTCCAATTCACATCCACAACAGCCACTATGCCTTGACTCGTGCTCGTGTCCGAAAGAGTGCCGAATACAGAGGCCGATACCTGAAGCACAGGCACAGAATCTCGCACAAGCTGTTCAAGCACATCCGAACTGCCTGCTCTTTGGGCAAACGAAGACTCGTAGAGCACTGAGCGAAACTTAGCACCCGAAAGAATCGCGTCCTCAATAAGCCGAATGCCCTCCAGCAGGGCGGCGCCTTGACTGCGGCGTGCCTTCTTGTCATGAAGGGCTCGAGCAAATCGCACTGTGTTGTTGTCTCGACTCCGGATAATTCCCGAGTCATTATTTCGGTGCACTATAGACCTAGACCCTCTCTGGCCTTGACTACAAGCTGACCGAAAGCATCGGCGTCGTGAACTGCGATATCTGCCAGCATCTTACGGTTGACCGTCACGCCCGCCTTCTTAAGTCCGCTAATCAGTCTGCTGTAAGTCATGCCGTTGGTGCGAGCAGCCGCGTTAATCCGCGCGATCCAGAGTCTCCTGAACTCACGTCTCTTTGCCCTCCGGTCGCGATAGGCGTACATATGCGCCTTCATCACGGTCTCGTTGGCAACTTTGAAAATCTTGCTGCGCCGACCCCAATATCCCTTGGCAAGCTTCAGCACTTTCTTATGGCGCGCCCGCGCCGTTACTCCTCTTTTAACACGAGGCATAGCAAAACCCCCCTGAGTTAACTACATGTACGGCAGCAATCTGCGCACTCGCTTGAGTTCTGCGTCTCCTACGAGTGCGGGCTTGCGCAGCCGCCTTCTTCGTTTCGCGCTCTTTGTGACGAACTTGTGGGTAGCATTTGCCTTATACCTCTTGACCTTTCCTGTGCCGGTAACGTCAAAGCGCTTGGCTGCTCCCTTGTGTGTTTTCAACTTCTTCTTAGCCATGTGTGACCTCCTCTACTGCTTCGGGGCTATGATCATGATCATGTTCCTGCCTTCAAGCCGCGCAGGTCTCTCGACAATGCCTGCCTCTTTGATGAAACTGGCAAGCCTATCCAGCACTTCCCTGCCTCTTTCGGCATGGGTAACTTCTCGGCCACGGAACATTATGGTCGCCTTGACCTTATCCCCATCCTGCAAGAACTTGAGTGCATTCCTGGCTTTGACTTCGAAGTCGTGAACATCAATAGTAGGTCGCATCTTCACTTCCTTAATATCGACGATCTTCTGCCGCTTGCGCGCCTCTCTGTCACGCTTCTGCTGCTCATACTTGTACCGCCCGTAATCCATGATCTTGCACACAGGCGGACGAGCCTGAGCGGCAACCTCAACGAGGTCAAGTCCCTTGTCCTGAGCCATTCTCAGCGCATCCCGGAGCGACACTATGCCGAGCTGTTCTCCTTCATCGCTGACTAGCCGGACTTCTCGCGCCCGGATTGCCTCATTCGTCCTCAGATCTCTCGAAATGGTGCCATCACCTCCTCATTAATTGAGACACAAAAAACGGCGGGTCAATTCCACCCGCCGCACAAAAGCGTTCTGCTCTTTTGCCGTTTAACCTTACTGGCGATGCCGTAAGGTGAGAAGCGGATGGCTTCTTCTTCCGAAATGGCATACATATCCCGAAACGATGTCCTTCCAAAGTATAGCACGCTGCATACGCTGCGTCAACGAGACTCGATAGTCCTGTTCTCGACTTCGCGCTTCAGATCTGTTATCAGTGTGCAAAGATCTGCGGATCCTAGGTCTCCCTTACCACGTTTCCGCACCGAAACGGTCCCGGCTTCCGCCTCCTTTGCACCAAGTACCAGCATGTACGGCACCTTCTCGACTTCGGCTTCGCGTATCTTGTAACCCACTTTCTCGCTACGCGCATCGAGTTCAACCCGCAGCCTTGCCCTCAGCAGTTGTTGCTCTACCTGTCTTGCATATTCATGCTGCTTATCTGTTATAGGAATCACCTTGACTTGGCACGGAGCAAGCCAAGTGGGAAAAGCGCCTGCATAGTGCTCAATCAATCCTCCTACAAACCTTTCCATAGAGCCCAGCACCGTGCGGTGAATCATCACCGGTCTGTGTCGCTGACCATCTTCCCCAGTGTAGGTAATGTCAAAGCGCTCGGGCAGATTGAAGTCCACCTGGATAGTCGGACCTTGCCACCCTCTTCCTAGTTCGTCCTTCAGCATTATGTCTATTGCGGGCCCGTAGAACTTGGCCTCGCCCTCACCAACAACGTAGTCAAGTTCGCGTCGTCTGAGCGCAGACACAAGCGCGCTTTCGGCCATATCCCACACATCGTCGTCTCCAATGTACTTCTGTTTGTTCTCTGGATCTCTTACCGAAAGCATCATCGTGTAGTCCTTATACCCAAAAGAAGTGATCATGTACTGTGCAAGCTCGATCACACCCACGATCTCATCCTCGAGCTGGTCAGGCCTGCAGAACAGATGCGCATCATCCTGGGTGAACCCTCGGACTCGCAGCATACCGTGCAGAACGCCAGAACGTTCGTACCGGTAGACTGTACCGAGTTCTGCCCATCGGAGTGGCAGTTCACGGTAACTCCTGCCTTCTGACTGGTACATGAGTATGTGAAACGGGCAATTCATCGGCTTGAGCAAGTACGCCGTCTCATCGATGGCAATCGGTGAGTACATGCTGTCTTTATACCAGTCCCAGTGTCCGCTGACTTTCCAAAGGTCGAGTTTCGCGATATGAGGCGAGTAAACGATGTCATAACCGCGCTTCCTATGCTCTTCTCGCCAGAAGTTCTCAACCAGTTCTCGAACAAGAGCACCTTTGGGATGCCACAACACAAGCCCCGCCCCGCACTCTTCTTGCACGCTGAAAAGCCCCAGTTCTTTGCCTAACCGCCTGTGGTCTCTACGCTTGGCCTCTTCAATCCGAGACAAGTACTTCTCCAGTTCTGCGCGATCGTCAAACGCAGTACCGTAAATTCTCTGCAGCATCGGTCTTCTCTCGTCCCCGCGCCAATACGCACCCGCTGAGTTTAGCACCTTTACCGCCTTGAGTCGCGAGGTATCGGGTAGATGAGGTCCGGCGCACAGATCGGCGAATTCGGCCTGCGTGTAAACGCTTATTCTCTCATCTTCCGGAAGATCTCGGATCAGTTCCTGCTTGTACGGTTCATCTTTGAACAGTTCGAGCGCTTCGTCGCGCGAAACCTCTTTTCTGTGAATCTTGACGGCTTCCGCGATTATTCTCTTCATCTCTGCTTCTATCTTCTCAAGATCCTCGGCACTAAAAGGTGAAGACGGTTCGAAGTCGTAATAGAAGCCGTCGTCAATCGCCGGGCCGATTGCAAACTTGGTACCTGGGTAGAGTCTCTTCACCGCCTGCGCCAGCACATGCGCAGCGGTGTGCCTGTACACGTCACGCGCTTCTTCTGAGTCGAACGTCAGTATTTCGAGAGATGCGTCTTTGTCAACCGGCGTGTTCAGGCCGACCAGTCTACCGTCAACTCTGGCCGCCACTGCCTGCTTACCGAGCCTACGGCTCAGGTCGGAGGCTATTTGGTGTGGAGTCGTTCCGCGCGCATACTCCTTTTGCGAGCCGTCAGGCAGAGTTATCTTGATGCAGTCGGTCATTGTGTTGCCTCCTTCGAATGGTTTGCGACAACAAGAAAGCTCCCGTCCCTAGGGACGGGAGCCAGTGGCTTCCCGCGGTTCCACCCTGATTCACCGGGGGTACCCCGGCGCTCTCAGTCCGTTAACGGTGGGGCCCGTCTCTCCCTAATAGCAGTTGGCCGCTTTCGGAAGAGAAGCTCAGCGGTGGTCTTCCTCACGCTCTTCCTGCCGGGATTCGCAGCCCATGATCCCGCGCTCTCTTAAGGGTTACGTGAATACTCGTCCGCATCATAGCCGCGTTACTATTGTTACTCAATACTATCTCTAATGTGCCCCAAAGTCAACGAGCACAGCGATCAAACTAGTTAACGACAGGACCCGCCATCTTCACCTCTTCGGGCATGGAGGTGAACTTGCTGAAGTTCTGCACGAAGCTTCTCGCCAGCTCATTGGCTGTACGATCGTATGCCTGCTTGTCCTCCCAACACCCGCGAGGTTTGAGCAGTTCGGTCGGTACGTTGGGACAATAGTCGGGTACCATCACGTTAAACACAGGATCTTTTGAGTACGGAACCCTGTCCAATGACCCATCCAGCGCCGCGCTTACCATAGCGCGGGTGTACTTGATGCTGATTCTTGAGCCTACGCCGTACGGTCCCCGTGTCCAGCCGGTGTTAACCAGGTACACGTTGCTGCCGTGCTTGGATGCTCGGTGCGCCAACAACTCAGCGTATTTCAGTGGATGCAACGGCAAGAACGGAGCACCGAAGCAGGTCGAAAACGTGGCCTGTGGTTCGGTAATTCCGCGTTCGGTGCCTGCCAGCTTGCTTGTGTAGCCTGACAGGAAGTGGAACATAAGCCCTTCAGGTGTCAATTTGCTGATCGGGGGCAGCACGCCAAAAGCATCCGCGGTTAGAAAGAACACCGTGCTCGGATGGGTAGCCATTCCGCTAAGGTGTACTCTCGGAATGAAGTTGATGGGATACGCTGCTCGCGTGTTTTCGGTTATACTCGCATCCGCGAAGTCGATCTGCCTGTGGCAAGGTTCGAATACCACATTCTCTACCACAGCGCCGAACCGGATAGAATCCCATATCAGGGGTTCGAATTCCCGAGACAGATTTATGCACTTGGCGTAACAACCGCCTTCGTAGTTGAAAATCCCATTCTCACCCCAGCCGTGCTGGTCGTCTCCTATAATCGTACGCTCTGCATCGGCCGAGAGACTCGTCTTGCCGGTACCCGAAAGTCCGAAGAAGATGGCAACGTCTCCGCTATCCCCTAGGTTCGCCGAACAGTGCATGCTCGCGATATCACGCAGTGGCATGATGTAGTTGAGCAGAGTGAACACCGATTTCTTGATTTCACCACCATACTGCGAGCCCGCAATAAGCACCATCTTCTTCTCGAAGTTAAGCACTATTGCTGCTTCCGAGCGAGTACCGTCTTGCTCAGGCACCGCCTTAAAGCCTGGTGCCGCAATCACAATCCACTCAGGCTCATACTCTTCTAGTTGCTCCACCGTTGGTCTGATAAAAAGCTGGTTTGAAAACAGGCCCTGCCATGCAAGTTCATTGATGAATCGAATGGAAACCCTTTGAGACGGATCGGCACCTGCGAAGCCGTCAAACACAAATACATCGCGGTTCTGCAAGTAAGCCGTTATCCTCCTGAATAGATTGTCAAATCCGGCTTCGGAGATTGGCGCATTGTTTGACCAGTCTATCTGGTTATGTACGCCCTGTGAATCGACAACATACTTGTCGTTTGGCGATCTACCGGTGTACTTGCCGGTACGTACCGCAAGCGCCCCGGCGGAAGTGAGCACGCCTTCTCCGCGCTTTACAGCATGTTCGACCAGAGCAGGGACTGAGAGGTTGTGATGAACCTTGGCATCTACAATGCCTAGTGAGTCGAGTGAGCTACGCATCAAGTGCATCCTCCTAGTTTCTTTAACCGTAGCAGGGCAACACTGAAGCCCCGCCGGCGTCTAGATAATAGCACAGCGGGACATGCCCAACAACTGACCTAAGTTATGTGTGTGGTTCGGCGTGCTCACCCAATAAGCCTGCTAGTTTTGACACAGTTTGACGAAATCGTCACAAAGGTGTCTCATGCGCACTGCCAGGGGCGCAGATTTCGCAGCCCTTGCATATGCGGACTCTGGTTCCAAACACGTTCTTGATGGTTTCAAGGTGGCGTAGAGCAGTCTCAGCCTTGTCAGGCTGATGAACAACCACCTGCCGTGGCGCTATGGTTATGAGGCTGGACATCAGCACGTCCTCGTACTCGATGTCTCCTTCTATCATCTCGATTACCAGGTCATCCATCTGCTCATCGCGAATAGGTTTTCCGTTCTTGTCGGCGAGCCAGAACTCCCCTGAATGAGTTATCATGACGTGCACTTCGTCTCGCCTGGGCTGTTGGGTCTCAACGAAGTACCTGAGCAATCGAATGAACTCACCGTATTCTCGCTCAAGCAAGTACTCGTCAACCGCACGATCTATTGCGTCTTCAAGTTCGCGCATGTATTCTTTCAGCCGGAAGCGAACAAAGCCCTCAAGCACGATCTCTTGGTTTATCTTCAGGTAGTCGACGACGGCCTCAACCACATGCTCTTTGCGCGCCGATTTGTTCAGCGACATACACGCAGTGTCATGGTCGGCGTTGAGTTCTCTCTTGACGTAATCTAGCAGGCCGACGTACTCCTCGCGCGCCAACCGATACGAATAGCCGTGCTTGAGTATTCTCGCAACGATGGTCTCTTCCATGTCATCTACAATCACGTCCGAGACTGCCTGTGCGATGTTTGCTCGAACTCTGTCATCTGGCATAGCCGGTAATCGAGAGCAAGCCTCCCCAAAGCGAAGGTCGACGAACCGCATCGACCCTTTCTGTCTTTCCGTTATGTCTATGTTTATTCCCTCATGCTTGAGAGAATGGAACTCAACGTCAAGTCTTTGCCGCAACCGGCTGGCATGGCCTATTGTGCCAATTGATGTAAGCTGCAACCTCGGTTTCACCTCGCTCGCGAGTATTATATGTGTGCCGCAAAACACGTATACAGCACGAGCATTCCAGCGATTTCCTGACGCAAGCGTCTGCTCGTGGTTAGGTCTGTTCTCTTAACAGCGTATGCAGACGCTATTGCGCAGGTACGAAAACTTTGCCCGCGAATCGAATTCAGATTGAACACAGAGCGTTTTGCTCCGTCATATCTAACTGCACCACAACAAAATTGGCGGAAGGTGATTTCGGTGACGTCTCGGTTGTGCGCCGTTTTAACGCTCGTCATCTTACTCACGTGCACTCAGAGCGTTCTGGCTAACGGCAACGCAGCAGAACGCTCGGGTGTGTCGGGAGAACTTCTGGCGCCGCATCACGGCTCCGTGGGAAGCATCGAGTACACCCTAACGCGATGCTCTTATGCAAGTTCAGTGTCGGGCTACATCGCTCCGGCTGGATGCTACTTCGTCGTGGTCGAAATGTGCCTCAGAAACTTGCACAACGAACCATTTGCGCCTGAAGAGAAGATCTCGATTCAGCTCGAAGACGCACCTATGTCCAGTGCGTCTATCGAGGTGCACGCTGAACTCACCCGCGTACTCAACCAACATACAGATTTCTGGGACTCCGTTCTTGAGCCGGGTAAAGTGGCTCAAGGATACGCTGTTTTCTGCGTGCCGCACGCCACAAAGCACATCTGGTTTCATCTTAAGAGCAAGGTTGGTGCTTCTCCAGAAAAGGTATACTCAGGAGCCGCCAGGGGTTTGCTGGGTGACCTACCCGGGAAGGAACAACCAAGAATAGCACAGTCCGGTCACTACCGTGTGGTAATCGGTAGTTTCTGGAGTGAGGACAACGCCCGAAAATGGGCCGAGGCTGCCCGAAGACGAGGTTTGTCGGCATTCGTTGAGATAGCTACCAAACCCGAAGGCATGTTCGTCGTGGTCGTGCGCTCAACCGTCGACCTATCTGAGGCAATGTATCTCACCGAGGTAGCTCGAGACCATGGGTACAAAGATGCGTTTGTGATCGGTCGCAAGCGTTGAGCAACGCCTGCCCTGATGGGCAGGCGTTGCCAGCGTAATCTCACACCGCTTGTCGCGATACCGCTTCTTGCCATCCTTTCGCAAGGTCAGCGTATAGTAAGCCAAGCTTGTTCAAGATGTCCGGTTCCTTTCTTATCTGTGCCCTTAAGATCTCCCTGATTGTCATCGTGTACGTGGCGCTCAACGTGCTCGCGATATCTCGCCCGAGTTGGAAATCGAGCGAACCCATTAGTTCATATACAACTTCATTTGCGCGTCCCGCCCAATATTCCGAATCCTCGTACCTGGAATCGTTCATAAGATCAGCCGCCCTCACGAGAAACCGCGCTGTTGCTTCGTACATCATCACTACCAGTTGGCCAGGACTGGCCGTTTCAATCTGCACCTTCCGGTACCTGTCAATACCGTGCTCTTGCATGACAAACCCTCTCTCACAGAAATCGCATCACATCAGTTTGTCCAGAGTAGCACCAATGCTGGCAGATAGACCCTGCAACCTCGTTAGTTCGACTTCCATACGCGAGTACTGCCTGTACAGCTCGGCCTCTCGCCTGACCAGTCGTGTCTCCCATGACTGCACCTGCTTCTGGAGTTGCGTGATAGTAGAATCGATGGTGCTGGTGTGTCTTGTTAAGAAGCCTGTATCAGGCTTCATATATGTTTCCAGCATGCCGAACAGCGAGACTGCAACTCCGTCGGCTGGCTCAGGATCAGAAGTGGTGGGCGCGCCAAACAGACTCATTACCTCTTCACGGCTTGATGCGACCTTCTGTTCAAGCAGTTCTTGATCTATGACCAGTCTATCCTGATCCTCATGGCCGTACTTGCCAAACCCAATTCCGATGTCTCCCAGCGCTCTGATTCCGGTAAGCCCCGGTATGTGACGGCTTACCTGAAGTCTGAGTTGTGATAGCAGGTCTTTCGCAAGCCTATCGCTGGATAGCGCACCCGCCTGCTTGGTTGATGTATCGTACTTTGTGTAGTTTCTGAGCGAACTGAGCATATCGTTATACTTGGCGACCCAATCCTTAACGCTAGCCACCAGTTGCTCGGATGCGTCCGAGATCTCAAGCGACGAACTGCCTGTTCTCTTGAGACTGATCGTCAGTCCCGGTATCGCATCAGATATGGTGTTCTCAGCGCGGCTAAACGTGTACCCGTCTATGACGAACAGCGCATCCTGCGCCTTCTGCGTCTCATGCGCCAACGCATCATCGGCGTTAAACACACCCAGGCCCTTCAGGACACCGCCTTCAGCGGTAACGCTCAGTACCGTAGAGCCTTGAGACTCAAGCGTCATGCTCACGCCCGCAATCGTGGTAACACTGTTGGTACTCGCCGTATGACGGATACCATTAACCCAGTACACCGCGTCTTCGGCCGGGGCAACCTGGTTCTTCACAAGAAGAGGCCCCTCAAGAACCCCGAGCGCCCGCAACACGCCTCCCTGATCGCCAAAACCGATTGTGCCGGCGGCACCGGAAGTCAGTGACGAGAGTCTTAAGTGCCACTGTGCGCCATCTTGGACGATAGACGCCTGCACCCCGGAGTAGGTCGAGTTTATCTTCTGTGCTAAGGTTTGCAGTGAGTCACTTGACTGCGCCTCTATGCTTATGCCGTTGATTTCGAACGCCCCACTGAATCCAAGAGAAGAATCAGCTGAGTCAAACCCGTCGCTCTGAACCACTTGCGCTTGAGCCAGCGAGTCGATCTCTATCGCGTAATCTCCGGCAGCAGCCGTGCCGGAGATCTGCGCAGCAACGACCATCGGGTCAAGAGCCTCGACTTGGTACGACGCAGGCGCAGAATCTGTAAACGAAATGCGCGAGCTTGCACCCAGTCCCGTCGAAGTTATGACCAGTTTGTACTGCTCTTCTGCCAGTTTTACCACCCGGCACGTAGCTTGGATCTGCGACAAGGCTATCTTCGTCGAGATACTCTCAAGCGTATCATCGGGAGAGATCTGGATAGCCTTTCCATCGACAACTATTGTGCCGGAAAAGCCTAGAGCGGTGGTCGAACTTGAGAACACTCCAGATTCAACCCTGTGGGCCGTTGCAAGCGAGCGCACTTCGAGGTTGAGAGACGCCCTAGCTGCAGATGTGCTTGCAACCACCGAGGCAACCGTCTTGTCCGACATCTCTACCGTTCGCTCATTGAACGCAGCCTGCGTGCGCAGCTTATCCGTCAAGTCTTGCAGCGCCTTCAGTCGTTTGGTGAGATCCTGCCAGGCCGAACTGCGCGCTTCATGCGACGCGACCCTCTGTTGCAGCATCTCAACAGGTCGTCGCTCGACCGTCATGAGCTGTTTGACCAAGCCCTCTATGTCAAGTCCTGTGGTCATCCCGCTTATTCTCATGATTCTCACCTTCTAATCTCACACCGGGAGCCGGTATGAACTAACCGGCCCCCGTTAAATCGTCCGCTGCTTATCCCCTGAGAAGCTGCAGCACAGACTGTGGTCGTGCATTCGCCTGAGCGAGCATTGCTGTTCCCGCCTGCAGCAGGATCTGACCCTTAGTGAAAGACGCCATCTCAAGCGCCATGTCGACGTCTCTAATCCGGCTTTCGGCAGATGTGAGGTTTTCTATTGTGGTACCCAGGTTCGCAATGGTGTGCTCTAGTCTGTTCTGGTAGGCTCCAAGTTTTGCCCTCTGAGTCGTCACAAGACCTATGGCGGTGTCGAGTGCACTTACCGCCGATGACGCATTTGCCGACGAAGTGACGTCATGCGCATCAAGACTCAGACCAGCTGCACTCATGTCACCGATGGCAACGTTAAGCGACGTAGCTCCGTCCGCGCCTATCTGGATTGCAGCAGAACCACTGGATACGTCGAAGGTGTTGTTGGCAGCAATATCTCCGGTAAGCGCTGCTGTAACCGTCACACGAATGCCAAGTGACGAAAAGTCAAGTGTCTGACTGTCAAAACCAGACGGAACCGCGGCCATAGTTATGGACTGGCTGCCTCCACCCGCACCGGCCGGAGCTGTCACCGTCATCGTCTTGGTGGCGGCGGTATACGCAAGCGTGTAGTTCGCGGCCGGTGTCGCTCCGGTGGATTCGATGTTGGCGATACCGTTGCCGGCCACGAGGTTTGAGCCCACGTTGGCTATAGCAGATCCGAGCCCTCCTGCAAGCAAGGTCGTGCCGTTAAACTTGGTGCTTCCGGAGATGCGCGTGAGTTCGGCTTTTAGCGCGTCAAACTCTTCGGCGATCTTGCTTCTGTCAGATGCTTCGAGTGTGGCAGTCGTCGCCTGGCTAGCAAGGTCTCTCATCCTGAGCAAAATGCTCGATGTCTCGGACAACCCACCTTCTGCTGTCTGAATCAGTGAGATGCCGTCTTGCGCGTTTCTCTGTGCCATCTTGAGCCCGCCAATTTGCGCGCGCATCTTCTCTGAGATGGCAAGACCCGCGGCATCATCGGCGGCTTTGGCGATTCGCAGACCTGAAGACAACCTCTCGAGGGACTTGGCCATGGAGCCATCACTTACGTTCAGGTTTCTCCATGCGTTCAGCGCAGCTACGTTCGTGTTGATCCTCATTCCGATACCCTCCTTGGATTTTGGACATAGGACGCGTCTTGCGTCCCTTGGCGAATCCCCTTTCGGGACTGTTCGCCTCTATTACCTACATCGACGTAAGTTCTATTAAAGTTTAGGGTCTATATCTTGCTTCCGTAGACGTTGCACAAACAGCGAAACACTTTCCTCAACATTAAACTCTCACTGTGTGTAATAGGTGTGCGCTCCCGGTTATGAGTATTGGTCTCTGTTCTTGAAAGCAGGTTACGACCGGCTTGGCGCAGAAGACGCACAGCACCAAGATAACAAGAGAGGATGCGATGGCGGGATGCGTGATCTTCTGGCTGAACTCAACGCTATGTGCGACCGACAACCTTTCTCAACCAACTGGTTCCTCAAGAGTCTCGTAACCGGCGAGACGGCCGAAAGAGGCGGAGACGAGATTGTAGCGTCTGCAAGCACCAGAAAGACATCCATCATGATGGCCGCGCTGAAGGAAGTGCACGAAGGCAGGTTTAACCTCGATGACCCAGTAGTAATGCAAGCGAAGTACCAGAACAACTCCTCGGGCACTTTCCAGCACCTCACCCCTGGGTTCACAATCACTTTCCGCGACGCGCTAGTCATGATGATTATTGTTAGCGACAACACCTGCACCGGAACTGTTGCAGACATGATCGGTATAGACAAGCTAAACGAATACTGCAAGAGTATAGGCATGACATCCACTACGCACAGATATGGACTTCCGCCCATACCACTTGAGGATTCACTCGAGGCGATGACTGTGACCACCGCCAATGACCAAGGATTGCTGCTCGAGATGATTCTAGACGGTGTAAGATGCGAACAGTCTGCGGCGAAACTCGGTTCAACGCCTGAGCTGTGCAAACTCGGACTAGATATTCTAAGCTGGCAGAAGCTGCGCACACGTCTTCCCAGTTTTCTGCCGCAGGGCACCATAGTAGCGCACAAGACAGGTACAGGACCGCACAACTATAACGATGCGGGCATTGTGTTTGCGGGAGAAAAGCCACTGTTCATCCTGACCGCGTACACCGGTCATGTGCCTGTTGAGATGGAAGACGGTACGCCGGGCTTTGCGCAGGCAGCAATGCATATCGGTAAGATGGCCAGGGCGTGCTATGACGCGCTGAAGATATAGAACTATTGCGCTGTGTTTTGCGAGAGCGGCCGAGCCGCTCTCGCAAACGATCATATTAGATGTTGGGAGGTCTTCGGAACTGGGTCGCCTGTTCAAACGCATATGCCAACCGGATGAGCACTGGCTCGCTGTACCCGGTACCTGTGAATGTCACTCCGAATGGTTCGCCGCTCTGCTGGTAGCCACCCGGCACACACACAGACGGGTATCCCGCTTTTGCCGCCACCCAGGAACCTACCGAGCCCGGCATCAACAGGGCGTCAAGCGAATGCTCCCTCATCACACGGTCAATACCCTCTATTCTGCAGACACGCAGGTCATCGAGCCGACTTCTAAGGTACTCGGGCTCTGTTAGAGTACCGCTCGTCTGCTCCGCAAGCACAAGCAGTGCTTGACCGTAGTGCAGCATATTGTGTGCATTGGCGTAATTATACCTGATGAGTTCTTTGAGCGAATGGACGGCCACGTGCGGCAGAAGTTTCGAGAGATAGGCGTTAATCGCCGGCTTGAATTCGTGTATCATAGCCGTGCGGTCTATTCTGTCTGTAATAGCTTTGAGGGGCACAGCATCCAGTACGGTAGCGCCTTCGCTCTTTAGTGCTTGCACCGCCGTGTCCATAATGGATACCTGATGAGGGTTCAAGCGCTCATAGCCGTCACGCGGAACACCTATCCGCGAACCCCGAAGCGCATTCTTGTCAAGTAGTCGCGTATAGTCTTCGCCATACATTCCTTCACCGGCCAGCGTAACCGGATCGGCTGAATCTACACCGCTTATGGCGGCCAACACGACTGCCGCATCGGCGACAGTCTTCGCGAGTGGCCCTGCAGTGTCCTGGCTGTTCATTATGGGTATTATCCCGCGACGGCTTACTAGCCCAACGGTCGGCTTGATTCCAACAACACTGTTCGCACTTGCCGGGCTCAAAATCGAACCTGAGGTCTCGGTGCCTATAGCAGCAGGCACAAACCCGCACGCTACAGCCGCACCCGAACCAGAACTTGAGCCTCCTGGGTGGAATCTCCCCTGACCATACGGGTTCAGCACTTGTCCACCTCGCGAGCTGTAACCAGGCGGCATGTCGTGTGCCATGAAGTTAGCCCATTCGGTCATGTTTGTCTTCCCTAGAACCACCGCCCCCGCTTGTCGCAGTCTTTCGGCAACGCACGAATCGGCGGGTGCATAAGAGTCTGCCAGTGCAAGCGAACCTGCGCTTGTGTGCATCTTATCGCCGGTATCTATGTTGTCTTTGAGCAACACCGGTATGCCGTGAAGCACACCTCTTCGTCCTTTGAGTCTCTGCTCTTGGTCCATGGCCTCCGCAATGTGCAGCGCGTCTGGGTTGATCTCCAGCACCGAGTTCACCTTCGAGTCAAGCTCGCCTATACGCTCCAAGCATGCCTTCACAACATCAACCGAACTCAGTTCACCACGAGAAATGGCCTCCGAAACTTCGTGCAGAGACCAATTCTCAAGCCATGCGTGACCGCTGTGTTCCACCGGCTGACCCTCCTCCGAGATCTGTTACTCTGGTTTCAGAACTAGCCGTGCAGTATCCTGGCCAGCGTGGCCACTCTTGACCCGAGCGCCCTGCAGTTCTCAAGCGCCGTATCGTCAGGAGCGTTTACAGCTACAGGGCCGTAGTGATCTCGTCTCGTCGTGCCTTGGACAACCATGCCGTGGATAAGCATAGCCTGTATGAGTGCCATTAGTGTGGTCTCATTACCGCCACCTGCGAGCCCTGACGAAGTGAAAGCGCCTCCAACTTTGCCAGCAAGCTTACCATGGTATTTGACGCTATCATCGATGAATCTCTTAATTTCCGCCGCCATGTTTCCGTAATAAGTGGGTGAACCCAAGATGATACCGTCTGCCTCGATAAGGTCATCGAGCGAAGCTTCTGCTACACATTTCAGCACTGCCTCAAGACCCTCTTCTTCTACCCCGTATTTGACGGCCTCTGCCATCTTCTGCGTGTTGCCAGTACGACTGTAGTACACAATGAGGATTTTCATCAAGTTGTCCTCTCCCGTTCCGCGAAGAATTAGACATTACGCCTTAAGCAATTCTACCATATACCGCTCTGCGTTATTGTGTCATACACTCTTATTCGCGCACCAGATAGGTGAGCAACTCACCCCAGAGCGTCACCACAGTATAGATCGCCCCGCGCACATCCCCAGAGCGCACTGAGCCGACGTACGTCACACCAGCGCAACAGCGCTGCAGTTCTTCCCAGTCTTCAGCACTACCTACAATCTCATAGAAACCCCCATGGTCTATCAGCATCAGTGCCCGAGTCATGCACATCTCTCCAGACTTTCTCTTGCAATGCGGGTGTGTTGAAGCTTAGTTTGGCAAGTCTGTACATTATGCAGGCTTCTTGATGGCAGTTATCGGAAATGCAACAGCCATCCGCATAAGAAAATGAGGTCTATCACAGAACAATCTGCGCTCTTACTCGTCACAAGTAGTGAGGTGATTAACGTGCTAGCAGCAGCTGTTATGGCGATGGTATTCGGGTTTGTGGGATGCTTCTACCCGCGGTTACCATGGGCATTGCCGGGAATGCGCAGAAAGCAACCAGGCGAAGTCGCTCTTGTAGCCTCCAGCGCTTTGGGTGCACTGCTGTTTTTCGGGGGACTCATTGTGCAACTGTCGTTCACCGCTTCGTGAAAACTGCTTTCATACTCGTTACATATCCTGACTTCTGCAGCAGCCGGAGTGAAAGAGTCGCCGAGGACTTGTGTAA
>CAYQIY010000031.1:0-33210 GCA_964417635.1 uncultured Pseudomonadota bacterium | reverse complement strand
TGAGGTGACATTTTCGCTGTTCACTTAAGAATGACTTTATCGCTGTGCGTTAGCAGGTTGCACGCGAGGCAGATTGACACCGTCTCGCAAGAAGTGTAGAATTAGCGGGCGACGGTTTCGACCGTCAAGCCGCACGGAACAGGTTTTGAAGCGCCAACGGCCACCTTTTCCGGCGAGCCGCGAGCAGGAGGTTTCCCAATGTACGCAATAATCGAGACAGGCGGCAAGCAGTACAAAGTCGAACCTGGACAAGTCATCATGGTTGAAAAGATCAAAGCCGAAGAAGGCGAAGAGATTAGGCTTTGCAAGGTGCTGGCTGTTGTGGGCGATGACAAGAGCGTCACGACAGGTTCTCCTGTTGAGAATGCGGTTGTCGTAGCCAAAGTGGTCTCTCACGGCAAGGCGCCGAAAATTCGTGGTTTCAAGTTCAAGGCAAAGTCGAACTACCGTAAGCGGTATGGCCACAGGCAGCCCTTTACCAAGATCTCAATCGAGAAGATAGAGGTCGGAGCGTAATTGATTAAAGCGACCATAACCAGGGATGCTGGCCTGATAGTAGGATTCAGACTCGAAGGCCACTCCGGATACGCAGAAAAGGGTCGCGATATCGTGTGTGCGGCGGCTTCTGCGGTAGCGCAGACGGCGGTACTGGGGCTTGAGCATACACCCGGCATAAGTGTTGAGAAGAGTATCAGAGAAGCGTTCTTGGAGTGCAGAGTGCTTTCTGCGCAGCCAGGAGAAGCAAGGGTACGCCATGACGCGATAACCCAGACGATGCTTAAGGGCCTGTTGAGCCTTGAGGCAGGACATAAGGATTACATTAAGATCGAAATATGCGACATCGAGGAGGTGTCCACATGTTCATAATGGATATACAACTATTTGCCCACAAGAAAGGTATGGGTAGCTCACGTAACGGTAGAGACTCAAACCCCAAGTACCTTGGTGTTAAGAGCCATGATGGCCAGATGGTCGCTGCGGGTAGCATCATATGCAGGCAGCGAGGTACAAGAATCCGGCCAGGTCTCAATGTAGGAATGGGCCGTGACCATACTCTGTTCGCCAAGGCAGACGGTATCGTGTGCTTCCAGACAAAGAACGGCGATAGGAAGTACGCGTCCGTAGTGTCTTTGGCAGACGCAGACAACTAGACACTTCTGCCGGACTGAAAGGGTGGTGCACTCGCGCTGCCCTTTTTTGTTTCCAACTTGTCATATAACAGAGTTGCGGCCTGACGCAGGAACAAACATAATAAAAGCTGTTAAAACCTGGCGCCGAAGAGGAGATTGATGTGCAAAAACGATACTGGCTCCTACTCTTCGTTCCAGTTGTTGTGCAATCGGTTGCGCTGTTCCGCGTGTCTTACAGGTTTGAGTCTGCGCTTTCTAGGTCTTCGCTCATGCTTCTTGCATCTGTGGGGATGGTTGCCGCGTTAATCGGGTTTTGGGCGATCTACAGGCAAGAGCGCAGTGTCTGGGCACGTGCTTCGCGCGACTGGTCTGCGCGTATTGATGTCGTGCAAGAGAAGACCCGCAACGATTTGCAAGCAGATCTAAGCGCTGTTGAAAGTTGGATCAAGATCGGGGAGACCCGGAGAGCACTGGGTTACATAGAGCAGGTGAAGCGCAGGCTAGATGAAGAAGAACAGTATTACAGGTGGCTTGATTCGAGAGTTGCAGTGGCTGTTGCAATGGGTCGAGCAATCGCGGCGGTGGATGGGGTTGAGTGCAGAGTCGAGTTCGAGCGCATGTCGGACAAGGCACCGTTTGTCGAGGGATTGGACGATACGCTTGTAGAGTTGCTCACATCACTGTCTGACCTGTGTAAACGGCACTCAAAGGGAAGTATACACCTGAAGTGCTTGCAGAAGAGCCAGAAGTGGCAGATTAAGATAATGTGCTCTGCAATGGTCTCGGAGCAAGAGGCCAAGCGACTTGTGTCCGGCCACACACTTGATGCGCCAGACTATGGCTTAAGAAGTTCGTATGAGATAGACAAAGGACTCGTGCTGACACTTGAGTTTCCCAAACGACAGCGCGGGAGAAGACGCTGAGAAGGTAGGAGACAACTTGTTTGTAGATAGTGCAAAAATCTTTGTAAAGGGCGGAGATGGCGGGAACGGCATCGTCGCGTTTCAGCGTGAGAAATATGTGCCTTTTGGCGGCCCGAGCGGTGGAGACGGCGGAAACGGTGGGGATGTTGTCTTCCGTGCCGATGAAAGTCTGAGGACGCTTGTGGATTTCAAGCACCGCGCTCATTTCAAAGCGTATAGAGGCATGCACGGTCAAGGAGATAACAAGACCGGAAAGAGCGGAAAGCATATCGTGGTGAGCGTGCCTCCCGGAACGCTCGTCAAGGATGCGGATAGCGGCGAGATAATTGCAGATCTCGTGAAGCACGGGGATGAAGCCGTAGTCGCCCGAGGTGGGCGCGGGGGAAGAGGTAACCAGCATTTCGCGAGCGCCACGAACAAGGCGCCTCGGAGGTGCGAAGACGGTCAGCCTGGCGAGGAACGCTGGTTGGTGCTCGAACTCAAGCTGCTCGCAGATGTGGGGTTGACGGGACTTCCGAATGCGGGAAAGTCTACTTTGCTTGCTAGCGTGTCGGCTGCAAGACCCAAAATTGCAGACTACCCGTTCACTACGATTCAGCCTAACTTGGGCGTGGTGAAACTCGACACCGGAAGAAGTTTTGCGCTTGTGGACATACCCGGTCTTATAGAAGGGGCGCACGAGGGCAAGGGGCTGGGCCATCAGTTTCTGCGGCATGTTGAGCGCACTAAGGTTCTTGTTCATGTGCTCGACATGTCAGGCCAGGAAGGAAGAGACCCCGTGGCCGATTTCCACACGGTGCAGCAAGAACTTGAAGCTTACAACCCTGAACTCAGTCGGCGTCCGACAATAATCGCGGCAAATAAGATGGACTTACCTGAATCGGAGGATAACCTGGAAAGGCTGAAGGTGGCTCTGGGTGACACCTTTAAGGTGTACGCCGTGTCGGCCGTAACGCGTAAGGGCGTAAAGGAACTGATGTACGCCGCCGCGGATTTGCTTGACCAGGTGTCAGCCAGCCAATTGGATAAGTAGAAGTCACAGTGTGGAATCAGTATTGAGCATTTTGGCCAATTAGATAAGAGGATTAGACTGTAAATCGTTGAAGTATAGAACGGGTTCTTGAGATTTGAGGGGTGCATATAGTGCGTTTGGGCCTCATGGGCGGGACATTTGACCCGATTCACTGCGGGCATCTGGCAGCCGCCGAAGAAGTACGCAACTGCTTCATGCTTGACAGAATGATCTTCATACCGTCCGCGCGTCCTCCGCACAAGACTGGCAAGGTCATTACTGACCATGAGCACCGCTACACTATGGCAGTGCTGGCGACTGTTTCCAACCCCTACTTCGATGTGTCGCGTATTGAAATTGACAGGCCCGGTCCGTCCTATACGGTCGACACTTTGCGCCATTTTAGGCAGGTTGACACGTCAGCAGAACTATTTTTTATCACGGGCGCTGATGCCATCTTAGAGATACTCGGGTGGAGAGAGCCGCGTGACTTGTTAAGGTTATGCCGGTTTGTGGCGGTCAGCAGGCCCGGGTATGATCTCGACGACATTTCGTGCCTTGAGGCCGAACTCGGCGCTGAACTGGTATCGAACATAGAGATTCTTCCGGTCACACCGTTTGACATTTCTTCGAGTGACATACGACAGCGTGTGGCCGAAGGCCGGTCCATACGCTATCTGGTTCCAGAAGAGGTGCGGCGATACATCTATCGGAACGGGCTATACCGGTAACCGGCTTCGGAACTGCTGATGCTTTCTAGATGAACACGTCTTCTAGGGTCATCGCTTGCGAGATGATGCCCTTTTGTGCGGCCGACACTCATGGTGGTCAATTAAGGAGAGAGGTGAGACTGTTTGGTGAAGACCCTGTATGTGGGGAATCTGCCGTGGTCGACTACCGAAGATGAACTCGCACGTGCGTTTCAGCCGTTCGTCGAGGTCAAAGGATGTCGTATCATCACGGACAGAGAGACGGGGAGATCCAGAGGTTTTGGTTTCGTGGAAGTCGATGACGAGGACGTCGAAAAAGCTGTGGACGCTTTGAACGGAACGGAACTTGGTGGAAGAGAACTTTTGGTAAATGAAGCAAGACCTAGACAGAGCAAGTATTGATCGTTTGCTAGTATCGGCCGGATTTCCAGAGCGCGCCTCTGTATGTGTAGAGGGGCGCTCTGGGCTGATAATGGAACAATGTGTAGTGCTTATCGTCATGAGTGCGTAGCAGGTAGTTTAAGGCATATGTAGAAGTACTCGTTTGAGTGCAATGAGCCGAATTTGGAACCGAAGTACATGCTGGGAGAACTCGTACGTGGAAAACTCACCAAGACTGTCTCGCAGAAGAAGGGCCCGGACAAGTCCTTTTCTTGTAATTGCGGGCCTCATCGTAGTGCTAATCGCTGCAGGTGTGCTCGGCAGCGTGTATTGGGGCTATTCGGTGCTGCAAGGCGTATACACTGAAGTTGAAGGTCCCGAGATCCCATCTGTTAAACCCGGACAGCGGATCAACGTACTGTTTTTGGGACTTGATGCGGGTACGAGTTCAGGTGGAAAACCCATATCCGTGCGCTCAGATGCTGCTCCTTCCAGGACGGACACCATGATCTTGGCCAGTATAGACCCTGACACCAAGAAGGTAGGCATCCTCTGGATACCTCGTGACACCAGGGTCAAGATTCCAGGCAGGGATGGTTACGAAAAAGTCGCGCATGCGCACGCGTACGGCGGGCCGAAACTTGCGATGACAACGGTGGCCGAGGCTTTGGGCGTTGATGTTCACTACTATGTCAGAACTGATTTCGAGGGATTCGTGCAGATAGTAGACATCCTGGGCGGAGTGGAGATGTACATTGATCACCACATGTACTACGAAGATCCCTACCAGGATTTGCTCATTGACATAAAGCCGGGGCAGCAGGTGCTTGACGGAAAGAAGGCCCTTGAGTTTGTTCGCTACAGGAGTTATCCGAACGCCGACATTGGCCGGGTCGAGGCGCAGCAGAGGTTTGCTGCAGCTGTCATGAGCAAAGCGTTTAGGGTTGGAACCATTCTCAAGCTGCCGAGCCTTGCCAAAGAGGTGCTCAACTGGGTTGACACAAACATTGAGCCCACACGCGTGCTATCTTTGGCCAACATTGCACGCCAGGTGGCGGAGTCGGATGTTGAGCTTGCCACGCTTCCGGGTAAAGACGCTTATATCATGGACCACGGCCAGAACTTGAGCTATTGGGTTATGGACTCCGTAGAGGCGGCTGCAGTCGTTGATACACTCATTCGCGGCATTGACCGTGAGGCAAACAGTGAGATAACTGTGGAAGTGCTAGATGGGGCGAACAACAAGGCCGCAGCCCAGGCGATGGCCGACAGGTTGCGTGAAGCCGGGTTTTCGGTTGTAAACGTCGCGAGCGCCACCGGTCAGGAATACGAAGTGACCGAGGTAGTGAGCTGGGGCACAGATATTGAGCCAGGGAAGATGGTCGGTCGGGTGGTAGTGTCTCGCGCGCCAGATACGAAGATTCTTTCAAAACCGTTGAACGATGTGAGCGTAGATGTTACGGTTATAATAGGTAAGGATTGCACACTCAAATAGGGGAGGAATGCCCGAATTGGATTCTCGAGAAGCCGCTCTGTTCATTGCGGGTATAGCGGATGACAGAAAGGCGCTTGATGTGCGAATCCTGGATATCAGAAAGATTACGCTTGTTGCCGATTACTTCGTGATTGCGAGCGGGCCGAGCAGAATACGAGTCAAAGCGATTGCCGAGGCAATTGAAAGTCAGGCGAAGCAAAGTGGGCTCACTGTTCGGCATCGTGAAGGGCACGCCGGTGCTCGATGGATACTTCTGGATTACGGGCCTGTAGTTGTGCATGTTTTTCACGAAGAAGAGCGCAAGTTCTACGATCTGGAGCGACTTTGGGGCGATGCCGTAGAAGTGTCTTTGGCTCGTTAGATAGGCCACTCAACTTGACTTTAGATATCCACTGCCATATAATCATTGATGTGTCGCAAGCATATAATCAAGTTTTGGGCGGTTAGCTCAGCTGGGAGAGCGCCTGAATGGCATTCAGGAGGTCAGGGGTTCGATCCCCCTATCGTCCACCAGACATTGTACCCGCGTAAAGCGGGTTTTTGTTTTGCCTCACCGTACAAGAGCGTTGCAGTCAACGCTTTTGACAGCTTTCTGACAGCAATCAGTCACAGTAACGTACACGCTATGCATGAAACTTATCCCATGCCTCAAGCACGAGCCTTTGAGTGCGATATTCTCCAAACTGCCTCATCTCGTTTTCTTTCAACACACGGAAGGTCTCACTGGGATATCTATCACCGTACACGTCACTGGGGTCCAGGATATATCTAAGCTCGTCCTTCGTCAGGCCATATAGGTGGGCATAATAGGCATCCAATTCTGCTCGAACAACAGCTCGTCGCTCAGGATTCCATGTAAAGACAGGTCCCGCGTAGCCTAAGTCCTCTGCGAAGGGCCGCATTGACTCACTGGTGAATGTAAGTTCGATAACCCTCGGTGTAATGAACGACAGATCATGTTCAGAGTATGAAGAAGGGTGAAGCACTGGAAACTGCTTGAGGTAGAAATACGTAGCGAGGTTCCTCCTAACTTTTGGCGTGCAATATAGTCGAGCGGCATACTCGACCAGGAGGCGAGCAATGCTGCCTGAAGTCTTACGGAATGAGATGACATTACTATCGGTGTCTTGTGATTGACACCTACCCTCGGAAACACAGTCGCGATAACCGTACGTTCATTTGTGGCGTTGGTAATGTCGCGCCATCCCATAAGCCACTGTCTCGTCCAGCCCCTATCCGATAGACGCCTCTCGACTTCTTCTTCGCTGACCCAGTATCTAGGTTGAGGCTCGAAATCGGGACTTGCCTTCTCCGTTTCGGTCACATTTCGCGACTTCTGGCCGTCGTCTTCGTAGGTGGCCCACCTATGATCATACTGGTGGATCATCTTGGCTTCGAATAGAGGCACCCACCTCTTTCCTCCGGGTTCAACCCAAGTAGTACCCACAAGGTGGGCTCCTGCGTCTATCAGCTGCTGCCGGGTTCGGAATAGACCGCTGTCATTAGACATATCGAACATTCTCATGAAGCGGAGTCCCCAAGGGTTTCCTTCATCGCCCTTCGATTCATCGATAAGCACAGGCACGTTAGAGTAGATCTTCTTCGTCAATTCTGCATCCGCTTGCGATCTGAACAGCGGGCATGTCATCGTGTTTGGGTTGATCATCCTAATTTCGTGTGAAGAAAGACGAAATCTGCGGTCTTGCTCCCAAATGTGCTGAGTGTTGGTTGCGAAGAAAACGAAATCGGTGGCTGGCATATTGTGGCCCAGCGTCAAGAGGCAGAACTTGTAACTTCGATGAACGCCTGGGAAGACTCCCTCACGGTTCTCGAAATCGTAGAGACTGGCCAATCTGCCGTGTGTAGATATCTCTTGGAAGAACGCTTTGGTACTGTCGTCTGTAGCGATACCTGTGGGAACTATGAGCCCTGCCCGCCCTTTCTCAGAGATCAGACTTGCAAATAGTTCGGCGAACACGGCGTAGGTATTGACATCACCTACTCCAGTTAGAGGAAAGCGGCCGCTCTTTCGCACGAATTGACTCGCTGCTTCAGACTCGCGTTTGGCATCCAAGAACTCTGCTAAGAGCGTTCTTTCTGCAGGTGTAGCATTGCTTGCGGATAGGCTCTGTATCAGTCGGTCGCGCGCCGCCTTGTTTGGGGCAAGGGCGATCTCTTGGCTTCGGCCTGCAAAGAACTCCTGCTCCTGGAGCTTGATGCGTTCCCATGGCGGGTTACCCAATACAACGTCAAACCCACCCTTTCCGATCACTTCCGGAAACTCAAGATGCCAATGGAAGAAGCGATGCTTAGTCGCGAGCGCAGTCACAGCCTCTTCTACCCCGGGCCTCAGGGCTATTTTGCTACGCACTCTGCTTAGATCTTGTGACATCGGTACCGTATGCCTGGTAGACTTGGTCTTGCGCACGAAAAATGCTGCAACATACAGGTTTGCTTGCAGTCGCGCACGCCTAATGGATTCTGTCGTGCTTAGACGAAACCATGCCTCGCGTTTCTTCAAGACCTGTTCAAGCGTGTCCTCGGGCATCTCGTGCACTTGAGCCTCTGCTTCCAAGGGCCCACTCTCTCTGTCAAACAGGGTGAACTGCTTAGAATCCTTCGACTGCCTGTTTTGCTTTTTCAGATCGTTGCACACAGATTTGTCGTCACCGGTAAGCGCAGTGTAGGCTTCGTCCGGGATGCCCTCATCGAGCATCTCCGGGCTCATAACTCCCACGAGCGAATCTCCACATCGAATGTGCGAGTCTAGGAATGTGAGAGGCTTGCCAGGTGCAACAGTCTCGATCCAGAGCGCAGCCTGACACAACTCAACTGCCATGGGGTTCTTGTCCACACCATAGATGCAATGCTGTACCACTTCTCTCAGCGCTTGCTGTCGCGTTATCTCGTCAGGCGTCTCTGTTCCGTTCTCAAGCCTGGCGATCTCGGCGGCCATACGTCGCGCTGCAGAGAGCAGAAAATGCCCGCTTCCACATGCCGGGTCGAGTATCTTCAGCTCAAGCAGCGCTGCTTTGGGGTTTTGCGGTCTTCTTCGCACAGCATTCATCATGACCGGTTCAAGCGCCGACTTGATCAGCTCGCTTACGAGACTCTGAGGAGTATAGTAAGATCCAGTCAGTTTTCGCTGTGAGCCGCGCGTGTTGCTGTCACCTGCGAAGCTAAACGTCCACGGTCTCGATTCGACATCCAGCAATGGATGTAACTCCAAGAGGCTCTCATACACCGAGCCGAGCTCTTCAGTGCCCATGTCGCGGTAATTGATCCTTACAAGCACGTTGTTGGCTCGGAAGAAACTCAAAGCGCGCACAGCTTGCAGCAGTCGTTCATTCGAGATCTGTGATTCGGCAAGATGTGAACAGTAGTCATCGGAGAACAACCCGCCGAGCGCACACAGTCCAAGCGGTTCGGCTCCTCTGGCTAAACCCGCGAAGACTATCTTCATGCCCTGCCACAGGTCACTATGCCTGTCATAATTGCGCCTCAAGCCAGCACGTTCGCGTAACCTCGCGATGGCATAACCCTGTCGGTACAGAGATTTCTGCTGGTCAGTGGCTTCTGGTGGGTGTAGCAGATTGCGTTCTTCTGCGGTGAATAAGAACAAGAGTCTGTAAACCAGCTGCAACAGCTCCTGGAAAAAAGCCTGAGCTGACAAGTTGCCGCTCGCTATGCATTCCCGCAGACCAAGGTTTTGCTCGTGCTCCAAAAAGCCAGCGCCCAGATGGCGCAAAGCTTCTGTGACGCCTTCTCTCAAATGCTCGAGCGCTCTTTCTCCGATCTCGAGCGCTTGTCGGCGCCAGTTTTCAAGGATACATGCGCTCGACTTGGCATCCCGAGCAGAGAATCTGCTCGAATGCGCCATCAACCATAGCGTCGAGAAATCCGAGTACAGTTGCTCTCGGAAGATCAAGTCGAGGTCTGCCTCGATAAACGCCGGACGCGTGAGGCTGGGGTTGTTACGAACGATGCGCAGCTTTGCTCCGTTTGAGACAATGCCCCATAAACAGCGTGAAGATGCGTTCAGGTATTCTTGCATTAGATTGTGTGGTGACCGCCGCTTGCCGTCTTCACCAAAGCGCGCTTCAGGTTTGTCAAGGTCACGAAAATATGTTGTGAGAAGCATCGGCACTGCGCCTTGATATGCCTCGTGGCTGATGCCAAAGCGCCTTTCGCCAATACTTACAGCCTTTGTGCGAACCACGTCCCTAAAGCCCAAGACCTCTTGTAGCAGTGGCACAAGCCATTGGGCAACACCAGTCTTCTCAACGTCGATGTCTTCGCGCGCACGCTGGCGTGAATACTCGTCATACAGATCATTTGCTATGCGCCAGTAGCGGGCGATTTCGTCCTTCAGGCTGAGCGACTTGGAAATGCCGTAATCAGAGTGAGATTGGTGGTTCGCCCTGAGTGCTGCAACTTCCTGAAGGAACTCTGCAGGAAGGATTCCACCTACCAGGCGAAGCGCTGTGAACTCGCTTGTGTATCTGCGGCTACGCAACTGCTGTCCTCCCTAAAGGCTTACTATAGGTACCAGCACGTACACACCGATTTTATCTACCGGAAGTGATGGTTTAACTTGGTATCGTATTCCTCGCATGTCGCTTGCTTCTCGAATACGTCGATGATCGCGAAGCAGTTCCTCAGAGCGGCGCCGGGCTATCTCATTAAAGTCTGGCTCCAGGCGCGGAATCGCTTCTATCGCTGCTCTGATCATGCGTGTCTGTTGTTCGGGTTGCATGTTTCGTCCGGGCTCCAGCGACATCAGGCGCAGCGCGTCAACTTCGGTGAGTATTTCAGGCTTGGCCAAGCCTCTTACTGCGACTCCAATGCATTCTTCGGAAAGTAGCGACTTGAGAGTCAGCCCGCCAGCTCGGGTGCGAGTCTCAACTGTGATCTGGCTCCTCAACCGCAGCAGGTAGACGGTGGTGCGCTGATCCACAGCGTGCGTGAACATTGCTCCGCAGCGCGCACCGAGTTCGGGTTGCTCGTGTTCAAGCGCATGCTCAGCGACATAATCCGCCAGGCCCGATACTACAGGATGGGAGCGATGCACGTAGTCGACCGCTTGTGGAGCCGGATGTCGGAATGCCAAGCGCGCAGTTTTTGCGATGCCTAAAGCTTCAAGTCTTTCCTGAAGTGGCTTCGGTAGATACCGAGTAAGAAGGCGATTGTATCCAGCTTTGGATTCGAGCGGTGCACCCAGCCGTTCACATGCAGACCTCACGAAGCGCTCAACGTCATCTTGACCGCCGAGTACTTCTACCGCCTTTTTCCATTCAGGCAACACATGCTCAGGACGCAATCTTGCTTGGGCGAACACCGTGCGTGTTACCTGACTCTTCGCCAACTCCCATGCATGGTCAACATCACGCTCTGTATCCCCGACATCCAGTCGCATCTGTCTGGTGCTTTGTCCAATACCGCCTGACTGCAGCAGTACCGCCTTCATGATGGTTTCAACCACCTTCTCGTTGTCCATCGGAAGCGGTACGAGTACGCCCAGTTCTTTTCTGATCTTTGCTGCTTTCCTGAGGATGACTCGAAGAACCGCACCGTCCACCGGATTATTCTCGCCATAGAGCATCAGCGCGCGAACGATGGGTGAACTTTGCCCGAATCGGTCAACACGCCCTTCTCTCTGCTCATGCCTGGTTGGATTCCACGTAAGGTCGTAGTGAACAACTGCGTTGAACAGGCGCTGCAAGTTCACGCCTTCAGAAAGGCAGTCAGTTGCGACCAGCACGGGTGAGACGCCTTCATCCAGGTCGCTTAGCTCCTCGATGCGTTCTTCTCTCTGGTCAGATGTCAGTTCGCCGGTGACGACTGTCACATGGTACCTGGATTCGGCCAATGCTTGCTTGAGATGTTCTGCAACGTAGCGTGCGGTAGCTATGTAGCGACAGAAAACCACGGGTCTAAAACCATCGTCGAGCAGGCTCCTGACTCTGTTGATGAGCACAGCCAGTTTCGGGTCGTTATCTGGGCCTGCGAGGCTAGTGGCTCGCTCGATCAGCAGGCGTAACTCTTCGGCCTGTTCTGCAGATTCAGTTGTGCCGGCAGGCACAGTCTCGTCGATGCCCAGGAAATCATCTGCCGTTACGTCCATAACCGTATGCGTAGCAGACTCGTCAAACTCCTGCATTTGGCGCTCTTCAGAGAATCCTTCGATAGCATGCAGCTGTGTCCTCAGCGCAAGCGTCGCGGCAGCCGGGCTGCTGCTCACACAGCGCAGGAGCGCAAGAGCAGCCCACCAAGACATGCGCTGCTGGAGATTGCTCCCACGTTCAGCACGTTTTACGAGAGCTCGTGCGTAGCCAAGCACGTCATCGAACAGGTTTCCCCAAGCCCCTGTAAGAGCGTACGTTGCCTCGGCAGACTCGCGGATAGGAAAACCGATACTATCTTTCCATTCCTCAATGTCGCCGCGTCTTCGCTGCACAAAATGGTTTGAAAGTTCAGCGCGAAGGCTGCGGCGTTCCTGACCCTCTGGCATGTCGATCAGCTTTGCGAAACGCGGCTCAATCAGGCCTAGCAGATTGTGAAACGCAACGTCATTGCCTGAGTGAGGTGTGGCGGTAAGCAGCAGCAGATGGCGCAAAGGATCGGAAGCGATGCCTCTCAGCAATTGGTATCGTTGGTGACGGGTGCTGCTACTTGATTGCACACAAGTGTGGGCCTCGTCAACGATCACGAACTCCGGGCAGGCTCTCAGAAAATCGTCACGCCGGCGGTCAGACTTTATGTAATCAAGCGATACTACGGTGAAAGGATATACATCAAATATGGACTCGTCAGCTCGGAGTCCCCGCTCTAACCTAGTGGCCGTGCCAGTTCGTACGACCTCGGCTTGGACATTGAATTTGCTAGAAAGCTCAAAGCGCCACTGTTCGCACAGGTGGGGAGGACATACGACTGCTATTCTTTCGATCTCTCCACGGTCAAGCATCTCTCTTGCAATGAGCGAGGCCTCAATCGTCTTGCCTATTCCCACATCGTCGGCTATCAAGAGGCGCACTGTCTGTGATTTCAGCGCCATGAGCAGCGGCACCAACTGGTATGCGCGCGGCTCTACGGCTATGTTGCCAAAACTCCTGAACGGCCCGGCGCCAGCCCTAAGCTTTAGGCGCAGTGCATCGCGCAGCAGAAGCGCGGCCTGCTGCGAACCTGGCCGACCAGCGTTCGGTAGGCCAAAGGTAGCCGGAGTCGGCGGTATGGGTTCTAAGGGAATGTAGATCAGGGTGGAATCGTCGTCGCTACCGCCAAGAGGTCTTAGCCTGAGCAGATTGTCTCTTGTACCCGGAAGCACAACCCATTCTCTGCCCCTCGCCTGTACTAGGTCACCTGGCTGGAACTGAAAAGCAGTGCTCATAACATGCCTCCCGTAAGGCGGATCACTCGGGCTCGTTCTTGCCGTATGGACGCCCGAAGACATAACTGTACTCGGCGATGAGCGCAGGCCATTTGCGCTTGTCTGCCGGAAATCTGACAACCGTGTAGCCAGCATCCTCAAGCCGCTGAGTAGACTCGCGGTCAATCTGCTTTTGCACGCGGCCAGCATGGTGGGGTCCGTCGATATACACGATGCACTGGGATTTTGAGTATGCGAAGTCCGGCCTTGTATTGTACTGTTCTAAGTACGGTTGCGCCCTATCCGGCAACACGTGCCCATTGTCGCTGATGCAATGCAACCATTCCTTCTCCAGTGAAGAAGTCGAGTGGCTAAGCAACTCGTCAAGCATGTTTCCCGGTGAATGCGGAGAACCGACCTGTCGGTTATCAGATCGGGCCAGGCGGCATAAGAGGTTCATCACTTCGGCATCCTTGCGATCGATCAAACGATGCTCGGGTTGGTTGTAGTAACTCAACAGACATCGGTAGCACCCGGCTTCGCAATCTTCTTGCAGATCAACCAGATCATCTGTGTCAATCCATTTGCCCGATGCAGAGCCATAGTGGCATATCTCAAGCGATCTTCGCGCCACTCTTGCGAAAGCAGTCGGATCGGTGGTCAATCGGGTGAGCACTCCTGCACCACCTTCAGCTGCCTCATAGAACAGTATCGCGTTCCGCTTGCTCGGGTCGGGAAGAGGTTCGGCAGCAAGCTCAGCCTCTTCTATCTGAAACAGACTCTCTATGCCGCGCTTGAGCGCGTACTGCAGCGTTACGAGAGACTCCTCTCTTAGCGGAACTCGTGGCTGGAGAAGCAGAACGTTCTTGGTGTCTTCGACAAAAGGAGTAATGCGCTGAACGCTCTTGCCCTCTCTTACCTGATCGTCTTCGGCGTCAGTAGGCGCCTGGCTGTCTTTAGTCCATTCACCCGTGCTAATATCAACGGTAAACCCATAGGGCACCTTGTGCTTTCGCCTACGCCAACCGAGGTTTGTTCGCCAGATTGTGGCTTGAGGGCCATAGCGCAAAGACACAAGGTCCTCGCCATTTTCAGAGAAAGTAGTTGTCTCACACCTCAGGCTCCCGTTCTCTTGTGCATACCTGATAGTTGTTGCCATATCATATCCTTGTCGCTGACGTTCTTCTTCGTCAGAGGTGATTCGTGTCTTGCGTCGTGTGGCCACTTGCTCGATACGGTACAGGTTATCCAGCAAGCGACCTCCATCCAGTTTCGAGTCGCAGTTGGTGCATCGCTCATATCCGGATTGCTCACCAAAGTGGCCGTATCCGCACTCGGGACACAGGCGCGCGGATTGCACAGGCAGACTTGCAGACGCAGTCACGCTTGACTCGTCACGGATTGTGAGAATCGCTCGTCTGACATGGTAAGTGCTTCCTTCGTGGTATATGATTGACTGAGGCCCAAACTCACTTAAGCCCAAAAAGCGTGGTCGGCTAAGGAATCCATCGCGCACAACACTTTCTTTGCGCCCAGGTATGTATGCCATCAGCGGAAGGCGTGGGAAATTGTATCCCGGCAAGAATCCTTCGCTTGCGAGATAGCGGTATGTGTAGAAGTCTGAGTTCATATTGCTCCTGGTGTCGAGCAACAGGTTCTGCTGCATGTAAGCCTCGTCATATCTCGCCTTGGCCTCTTTCCTCTCTTGTTCTGTTGCAGCTGCATTCCTAAGCACGTCGTTGGCAAGTTTCATTTGTGCAGATGTCGCACAGTAAAGAGAGCGCCAGCGCCGGAAGGCGTTGTCAAAACGCACTTTGATGCTGTTTACTGCGTTATCCAGCCAGTTGGGCGTATGCCAGTGAGCGCTTTCTGGAGTCAAGTCAGCCGAAAGCATTTCCAAAATTGAAGCGAAGCGTTCATGAGTAGCCTTTGCGACACTCGCAGAGTTCGTCTGAGCTGTGATTTCTTGATGTATTGGCAAAGTGGCAGGTTGATCTAGGTCTAGTACACCTCTTACAGATGAACTGAGCCCAACGCCGGTTTCTGCGAGCCACACCGCATGCAGATGGCTTCGAACCAGGTCTTCGTTTGCCAGATCAATGGTCGGGAGATTAACCACACCCGCAACCATGCGAGATGGGTCCTGGAAGAAGTACTGATCGTGCGGCGATTTGGCAGCGCAGTAGGTTACTACTAGCGCAGGTTGGCCGCTGCGACCAGCACGCCCGCTTCGCTGGGCGTAGTTGGCAGGTGTGGGTGGTACGTTCCGCATGTAAACCGCATTCAATGTGGATATGTCGACACCGAGTTCCATCGTCGGAGTGCAGAACAGCACCGGAAGCCCTCGAGGCTCTACCTTGCCATCGGCTACTACTTCGGGTGCTAGCCCTCTACGAAAACGAACCTCACGCTTGATTCGTTCTTCGGCATCTACCACCTGACCGGTATGCTCTCTGGCTTCTAGCTGCTGTAGGAAACAGCTCTGAGACTCGAGCATGTGCGATACGCTCTGATACAGAGCGCTGAAAAAAGCGTTCGTACGATTCTTCGGCTCATCAGTTGCTTCGTCTGCTGCAGTCCACTCAAGTGTAGACGAATTAATCCTATATCCGGTATACGGCCCAACCTGCGCTGACTCAACGTATCCATACATAGAGAGAACAGACAGCATATCGTCTACGATCGTATTGTAGTGTTCTTCGTCAAACTTTTTCGGGTAGTGTGGATTAGATACTCCCCATATTGACTGATTCTTGAGATGCCTCCCAAACTGCGAATAGTACGAGATGTGTACAGTAGGAAGGCTCATTTTGCCGTCTCTTGGCCTCGGTCGCGGAATCATGTAGGCGCTCGAAAACATGCGCTCGTCTTCAGATAGCCCCCAAGGCTCTATCAGCTCGTTATAGCTCCGATTTCGAGTTTGCTCCTGAAAGTACGGATCAAGGTAGATAGTCTTTATGCAAAGCCCTCTCCGCATTAGGTCGAGCAGTTGGTGAGCGAGCCGAAACCGCTCTTTCGGACTGATGGAGCCAAGCAACGGGTGGCACTTCTGCCATTCATCCTCGTCTTCACAGCACGTCATGAGCTCGGCGTAGTTCATCTTCAAGAGATCGAGCTGCTCGAGATTCGGACTGGTTATTCGCCAGCCTCGCTGTAAGTCAAAATACAAGCGGTACCCAAGAACATCGCGCAGTGTCTTTAGTGTGTTCTGCACCTTTAGTCCCTTAGCCGTTGCATCATTGGCAAAATCTGAGAATTCTAGTCTGAGCTTCTCCAGCACCCGTTGAGTCAGAGTGTCGTCTCGAAGAATGGATTGTGGTTCATGCCGTATTGCAGCCAGTAGTGCGCCTCTCAGCAGCAGTATCTGAATGAAGTCATTGAAATGGCCAGCCTGTAGCGAGGCATCCTGGCGGTTGTCCATGAACCCGAGTAGTTTCTTGGTCTTATCGTCAAGGTCACTGGCAATAAGAGATTTGAGAATTGACAGTGCAAGTACTGTCGTGGCCGAGCTCCGGCCTTCACTCGAGAGGCCTGATAGTTTTGTGAGATCGCTCCTGACACTTCCATCGTAGTGCGCTCCGCACCGAAGGCAGAAGCGGAATGCTCCTTGGATGTGCCATGCAAAGAGGCCGTCAGCACAGACCTCACCCAAAGTATTTACACGCATGGCTTTGGGTACATACCTGCGGTAGTAGGGCTTCAGCCCCAAGACACCGTTTCTGAACTCCAGCCAATCATCGGGATAGTGCTTTTCAACGTCTGAGGGATCAAATATCGCCTGGCCGTCGGGCATCAGGTATCCAAACTGTGTGTCCTCATCTTCGCTCGATCTCTCCGTGAGTTCTCTGGGAGAAAAACATACAGGAACCTTGTCTCTTAGAGTGGCCCATACAGGCAAGTACTCTTGTCCACATGCGCGGCAGAATGCCACGTTATACAGCGCTTTTTCGCGGTTTCCTGGTTTGAACTGCTGGCCGTCCAGCGATATGTAACGGCTGTCCTCGGGTTCTAGAGTGATGTATACATTACTGGCGCCGCTTATGAACTGGTGCAGTTTGAAAGCGAATAGACTCCTGCCTTTGTCATCTCTTGCCGCAAACGCTTTGAGCAGTAACTGCTCAAGGTAATCCCGACAGCGTTCAACCGGAACGCCACTGGCCTCGGATAGACTTGACGCGGCTTCAAACAGAGTCTTGGGCTGTGTTGTGCGGCAGAGCCGTTCCCCCTGCATCTCAAGACCCAAGTTGTATTCTACCCACCGAGCGACCGGGTGCTGTGTCAGAAATTCATAGGAGGCGTCTGCAGGAAGGTCGGCATTAATGGCATCGGCGAGCGACTGTCTGTCGACCGAAACAGACGGGTGTGTTACCGATTCTAGCGTTTCGTTGATAACGTTACACGGCTTCACCTCGGTGCCGAAAAGCCTGCTTTGCAACTCTGGCTACTGCGCTCGATCTGTCTTCCGTCCCGTCTTCCGAAGCCATCGTGGCCGAGGTGCCTACGCACAACAAGTCTGCGTTGAATCGTTGACGTACCCTGCGCACAAGCAGCGCAACATCGGCGCCCTGCCGCCCTCTGTACGTATGCAGTTCATCCAGCACAAGAAATCTCAGCCCGGTTGCGTGCTGCCGCACTGCTTTGTCCGTCTCGAGGAATCGTGTCATGATGAGTTCAAGCATAACGTAGTTGGTAAGAAGTATGTCTGGAGGTTCTTTGGCTATTCGGTCGCGCTCCTCGGCCGACTCCTGACCTGTATAGCGCGCAAAGGTAACCGGACTCTTGCCTTCGCTGTACCCAAGGAGCAGGTATCGCTCCAGTTCCTCGCGCTGGCTATTGCACAGAGCGTTCATGGGATACACGATAATGGCGCTGATCCCCGGACGTCTTGCCCCTGACTGCTTACGCCTGAGCACGTCGTCAATTATGGGAATGAAATAGGCAAGAGACTTGCCCGAGCCTGTACCCGTAGTCAGCACATAACTCTCGCGCTTGCGAGCCACGTGTATGGCGTCAACCTGGTGCTTGTGCAACACCATTGGTTTGCCGAAAGTGTCTTGGCTGCTCTTGATGCGAAAGATTCTTGCACACTCATGGTGCAGCAGGCCCGAAGCAACCAGATCGTCAACGCTACCTCCGGAGGCAAAGTTTGGGTTGATCTGAATCATAGGCTCAGGCCAGAAACGGCCGCTGGCGTATTCGCGGGCTACAACTCGTTCAATATCTTTGGCGAAAATAGTGGTGAAACTCCTGGAAAACTGCTCATAATCGCGTACTAGACGGTCACGCAGTTGGAAGACTTCCATAGCACGTTCTCCTTAGTAGAAGGTGACTCCGTGTATGCATTGTACAGAGCGTTCACTGGGTATGCATCGAAATCATACTGATGTTAGAAAGCAGACTATTGTGCTAGTAATAGAACACCAAATCACATTTCCACATGCTTCAAGATAATTCCTCTGAATATGGTAATGATGGCAGGATGACGTCAAAGTTAGTTACTCCGTTTGGTGCGTGCGGATCGGATTGACCCCCCTGATTTTGGACACTAGCCCTGATTGTCAGTGGTCTCATAGTACTGCTCTGGCTCTTGTCGTAGAACTCACTCGGTGTTAGATAGTCGATTACTGGGTGGATTCTGATCCCGTTGTAGAACCGCATGAATGAAGCCACTTCCCTTGTACGCCTCTTCGAACTGGAAAGCGCTGTTTTCGTATGTGCTCGATGTCGACCACTTTCAGCATATCCATCTCCCTATGCTGCTAGAGTATGTTAACTCTAGCGCAACAGGGCGTGACCTCAGGGTAGTCAACTTTTTCGCCATGGGGCTGTTGCTGAACTAAGTCTCGGCGGCAGATATTGGTATTCCCATCCCCCATGTGTGAACGCTCATACACTTGGTAGTGGCATAAACAGAGTGAACTGCACTACTCCTCATACGGCCTGAAGCCCTCTTGGCCAGCTGAAGTATGTTATGTGCAGCCATTGGCATCAGCGCTTGGATTGACACCTTTTCGATCCCCCGGAGCCATGCGCGACAGTCCCCCTCGAGTTCTCCATTTCAGCGAACACTGTCTCCGGCCAGACTCCTTTTCTGGCCTAAGGCTCAGTCTTGCTATGGAAGACCTCATGCGGGCACTGTGCCAGGCGAGCAGGTCATCAGCAAGTGGACGTGTGATTGACGGCCACCGCGATGCACACAATCCGCCGCGGTTTTGGCATGAGAACGAAGTCAAAGACCAAGAAGGGCAGAGCGAAATACGTAAGTGATGGTTTTGGGTAGAGCCGTAATCGGTCAGATAGAGCAAGCGCGGGGCTTCCGGCAGTCCAAATTGTGAAGGATAGATGACGCAGGGGCGGGGCGGAATCTTGTCTGCCTTGTTCATAACCTGCTTAATCTGGCAGGTAGATCGAAACAAATGAGAAAGCAAGTAGCGTAGAGTGCAGAGGTGATTACCAGTGTGATTCTGCTTACACAGAGCAAATGGTGAGACGCGCTCCTGGGTCTTGGCAGATTGAAAGGGAGCGTATCGCCAGTCCGGTCACTTCACGAAGATAGAACCTGACTCACCAGCCTGGCTCCGGACACTATGCGCAAAGCGAAACTTGGTGCAAGGTGGTATCCAGGAATGAGTATACCCAAACGCGTTAGACTCTTCTATTTTTCAGGCACGGGCAACACTTGGTGGGTAACACGGAGACTCGTAGAAGTTCTGAAGGAGAATGGCCACTTGGCGGAGGGTTATTCCATCGAAAACCTTCGCACGCAGGATGCTAAGGACCTGATACGAGATTCAGATGTAGTAGGTTTCGGATATCCCGTTTATGGCTCAGATTTGCCCGGGACGATGAAAGAGTTCATGGCCAGTCTGCCTCCGATCAGCAAAGACACTTTCCTCTATTGCACCCAGTGGCTGTGGTCGGGCGATGGAGCACGCGTGGGCACCGAGTTCCTGCATAGAAGCTACAAGGCGAAATGGGCGGAGCACTTCTTCATGCCGAACAATGCTTCGGTCTCCATCTTGCGGCTCCCTTACACCAATGATAGGAACAAGATCGAAAGCATCTTGCAAAGGGCAGAGTGGAGAATAAGATCGATCGCCGGAAGGATAAATGCAGGAAAGCCATTTCTTCGGGGATTCAACCGAGTGGCCGTCTTCAGCGGGTTCATTCAACGCGGCCCCTATCGTCGAATGTATGCGCACCTGCGAGATGACATCAGTGTGGATAGCAAGAGGTGCACTTTGTGCGGCCAGTGTGTTAGGTTGTGTCCTGCAGAAAACCTTTACCAGAGCGAGGATCTCGTCAGGACCCGCGGTAAGTGCATACTGTGTCTACGCTGCCATAATTATTGTCCTGAAATGGCAATTGCCTACATGGGTAAAGTTCCCCGGAAGAGCCTGGGTGTACCCTACAGGGGGCCGGTGGAGGGATTCGACCCCGCAGCACTGAGATCAGGAGGAGAGAGTTCAGTCATCAGATGACGAGATGAGTTATCCACTCCTCGCCCAAGGATAGCTTCAAAACAGCCCGGACGTGTGTTATGGCTCTCTTGGCTTGAAGACAAATGTATGAACATGTACGGCAGGGTAGGCTGGAGCATTGTTGAACCATTGAGAGAGCCACCGTATCCAACGCAACCTAAGGTTTATCCATAGAAAAGCGTTATGTCTTCAGCCGGACTGTGTATGCTGCCTAGCCCAGAACTCGGGCGGCCGGGGAAACGCAGGAATCGTGACAACGGTTTTCGGATGAGGGAAGTTGTCATTGTGGAGACAGTGTTACCCGGCCAGATATCTGTTGGCGCTTTCGCGGAATCCTGTTGCTGTCTTGTATCGAATGCCGCACTTTTTACAACGCACTGGGTGTAGTGAAAATCATGGAATTGCCTCAGAGTCTTGCGTCAGGATATCACCGGTCTTCTGAAGATCTGTAGGGAAAGCATGCTGAGACGAAAGAAAACACGGTATGGCCTGATGTAGTTGTATACATAGGGGGAGTGCCAGTAGTGCTGACTGCACCTTTTGCTGTGTCGGGCGAAACGGTGGCACTGTCTGCGAAACACGCGTGTTCATCATGGCGTTGTCAGTCGGGTGGTCTCCTGCGATGGGGTAATGCTCTGTTTTTCGGAGGTGCCTAATGCCTTCAAACTTTGGTTGGGTTGATTTTGAAGAAAGAGACCGGCAGAAGATGCTGGAAGTTATCAAGATGTTTCAGGAGCAGGATACCCGTGACGAGTTGGGAATCGGCACGATTCGCGATGCTTTCTCCGACTTGCTGTTTCCCGGAACCAGCACCATTCAAACGCGGGTCAAGTACATGCTTTTCGTTCCATGGATCTATCTGCGTCATGAGGAAAAGAAGACAACATCAGCCGAGATTTCGCGCAAAGTTCGAGAAGATGAAGTGACACTGATCAGTGCGCTCAAAAACTCAGATGATACATATGGCATTATCGGGGTTGAAGCAGGGGCGCATTTGCAGAGGATGCCGAGCCAGGTTTACTGGTCAGGACTGGCTCGTTGGGGCATCAGGCAGTTTCGCGGCTCAATCGATGAACTCCACCGTTCCATTGAGCACTACTACGCTGCGAAGAAGAATGTGATTGTCGACGACGACAAAATGCCAGTAGCTGGCATGGTCCACGACAACTGGCACCCTGGCATTCCAGATGCCCCCGAGGGTTTCCCTTACCAAGCCAGCTTTCGCTTGAGCAGAGAAGAAGCGGAATACCTTCTGGACAGGATCTTACATAACTGCAAGAAATCATTGCTGGCTCACCTCGTAAGCAGGGGGTACCAGTCCAACGTGGACTTCATCTGGGAGCACTCTGCTTTGGATTGCCTTCCAGGAGAGATGCGAAGCCAGATACTTCACGCCCGCAATTTTGCGATATCTATGCACGGCGCTGCGCTTCTCTATAACTACTTGCTTGCGGAAAAGCGTGACGATCAAAGCTTGGTGGAGAGATATCTTCAGAAGATTTCAGAGTGGGCTGAGATGATGGAGTCAGTTGATTCTTCGAAATGGGATAGGGGAGATTTTTGGGATCTTGTGCAGATGGCTGGTCAGATCCCCATCCGGACACGTCACTTCGTGGATGACTGGCTCAGTGTGGGATGCTGCAGTAAGGCACGACACACTCTAACCGATAACCATGACGCCCGCCAGCTGATTACTTTGCGGGAGCGTTGGCTAAAGCGCGACCGGTCTCGTCTGGAGAATCGAAGAGCGCTGGAACTGTGGTCTGGCGCTTCAGGCACGAGCATGCTGTCTTACAGATGGCCTGTCGCCCAGGGCATGGTTAACGACATTGTCGCTGGCCTCTGGGAGGAGCACTGATGCTAAACCCCAACGAAAGACAGATCTACCTGGAAGCCTTAAGACCGCCGGTAGGGTATACTCTGGACAAGGGCATTGCTACCACTTTTTCGCTCGATTTACTAACCTTGCTGATTATACCTTTGTCGTTGGTCCTCTTTGACTATGAAGGTGAAGATGACCTAAGAGACCAAATCAAGATCTTGGAAGCGCTTCAAAGAACTGCTCAACGTATCACCATATACTGCCAGCGCGGCCAGATTCATGTACCCCGCGTGAACTCACTGCTGTACAGTTATCTGGAGAAGACGGTGGTCGAGATAGACACTCCCGCAGGTGTGTTCCATCCCAAGACGTGGTTGTTGCGCTTTGTTGCCCCGGGGAAGCCTGCTTTGTACCGTTTTCTTTGCCTTTCTCGAAATCTGACCTTTGACAAATCATGGGACACAATGCTGGTGTTGGATGGCGAGCCCTGTGATTTCGTTCAAGAAAGCAACCGGCCGCTACTGGATTTTGTGCGCAGCCTGCCGCTTATGGCCACCGGCCCTGCCGGTGGGTTGGACGACTTGCTTGATGAACTGAATAAGGTCAGATTCTATCCCCCTCCTGGCTTTGAGCAGCACATAACCTTTTGGCCGCTGGGATTTGGTGGCTATCGCGACAATCCGCTGCTCACCAAAGCGGAAAGGATGCTGATAATCTCACCATTTGTCACTGATGACCTTCTTGCACTGGTGGCCGGTGCAACCGGCGCGCGTTGTGCATTGCTTTCCCGCATAGAGAGCCTCGATGCACTGAAGCAGGATACGCTAAGCCATTTTGAGCGGGTATATGTCATGGATGATGCAGCGGCAGACGAGGCCTCGGAAGAGGGCGGGGCAGAAGAGAGCGCTCAGAACGGCTCAGATCTTCACGCCAAGCTATATCTCGCCGAACAGGGCAATGTGACAAGGGTATGGACCGGTTCGGCCAACGCTACCGGGGCTGCGTTTTCGGTGAACGTGGAGTTCCTGGTGGAGATGAGGGCGAACAGAGCCACGCTGAGTATTGATAGCATTTTGTCTCCTGAGCATAACCCCCTGGGCAATGTCATTAGGGAATACCGTCGTTCTGAGCAGCCGACGATTGACCCCACCAGGCTAGAGATGGAGACTGCCATAGACGACGTTCGCCGGCAGATAGCAGCCGGAAAGTTTCAACTAGAGGCCTCTTCTGGAACACAAGAGCGAACCTACGACCTGATCTTGTCGCTGGAAGGAGATGCTTTGAGGCTGCCGGATGGCGCAGAGGTCTGCTGTTGGCCGATAACACTACCCGACAGCAGCGCCAGAAATCTGTTGGAGCTGGAGTGTGGAAACGTACAGTTCTCGGGCCTGACTGCAGCAGCGGTTACCGCATTTATGGCTTTTGCCATTACAGTGCACAAGCATAAATCGAGAAGTGGTACACGGTTCGTGCTCAACCTGCCGCTGTCAGGCATGCCCGAAGACCGTAACGAAAGAGTTCTGACCAGCATCATTTCTGACCGCAACCGCTTCCTACGTTACTTGATGCTTTTGCTATCCGAAGCAGAAAACTGGCAACTGGAACTCAGCGAGTTTGTCAGAAGCCAGCAGAATAGAGTATTTGGCAAAGCCGCGGATGGCGGTAATCCAATGCACGGGATTCCGCTGCTGGAAGAGATGATCCGGGCACTTAGCAGAGACCCAGCCAAGATTGACCGCATAGCTCGTTTGGTAGAGGAGATGAAGAAGACAGAAGAAGGGCGAGAGATACTACCTGATGAGTTTGAACGGATCTGGATGCCCTTTAGCCAAGCTCGTCGGAAGTTGGTGAACAATTGATATGCTCAGCAAGCCAGACTTTCATAGCGTTCTGCGTGACCTGAAGGGGTTTCAAAGGCGTACGGTTGACTATGTCTTCAACCGCCTGTATCTTGACTCCGACAGCGTAAACCGCTTTCTGATTGCAGACGAGGTGGGCCTCGGAAAGACCCTGGTTGCCAAGGGCATTATCGCCAGATCCTTGGATTACCTCTGGGACAAGATTGAACGTCTGGATATTATCTATGTTTGCTCTAATGCAGATATTGCCCGGCAGAACATCAACCGCCTCAAGATTAGTACTGAAGGCTTTTCTTTGGCTTCTCGCATTACAATGCTGCCGCAGAGGCTAAATGAACTGACCACGAACAAGATAAATTTCGTCTCCTTTACACCGGGCACATCCTTCAATCTGCGTTCATCGACCGGTATTAAGACTGAACGGGCGCTCATATACTCTGTTCTGCGCGAAGCCTGGGATCTTGGCGACGAGGAAGGTCCGATCAACTTGATGCAGTGCTCAGCTTTGCGGGAAGGCTGGCGCAGTAGTCTGGATTACTACATAAAGAATGTTGCTCCCGGCGTCGACGCCGAACTCAAACAAGGTTTTGTTCAAGCTCTGGGCAGTAAACTGGAGCTCCGCACCGAGTTTATGGAGCTCGCGCGTCGGTTCGCTGATTACGAGAAAGAAGAATTCCCGCGCGAAATGTACGTCAGGCGCAACCGGCTTATCGGAAACTTGCGCATGACGCTTGCCACTTGCTGCATACACGCGCTGAAGCCGGACATCATCATCCTTGATGAGTTTCAGCGGTTCAAGCACCTGCTGGATGATCAGGACCCGATGAGCAAGCTTGCGCAGTATCTGTTCAATTACCGAGACGAGAGCAAGCCGGTTGACACAAAGATTCTGCTTTTGTCGGCAACCCCTTACAAAATGTACACTACGTATCACGGAGCAGCCGAGGACGACCACTACTGCGATTTCTTGCGCACACTGGGCTTCTTGCTTAACTCAAAAGAGCAAACTGGTGAGACAACACAGCTGTTGCAAGAGTTTCGTCGCAGCCTTTACAGCTTTGATACAGCCCAAAAGCACGAGCTGAGCCAGGCCAAGGCAAAGATTGAAGCTAATCTGCGCAAGGTAATGGTCAGAACAGAACGGCTTGGCGTCAGCCAAGATCGTAACGGAATGGTCCAAGACTGTCGTCACCACTGTGAGGTGCGCGCCGAAGATTTGCTGGGCTTTGCGAACCTTGACTCTATCTGTTACACGCTTGGGGCTGGCGACCACTTAGAATTGTGGAAATCATCACCTTACCTGCTTAGCTTTGCCGACGAATACGCGCTGAAAAAGAAGCTCAAAGCGAGACTGCAAGAACCTGATCACTATGATGAATTGGCCGCTTTGATCAGCCGCGGCAGCGGCGTGCTGCGCTGGTCTCGGATAAGGTACTACAAGAGCATAAGTCCGGAAAACCCTCGGCTGAGAAAACTGATCGAGCAGAACCTGGATGCTGGCTGGAATCTGTTGTGGGTTCCGCCTTCTCTGCCCTATTACGAGCCTGGCGGCGATTATGCCAGCAGCGCGGCGGTAGCTTTTACCAAGACGCTGCTCTTTTCGTCATGGAAGGTGGTGCCCAAGGCGGTTGCGGCCATATGCAGCTACGAGGCTGAACGGCGCGCCATTACCACCACAGGAAGGGACGTGACTTACCTCAACACTAGAGACAGAATCGCCCCGCTGCTCCAGTTCAGCCTTACAGATGGGCGTTACACCGGGATGCCAGCTCTGGCTTTGCTGTATCCCTGCTTGACGTTGGCCGAGAAAGTTGACCCGCTCAGAATAGCCATCCATCTCGGCAAACCACCGACTCAACAAGAGGTTATGGATCGGGCTGAAAGTATAATCAAAGACTTGTTTTGCACGGCCGTAGATGTAAGCCTTTATCCAGATAGAGGCCCTGTAGACGAGAGATGGTACTGGGCCGCTCTTGCTTTTTTGGATAGGCACTTCCATTCTGACACCATCAAGAGGTGGTTAGAGCATAAAGACAATAGGTATGCTTTCGCCGGGATGATTGAAGGCAAAGACGAAGGTGAAGGTAGATTTGCCGATCATGCAAGGCTTTTTGCCGCTTTCTTCGACAACCCTCATGAGCTCGGACGTATGCCCAATGACCTTTTCAGGATTTTGGCCAAGTTTTCGCTTGGCTCTCCGGCGATTACGTCTTTGAGAAGTCTTGGACGAAAGGATCTGGACATAAGAGAAAGCAGATGCCTGGCGGCTGCCTGCCGCATTGCGGTTGGGTTCCGCAGCATGTTCAACCTGCCTGAGTCGATTGCAATTGTCCGGCGTACGCTTGATCGGGTGCCTTACTGGGAATGCGTACTGGATTACGCCATCGCCGGCAACTTGCAGGCGGTGTTGGACGAATACGTGCATGTGATGTATGAGTCGCTTGGGTTGATGACTAAGAGCAATGACGAGGAAACGGCGGATACGCTAAGAGAAGCCATTTATCACGCGCTGTCCATCAGGACAACCAGGACTGAATTCGACGATATTCGTCTGCATAGAAAAAAGAGAGTGATTGCGCTCAAGAATCGCAGCATTCGATGCCGCTACGCGCTGCGGCTGCAGGAAAGCAGGACCGAAGACGGCGACGTAACCCGTGAAGATCAGGTAAGGGCAGCTTTCAATTCGCCTTTCAGGCCTTTCGTGCTCGCTACAACATCCATTGGGCAAGAGGGCCTCGATTTCCATCAGTACTGCCATGCAATCTTCCACTGGAACCTGCCATCCAACCCAGTAGACTTGGAACAGCGAGAGGGAAGGATACATCGTTACAAAGGCCATGTGATCAGGAAGAACTTGGCTAAGCACTATGGGTTATCCGGTGCCAGCCCAAACAAGAGCGATCCATGGGATGATCTGTTCGCACAGGCTGCTCGTGACAGAATGCAGCTCCAGGGCAATGACCTCGTGCCTTACTGGATCTTTGAGACTGGCAAAGGATTCAAGATTGAGCGTCACTTGCCCGTTCTGCCTTTCAGTAGAGAGATACCCCATATTGATCGGCTCAAACGAGGTCTGGTGCTCTATAGAATGGTCTTTGGCCAACCTCGACAAGAAGACCTGCTCGATTTCTTGCAGAGAACGGTGGACGATGCCCACGTTGCCGACGTTCTGAATCACAGAATCAACCTTGAGCCATGAGCAGATTCTGTGGAAAAGCGCGGCTGGGTTATCAACAACGTGTGGCGAGACGGCCAGCACAATAGTCGACGGCGTTTGGATCCCGTATTGTGGCTGTGTTCTTGTTTTCATCTGATGCGCCCAAGTTCTGCACAGACTGCCACTTCCATACAGCATGCCGAGTGCCGTTGCCACCTGCTGCGAGGTTACAGTCGGCCTCAAGTGGCTATGTACTGGCTATCTTTGAACGACGCAAATGGAGCGGACACAGCGCAGCTCTGATCTTGGAAATCTGCTGTGCCGATTTGCTTCCGAATCTCGACTTGACCGCAGGAAACACAAGTATCTGCGCCTAATAATGGCCGGAGAGCATGCCAGTCTGCATCATTGCACCGCATTCATGTATGTCAGTTCACTACGGGAAGTTGGCTTCGGTCAGTATGCTCTTTGTGGTAGCGCCACTCTTGATGCATGTGCCCTGGCTCCCGTACCTGATTCGTTCCGTACTCTGAGTGTATCTGGATTCTTTGCCCTATTATGCCAGACAGCAATACCATGGCCCCTCATCCTTCGAAGCACCTGGTTTACCGAGGCCACATGGGCCCCAGTTTGGATCAGACTAAGCCTCTATGAAAGCAGGTGACCGCGATGCATAGATTCTGCCGACCCGTAGCCACGTTCATAGTGCTGCTGGCGTTTGTGATCTCTGTGCTTCCTCTGAGTCGCATTGGCGGAGCAGTTGCGCATATTGCACCTCAAAACAACGCTTCGTTTGATGACGTGTTCGTGCACGCGTGGGGAGCTAACTGGTCGTGGCAGCTGGGCGACGATGACACCATAGACAGATGGCTTCCCGACAAGGTTGTTGAGAATCCAGGTTGGAGATTTGTTTCGGCGGGCGCGTTTCACTCGTTTGCCATCTCACATGACGGCTCGCTTTTTGCATGGGGAAGCAATTCTTACGGACGGCTGGGTGACGGCAGCACCACCGACAGAAGTGTGCCTCAAAGGATAGGAGAAGACCGCGATTGGATGTGTGTGTCTGCGGGTACTGACCACAGTCTGGGCATCAAGCAGGACGGAAGCCTGTGGGCGTGGGGAAGGAACAACTACGGCCAGCTCGGCACGGGCGATACGGTGCAATCGACTGTGCCCGTGAGAATAGGCGATTCGAACGACTGGGCGGTAGTGCACGCAAGCGCTTCGTTCAGCGTGGCGCTGAAGACTGACGGCACGCTCTGGACATGGGGCCGGAACTTGAGTGGGCGGCTCGGCAACGGCACATCGAGTACAGGTTCGCGCTCACCGCAGCAGATAACCACATATTCTGATTGGGTCGCGATAAGCGCCAGCGGCGGACACTGTCTTGCACTGCGCGCGGACGGAACTCTATGGGCGTGGGGTGCTGGCAGCTCTGGCGCTTTGGGCACCGGCGCGTATTCGTCGCTGAACCAACCTACACAGATAGGAGACGACGCTGACTGGGTGCAGGTTGCCACAGGCGCATCTCACTCGATGGCACTCAAGTCTGAGCGGACGATCTGGGTATGGGGGCAGAACCACGAAGGACAGCTGGGTGATGGAACGCTCACCCAGAAGGCGCAGCCAAGCCCGCAAGGCAGCGGTTCCGACTGGGTCAGCATAGCTTCAGGCCAGCAACACGCTCTGGGAATAAAGGCAGACGGTTCGCTGTGGGCGTGGGGGTACAACTACTACGGACAGCTCGGGGATGGTACGACTGACAACAGACTTGAACCCGTCAGGGTTGGCGAGGAAGTAGGCTGGATATGCGTGTCTGCCTACAATCATACGCTCGCGCTCAATCGGATGTCTGACCTAAGAGCGGTTGAACTGGACACACAATGGCTCGCAATCGGGTTTTCGCCAGGAGACGACGAGGCAAGTGTAACGTCAAGCATCCGCCTCGAGAGCGTAGCACCAAATGGGAGCAGCATAACGTGGGCTTCAAGCAATCCGGCGGTGGTAAGTGCGGCAGGCATTGTGACGAGGCCTTCTTATACTCAAGGGAACACCGAGGTAGAGCTAACGGCAAGTGTTGCCAAGCGCGACGTGCTGATGACTAAGACATTTCGGGTCAGCGTCACGTGTCTTGCGGAGACTGCAGAAGAGGCGGTTACTGCAGATGCTGCGTGGCTAAGCATCGGGTACGCAGAAGGGGATAGCCAGGCGCACGTCACCGAAGACCTAGCTCTGCCCACCCAAGCGCCGAGGGGCAGCAGCGTGACTTGGACATCGTCCAGCCCCGACCTAATCGATAGCTTCGGCAAGGTCACAAGGCCTGCTGCCGATCAGCAGAATGCTACCGTGATTCTGACCGCCCACGTATCCAAGGATCACGCTTACCTGAGCAGAGAGTTTTCGCTTGTGGTCATCGCGCATGGACTCGCATTGAAGGAGAATCGGGTACAGGGCGTGATCACCAGCAAGAGCACCAAACTGCCCATTGAAGGCGTGCTCGTGAGATTCGTGCAATCCGGGACGGGTATGCAGTATCAAGCGCGCACAGATGCGCTTGGTCTGTTCAGTATCAGAGGAATCGAGCCCGGGGTGTATGTTGCAATGGCCAGCCATCCGGGGTACTACACTGCGACGCGCGAGAGTTTTGCGGTGGAGATGAGAGCCAGCAACATCTGGTACGAGGAACTCGAGCCCAAAGAAGACTCATTTGATGTGTATGTCCAGGTTAGTTGCGTCACAACCGGCATTGATCTGCCAAACATACCCGTGAGCATAATTGGCACCTCAACTGTCAGTGAGTACACCGATGAGACGGGAATTGCGCACTTCGCGGGGTTGGTCACGGGTGCTTACCGGTTCGAAATCAACTCGGGGCCGGAGAAGATACCTGGTTGGGAGTCATTCTCGCTCGACGGCTTCAGAGAATTGGCAGCACCTCATTGGGTTGACGTGCTGCTTAAACCTGAGACGAGACAACTCAACGTCACCGTATATGGATTCGACCCAGTAACAGAGGAGGAAGATGTGCCGCTAGGAGGCGTCATCGTGGAGGCTGAGGGGTTGCATCCACGAGATCCTTCTATCGAAGTGGTGCCAGCAATAGTGGGGGTCAGCGGCATTAGGAAAGAAGCCGACCTGTACTGGGACAACAACATGGCAGCCAGGGTCAACTTTTCGGGACTGCCACCGGTGTTTTGGCTCGTGTCGGGTAAGCGTCTCGGATACGAGATGTCGCAACAACTTGTGGTCACAGATGATAACGCTCAGCTGGTTCCATCAGACCTAAGGCTCAACATGCAGATCGCGCCGACGCAGATAACTGTGGTTCTCAAGAGTGTGTACGACGATCCAGAGATGCTCGACGGCCTCGAAGTCAGGCTTCAGGGTCTGAAAGACAGCAACACAGAGGGAATAGATCGGATACGAGCAGCAGAGTATCGGCCGGAGCGTCACGCGTCAACCGTAGTGTTTGACAAGATCCTGCCCGGCAACTATTTGCTCAGCGTAGACGATACCGTCACGAAGAGTGTTGCCATTATGGTCGATGGAGTGAACCTGTACGAGACGAGCTCGAATCCTCCAAACAGGTTCAGCGTGCGCTTTACGTGCACTGATTATGTAGATGCAATCTCAAGTGTCAATCACGAAGTAGAGGTGTTCGTCAAACCCGAGCCTGTGTTGCTTACCGGGAACCTGAACCTCGCGGACGCGCACCCGGATATGTATGAGCCTGGATACTACGAATGGATAAAGACAATCACAACAAGAGCGACAGGGCAGAGAATCCAGATTCGTGCCTCGCAGTACTATGCAGAGCACATGCCCGAAGAGTATCGTCTGCTCGAGGTGACGACGGACGAGATGGGTGAATTCAGCGTGTTGCTCATCCCGGGTCTTTATGGCATAGGCATTCCCGAACTCGACACCCACTGGGGCTACAGGATGAGCTTGCGCAACATGAATACCAGCACAAGCAGGACGATGAACTGGCCATATTTCGAACAGTGGCCGTACAGCATAGACTCGCTCCGCGCATATTTGCGCTCACCCGCGCCTTCATCGGGCATAGGCGGATTCGGGCTGTCTTCGGGTCAAGCGATGGAAGCAAGCCTGACTGCGTTGGCCAACAAGTTCGTGGTCAGGTTGGAGATAAGCAACTGGGACGAAAACACCACCCGGCAGCAGATGCTGGCGCTCAGAGGGCTAGAACCCGAAGCGCCTTATGACCCCGGATGGACGGATTGGTACTCTGAGTACTACTCCGACCTTGCAAACGGAGGAGTCGTGCTGATGTCAGGGCCAGAGAGTGCTAGTTGGCCCATATACCGCGCCGGCAGGATGGAGTTTGAGCAAGTGCGACTGATAGGCAGTACGCCCGGCACGTACGGCGTGCAGGTGGTGCACCCGAGGTACGAAGCGATGCCGGGCTCTTACGAGTTCGGCGCGCACGACGGAACGTTTACGTGGAATCCATTCCCGAACCCGGGATTTGTGCCGCCGGTCGCTTTTCCCGAAGACGAATCGAGTGTGTTCCCCATGTCATACGCTGCTTTTGCCATGAGGGTGAAGCACAAGGGCGTACACGATGTGCGAATAAATCACTATGTGTGGGAATATGACCCCAGCGTTGGCGGCTATGACTACGTGTACAAAGGACCTTCCCAGCCGGATTTTATCGCCTTCAGTCATGCCGGTGGCATATTTAACTACTACGGAGCCGATCCCGGACCTTTCGGGGTTTGGTTCTTTGACGGAGCCTTTGGAGGCAACAAGTGCTGGTATTCATTCGGCTCGTTTGGAGACAACTGGACGTTTGACCTGTACAAGGGCGGGCCGGAACCGACAGATAAGATGGAGGTTCCTCTCAACATCACCTTTTCGGCAGTGGTTGAGGCTCGCAACGTGCATGATCCCGACGAACTGATTGACGGAGTGTCTTTCTGGGCAAACGGCGGAATGCATACTACGCGGGCAGAACTGCACGGACTGTACAATCTCGAGATTGATGATTTCAGCCACCCCAGTTGGACTAAGGTGTCTACTGAAACCAGAGTCTCAAGCGGAACAGTGTACGTGACGCTTCTTATGAGAAGGGGTATCTCACTTGAAGCCGAACTCCGAAACGCCGAGACCGGCAAGCCGGTGCCGGGAGCGCAGATAACTCTGTTTCAGGCTGATGGCAGTGTGGGGCGCAGAATGGTGTCTCTGCCGGACGGCACGTTCAGCACGACCTCGGCGCTTAACCGAACTGTGTACTACATGCACGTAAGCGCAGACGGATTTGAGCCGTACAGCATGAGATTGGATCCGGGCTCCGCGGTGCCCAATCCAGAAGATCCCAGGACAGACGCGTACATGCTCACTTCAGAGAACGCCATCGCGCTTACGCCTTTGAAGAGCCCACGCATATTGCAAGAGAGCCTTGTCATGGATAGGTGGGGAGCGTTTCTGCCCGGAGTCAAGAAGTCGGGCAACCAGTCAGTGTTCAACGCGTTCGACGCCGATGGTGTATTGACGATGACGTGGAAACTGGATGTGGAACTGGCTCAAAGTGAGTATGAGCTCATGCTTGCCAGCCTTGAGAGCAAAGAAGGCTTTGGGACACCTGCGCGTGTTCTGCTAAAGGACGAGATCAAAGAAGTGTGGCTGGTAGACCGAAAAGCGTTTTCGGATCACACGTATGATGACAAAGAGTACGTGCTTCTCAGTCTCGGACAGAGTGCTGAACCTCACGAAGTGCACGATCTTCTCCGCAGCATAGCAGCAGGCGAAGAAGGCTTCAGGAACGTGTTCTACCAGCGGATAACAGACTTTTCGGCTGACCAGACCGACCCAAGCAAGATAAGAGTCACGGGCAGTTTGAAACTGTGGCAG
>CAYQIY010000030.1:0-33614 GCA_964417635.1 uncultured Pseudomonadota bacterium | reverse complement strand
GAAAGGAAGGGAATACGTGACAGGTGGAGAGATTGTAGTACGTATGCTTGAGAAATATGGAACCAAACATGTTTTTGGCCTACCGGGCGATACAAGCATGGCGCTTTACGACGCCTTCCATGGCGCGAGTGGGATACAGCATATACTGGTCAGGGACGAGCGTTCATCGGCGTATATGGCAGACGCATACGCGCGTGTAACCGGAAAAGTAGGAGTGTGTGAGGGCCCGAGCGGTGGCGGTGCGCTCTACATAATTCCCGGAGTGTCAGAGGCTGATGGTTCGCGGGTTCCGATCGTGTGCTTTACCTCTGATACCCCGCTTACCAGTGAAGACAGAGGCTCTCTTACATCACTTGAGCAGACAAGAGTGTTTGAGGCTGTGACTCGCTTCACGTCCAGAGTGGTGCTCGGGTCAAAAATACCTGAGACTATAAGGCGCGCGTTCAGGTTTGCCACAGCAAATCGCATGGGAGCGTCTCATATAGCGTTACCGGAGAACATTATCGGGGAGCAGATGACATCTTTGGACGAAGCAGATGTCTACTCCGAGCCTCGCCATATGGCATACCCGGCTTATAGATTTGCGCCTTGTTCCGATGATCTTGAAAAAGCGTGCGAAGCCATCAAGGAAGCATCGAAGCCTGTGATTCTGGCGGGCGGCGGCGTGCATCTGTCGGAAGCGTATGAAGAACTCGCACAATTCGCCGGACTCCTGCATATCCCGGTGGCCACTTCGTTAAACGGTAAGGGTGCGTTCGATGAGACGAGCGCTCTGGCGCTCGGCGTAATAGGTACAAACGGCGCAAAATGTGCGTCAAATGAAGCGCTTGCCGAGGCTGATCTTGTGATTGTGCTTGGTTCAAGGCTTAACGCCAGCACTACAGCAGGTCTTCTGAAGTCAAAGAAGGTCATCCAGGTAGATACCGATGCAGCGCAGATTGGAAACACCACTCAGGTCGAAGTAGCACTTGCCGGTGATGCGAGAGAGGTGTTGAGGGCGTTCATACGGATTTGCGCTGGTTTCGCGGATAACCGAGATCTAAGGTGGACAGAGTCGGTGGGCCGCAGAATCGTCGAAGAAATGAACTTGCTTGAGCCCAACTTCTCGCAGGATACGCTACCATTTGCGCCGATGAGACTCGTCAGGTTGCTTAATGAAGCTCTGCCTTCAGACTCTATTGTTGTATGCGACGCAGGAACGCCCACTCCTCACGTTGCAGCGTATTACAGACCCAATCACGCCGGAAGAACTTTTGTTGCAGGAAGAGCGCATGGATCACTCGGATATGCAATCCCGGCCGCCATTGGCGCTAAAGTCGGGCAACCGTGCACACCGGTTGTCGCTGTGTTCGGAGACGGCAGTTTTGAGATGGCTATGAGCGAACTCGAGACCATATCGCGTCTTGAGATACCCATCATAATGGTCTGCACCAGGAACGGCTCTTACAACTGGATCAAGTGCCTGCAGCAAATCTACTACGAAGAGCGTTATTTCGGAGTGGATTTTGGACACAAGGGCGATTACTGTGATTTGGCACGAGCTTACGGTATCCAGGCAATAAGGCCCGAATCCGGAACCGAGATGAAAGAGGCAATCGCCTCAGCTATACGGAGTGAGCGCCCACTATTCTTGGATGTACCGACCGAACCCATGACAAGTCGCGTGCCGCCGGTGCGTGCGTGGCAGCAAGATATGGCTAAGCCCGCGAGCCAAAGAGTGCGAAAGAGTTATTAGTCGGACGGGCTAATGTTCATTACGGCGGGACTTGTGGCGAAGACCATGAGCCCGCCGTTATCTGTATGAAGTGGAAAGCAAGGAGGCAGATGGCGTGAGTGACACTGAATGTCTCGAATTGCTAAGAGCGCTCATAAGCACACCGAGTCCCAACCCTCCTGGCGATATAAGCGCTTGCACCCGCATAGTATCGCGCGTGCTTGAGGCAGAAGCCATTCCGTACAGCATATTTGAGTCCGAGTCGGGCGTCACAAACCTTGTTGCATGGCTTAAAGCGCGAACAGATGATCTAGGGCGAACGCTGATGGTGAACGCACACTTAGACGTCATTCCCCCGGGTGACGGCTGGGAGCGCGATCCTTACGATCCGGCATATGAAGATGGATATGTGTGGGGTCGTGGTTCTTGTGACATGAAAGCCGGCGTTGTTTCAGCTGTCGCGACGATGGTGTCTCTGAAGAGGTCTCTCGCGCCGCTTGGCGGCACGCTCATGCTGGCACTTGTCGGAGACGAGGAACGCGCGGGAGAACTCGGTACTCAGTATCTTTTGAAGCAAGGCATAACAGCTGACTTGGCAATATGCTGCGAGCCAACCGAGCTTCGGTGTGAACTCGGCAACCGTGGGCTTTTGTGGGTTGACGTGCTGGTGCGCGGGAAGGCATCTCACGGCGGCTACCCACACCTTGGTGTTAACGCGATTCACGCTACCGCAGATATCATCCGGGAACTCGAGAAGATACCTGTCGAACAGTTCAGAAACGAGATGTTCGAAGTGGCTGTCGGAAGCGTGTGCTGCGTGCATGTACAAGGTGGAGCGAGGCTCAACGTGATTCCGGACACATGTAGTCTGAGTATTGATCGTAGGCTGATGCCCGGGGAGGCGGCAGAGATGGCGCTCCGGCAGATAGCGCAGGCCGTAACTCGTGCGACGGGTATCGTGCCGGGCGTAGACCGAGATTCGGGTGAGCAGGTGGTGCTTTGGTCTGACGTGATGCATGAAGCGTGCTGGACTCCCGAAGAAAGCGAGATTGCACAGTCGTACAAGCGTTGCTTTGAGCGAGTCACCGGACGGAAACCGCCTGCTGTGCGCGGCAAGGCGCCTGCCACAGACGCGTCCCATCTTGTGCATATGGCAGGTATACCCACCATCATATGTGGGCCAGGCGATTGCTCTCTCGCCCACACGGACCACGAGCGCGTTCGGTTTTCTGAGGTGCTTCAGGCAAAGCGGCTCTACTGCGAAATGGCGCTAGACCTTTTGCGTTGATACAGGACACCAAAAGGCTGCTGTTGAAGTTCGGATTACGACTCTCCGGCTGCGAGGAGGCAACCTAGCATGAGGTTTTCGCGTATGATCCAAACCATAGACACGCATACAGAGGGCGAGCCGACGAGGACGGTCATAGGCGGGATCGGGCCGATTCCCGGAAGCAGCATGGGTGAGAAGATGCTGCACCTGAAACACAACATGGATTCTCTGAGGAGGACGTTGATGTTTGAACCGCGAGGGCACGGCGTGATGTCCGGCGCAATCCTCACCGAGCCGTGCGACAGCCGCGCCGACATCGGCGTCGTGTACATCGAGACAGGGGGTTACCTGCCGATGTGCGGCCACGATACGATTGGCTGCTGTACAGCGCTCGTAGAAGCCGGAATAGTGGAGGTATCAGAGGGGATCACCGAGATCACACTTGATACCCCGGCAGGGCTTGTGAGCGCGAAAGTTAGCGTAACAGATGGGGTGGCAAAGAGCGTCAGTTTCAGCAATGTGCCAGCGTTTGTGTATGCAGAAGACGCACAAGTGTCGGTACCTGAGGTGGGAGTAGTTACCTTAGATATTGCGTTTGGTGGCAACTTTTTCGGAATTGTGGACGCTGCAAGATTCGGGCTAGAGATTACTCCCCGCGAGGCTCCTGAGATAATACGTGCGGGCAACGCGCTGAGGAAGGCCGTGGCCGAGCAGATGGAAGTCAGACACCCCACAAAGCCGTTCATAAACGAAATGACTCATGTGCTATTCTACTCCGAGCCAACACACCCCGATGCGCACGCTAAGAACGCAGTCGTGTTTCCGCCGGGGCAGATCGACCGTTCGCCGTGCGGTACAGGCACGTCTGCTAGGCTTGCAGTGTTATACAAGAAGCGCCTCATAGAACGAGGCCAGCAGTTTGTACACGAGAGCATCATAGGCAGTCTGTTTCGTGCCCAGGTGCTCGAGGAGATCAGGATTGAAGCGATTCCGGCGATTTCTTCGAGTGTCAGCGGGAGAGCGTGGGTTACAGGCCTGCACACATTCGTCATAGACCCCGAAGACCCGCTCAAAGAAGGATTCTTGCTTGGAGCCTAGCCGTGTGGCGAAAGGAGAAGAGAGCGTGATCGACGCGATGGAACTTCACAAGAGGTCAATTGTGTTCGACGGCACATGTCCTTTGCTGAACGACACGAGGTATATCGATTACTGGCGCCAAGGTGGGGTAACTGTTGCAGCGCCGACCGTTGCAGCAGATGACGACTCAAAGAGCGCGTTAGCGAAGATCGGCCGCTGGTTTCGCATAATTCGCGAACGCAGTGATGACCTGATGCACGTAAAGAGTACGGATGACTTCTTGCGCGCAAAATCTCGAAAGAAACTCGGCATACTGTTTCACTTTCAGAACACGCTGCCGCTGGAGCGAAACCTTGATCTGGTGGGAGTGTATCACGCTCTTGGCGTAAGGGTGATTCAACTGACTTACAACGTCAAGAACTTCGTCGGTGATGGGTGTGACGAGCGCACAGATTCGGGTCTAAGCGACTTCGGCGTGAGCTTAATACGCGAGATGAACCGCGTGGGCATAGCCGTTGACCTTAGCCACACCGGTGTGCGTACCACGCTAGACGCAATGCAAGTATCCGAGGCGCCTGTGGTATTCAGTCACGGAAATGCCCGCTCCGTCTGTGATAACCCCAGAAACCTTACAGACGAACAGATAAAAGCTCTCGCAGCGTCAAGAGGAGTGATCGGCCTAAACGGGTTTCCTGCGTTTGTGTCGAAAAGCGCCCGTCCCACACTTGATGATATGCTAAAACACCTAGACTACATTGCAGACCTCGTGGGCATAGACCACGTCGGAATAGGCATGGATTTCTTCGCCGGCCAAGCTGGCATAGCGTCACAGCAAGGCGCCGAACAGATGTACCGGAGCGCGCTTGCGAGAGGTGCGTGGAAGAAGAGCGCATATCCGCCTCCGCCGTATCACTATCCGGAGGGGATGGAAGACCCGCGCAGTTTTGCGAACCTTACAGAGACTCTTCTGAGACGAGGTTATAGCGTGGAGCAGACACGAAAAGTGCTCGGAGCGAACTTCATGAGGGTGTACTCCGAGATATGGGGTTGTTCAACACGCCCCGCAGGGGAGTTGTCTTAGATGAGGGTGCTGAAACATCCGGTGCTTGGCGATCTTCTGGATGCAGCCAAGGTCAGGATAAGCGTGGACGGTATCCAGATTGAGGCGCGTGAGGGCGAGAGTATCCAGGCAGCGCTGCTTGCATCAGGCATCCGCATCAGCCGGTACACGGATAAGCGACGAGAGCCGAGAGGACTATTTTGCGCAATAGGTCAGTGCACCGATTGTGTTATGGTTGTCGACGGTACGCCTAACGTCAGAACATGCGTTACACGTGTAAGAGACGGTATGGTGATCGAGACCCAGGCGCCGGCAGGAGGCGATCACGCCAAGTGAGGAGTGTGGATGTAGCAGTAATAGGTGCAGGTCCTGCAGGACTATCTGCTGCCATAAGCGCGCGGCGACAGGGCGCCGATGTGCTTGTAATAGAGCAAAACCCCAAGCCCGGGGGACAGCTTATCAAGCAGATTCACAAGTTCTTTGGTTCAAAAGAGCACGGAGCAGGTATAAGGGGAATTCGGCTTGGCGAGTCGCTCTACCAAGAGGCGCTTTGCACGGGGGTCAGGGTGTGGCTTGACGCGAGCGTTTTCGGGATATTTGACGCAAGCGTACTGCTGGTGGCTAGAGGGCTTCTCGAAAACAAGAGTGCTTCAAAATACAAAGTGCATGCAAAAAGCATAGTTCTTGCCACAGGCGCATCGGAGAACTCGGTGAGTTTTGCCGGTTGGACACTTCCCGGGGTGATGGGAGCCGGTGCCGCACAGACCATGATAAACGTCGAGCGCGTGTTGCCCGGAAAAAAGACACTCATACTCGGTTCGGGCAATGTAGGGCTAATTGTGGGCTACCAGATGTTACAGGCAGGTGCCGATGTTGTAGCCGTATGCGATGCGCAGCGCAAGATAGGCGGCTATGCGGTTCACGCTGCAAAACTGAGCAGGGCAGGAGTGCCTTTCAGGTTGGGTTTTACTGTTAGTCGTGCTCTTGGGCACGCCGGGGTCTCCGCAGCTGAGATTACCAAGGTGGACGAGCGCTGGAAGCCTATACCAGACTCAACGGAGCAATTCGACGTTGACACCATCTGTATAGCCGCGGGATTGAAGCCATACGCCAAGCTTGCGCTTATGGCGGGTTGCCGAATGGTATACTCGGGAATTCTCGGTGGTTGGGTACCGGCGCACGACAGGTGCATGATGAGTAGCGTGCCAGGTGTTTTTGTGGCAGGAGATCTTGCGGGAGTTGAAGAGGCGAGCTGTGCTATGGAAGAAGGCACTCTGGCTGGGTTGGGCAGCGCAAGGTTTGCCGGGCTCGGAGAGCCCGGAGAGATAGCAGAGTTGAGTCATCGAGCAGAGAAGAGGCTCAGAGAACTAAGGATGGGACGTTTTGGCGACCACCGACAGCACGCAAAGAATCTTATTGTGGAGGCATTGTCTCGTGGCTGATTCAGCAAACAGCGTTGAGACGCTTGGTTACCACACACTTCAAGAACTCGGCTGTGCAAGTGGGTTTCCATCGGCGGTAAGGCTTGAGCAGGGTGCATGCGCGGTCATAGAGTGCATACAAGAGATACCGTGTAACCCTTGCGAGACAGCATGTCCAAACAACGCCATCAAGATAGGTAATCCCATAACAAACCTGCCTGTGCTCGATGCAGACAGATGTACAGGCTGCGGTGTATGCATAGCGCAATGCCCTGGGCTTGCCATATTTGTTGTGGACATGGGGTACTCGGCTCGTGCAGCCACGGTCGCTTTTCCTCACGAGTTTCTGCCGCTTCCCAACGCAGGAGATAGAGTAGCGGTCGTCGATAGAACGGGCGCGGTTATCGGAGACGCCGAAGTGTTGGGCGTGCATAACCCGCCGGCGAATGACAGCACAGCCGTCGTAAGGGTCTTGCTTGATAAACGACTTGCACAACACGCCAGGGGCCTTGCGAGAGGAGAGAGCACGCTTGGATGAACTAGTCATATGCAGGTGTGAAGAAGTAACGCTAGGTCAGATACGCGATGCGATACGAGACGGCGCCAAAGATCTTGCAGGTGTCAAGCGAAGGACAAGGGCTCAGATGGGACTTTGTCAGGGTAGAACGTGCGAAAGCCTCATAAGCCGCATCTTGTGTGAAGAGACAGGTCTTGCTCCTGAAGAAGTGAAGCCCGGGAGCGTGCGTGTGCCGGTAGTGCCTGTTCCTTTCAGAGTGCTGGCGGGTGAAGCGAATGAGTAGAGCAATCGACGTCGTCGTCGTGGGCTGCGGCGTTATAGGCGCTTCGGTGGCGTATTACCTGTCGCGTACCGGCGCATCTGTACTCGTCATTGAGAGGGGAGACCTAGCATCAGGCACGTCTTCTGCGTGCGATGGAAACGTGCTTCTCGTGGACAAGAAGCCCGGCTTTGACAGCCTAATGACGTACGAGTCGCAGAGACTGTACGATTCGCTCGAACAAGAGCTCGAACACGATTTTTGCTACCGCAGATTTGGCAGCACACTGGCTGTAGAAGACGAAGAGCAGCAGCAAGTGGCGCGTGACTGGGCTCGCACCCAGCAGCAAGCAGGGCTGCCTTTGAGATATCTTGAGGCTCGGAAAGTGCATGGAGACGAGCCCATGCTTGCACGAGACATAATTGGGCTCTTGGAGTGTGATTCAGACTCATCGCTTGACCCGATGCGACTCGTGTTCGGGCTGGGGTTGGGGGCACGCAGATACGGTGCCAGGTTCATGCGCTTCTGCGAGGTGAAGTCTGTGCTGACTGACTCAAGAAGACGGGTCAAAGGCGTGGATACCACCGAAGGAGCAGTTGCCTGCGGATCAGTGGTTCTTGCTGCCGGGGTGTGGACGGCGGCAGTTGCCGAGAGGATCGGTGTGCATCTTCCAATCATACCTCGACAAGGCCAGATTGTGGTAGCCGAAAGATGCACGCAACCGGGAAGGCGAAAGATAATGGAATTCGGATACCTGATGACGAAGTTCGGCGGTGCTCATTCGCGCAGAGTAGAACCTGAAATGGACAAGCACGGCGTGGCGTTCGTGTATGAACCAACTGCTGACGGAAATTTCCTGTTGGGTTCATCTCGCCAGTTCTGCGGGTTCGACACACGAGTCGATCCAGACGTCGTAAAGCTCATAGCAAGAAGGGCGATGAGGTTTTATCCTTGCATCGCAGATTTGCACGTTATAAGAACATACGTTGGGTTGAGGCCGTACACAGAAGATCACTTGCCCATCGTATCCAGCGTAAAAGAAGTGCCCGGGCTGTACATCGCCGCGGGCCACGAAGGAGATGGAATCGGGCTAAGTCCAATAACAGGCCTGCTGATCTCCCAGATGATAACCTCCCAGACTCCAAGGGTGCCGATAGAACCGCTGAGCATTGAACGCTTCAGGCCAAAGAGCACTAGTGCAGTATGAGCATGTCGTGGGTGCTGTTATTGAGCACCTCAACACCGTCGTTTGTCACTGCCACAATGTCCTCTATACGAACACCAAAACTGCCCGTTATGTATATCCCGGGTTCAACGCTGAACACCATACCAGGTTCCAAGACCTGATGGTTGCCTTCTACGATATATGGGTGTTCGTGCACGTCAAGTCCAAGCCCGTGTCCGGTACGGTGTATGAAACTCGCACCGTAGCCTGCGTCTTGGATAATGCTCCTTGCGATACGGTCTACTTCCTGGCAGGTCATCCCTGGCCGTATAGATAAGACGGTAGTCTCCTGTGCTCTACGCACGATGTCATACACACGTACGTATTCGCTTTGTGGAGACCCAACGTGCAGCGTGCGTGTGCAGTCGGCGTTATAGCCTTCACACTTACCGCCGAAGTCAACCCACACGGCATCGCGCTCATGCACAATCCTATCTGATACCTCGTGATGCGGCGACGACGTATTCTCTCCTGTTGCCACAAGGCAAAACGCTTCGGGAGTTCCTGCCTGCATGAGCAGGTGCATAAGTTCTTGCTGCACTTCTTTCTCGCTCATGCCGGAGAGTTTGAACTGACATAGCATGTCGTATGCTTTGTCTGCGGCACAGCCCGCTTTTCGCAGAAGGTCCAATTCTTCTTCAGATTTTCTCATTCTTAGTGGCGCAATCAGAGGCTGGGCACTCATGACATGCGCGTCTTCAAAGTGAGTCTTCAGTCGCAGCAAATCGCCTGCCCACATCTGCTCTGCTACCGCCATAGATGATATGCGCGTCCTGAGCGTGTCGCGTGTCAAGCCGAAAGGATCTTGGGTCTCATCCCATGCCATAACCTCAAATAGCCCCTGGGTTTTTGCCCGCACTTTTTGCGCTTCCAGCAGTGGGGCGACGATAAAAGGGTCACGCGCTTCGCTAATAACAAGCAGTGTAGGGCGGTCGCTCGGCTTGTGTGCGTACCCACACAGATAGGTCATGTCAGATGATGGGCTTATAAGCGTTAGGTCGATGCCCTTCGCTGCCGCGGCCGCGGCAACTTTCTTGCAGCGCGCAATATAGTCTTGCGGCATCTAGAACATGCTCCCCTTTCGACAACAGTCTGGATACGTGCCGGAATTCTTTGTATTGGTGCTACACTCCTGCCCGTGATGTCATACGTATACGAGGATTCAGTCTGCTCGGAAAGAAATAGGTCTATGGCTACAGTTCAACGTGGAGGCACCATGATGTATCTTACACCCGATGAGCAAAACGCGTATGACGGAAAGATGGGCGAAGCGCTGAGACTTGCCACAAGAGTCGTTGTAGACCTCGGAAGACTATACGGCGCAGAGCGGCTCGTTCGTATTGAACAGGCGCATATTGACGGATGTCTGTATACAGCAGTGGGTGAGGCTGGGATTGAGTTCGCCGAAAGGCTCGCTGGCGCAGGGGCAAGAGTCGCAGTGCCTACCACGCTCAACATAACGGCGCGCGATACGTCAGACTGGAGTCGTTTCAGAATACCGGAGGAGCACTCGGCAAAGTCTGCGAGGCTCGAACGCGCTTATATCAAGATGGGCTGTATACCCACTTGGACGTGTGCACCGTACCAGTACGGCATTGTGCCTGGGGGAGGCCAACACATTGCCTGGGCTGAGTCAAACGCGATCTGCTTTGCCAACTCGGTGCTCGGCGCGCGCACCGAGAGGTATGCAGACTTGGTTGACATATGTTGTGCAATTCTGGGCAAAGCACCTCTGTTCGGTTTGCACCTCGACGCAGGGCGAACTGGTGAGGTGGTTATCCAGTTTGACATGCCTGAGAGTGTGTTTGGCGATGATTCGATGTTCAGTGCAGCAGGGTATATAGTGGGTGAACTTGCCCAGAGCAGAGTGCCGGTGGTTGAAGGCATTCCGAAGTGGGCGACCCAAGACAACCTTAAAGCGTTGTGCGCTGCGGCCGCGTCATCAGGCGCAGTTGGGCTGTGCCACATGGTGGGTATAACACCAGAGGCCAGAACGCAAGAAGATGCTCTCGGCGCAAGAGAGCCCAAATCTACCTACACGGTTGACGTGGCGGTACTAACAGATGCAGCCGAGCGGCTTGGAGCACCCGGCGTGTGCAATACGCGTGTTGACCTTGTGGTCATAGGCTGTCCTCACGCGTCTTATGATGAAGCGCTGCAGGTGCTGAGCCTTATGGGTGAGCGCAGAGTAAAGCGTGATGTAGAGTTCTGGTTGTTTACCAGTCGGGCAGTATCGGCGCGGCTTGAGCGTGAAGGGTTGCTGAGCCAACTTGAGTGCAGAGGCATAAAGGTGTGCTGCGACACGTGTGTGCTTCAGTTCCCGCTCACCGGCTGGAACTTCTCTGGAATGGCGACCAACTCGGGCAAAATGGCGCACTATGCACCGGGCATATGCGGGCTCAACACTCACCTTGCGGGGCTTAAGCGATGTGTCGATGCAGCAGTAAGTGGGGAGGTGGCCGCAGGATGAACTGTCTAGTGAACCTAAAACTCAACCCGATAGTGCCAGGTTGCGCTAGCGGAGAGATTGTGTTGTCGCGTGTACCGCTGAGCTTCTGGGGCGGATTCTCTGCACAAAGCGGCAAAGTGATAGACTCGAGGCACCACCTTGTGGGCCAGTGTCTCACAGACAGAATACTCATCATGCCGCAGGGCAGAGGATCAAGCAGCAGTTCAGGAGTGTTGCTCGAGGCGATGCGGCTCGGAACCGCTCCTCGGGCGCTCATATGTGTTGTTGTAGAACCCATATTGGCGACCGCGTCAATAATCTCGCGGGAGATGTACGGCACGTGGATGCCGCAGTTTAGCATCGATGAAACACTTCTGCAGCAAGTCAGATCGTCTGCATGGGCAGAGATCGCAGCAAATGAGTCTGGGTACTACCTTAAGATTCCTCAGGTAAAAGGGGACGATGGAGTGTTATGAGTGCTGGAGCGAAAGTGCTCGTGCTTGGTGCGGGTCAGATGGGATGTGCGCTCGCAAGAGACTTGCTTTCTTCCAAAGAGGTATCCAGGATCGGCGTAGTGGACATTGATACCGCCAAACTTGACGCTGTAACACGAGTATCACCTAACAGGGTAGAGACGCATAACCAAAGTGTTGAAGATGTTGAGGCAGTAGCCAATCTTATGAGCAACTATGACATCGTGTGTTCTGCGCTGTTGCACCGACACAGCATGGCAGGCATAGAAGCGGCCATCTCCGCAGGCAAGAGTCTGGTAGACTTGGTGGGCTCGCAGGTTACGCAGAAACTTGCACTCGACGAATCGGCTCGCGAGCGTGGCATAACCATCATCCCTGGCGCCGGAGTTGCCCCCGGATTGTCCAATGTGCTCGTGGCGCGCGGAGTGCGCGTGCTGGACGAAGCGGTGAGCGGCACCATATACGTAGGCGGAATACCCCGCAACCCCAAGCCGCCGCTTGGCTACAACGTTGTGTTCGCTTTGGAAAGTGTGCTGAACGCTTGCGTAACTAGTGCACAAGTGTTGCGAGACGGTGAGGTCAGATATGCAGACGCGCTGTCCGATGTTGAACTTGTTGAGTTTTGCGACCCACCCGGTGTTCTCGAAGCGTTTATAACAGAGGGTCTTTCTACGCTGATTCACACGATGCCCCGTCGTGGACTCAGAAGCCTCGAAGAAAAGACACTGCGCTATCCGGGGTACGTCGAGAAGATAGAGTTCTTACGTGACTGCGGGCTCTTTGATGCAGATAGTGTAGAAGTCGATGGATGCCGCGTTGTGCCGCGTAAAGTGCTTGCTGCGTGTCTTTCCCCCAGGCTTAACCAGCCCGATGAGCAGGACATCACGTTAATGCGTGTCGTGGTACGCGGAAGGCGGAACGCAAAGAACGCGACGTACACCTGCGATATGCTGGACTTCTACGACGTAGCGGCAAAGATGAGTTCTATGGCTCGCACCACATGCTTTCCGTGTCGGATTATCTCGCTTGCAGTGCTCTCAGGTGAGATCTCACAAAAGGGCGTGGTACCAGTCGAAGACGCAGTTGATGAACTGTTCTTCCCGAAACTGCTCTCGGGTCTTTCGGAAGAACGAATCGTGTTCGATGAGCGACTCATAGAAGAATAGGCCCGCTGTGCCAAGGCCTATTCGAGAAGCGAGAGTATGACGAAAGATACGATGCATAAGAAGACGTGCACAGTGCTCACCTCCAGCAAGTGTGTTAGCAAGTGAGCGACGTAACGCAAATGACCCGGGTTTCTGGTTTTGGCGATATGTAACACAAGTGTCATTGAAGGAGGAAACGGTCAGGTGGCGACTAACGCATGGGATCAGTTTGAGGCAAAGGTAAAACAGATCATGGATGAGAACGGCATAGTTGGCGCGGCAGTGGCAGTCGCACGAGATGGAGAGACGATATATTCATCTAGTTTCGGACTGCGCAGCATTGAACAGCGGCTTCCGGTAAACCAAGATACTATTTTCGGTGTAGCTTCAATAAGCAAGTCTTTCACCGCGCTTGCCATGAGCCAGCTTCAGGACAGAGGCCTCATAAGCCTTGACGATCCGGTCGTGCGTTATCTGCCGGAGTTTCGGCTAAAAGGCATGCACGACATGAGCGAGATAAAACTGTTTCACATCCTCTCTCACACAACAGGGCTCGTACCCATGACCAGAAGACCAGAACTCAAGACGTTTGAAGAGCATCTTGAATACTTAAGAGATGCTGATTACGAACTGCTCGGGCGGCCGGGGGAGTACTTCAGCTACTGCAATGATACGTTTTTGCTGAACGGTGCCGTAATTGAGAGGGTATCAGGAATGCCGTTTCGTGATTATGTGATGCACAACATAGTCAACCCTGTGGGCATGCAGCGAACAACGCTTGACATAGACGAAGTAAAGCGCATGGGGAACTACACAGACTTATACGTCAAGAACCCCGAGACCAAGCAGCCTGAGGCCAAACCATGGGTGGAACTCGGCAGATACGAAGTAGGGGGCGGAGTAAGGTCAAACGTGCCTGCTCTAGTGAGGTACGGGCAGGTGTATGTGCAAGCAGGCCAGATAGACGGGGTAAGGATAGTATCCGAAAGATCACTTCGCAGAATGTGGACACCGGTGTATCGGTCTGCCCCCAACACCTACTACTGCCTTGCGCTGCACGCAACACCCGACTACCACGGCGTTACGCTTGTAGAGCACGGTGGCGGACAGCCCGGTGTGTCTTCGCACTTCGGGTTTGTGCCCGAAAGGCGCATCACTGCAAGTGTGCTAACAAACGTTACTAATGTGCCCGCGGCCGTGATATGGATGGGCGCAGTGAACACCGCGCTCGGACTCCCATTTGATACGCCAAAAGTTGTGCATCCTGAAGTTAGTCTTCAGGCCGAGCAACTCGCAAGATACACCGGCAGGTACAAGTCGCTCGAGGGCGCGGACTTGCGCGTGTACCTAGAGTCGGGGCGGCTGATGCTTTCTAGCCAAGAGGAACAGGCGGTTCTTACGCCTACCACACACGACAGTTTTGTTTTCACATCTGCGGGCCAACAGAGACTGGTGAAGTTCTACTCAAAAAGCCCGGCGCACAAACCTTGGGCAGCATACCTCGGTGTCCGCATGATACGGCGAGTCGAGTAGATACTCTCATCAGGTCTTGTTATGCATTAGACGCATAAGGCTAGAGGTCTCGGCTGTTACACCTTCGTTAAGTCGTGCTGCCGCTTGCGGCAGCATCCATCTACCGAGATCTTCTGGCTGGTATGGGGTGAGCGAAAGGTATCTCGTGCGGTAAGCATCCAAGACGATGCGTGAGAACACGGCGTTGAGCTTACGCCCAACCACAGAACGGCCGTGATGCCGCGCTTGGGACAGAACCAGCAATGTGCGTGACACGTCGGCCAGTGAGTGGCCACAGCATGCGTTATCCCAGTCAATTGCCACAAGTCCTTTATGTGAAAGTATGACATTCTTCGGGTGCATATCCATGTGGCATAAGAAACTGGCCTTTGGAAGCGATGAGAGAATGTCAAGCGCTTTGTCTTTGGCTTCTTGTGGTAGACTTGGGTTATCTCTGATGGAGCGCTCAAGCCTGCTGTGCACAGAGACCAGACTATCTGCTTCAATCTGATGTATCGCATAATGTAAGTCTGCCATGTGTCGGGCAAGCGTATTGGTGCGATGCGGTGAGCCAAGGATCGCTTCTTGCATGGTTGGGCCTGAGACTTTTTCGAATATGATGCCGTATCTTCCATCAATCTCGACGACGTCGTAAGTCTTGGGGCTGGGTGCTCCGAGCGCAGAGACAATCCTTGACTTCTCCGCCTCTCTTTCAACCGATGCGCGACTTGCGCCGGGGTAGAAAAGCTTGAGCGCTTCGGTATTCTGCCAGGCGTATACTTCGGCCCTGCGACCTACACCGAGAAGCCTGCCCGGTTTCATGCACTACCCTCCTCGATTTGTCAGACGTCAATACCGAAGTAATGCCTTACGAGGTATCCGATAGCGAAACTGAGGGCAGCGACTCCCATGCTTACAAGCACCATCTCGACAAACCTAGGCAGAAACTGTGTGTTGCGTGCAACAGATGTGTAGAATGTAAACCCCATGATAATGAGCAGTGCATTGGCAAGCGTCCATCCAAGCGCCAGAAACGCATTAGACGCCACGAAATAGGGAGTCACAAGCAATACCACCGTCACGACATACGCCATACCTGTGTAGAACGCAGCGCGCACTGGATTCTGGTCTTGCGTATCGGCTTTGGTCGAAAGATACTGCGATGCCGACATTGACAATGAAGCCGCAAGCCCAGTTATAAGCCCTGTTATGCCCACAAGTCGTGTGTTCTGCAGAGCTAGTGTCAGACCTGAGAGCACACCTGTCAATTCCATCAATGCATCGTTAAGCCCGAGAACCATAGCACCCACGTATCTGAGCCGCTCTTCGTCTATGAGTCGGATAAGAGATTCTTCGTGCTCGTATTCTTCACGTGCCAGAGATGTCATCTCCGGTGTTTCGTCGGCGAGTTGGCTGTACAGCTCATGAGCTCTGTCTTCACCGCGCTCCATAAGTCTTACCCCAAAGGTGATGCCCAAGACGCGCGCAACCAGTGTGTAGAACCACACCTTAAGCCATGATGCTGTCACTTCTTGGCCGGTTATACCGGATATGACCTGTGAGTGACGTAGTTCGTCTTCTGCGATGCGTGCGAGCACGGTGCGCATTTCGGTATCTGCGGCAGTTTGGGCTAGGTATCTGTATACGTGGTATTCGGTGACTTCGTTCCGTTGTGCTTGCAGCAAGAGTGAGTGCCGAATCTCGCTCAAGATTATGTCCTCCGGATCTCGTATAATCGTACGTAGGTGTTGTTCGTGCTTTGGAGCAGCACACCTCTCTAAAGGAGGTTCCGGTGGTTATGAGGAAAGCCAATCATAATGCAGATGGATGGGTGGAGGGAGCATTGTGAGTTCTGAACTGGCCAGATTGAGTATTACAGATGCTAGTGCACTCATACGAGAGCGAAAAGTTTCGCCGCGTGAACTTGTTGAAGCAGTGTTTGTGCAGGTCGCAAAACACGAGCCGAGGGTGAACGCATTCATCTCGCTTCTTGAAGAGCGTTGTGTTGCGGACGCAAGAAAGGCCGAGCAGCAGATCATGCGAGACGGGGCAAGCAGCAAACTGCACGGCATCCCCGTGGCGCTCAAAGATCTGTACCATACCAGAGGTATCAGGACGACTGCGGGCTCAAAGATCCTTGAAAACTTCGTGCCTGAGCATAACGGCACCGTGTCACAGAAGCTGGAAGATGCCGGCTCGATACTTATCGGCAAGACAAACACGCATGAGTTTGCGTATGGGCCCACAAGCGAGGACTCGCATTTCGGCCCTACCAGAAACCCGTGGGATGCTTCGCGCATAGCAGGAGGTTCAAGCGGGGGTTCGGGAGCCAGTGTGGCTTCTCATATGGCGTACATGGCGATGGGCTCGGACACAGGTGGCTCTGTTCGCATACCGGCGTGTCTTTGCGGTGTTGTCGGTTTCAAACCCACCTACGGACTGGTTAGTCTTTATGGAGTGGTACCCTTGTCTCATTCGTACGACCACGCAGGCCCGCTAACGAAAAGTGTTCGTGATGCAGCCATAGTGATGGACGTTATAGCAGGTCATGACCGTAACGATCCGCACTCAAGCGAAGTACAAGTAACGCATTTTGAAAAGGCGCTAGAGACAGCCGCGCTGTCGGGTGTCAGAGTCGGTGTGCCCATAAACTTCTTCTTTGACAAGACAGAGCCGGAGATCGAGTCGCATGTGAGGCGCGCAGTGCGTCTTATTGAAGATGCGGGCGCCTGCGTTTCTGAGGTGACGCTGCCGCAGATCGATGACGTCTTCGAAGTGACAACTGTGATCATGGGGTTTGAGGCGGCACGTTTGCATGAGACAAACCTAAGAGAACGCGCACACGAGTTCCAGCCAGCGGTGCGGCAGAGGTTGGAAGACTCCTTGCGAATAACCGAAGAGCAGTACCAAAACGCGCTTAGGATGCAGCAGCATATCAGGCACATGATGGACGAACTGTTTTGCTGTGTCGACATCCTGCTTACTCCGTGCATGCCTGTTGAAGCGTATCCCATCGGCACGACAACTCTGCAGATAAAAGGGAAGTCCGAACCCGCACGCCAGATGCTGTTACGCCACACGAGACTTGCCAACCTCACGGGAGGCCCCGCGATTTCGTTGCCGTGCGCGCTGACCAAGCAGAACCTACCTTGTGGTGTGCAACTGCTCGGGAAGCCGTTTGATGATATCTCAGTTCTTAGAGCAGCTCATACTATGGAGAAACTGCTGGGCTTCAAACTCGAGGTGCCGGAGGAATAGAGTTGGCGAATTTGCGCGTGATGCTGATCATACTGGTGACCTTGTGTTTTGGCGCATTCTGTGCTGGCGGTTGCTTTCATGTGGCAGAACCACAGGCTGCGCCATTAGAAAGCCCCGAGCCAGAGCCACAGCAAGCGGAACCTGTCGCAGAGGACAGCACCTCGGTGCTTGTCGCATGCGTCGGCGACATTCTGATGCATGGGCCGCTCATAAGTGCGGGCAAGAGGCCGGACGGTTCGTATGACTTCACGCACTTTTTCGCCGAAGTACAGCACTACATAGAAGAAGCCGACGTGGCAATAGCAAACCTTGAAGGTACCATAAGCACTTCCGAGAGAGGCTACAGCGGTTATCCGTGTTTTAAGGCACCTGAAGAGATAATCTGGGCGCTGAAAGAGGCAGGATTTAACCTGGTGGTTACTGCAAACAACCACAGTTTTGACGGCGGCGAATTCGGCGTGATTCACACCATTGATGTATTAGAGAAAGCCGGCATGCACCACACAGGTACTGCACGCACAGCCGAAGAGCGTGACCAGGTTCTCGTGCTCGAGAAGAACGATATCCGGCTGGCGTTTCTCAATTACACCTACGGCACAAACGGGATGGAAGTCAACATACCGCGGGATAAGATCGGGTATATGGTGAACTACCTGCACGACACAGAGAGTATCAAGCTAGACATCGAGCGGGCGCGTGAGAGAGAGGCTGACGTCATCATAGCGATGGTTCACTGGGGACCAGAGTATGTTAGAAAGCCGGATGAGTTCCAACAGCGACTTGCAGAAGACCTGTTTTCGCTGGGTGTTGACATCATATTCGGGAGCCACCCGCACGTGCTGCAGCCGATGCGGTTTGGGCATGTGGTACGTGACGGCGGGCAAGCAGAAGTGTTTGTCGCGTACTCACTCGGCAACTTCATCTCAAACCAGAGAAATGAGATGATACGGTACACAGATAGCGGCATGATACTGACTCTTCGGATCACAAAGCAGTACGGCACCGGGGCCATGAGCATAAGCGACGTTAGATACACGCCGACATGGGTGCAACGGTATACACAAAACGGGCTCTTTCAGTATCGTGTATTGCCTGTGGGTATGTTCATGCCAAGAGGGCTGCCTGAGCAAGATAGCCAGCGGCTAGAGCAAGTGTGGGAGGAAACCACTTCGCTCATAGGTAACGAGCGATTTCGCATCGTACGGTGATGTTCTAAGACGCGAGGAGCCATGATGCAAGAGAGAAATAGATTAGCAGTCCTACTGCGTCGGTAATCGTGGTGATGAGCGGGCTCGACGCCACTGCGGGGTCAAGCCCTGAGCGTGTCAGCACAAACGGCAGACTTGTGCCCACAATGTTTGCCATGAGTACAATAAGTGCCATCGAAGAGCCCACGATGATGCCGATTTGCGGTCCCCCTCTGATAACTCCTACAGCCGAACTCGCAATTCCCATACTTAGTCCGAGCGATAGCCCGACAGCCACTTCCTTGAGCGCCGTACGCAGCAACTGGTGTAGGTTAAGGTCGCCTGTGGCGAGTGCACGCACCATAAGAGTAGCCGCCTGTGAACCCGCGTTGCCGCCGCTGTCGATTAGCAGCGGTATGAAGAACGCAAGCGCAAGCGAACCTGCCAGAGTCTCTTCGTAAGACGCTATGATTCCGGATGAGACCAAGTTCAGCAATACGAGAACTCCGAGCCAACCTATGCGCTTTGTGTACAGACTCCAAATGGATGTATGTCTGTAACTTGTCCTGAGAGGTGCCACAGCGGCACTTTTGTGAAAGTCTTCGGTGGCTTCTTCTTGCGCCACGTCAAGCACATCATCTGCCGTGACAATTCCGAGCAATACCCCGTCAGAATCTACAACGGGCAGCGCGAAAAGATCATACCTCTGCATAACCCGCACCGCATGCTCGCGGTCATCGTATGCCAGTAGGCTAACGTATGAGTGGTCCATCACATGCTTTACGCACTCTTGCGGAGAGTGAAGGATGAGTCTTTCGATTTCGATGCTGTCTAAGAGTTTCCATCCGGCGTCCACAACGTAGACAATACTGATCGTCTCACTGTCTCTACCTTTTTGGCGTACATGCTCCAACGCTCTTGCCACCGTCCACTCTGGCCTTATGGCCACGTAGTCTGGCGTCATGAGCCGTCCGATGCTTTCTTCTGGATACCCAAGCAGATTGCGTGCCTCGGCCAGATCTTCGGGTGGTAGCAGGTTCAGCAGCCTCTGGGTAAGCGTCCCCGGCAGCTCTTCGAGCACGCTTGTGCGGTCGTCCGGCCGAAGCTCTTCGAGCAGCCTGCGAGTCTCTTCGTCTGTTAGGTCAAGCAATATCCAGTTCAGCAGATCCGAATCGAGGTGGGCGCTCACCTCAGCCGACTGCTTCTGCGGAAGCAGCCTGAGAAGAAGCACGCGATCAGAGCCGTCCAATAGTGGCAGTATGTCGGCGACTTCGGGTGCTGGCCATGCCGATAGCATGTTCTTAAGCTCAGCCCATTTCTTTTCTAGCACAAGTGCTCTGACCTTGGCCAAGGTATTCTCGTTCATTAGTGCACCCCCGGAAGAAACTTTCAAAAACATGCGTGCGTATGCATATCTGTAGAGTCTCGTTTGGCGGCGTGGAGTATCCATGGGCAAACGCTTTGGCAAACTAGCCGGGTGACTTGGTGTTGAAACAACTATAGAATATGAGCGTGAGACAAGGCAGTAAGGCCGGGAGGGGCGTCTAGTTGCTGGAGATACGCAATTTGTCGAAGACCTACCGTGGAGCGAGCGTAAAGGCTGTCGATGACTTGAGTCTTCATGTACGGCCCGGAGAGATTTTTGGGTTTCTGGGTCCCAACGGTGCGGGCAAAACCACCACGATAAAGAGCGTCGTTGGCCTTCTGAAGCCCGACCAGGGCGAGATATTGATAGACGGCGTTGATGCGCTTAAGCAGCCGGTTGAGGCGAAAAAGCGCACTGGTTTTGTGCCTGATACGCCCGAACTCTACGATAAACTCACCGCGCGTGAGTACCTCTCGTTTGTGGCAGATGTGTTCATGGTGCCGTCTGACGAGAGAGAACGCCGCACTTCTGAACTGCTAGAAATGTTTCAGTTACAGGACTCGCTTGACGAACTTGTGCAGAGTTTCTCGCACGGCATGAAGCAAAAACTAGCCGTAACCGGTGCGCTGTTGCATTCGCCGAGCCTCTTGATACTCGATGAGCCCATGACAGGACTTGACCCTCGTTCTTCGCATCTGTTCAAGGACCTGATGCGCAGGCATTGTGACCGGAGCAATGCGGTTTTCTTCTCAACCCACGTGCTCGAAGTTGCCGAGAGATTGTGCGATAGGATAGGTATTATTAATAGAGGCAGACTGATTGCTGTGGGCACAATGGACGATTTGAGGCAGCAGGCGGCCGAGACATCGTCTCTGGAGAGCATATTCCTGGAGTTGACACGCGAATGAGACAACTTCTGGCAGTACTGCGGCCGATGGTAAGATCGCAGTTTGGAATTTCTGTTTTCAAATGGCGGTACATACAGAGGCGTGAGAGACTCTGGGAGCCGTTACTCATACTGTTTGCGCTGGGCTTCGCAGTGCTTACTCTCGTGCTCGGGATATATCGGGTATCTTCGCTGGTGGCCGGGGCGTCGCTCGGTCACCCTGAACTTGTGCTCGGGATGGGCGCTGCGGCCGTTCAGATCATGACGTTCTTCTTTGGGCTGTTCATGGTCATATCTGCCTTCTATTTCTCTGGCGAGATACAGATGCTGGTGCCTCTGCCCATACGTCAGGGCGCTCTCATATCTGCCAAATTCGCAAGCGTGCTCGCAGGTCAGTATCTAACCGTCGCCGTATTCTTTGTGCCGGTTGTGGCCGGATATGCGCAGCATGCCCCGTTCGGACCTGCCAAAGCGCTTGTCTCGCTCATAGTGTTCTTGCTACTGCCGGTCGTACCGCTCGCTCTCGCCTCTGCCGTGTCTTTGGTGATGATGCGGTTTCTTAACCGTAAGCACAGAGATTTGCTGATGGTACTGTTTAGTGTGCTCCTAATAGTGCTCATCATAGCGCTTCAGGTGTTCACCCAAGGGGCCGCCGCCCAAGACCCGGAGCAGTACGTATATCGCATACTGGGTGAACGGCTGGGTCTTTTGCGAGAGGCAACACGCAGGTTTCCCCCGGCACTCTGGGCTGCAGTGGCCATACACGATTTCCCTGCACTTGGAGGGCTGTGGAACTTGCTTCTTACCGCTCTATCCAGTCTTGTGAGTGTGGTTGCTATGGGGATACTTGGCGAGCGGCTGTTCTTTGCAGGATTGCTCGGTGGTGGCGAAGCAGGAAGCAGGAAGAAGCCAAGAGCAAGACGGCACTCGACACTGCTTTCCCCACCCAATTCTCCGTTGCGAGCGCTTGTTGCCAGGGAACTAAGATTGTTCTTGAGGACACCTATTTGGGTGCTCAACGGGCTTGCTCCTGCCGTCATTGCGCCTGTGGCGCTGCTCATCCCGTTTATTGCGACGGGTGAGTCGAAGCAGATAATCATGAGCATGCTTGCCAGCCCACGGAATCAGGTCATGGCTGGAGCAGGCATGGCTATGATGCTCTTATTCATAGGTTGTGTTAACACTGTGGCGAGCACCAGCGTGTCCAGAGAAGGAAACAGGCTGTGGATTTCGCGAACTATCCCTCAATCGCCTGAGATGCAGGTTGACGCCAAGATGTTGATGGCGGTGCTCACAACGATTCTGGCGGCGGTGCCCCCCGTAGTAATCTTTGCGATTGTTTTTTCGCTGGGCCTGGTGCACGTGATACTTCCCGCGCTCATAGGTGTATTCGGTAGCATAACTGGCCTTGCCGTAGGTCTGAGACTCGACGTGAGCAGGCCGATGCTCAAATGGGATAATCCTCAAGAACCCGTAAAGAGGAACTTGAACGCAATAGTGCCCATGATAGTTGCGTTTGGATACCTCGGCTTAGGGCTGTATATGCTGCCAAGACTGCTTGATGCAGGTCTGGGGGCGTTCCCCGTGTACAGCTTGATGTTGGGGATTACGCTTGTTACTGCAGCCGCGTCGTGGACAATGCTGCGCAGGGGCGCAGTGAGTGCATACGCGCGGCTTGAAGCATGAGGAAGAGAGAGTGAGACATGTCACAAGTTATAGCATTTGAAGGTATCGACGGAAGCGGCAAGACTTTGCAGGCAGAACTGCTCAAAGACACTCTTGTGGCTAAAGGTTTACGTGTTCTCTGCATGTCGTTTCCCGTGTACGATAGCTTCTTCGGCAGGGAATGCGGACTCATACTATCCGGGCGTGGAGACGTAAGGGCGGATGAACTAGATCCGAAGTCGATGTCTCTTTGGTACGCGCTGGACAGGTGGCAGGCCATGAAGACGGTGGACATGGACGCTTATGACTACGTACTGCTCAACAGGTTTACTCTCTCGAACGTTGTGTATCAGAGCATAAGAGCCAGAGACGAAGACAGGCCAAGACTGGCCGACTGGATCTTCGAACTTGAACATGTGCAGCTAGCATTACCTGAACCCGATATTTATGTGCTGTTTGATGTCGATCCGTGCGTGGCAGGCCTCAACGTAAGAAAGAAGGGGCACAGAGATTACGTTGGTGACGAACGAGATGTGTACGAGCAATCCACAAGACTACTCACACTTGCCAGGGCGAAGTACCTTAGTCTGGCACAGCGCCTTTCCAACATCAAGGTCGTGAACTGTCTTGACCGCAACAACTCGATGAGAGCGCCTGAGAAGATTGCGCGCGAAGTTGCTGCACTTGTCAAAATCGATGGTTAGACCACGCTCTTTGGCGTGTATGCCGCCCCCAGTGATAGTATGAGCCCCAACATAACGTAAGAACTACTGGACACGATGAGGTTCTGACCAGATTGCCAGCCTGGCGAGAACGCTGCTGCGTTTTGTGCAGCGCTTGCCATAAGCGGCCAGACCAAAACGCCGTATAGCGCCCCCATAAGCCAACGGTTTAGCCGGCCCGCAACGTCTTGCACCGCGACGAGCAGCCAACCGGCTAACAGCGCAAGTGCTAGGTGAACGATGAACACCGATAGAGAAAGCATGGGAAGAAGACTGGAGAGTCCCACGTAATCTGTGAGCAAGATGAATGCGAACTGTACTGCGCCTGCGATAAGGAACGCTAGCGTCCGGGCTGCGCGTGTGTTCAAGTTCAACGGCTTCACCTCATGCCAATGTATTCTCATCTATGTTTCCCCGAAAACGACAGGCACAACTCAATTGCAGATTGTTGCCTAGGAGTTGTTGCGATAACTGTTACAACGGCCGCCATGCGCTCAATCAATTTTGGGCGGACATACGGCAGGCAACGAGGACAATTGTGTGTTACTATCGAAGATAGATTGGAATGGGTCCATGAAGTATCTGGGTTAAACTAATCTAGTTTGCGCTTTATACACTGGAGGTTTTTGATGAATGAGTCCTAAGATGACTATTGACGGCAACTATGCCGCCGCGCACGTCGGCTACGCGTTTAGCGAAATATGTGCCATCTACCCGATAACGCCTTCTTCACAGATGGCGGAGCTGTGCGATGAATGGGCGGCTCACGGCCGGAAGAATGCGTTTGGACAGGTGCCACGCGTGGTCGAACTGCAGTCTGAAGCAGGTGCCGCAGGCGCGCTTCACGGTGCACTGGTCACAGGAGCGCTCGGTACCACGTATACCGCGTCGCAGGGTTTGCTTCTGATGATACCCAATATGTACAAGATCTCAGGAGAGCTGCTGCCTACGGTGTTCCACGTTTCCGCACGATCTCTGTCTGCGCATGCGCTCTCGATTTTCGGCGATCACTCAGACGTAATGGCTTGCAGAGAGACCGGTTTTGGGATGGTCGCGTCGTGCTCTGTGCAGGAGGCAATGGACCTCGGGCTTATCGCGCACCTCTCGACGCTCAAGTCGCGCGTTCCTTTCTTGCACTTCTTTGATGGTTTCCGCACGTCTCACGAAGTGCAGAAGATAGACGGAATAGACTATGAGACGATGCGAGAATTGGTGGACATAGAAGACGTCGAGGCGTTCCGCAAGCGTGCGATGAACCCGGAATGTCCACATCAGCGAGGTACTGCTCAGAACCCGGACATCTATTTCCAGGGACGAGAGGCGCCGAACCGGTTCTACGAAGCGCTACCCGGAATTGTTGATGCGGCCATGCAGAAGGTAAGCAAGGCTACAGGCCGTACGTACAACCTGTTTGACTACGTGGGCCACCCCAAGGCGGACACGATACTCATCGCAATGGGTTCGGGCTGCGAGACTATCGAAGAGACTATAGAACACCTGAATGCGCAGGGACACAAAGTGGGGCTCATAAAAGTCAGGTTATACCGACCGTTTTCGGCCAAACACTTTCTTGGCGCGCTTCCTTCGACCTGCAAAAGGATTGCGGTGCTCGATAGGACAAAAGCGCCTGGCAAACTCGGTGAGCCGCTCTACCAAGATGTAAGGACTGTGCTTTCTGAGAACGGCATTGACGGCATTACGGTTGTTGGCGGAAGATACGGACTGAGTTCTAAAGAGTTCACTCCTTCGATGGTTAAAGCCGTCGTTGACAACCTGTACGAAGAACACCCGAAAAACCATTTCACGGTCGGGATCACAGACGACGTGACTCACAGTTCGCTTGAGATTGGCGAGCATGTGTCTACAGATAAGGCCGGCCGGTTCTCGTGCAAGTTCTGGGGGCTCGGTGCAGATGGTACTGTAGGAGCAAATAAGAACAGTATTAAGATAATCGGCGACCATACTGATATGTACGCTCAGGGATTCTTTGTCTACGATTCAAAGAAATCAGGCGGTATCACAATCTCGCATCTGCGTTTCGGCGACAAGCCCATAAAATCGACCTATCTCGTGGAGCGGCCTGACCTTGTTGCGTGCCATAATGCATCGTTTCTAGATAAGTACGATGTGTTAGCAGGAATCAAGTCAGGTGGCGTCTTCCTGCTCAACTCGGGTTGGAGCCAAGAAGAGATGGGCGAGAGGTTACCTGCTCACGTCAAGCGCACGATCGCTTCGAAGAAACTCAGGTTCTACAACGTGGACGCTGTGAGCATTGCAAGAGAAGTGGGGCTAGGCGGTCGGATTAACGTGGTTATGCAGGCTGCTTTCTTCGAGATAGCCGGCGTGATTCCGGGCAAAGATGCAATAAAGTATATAAAGGACGCCATAGTGAATACGTACGGACGAAAAGGCGAGAAGATAATCGAGATGAACTTTGCCGCCGTCGACCGTGCGGTGGATGCGATGGTGCAGGTGGACTATCCAGAGACGTGGGCTGACGCTCTGGACGAAGCAGCAGCCGCATCTGACCTACCTGAATTTGTCGAGAACGTCGCAGCTCCGATTCTTGCGCTTCATGGTGATAGCCTGCCTGTAAGCGTGTTCAGTCCGGATGGCGTGTTTCCAACAGGCACCACCAAGTACGAAAAGCGCGGCATAGCGATAGATGTACCAGTTTGGGATCCGGCAACTTGTATTCAATGCAACCAGTGTGTGCTCACGTGTCCGCACGCGGTCATAAGGCCGTACCTGCTTACCCAAGAAGAACTGGAAGCAGCGCCGGAGGGGTTCAATACGAAGCCCGCCATCGGCAAAGAGGCAGCGGGCATGCATTTCTGCTTGCAGGTTTCTCCGCTTGATTGTACTGGCTGCGGAAACTGCGTGGATATCTGTCCTGTGAAGGTCAAGCCGCTTACCATGAAACCACTCGATGAAGTTGTTGAGCAGCAGAACGAGTACTATAAGTACGCGGACAAACTGAGTGTCAAAGAAGTGTTTGCGCCGACCAATGTTAAGGGTAGCCAGTTCAGACAGCCTCTGTTCGAGTTCTCAGGCGCGTGCGGTGGTTGTGGTGAGACGCCATATATCAAGCTGATAACCCAGTTGTTTGGCGACCGCATGATAATCGCCAACGCAACAGGCTGCTCTTCGATATACGGTGGTACTGCGCCCACGTGTCCGTATACGGTAAATCATAAGGGACAAGGGCCGGCATGGGGCAGCTCGTTGTTTGAGGATAACGCCGAGTACGGCTACGGTATGTCTCTTGCGTATGCGCAAGCCCGCAGAAGGCTCGAGGCAAGAGTAAGTGAAGCGCTGAGCCTTGAGATCTCGCCAGAGACAAAGGCGCTGTTTGAGGCGTGGCTTGAGGCAAAAGACGATGCCACGAAGTGCATGCAGGTAAGAGAGCAAGTGCGCGAAGCGTTGGAGCGCGAGATATCTGGTGCGTCGGGCAAAGCGCGCGAGGTGATTTCTGAAATCCAAGCTGATGACTCGTACTTTGCGAAGCCCTCGATCTGGTGCATCGGCGGTGACGGATGGGCTTACGACATAGGTTACGGAGGTCTGGATCATGTGCTTGCCTCGGGCGAGGACATCAATGTGCTAGTGCTAGACACAGAGGTGTACTCAAACACAGGCGGCCAGTCGTCGAAGGCCACGCCCACAGGCGCGGTTGCCAGGTTTGCGACGGCGGGCAAGCGAACGAGGAAGAAAGACCTGGGTCTGATGATGACGACGTACGGTTACATCTACGTTGCACAGGTGGCGCTCGGTGCAAACCCGAACCAGCTTGTGAAAGCCATGATTGAAGCAGAGAGCTACCCCGGCCCGTCGCTGGTGATAGCTTACTCGTCGTGTATCAATCATGGTATAGACATGTCGAAGAGTCCGAGTGTGGCCAAAGAAGCGGTAGAATCAGGCTACTGGCCACTGTACAGGTACGACCCGCGGTTGGCAGAGGCCGGAAAGAACCCGTTCGTGCTGGATTCGAAAGCGCCTAGTAAGGACTACGTGGAATTCTTGAGGAGCCAAACGAGATATACTTCGTTGCTTCGCGAGTTCCCAGAAGCTGCGGAGTCGCTGTTTGAGAAGGCCAGCGAAGAAGCTCAGCAGCGGTTTGAGAGCTATAGCCGGCTTGCCAAAAAAGAGTGAGCGAAGCTCGAAAAAAATGAGCACACATGTCTTATCGTGGGCAAGTTGCCGGAGATGATATCGGGTGTGGGCCGGTGTAAGCCTGTTGTGGGCACCGGCCCAAACCGTTTTTGTGTCTACAGAAGGTGTTGCCATCACACCTCAGGAGCCAAGCATGGTTCCGGCCGTACCAGGTGTGGTACCTTATTGCTTTGAGAGGCATGCTGTAACAGCGCCAGACGGCAACAACGGGGGCATCTTGGATGATCGAAGTCAGAGAACTCAAGAAGACGTATGAGATGGGCAAACACAACACAGTGCACGCGTTAAAGGGTGTAGACCTCAGCATAGCACGAGCAGAATTCGTCGCGATAATGGGACCGTCAGGCTCTGGGAAGTCCACGCTGATGAACTTGCTAGGCTGCCTTGATAGACCGTCATCAGGCTCATACAAACTGGCTGGTGAAGAGGTATCGAAGAAGGCGGATAACGAGCTGGCCGAAATCCGTAACAGACGAATAGGATTCATATTCCAGGGGTTTAACCTGCTGCCCAAGATGAGCGCGCTTGCCAATGTAGAACTGCCGGTGATGTATCGAGGCATGCCCGCAGTGAACAGGAGGCGCCAGTCTAACGAGTGCCTCAAGAGAGTGGGGCTCGGTGACAGGATGACCCATCGTCCGTCTGAACTGTCAGGTGGTCAGCAGCAGAGAGTGGCGATTGCAAGGGCGATCGCAGGCTCGCCATCCATTATCTTGGCGGATGAACCCAGCGGTAACCTGGACACGCGCTCGGGCGAGGAGATCATGCAGATATTCCAAGAGCTAAACGATAGCGGTATCACCGTATTGCTTGTGACTCATGATGAGTATATTGCGCAACATGCCAAGAGAGTGCTTCGACTTCGCGATGGGCTCATAGTGAGCGACGAACAGGTGGCAGAGCGGCTTGATGCGCACGAAGTGCTTAAGCAGATGCCTGTGCAGCAGGAATCTGCAACTTGAGCGGGTCTTACGCGTATTCTTTGGCAGGCATCTTGGTTCAATGCGCACGAATCTTGGGCACCATGCTCGTTTAGACACTGCGGATAACATCACATTGCGTGTATTCGTGCATATTTTGAGACCGGTTATGTGGTACAATATAGGCTAGGCGCGATTGCTTTGTCGTTTGAAGGGCTCTCCCACTGCATTCTTGCACGGATGATAGAGGCGGAGACTTACGACGGATGATCGGCTACTATGCAGAGGGAGTGTTCTTATGACAAAGAGATTGTATTTCGGTAATTTGAGCTGGGACGTTACCGACGATGAGCTGCACGATGCGGTCGCGCAGCACGGTAGAGTCGTTTCGGCCAGAGTTGTGACCGACCGTGACACAGGTCGTTCGCGTGGTTTTGGGTTTGTTGAGGTTGAAGACGAAGATGCTCAGAAGGTAATCGACACACTCAATGGCGCCGATTGGTACGGCAGGCCGCTTACGGTTAACGAGGCCAGAGAGCGTGCACCACGAGAAGGTGGCGGCGGAAGGTTCGGTGGCGGTGGCGGTGGCGGAAGAGGCCCCAGGCGATACTAAACCACTTTTGAAGATGACCCCCGGCAGGATGTCCGGGGGTTTTGTTTTGGTAGAATCTCTTTGGGGGCCCAATACTGTGTCAATCAAACAGATTTGTCGGCTTGTAAGAAAAGCTCGTCGTATCGTCTTTCTCACAGGAGCAGGAGTGTCGACGGCGTCTGGCATTCCGGATTTCCGCTCGTCGCAGGGTCTCTACCGAGACGAGAACTGCTTGCTGTGTTGTCCACTAGTTACTTCTTGGAGCACACCGAGAGTTTCTACGATTACTATCGTCGGTATATATGGCCTTGGAAAAGCGCGCTGCCGAACGCCGCGCACGAAGCGATTTCACGGATGGAAGAGGCTGGGCGTGTGCTTTGCGTGGTGACTCAGAACATAGACCGTCTTCATCAGAAGGCAGGCTGCTCGCGCGTGTTGGAGCTGCACGGCAACATAGAAAGCGTTATCTGCCTCGGCTGCGGAGTGAGGGTGGACGCCTGTGAGGTATTCGATGCGCCGGGTGCTCCCCTCGTGCCTCGCTGTGCGCGTTGCGGAAGCAAGATGAAGCCGGAAGTCGTCTTGTTTGACGAACCGCTTCCTACTGAGGCTTTCGACGCCGCGCTCAACTGCGCTAGAGAGTGCGATTTGCTGATTGCCGCAGGCACTTCGCTTTCGGTGATGCCGGCTGCGCTACTGCCGGAGATCGCGCTAGGGGCCGGAGCGCGTGTCGCGATTATTAACCGCGAACCCACTCCATTCGATTATCTTGCGGACACGTGCTGCCGCATGGATGTAGGCGAAGCCCTCCAATCGGTGGCGTGTAGTATCCTTCAGTAACAGCAATCCACATGTCCCCCCGTTTACTTCTGATTCCATTTTTCACACGAATTGCAGTCATTAATGTGTTATTTGTCAAAGGTAATTTAAACCCATAACTAGAAATAGGAGTAACTCGTGCCATTAGAACCCATTGTATGCACAAGAACTAAAGGCTTAATATTACCAATTTGTGGAGGTATCTGCTGTGAGATTTTCCGGTAGGACAACGTTGGCGTTGTTTCTCGTGTTATGCCTTATTGGGTGGGCGCCTCTTATGGCGTCTGCCGATGAAGAATCGTTGGAGTTTCGACCTGCCGAGACAGGCGGACAACAGTTTCCGCTTATGTTGTTTGAGCCTGAAACAGATATGACGAGTCCGCCTGTTCCGGTTACGGCAGGCGAGACGTTCTGGGCAGAAGTGCGCATCGCAGCGCATGCAAGAGACACTGACTATCCAAGTGTTGAAGACCTCGTGTTTTTTACCGCGGAGGTGGCGTACGACCCTGGACTGCTTGAGGTTGTGGAAGTTGAACCCGGTGCGAGCACACAAGGCTGGGAACTCGCGACCACACAACTTGAAGGTAGAGTGGCGGTGAACCTGCAAGCGCCTGCCGAAACCAGTTTCACAGGTTACGGGCAGCTGCTTCGCGTGAAGTTCAGGGCGCTTGAGGGTTCAGGTGGTACTGCCGTGTTTTCGCTCCAAGGCGCGACCATGGCCGAAGATGCGTTTTGGGGTTTCTTGATAGACGCGGCAGACGAGCAAATTGGGGTGTATTCGATGTTGCCCAGATTCTTGGGGATGAGCGGCACAAAGCAGATAATCCCGCTTTCACCCAGGATAACCGGTGCAAGCAGCGAGCAGGGTGTGATCTGGCTCTCGGTCGATGAGCCCAGCATGGGCCAGATATGGAATGCACGGATTGACGTCGAGCTGAGTGTGAACGAAGGCAGTTGGATGCCCGTTTCAGAACCAGCTGTCGCGTGCGGAGAGGCTCAGTTCTTGGTACAGCTGGGGCCGGAGCACGTATTTGGCGCTTCGGATGAGGTAAGGCTACGCGTTCATGCAACTCGGTACAACCCAGATACAGAGTCTAGCGAAGAAGTGTTGGCTGCGTTTGAGACACCTGTGTATGTCGTACCTCTGATCAGTGGAGCGCCGCTTCCAGACATTTCGTCTTACGTCGGAGTCGAGTTCACCGGAGTCTCGCTACAGTACCAGTCTGGACTTAATCACGCTTCGCCTGAGCATCCTCCGCTTCTGGATACCGAAGCGCACTCAACTAACCCTATAGTATGGATTGTGCTTTTGCATAACGAGCGCTTTGAGATGGTGGATCTACTGGCGGCCGGCCCTCTCAATATGCCGCTTGAGATTGGGATACAACCTGATCTTCCGGAGGGTGAGTACCAAGTAACCGTTGTCGCGGTCGACATGTTTGACTGGACATACATGTCAGCAAGAGCAAGAAACGTGCCTCTTACTGTGGGCACTGCAGATATAGGCACTCATCCGGTGCTTGTGTTCGTGCCAGAACAGCATCCTTGGGGCGTGCCTTCGGAGCATGTGTTTGCCGGTGATACGTTCTGGGCAGAAGTTAGGATTGACCCGTTTGACGTGATGTCCGAGACCCCGAATCCGCCCGTAGAAAACCTTGCAGCATTTGAAGCCGCTATCATATACGACCCTGAAGTTCTAGAGGTAGTATCATGCGCTGCTGGTTCAGCAGTTCCAGACTGGCACTTAGAGCAGCAGCCTCAGCCAGGAAGGCTTGAAGTGAGACTCCAAGCGCCTGCAGGCACTTCGTTCGCGGGCCACGGCCAGCTCATAAAAGTGGAGTTTAGCCCGCTTGATTCTGCTGGAGGGCCGGGCATATTTGCGCTTACAGGTGGGACTGCGATATATAATCCCGAGCCCGAAGCGCATCCGGAGTTTAGCTGGAGTGGTTACCTAGAAGATGAGGCCGGAGAACCCATTTATGCCGTCACTTACGCGCCCGAATTCTTGGGGATTAGCGGTTCAAGACAGATAATTCCCGGCCAGTCCATGATAACGGTGGCGAATCACTACCAGCAGACTGTTCGGTTGAGCGTAGATGACTCGACCAGCCAGAAACTAGATTATGCAGAACACATAGATGTAGAGATCAAGATAGATGACGCCGACTGGTCGCAATTAGACGGTATGGCGATGCGTACCGGTCGCCATGACTACCTTATCTACCTAGGTCCTGCGCAAGACATCGTACCGGGGCAGCACATAGCAGTTCGATTCCAAGCCGACTACTTCGACACAGAACTTGGCGACATGAATACGCTCGGGCCTGTTGAGACACCGGTGTTCGTTGTGCCGGAAGTGCTAGGTGCTCCACTTGATCTCGGTGGGCACACCGGAGTGGAGATACAGCACGCATGGGTCACGTACCAGAGACCAGATGATACTGCGTCACATGAGCACCCTCCGGTTGTTGATGCAACTATTGCCACACCGAATCCTGTAGAACCCGTGTTCTACTTCACATCTCCTGACGGGCACCTCGTGGGCTTAGACGGACGGTGGCTGCGGTTTCCGGCTCAACCGGACATACACCCTACCTGGTCTTCGGGTACATATAGCCTGCTCATAATAGCGTTTGATGCGTTTGATCCGACGCGAAGCGTCACCGATCGAGTGACGTTACCGCTTGACATAACCGGTGAAGAACCGAGAGAGAACATACCGCTTCTACTCTTCGGACCTGAGGGGCACTTGTGGGGAGGAGGCGCACCGAGCGTGTATGCGGGCGAGGAGTTCTGGGCTGAACTTTCGCTCGAGCCTGTGCACCAGGGGACGATGGAGTCACACCCAGGAGTGCAAGACTTGGTCAAGTTCGAAGGCGATGTGTGCTTTGACGCTGACGTGCTGGAGATAGTTGAGATACAGACCGGCCAAGCCATTGCGGACTGGAATCTGACGAGCGTGCCAGGTGAGGCCAAACTATCCGTTACGCTCGAGGCGCCACAGGATGCAGCATTTGACGGCCACGGTCAGCTGCTTCGTGTGAAGTTTAGAGCTCTTGAGCAAGCGGCAGGTTCCGGCATCTTCGCGATTCTCGGTGGTACGCGCATTGACGAGCCGCACATGGGTGTAGAGTGGAGGGGCTTGCTAGAAGACGGCTCAGCACAAGATATTCCGGTGACAACGAACGCGCCACATGGGTACATAAGTGATCTCAGAGAGATCATACCCAGCGAGCCACGTATAAGCGTGGCGAACCACTACAAGCAAACACTGCGACTCAGCGTTGACGATGCTCTGAGTTCAGTATTGCACTCAGCAGAATTGAGGATAGAACTAAGCCTCAATGAAGAGCCGTGGTTTGAGATAGGAGCACAAGCCGGAGGCTTTGCCACCGATATAGGGCCTTACGACCACCTGGTTCATCTTCCGCCAACACACCAGATTACTGCCGGAGATAGTGTGCGCTTGCGTATTCACGCACTGACGTACGACCATGAACAGCAGCAGCACGTTGTGGTGTACGGCCCACATGTAACACCTGAGTTCATGGTGCCCCAAGTGCTCGGTCTGCCGCTTGACCTAGGCGGTATAGTTGGCGTAAGCATCACAGACGCGTGGCTTGAGTACTCAGAGGAGGAAACCAGTGCCTCTCACGTGAGGCCTGCGTTCATCCACGCCGACATTTCGCGTGAAGGCCCGATGATGGGCCCAGTCACCTGGGCCATAGTGGTGCGAGAGCCGGGCGGTGAGGTATTCGACAGGCTTTCATTCGGACCATGGGCGAGTCCGCCGTTTGAGGTGTACGCAGACCCCAAGATGCCGACAGGTGTGTATGAGGCAACGCTAATAGTATTTGACATGTTCGATCCGACGCGCACGGCCATTGCGAGCCGTAGCATGCCGCTT
>CAYQIY010000029.1:0-34630 GCA_964417635.1 uncultured Pseudomonadota bacterium | reverse complement strand
AATCTAGATTCTTCAGAAAAGCGGGAAACATGGTTTACTCCCCACATTCACTTGACAGACACCTTTGGCCGTTCTCTGTTGTGGGTTCTGGCGCATAAGGGTAGAATTAGCCTGTTGATAGCATGGTGTTGCGGGGGGAGAGTTTTGGACTGGAAAGCGTTTATCATGACGTTTGGACTGGTGTTTTTTGCCGAACTAGGGGACAAGACTCAGCTGGCGACAATGACTCTTGCGGCGCAGTCCAAGCAGTTCTGGCCTGTACTTCTGGGTTCGTCGCTCGCACTTGTTTCGTCGTCTCTTCTTGCGGTGCTGTTCGGCGCTGCGATCGTACAGGTGGTACCTGCTCGGCTGATACACATAGGCTCAGGGATAGCCTTCATCGCCATAGGCGCACTGCTTCTGAGCGGCAGGCTCTAACAGCAGTGCACTAAACGCGTGCACGTGGTAGACTGATGGTGCAGAGTTTGACCAAAACGGTTCCTGCTGTTGCACAGTTTGGCTGCAGCACCCGTGACACGTCGTATGGGGGTGACCCGAGTTGAAGCTGGTTGTAGCAGTACTGCAGGATAGAGACTGGCCCACGTTAAGAGATCAGCTTGTCGAGCACAATTTCCGGTTTACGCGGCTTTCAAGCAGCGGCGGTTTTCTCAGGCAGGGCAACACCACGCTGATGCTGGGTGTGCAGGACGAGCAGGTGGATGAAGTAATCAGCCTCATACGACGGGTTGGAAAGCCCCGAGAGGAGTACGTTGTGGTTCCTTCTGCCATAAGCGATCCTGAAGTGAGTTTTCCGGTCAAAGTCACCATAGGCGGCGGCACAATTTTTGTCATAGACGTTGACAGCATGGAGCGCATATAGGGTCTGCGTTGCTTGACCGTCATTTTTATTGAGAGTACAATTCACTAGAGGCATGAGCAGAAGATAACTTTTGCGCCTATAGCTCAGTGGATAGAGCACCGGCCTCCGGAGCCGGGTGCGCAGGTTCGATTCCTGCTAGGCGCGCCATATTGCGAGGGCAGCATCTTGCTGCCCCCGCAGTTGTTATTTCTGCGACATGCTCTTATAGTTTTTTGTCCAACCTTTTTTGTGCCAATTGGACTATCTCAGAAGGACTAGGACAGTTTTTGTTAGAAATAATCTTAAGGTCAAAGATCAGTGTTTTTTGTCATGTTGTGGTTATCATTTTAGTTCAGGTCGGTGAATCAGAATCAAAAATGTAGGGAGGCAGCACGGTGGGCGATACACTGAATTCACGAAGCCGGTCCATCTTAAACCGGCTGCTAGAGGCGCGTGAACCTCTACCGGTGTCAACTATAGCCGACACTCTGAAAGTTACGGCTAGAATGGTGCGTTACCAGCTGGAAGATGTGGAGAACTGGCTTGAGAAGCGAGGAGCGGTTCTTGAAAGAAGACCCGGAAAAGGCATATGGATTGAATATATAAACGCCACCAAGGCTTCTCTTGAGGCCGAACTGGCGAAGCCTGAAGAATACGAGAACAAACTTTCGGAGAACGAGCGACTGAGGTTGATGCGCCTGAGTTTCCTTGCCGAGGCAAGAGCGCAAACTTCTCAGAAGCTCGGAGACTACCTCGGGGTAAGCAAGACAACGGTGGCAAAAGACCTGAAAAGAGTAAGAGAGTGGTTTCTGGAGAGAGGTCTGTTCCTAAAAGGCACTCCCGGTGTAGGTTTGAACCTAGTCGGAGACGAGATATCCTGGCGCAAGGCGATGGCAGATGCGATCTCTGAAGGAAGCGACGAACAGGATTTCTTGCGCGCGATGCAGCAGTCCAAAACGCTGTCAGATCTTCCGTCATCTTTCATAGGGGGAGTACTGCATGCGCTATCCGATGTTGACCTGCATGCAGTGAATGATGTCGTAGACAAGGCCGAGGAACTGCTTGGCATGTGCTTTACGGATGCCTCACGAATGTCGCTCGTCATGCACCTAGCCATAGCCATCAAGCGACTCGGGGTTGGGCGAGATGTGCGTATGCCTCCCAGCCAGATGGAGTATCTGTCCAACAAGAAAGAGTATGTTACTGTACAGCGACTCGGGCGTATGATCGCGCACCAGTTCGGTGTCAGGGTGCCGGAGACCGAGATAGCCTATCTCAGCATGCATATCCTCGGAGCAAAAAGCCGTGACCCCAAAAGCATCGAGCGGTTCGAACGCGACCCGGATCTTCCCGGTTTTAACCCGGTGGATGTTGCACGCAAGATTGTCAAGTCGGCAGAGGAGTATCTGGGTCAGCAGTTCTGCGATGACGAACTGATCTCAGGACTTGCCACGCACCTCACTCCGGTCTTCTACAGGCTACGCTTTGGGTTGCCAATTCGGAATCCGCTGCTCGAAGAGATTAAGACCAAGCACTCTCGAGTTTTCGAAGCAGCTCGCGCCGGGCAAGACCAGTTCTTGCTTACTTCTGGCATGAGACTTCCTGAAGAAGAGATCGGCTTCGTTGCTATGCATCTGGGTGCTGCCATCGAGCGAGGGCGTGAGCAACAAGGTCGGCCGAAAGTGTTTGTCGTATGTGCGACTGGGCTAAGCTCTGCAAGCATGCTTGCTTCAAGATTGCGCGCCGAATTCCCAGAACTCGATATAGCTCGCAGTATGTCTGTTGCTGAAGTTCAGGCGAACTCAGACCACGCAGATCTGGTTGTGAGCACTGTATCTGTTGATGGCATCGATATACCCGTCGTTGTAGTGAATCCTCTGCTTAGTGAAGACGATATCGATAGAGTGAGGATTGCGGCATACACAAACAGGCTGATAAACAGAGACAGATCAACCACCAGGGTGCGGGTGTTGCCGAAGAAGCGAGTGTCTCATCACGCGAAACGGTTTGCCGAAGTGCTAAGACCTGACTCTATCAAGACAGGAGTTGTGGCTAAGGACTGGGAAGACGCTATCAGGCTTGCCGGACAACTAATGCTGGACGCAGGTGCCTGCACCGCCGAGTATGTCGATAAGATGGTGCAGATGGTCAAGCACTTCGGACCATATATCGTGGTCGCGCCGTCTGTGGCGATTCCGCACGCCCCGGCTCAGGACGGCGCACTCAAACTTGCTGCGGGCGTTGTACGTCTGAAGACAGCCGTGGAGTTCGGTCATCCGGACAATGACCCTGTGAGTATAGTGATTGCGCTTGCCATCCCGGCTAAAGACGCAGCACTTGGCCTGCTTGAAGACCTGACTCTGCTGCTGTTGGACAGGTCTACCCGCGAAGCGATGCACAGCGCGCGCAGTTCTGAGGAGATTGCCGCTGTGTTCTTGCCGGAGAGATTCGAGTTCTAACTGTTTTTGGGAGATGGTCGGTTTGTCAAAGTTGTTCGCCATAGGTGACATGCACGGCTGCGTAGACTCTTACGCAGCCATTCTTTCTGCGCTTGGCATAGTCGACGCGGACGGCCGTTGGTGTGGCGGCACATCCAGAGTAGTCCAAACAGGCGACCTGATAGACAGGGGCCCCAAGTCGCTTGCATGCCTGAGGTTTACGATGCAGCTAAGCCAACAGGCAGAGCAGGTAGGGGGCAGAGTTGTGTTCGTGCTGGGCAATCACGAGGTGTTCGCAATGTCTGCCGCGCGCGGCAACGATTGGGCGTTTCTCAACTGGTTTCCTGCCCATAATGGCGGCTCGAGCGTACTAATCGAATGGATGAGTGAAGATACATCTCGAGTGACGCCCGAGTGCTTGTCAGAAATGCAGCGGCTATACGCACAGTTCTTCTCTCTGTTCTCTGAGCGAAGTGTTATCGGGGGGTGGCTCAGTAACAGACCGACCTGTGCCGTGCTAGACGATACTTTGTTCGTGCACGCAGGCATATCGCGGGACACGGAGGCGGCTGCGCACCTGTTGAATGAGATTGCAAGACAGGCAGACTACACCAAGTACTTGATTGAGCCGTCTCATCCGGTGCTCGGTCGTAGGGGTCCATATTGGGTGCGAGATTTGGCCCGAGAAGAAGTGGTTCGAGCTCTCAAAGCAAATGGTGTAAAGCGAATGGTGACAGGGCACAATCCCCATCGTTGGGTCACTAGTGCGTACGATGACATGCTGCTTGTGATAGACACAGCAGTAGTAAAAGGCGGCCCCGCGCTGGGCGTTGAGATCTCGGCCGATGGTTTAGAGGTATGGGACACAAAGCGATCGAGACATGCTGTAAGCGAAGACAGATACGAAGATAACCGGTCAAGAAGCCAAGCCGTGACACCGGCGAAAAAGGCGCGATTCGCGAGAGGAGACACTGTGTTGTTCTATGCGTCGCCTGTGAGTGGGGGTATGGCGTGCCTTGCGGTTCACGATGCATGGAGTGTTGGCGAAGATACGTTCTACGATGGGGCGATGATGGCGTATATGCCGTCTCGAGACACTGGACGAATTCGGTATAGCTCTCAGGAGACTTGGACGTATCCGGGGGCTTTCATCGACAGAGTTGGAGTGCCTGTAGCAAGAACTCTGGACTACTTACCCCCCGAGATGAAGAACGCAATCGAATCTATGTAAGCAGCGCTAGGCGCGTGCCAGATACGCGTTGAGCAGTCTGCACGTGTTCAGCAGCGCGTCCTTGTGAGTCCTCTCGTACGAGTGGGATGCGTCTATACCTGGGCCCACGACCGAGGCCCTTGCGTTATGGCCTGCTCGAAGCGCTGCGCTCGCATCTGAGCCGTAAAACGGATAGATGTCGAGTTTGTATGCTATTTGCTCGTGCTGCGCTACTGACACCAAAACCTTTCGTAGTTCTAAGTCGTACGGCCCACTCGAGTCTTTGGCGCATATCGACACAGAGAACTCATCGGAGTTCTGCCCTTCGCCTATGGCTCCCATATCAAGGGCGATGATCTCCTCGGTTGCGGTGGGAATACCGCATGAAGCGCCGTGTCCAACCTCTTCAAAGTTGCTCACAAAAAGATGTGTTGTGGCTGCTGGCTGGTGGTTGACCAAGTGTTTCGCCACGCCCAGCAGCACAGCGACGCCAGCTTTGTCATCAAGGTGCCTGGATTTTATGAATCCGCTTTGGGTTAGTTCGGCCCGCGTATCGAAGTGAACGAAGTCGCCAATTACTATACCAAGATCGCGCACATGCTCAACAGAAGAGACTTTTTCATCAAGCCGAATCTCCATATTCTCGGGCTTTCTCTCATGAGTCTCAGCGTCCTTATATACGTGGACTGATGATCTATCCGAGAGCAGAGTGCCGGTGTACGTCTTTCCGCCGAGGCTTTCGACAACACAGTATTCGCCTTCGACAGAGTGCATGTTGTACCCACCAAGCGTCGTGATCTTAAGCCGGCCGTTTTGCTTAATTTCTTTGACCATTGCGCCCAGCGTATCTATGTGGGCAACAATCGCTCTGTGCTTCTGTGTGTTGAGACCTGGGAAAGTTGCGAGCAATGCTCCTTTGGCGGTTACTTCAGTGTGCACACCAAGCTTCTCGAACTCTGACTCAACCAGGGCAATCGCTTTGGCGGTAGAGCCCGTTGGGCTCGGCACCGCCAGCAACCGCATGAGCACACCTACGACATAATCGATATCAACTGGCATGGGACTCCTCCTGTCTGTAGAAGCGTTCGTTCGAACAGGCTAAACCTATTCTACACTACGGGTGGATGCGCCTTCATGACAGGAAGTCAAGTGGTTGGCGAAGAAGACAATTGTCGAATTGCCTAATTATACAATTGCAGGTGAAAAGAAATGAACCCACTGTTCCAAGGGCTTGCTTGTTTTGTGGTATGGGCAGAAGCGGCTGCGACCGTGACGCCCGAACAGGTATTTGGCTATAGGCACCGACAGGTGATGCAAAGAGCCAGTCGGCTGTTCCCTCCGACTAAGTCCAGAGCGCTGGCTGGTGTGCTGGGGCTTATGCTGTTCAGTGAGCCTGATTTTGGTGAGTGCAAGCAGCGCTTGCAAGAAATTGACCTTACCGAGTGGAGAAAGGCGATCGTACCACACGGGATCGACCCAGTAAGACTTCTGAAGGCGATATCCACCGAATCCGAAGCAAGAACTCTGTTGGCGGAAATGGGTCTGGGAGACGACTCTCAAGTGGCAACTATGTATTCGGGATTCATTGCGCATCCTAGGGCGCTGCGACACGACATAATCGGGCTGCTGGATGAGGCATGGGAATCTGGGCTTGCTTCTTGGTGGGAGAACTCGAAACACAGGATTATGGGTGATGGCAAACCTGTCACGACTAGCTCCTGGCCCAAGATACCCACCGTAGCGCTCGCGCACGGCAGTCACAGAGTTGCATGTGCTGATGGAGGAGTTATTCTGGTTCCGGTTGAAAGCGACGCTCCCGCCCGAAGGAAGGCTGTCGAGACCGTTTCGGAGCGTGAACCCATAGCCAAATCGGTGTCTCGCGGTGTCAAACCCGCGGCAACGGCTATGGACGCTGAAGTATTTCGTGGGCTTGCAGATCCTACGCGAATCGGCATACTGCTCGAACTGAGCAAAGGTGTCTGCTATCCGAGTACTCTTGCACAAACTCTGGGTGTGTCTAATCCAACGATATCGCATCATCTTGGCGTTATGAAATCTGCTGGGCTGATCAAGGTAAGGAGATCAGCGGGCTTTCGGGAAGTGAGCCTTAACTGTAGCACAATTCAGCACGCAGCGGCTGCCTTGTTGAGACTGTGCGTCAAGGCTGAACCTTAACTCATAGGTTTACGCGGTGTGACACACACCGTATAATGTAAGCGAAAACCGAAGAGCGATACCACTAGGGGAGCCATTCGGCTGAGATAGGGAACTTGCATTTCCCTGACCCTTGAACCTGATCTGGCTAATACCAGCGGAGGAAAGTGGTTCCGAGTCTAAAGACCGCTTTCTGCGCTGGCAGAAGGCGGTTTTTGCGTGTGGAGTGTGACTAACTCTGAGGGAGTGACTTGCTTTGGCTATCCCGAGGGTGCTTAGCGTGGCAGGCTCGGACAGCGGTGGGGGAGCCGGAATACAGGCCGATCTTAGGGTGTTCAGCCTGCTCGGTGTGTGGGGAATGAGTGCCATCACTGCGGTTACGGCTCAGAACAGCATGGGTGTACAGCATGTGCAGCTCGTACCGCCCGCAGTCGTAAGCATGCAAATGGACTCAGTGCTCGACGATATTGGGCAGGATGCAGTCAAGAGCGGCATGCTACCGTCTAGAGAGCATGTGGAGACTGTCGCACGAAAACTCGTCGAATATGCCGTGAAGAACGTCGTAGTAGATCCGGTCATGGTCGCAAAGGGCGGCGCGGCGCTGTGTGATGAGGGTGCGCGGCAGGCGTTTAGGACAAGTCTTATTCCGGTTGCGCTTGTGGTGACGCCAAACGTGCCAGAGGCAGAGGTGCTCTCACTGATAACGATTCGCACTGTCAACGACATGCGCGAAGCAGCTCATCGCATTCACTCGCTCGGGGCACAGGCCGTGCTTGTCAAAGGTGGGCACCTGCGGGAGCAAAGCGCGCACGACAGCAGTATCACGGATGTGTTATACGATGGTACACAGTTCACAGAGTTCTCAGGTGTTCGCTACAACACAAAAAACACACACGGCACAGGCTGTACGCTTTCAAGCGCAATAGCTGCATACCTTGCCAAAGGGCACGGAATTCATGATGCGGTTGCCAAGGCGAGGCGTTTTGTGGAGAAGGCTGTGCAGTACTCGTTCCCGCTCGGCAAAGGGCACGGGCCCACAAACGCATGGGCCGCAACAACACGCGGTGGTGAGCGCCGTGAACCGTGATATGGGGATGATGCTTGCTCTGCTTCGTGAGAAGGCGCCTCTTGTTCACATCATTACGAACTCGGTCAGTGCACATCTGGTGGCGAGTGCGGTCCTTGCCACGGGCGCGCTGCCCATAATGGCCAGAGATTCAGCAGAAGTTGAAGAGGTTGTAGAGAAGGCAGACGCGCTGGTCTTGAACACCGGAACCCCGAGCAAAGAACGATTACAGAGCATGCTTCTGGCCGGTCGGGCTGCGATGCGTGCAGGAGTGCCTGTGGTGCTTGACCCTGTCGGAGTTGGTTTCAGCGAATTTCGAAGCCGGTGTGTACACGAATTGCTGAGTGCCATACAGGTTGACGTATTGAGAGGCAACGTGTCTGAGGTTGCCGCTGTTGCCCAGATGGGAGGTGTCCCAAGAGGTGTTCATGTATCCGAGCAAATTCTCGATGGAAGAGACGTGGCCTCGAGTGCTGCAATCCGTCTTGGCTCAATTGTGGCGGTTACGGGCGAAGTGGACTATGTAAGCGATTCGACCCGGATTGCGGCCATAAGTGGAGGGCATGGTCTAATCTCGCGAGTCTCTGGCGCGGGTTGCGCTTCAAGCGCCTTGATTGGAGCGTTCTTGGGAGTCAATACCGATGACAAACTCGGCGCGTGCGTAAGCGCGCTGAGCCTGTCCAAGAGCGCTGCGGCAAGAGCCGTCGCACGTTCGAGTGGTGCAGGCTCGCTTATGACTCGCTGGATCGACGAGTTGCAGATGATGGAGCCAGAGGCTCTTGCTGGGTCGACAGCAGTAGAATGGGGGGATGTTTCGTGAGAGCACAGTTGAGCAGGTCTTTGGTAATGTACCTTATCCTTGATCTTGTGTGCCTAGGAGAGAAAGATCCTGCTCTTGTCGCTTCAGAGTCTATAGCGGGTGGTGCAACCTGCATACAACTGCGGGCGAAAGATGTGCCAGACATTACACTGCTGAAGACCGGCCAGACAATTCGCAGGATCACATTGAAGCACAATGTACCACTTATAGTAAACGACAGACTCGATATGGCGCTCGCACTAGACGCTGATGGCGTGCACCTAGGTCAAGATGACATCCCGGTCCAGATCGCAAGAAGGATTCTGGGACGAGACAAAGTTATCGGCGCAACTGTGGAGACTCCCGAAGAAGCGAAGACGGCAGAGCGTGAGGGTGCGAGTTACCTGGGAACGGGTCCGGTATTTGTCACCACCACCAAGCCGGATGCAGGAGATGCTTACGGCCCTTCGCTCATACGGAAGATCAAGGCTGCCACACTGTTACCGGTGGTGGCCGTGGGCGGCATAAGCGCCCAAAATGCGCGGCTTCTAAGGCGAGCCGCTGCAGATGGCATTGCTGTGGCTAGTGCTGTGTTAGGGCGCGACGACACAAGGCAGGCGACTCGTGAAATAAAGAATGCGTTTTTGGGAGTTCGAGATCAGGGGGAATGCAAGTGAAGTTGCGAAGCATGCTGTACGTGGCACTTCTGGCTTCGGTAGCCACCGCGTCATCGCACGTGGCTTCAATACCAGTTGCAGGCGCTCGTGTGTTCCCGGTGCAGCACGCGGTGAACGTTGTGTCAGGCGTAATACTCGGTCCATCAGGCGCAGTGTTGGTCGCATTTGTCGCGGCTGTTCTGCGCAATCTGCTAGGTACCGGTACTCTGCTAGCGTTTCCCGGCGGAATGATAGGTGCGTTGCTCGCGGGGCTTGTGTACAGAAAGACCAAGACCTTGTGGCTAACACCGCTCGGAGAGATAGTCGGCACAGGAATCTTCGGCGCAACTTTGGGCTATCCGGTAGCCAGATTCTTGCTCGGCAGGTCAGTTGCTGCGTTTACTTACGTGGTGCCGTTCATGATGTCGAGTGTTGCTGGAGCAGTGCTCGGAGCTCTGGTCGTAGTTGCGCTGGCACAGACACCGGTGTGGTACTTGGTGGTATCTGCCAAGAGCACGGAACGTGAGCAAGCCGAGCGAAGGTGGATTGGCTGAACAGAGTCAGACGGGCGGTCTTCATTGTAAGAGACCGCCCGTTTTCCGTTCTTCCTCATAGCGATTGTGAAGCAAGTTAGAGTCGAGACTGTACAGCCTCTTCATCGCTCCGATGAGCTGCGGCGGTCAGACTTGTACGTGGTGAGGTGCTGTCTTTGCAAGAAAGAGATTTGTCGAGGCAGCCTTGAGTTTCCCGGCCTCGGAATTGAGCCGCCTACTCCGAGCTGGGGCTCTATGCTGTCTTGTGTAATAGAGCATATCCGGGCGGCCCATTGGCTGAAAATCATCTCCGGCATTGGCCATTTCTGTGGCGGTGCTCTCGGACTGAACTTGCTGGGAGACGGACTGAGAGACATACCTGCCCCCATCTCAAGCGTTCGACTTTGCTCAATATGCCGCGTAAGAGAACTCAAGTCAACTCCTCCTCTTGCTCAGAACTAAGAAATAGCATAAGATACAAATACCCCAAAGCATAAATAACGCGCAATTGCGACAGGACTTTGGGGTTTCGAGACGAAGTACCATGGCCAGATAAGAAGCGTAATAGAAAGGCCAACAGGTACTAGTGTTATGACATTCTGAGGAAAGAGGAGGATCCATTTGAGAAGAGCACGTATTGGTATCTCGCTGGCGTGCATAGCGCTGCTTTTGTCTAGCGGCTGCGCGCCCAAGCCCACACAGCCTCCAGCAGCCGTGACACCTGCTGGTCCGTCGCGCGGAGGCACACTTGTAATGGCTGTCGTGAACGACCCGCCAACGTTCGATCTTGACAGGACAACCTGGTGCGAGATAACACAGTCCATTTTCTACGACAGCCTTGTTGACAAAGACATGGACGGCAACATCAGCCCCAGGCTTGCCACTTCTTGGCAAGTATCTGATGATGGGCTCGTATGGACGTTCCAACTTCGCGAGGACGTGACGTTCCATTGTGGTCACCCGTTCGACGCGCACGCGGTTAAGTATCGCATAGACCGCATGCTGAACGACGAAAATCCCTCTGCCAATCTGCACATGGTAAACGCAGTGCGTGAGGCAGTTGTGGACGATGACTACACCATAAGTTTTCATCTGAAAGCTGTGGACGCAGCGCTTTGGAATTTTCTTGGGACTGCCTTCGGAGCTCCGTTCTGTCCGGTGTGTGTGGAAGAGCATGGAGATGACTACGGTCAGAATCCGTGCGGGACAGGCATGTTCAAACTGTTGGAGTATGTTCCTGGGTCGCATCTTACGGTAACCCGGCACGAGGATTACAAATGGGCCGCGGGTTACTGGGAGAACCAGGGTTCGCCCAATATCGAAGCCATCAAGTTCAGGTTCATAGCTGACGAAGCCACAAGGCTGCTTGAACTCGAAAAGGGTACGATTGACTACATTGCAGTGCCGCCTCAGCACGTTAAGCGGCTTACAGAGAATGAAGATGTGCAGGTAATCCAGTATCCGTCAAATGGCATCAGGTACTGGGGGTTCAACGCAAAGAAGTGGCCTTGGGAGGACATTAGGGTCAGGCAGGCCATGCAGTATGCGATCAACAAGCACGCCATCGCCGAGTTCGCGCTTGAGGGACTTGCCGAACCTCTGTGGAGCGGACTTCCACCGAGCATATCGGGTTACACCGATGAGATGGAGCAGCACCTGAGCGAAATGTACCCCTATGATCCGGAAAGAACCAAGCAATTGCTGGCCGAAGCTGGCTGGGTGCTCGGTGATGACGGTGTGTTCGCCAAAGACGGAAAGAGATTGTCGGTGGGTATATGGATTGTCAATAACCCTGTGGATATCCGTGTAGCCGAAATGTTGCTTGACGACCTGGCCAAAGCAGGTGTGGAGCTCAAGATCGAAATCGTCGAGCAGGCACGCCTTACGAGTGATACTCCAAAAGGGTTGCATGAGACGCTGCTGTGGCAGTACGGCTGGTATGACCCCGACATACTGTTCCACCTGTTTAACCAGGGTGGAACGCGGATGCACTTCGTAAACGAAAGGCTGCAAGAACTCTTGGAGTTGGGACGCTCGCTGATCCCGATGGAAGAAAGGCTTGCTGTGTATGACGAGGTGTTATTGCTCTTGGCAGAAGAGTGTCCGTGGGTCGTGCTGTACTTCCCGCAGTCAATTCAGGGATGGAGCAAGAGGGTTTCTAACGTAAAGATAAACTCGTTCAATGGTTCCATACTGATCAACGACCTGTATCTGACAGAATAGGCGTCGCAAGAGCAATAACTGAACTAGGTCCCAGGGAGCAAGTGCTCCCTGGGATTTGGGTGCTAGGGGGTTGCAAATGTCGTACACGTACATGTTGAGGCGGGTATTGGCATCTGTGCCTGTTCTACTCGGGGTGACCTTGCTCGTGTTCTTGATGCTGCACGCAATTCCAGGTGACCCGGTGTATCTGGTGCTAGGAGAGCATGCCACTCCAGAGGCTGTCGCCGCCTTGCGCTCGACGCTTGGTCTGGATAGACCGCTTGCCGAGCAGTTCTTGAGCTTCGTGTCAAACGCGGCAAGGGGTAATCTCGGTAGGTCTATGCTGACAGGCAGAGACATCTCGAAAGAGATAGCAGCCAGGTTTCCGCTGACGCTTAAGATTGCGATTGCTGCAGTGTGCGTTGAGATAGTGATCGGCCTGGGCCTTGGAATAACTGCGGCTTTAAACCACGGCAGCATCTGGGATAATGCGGCGATGATCGGGGCTCTTATTGGGGTGTCCACACCATCTTTCTGGCTGGCGCTGATTCTCATGTACATATTTGCCGTAAGGCTCGACGTTGTGCCGATATCTGGATACGAAGGATGGACGTCGCTTATTCTGCCTTGCATCACGTTGGGTCTGTTGTCTGGCGGAAGAATCGCTAGGATGACGCGCTCGACGTTGCTTGAAGTGCTACGCCAGGACTACGTACGCACCGCAAGGGCAAAAGGGCTCGGCGAGCGTGCAGTCATATACAGGCATTGCCTGAAGAACGCGCTGATACCGGTCGTAACCCTAATTGGGATGGATTTTGGGTCTCTTCTAGGTGGTGCCATAATAACCGAGACCGTATTTGCACTACCCGGTATAGCGCAGCTCGCCATAAACGGCATAAACCGGCGAGACTTCCCAATAACACAGGGTGTTGTACTAGTGATGTCGCTCGTGTTCGTTTGTGTAAACCTCGTCGTGGATATTGTGTATTCGCTGCTAGATCCTCGCATTCGGTACAAGTAAGGATGATCTGCATGGTGCATCACCCAAAATCGTTACACTCATCTGTGTGTCCGGCCTGGAAACTTCTGCGCAGGAACAGAGGTGCGTGTTTGGGACTAATCATGATCTTGTTTTTCGTTACGGTGGGATTACTTGCTCCGTGGCTTGCGCCCATAGACCCGCTTGAGATGGACCAAACCTCGAGGCTGAGACCCCCCAACGCACGCCATTGGATGGGTACAGACGAGCACGGTAGGGACATACTGAGCCGTCTGATGTATGGTGCCAGGATAAGCACAAGCGTTGGACTCATTGCCGTGGTGATATCCGGTACATGCGGCGTCGCACTTGGGCTTGCAGCCGGTTTCTGGCCCAGAATCGACGCCGTGGTAATGAGGCTAGTTGACTTGTGGATGGCGTTCCCATTCCTTCTGCTCGCGATAGGCATCGTATCCATCCTCGGACCGGGGTTGCGCAACACAATGATAGCGGTGGGCCTGAGCGGTATACCTGGCTACTGCCGTGTTACGCGAAGTTCGGTCTTATCCATACGAGAGAAGGAGTTTGTTGAATCAGCGCGAGCGGTAGGAGCTTCGGACGCCACTCTGCTGCTCAGGCACGTTCTGCCAAACGTGCTCGCTCCCATAATAGTGTTGTCGAGTCTGACGCTCGGTTCGAGTATCCTCGGGTCTGCGGCTCTGAGTTTTCTCGGACTCGGCGCGCAGCCGCCGACACCTGAATGGGGTTTCATGTTAAACAACGCGAGGAGCTACATTCACACTGCGTGGTGGTACTCGCTGTTCCCAGGCCTCATGATAATGCTCATGGTGCTTGGCTTCAATCTGTTCGGTGACGGGCTGCGCGATGCGCTTGACCCCAGGTTGAAGCGGGAGTAGCCGATTTCGTTATCTGTAAGCGCGTTGCGGTCCAGTTCGTCAATCGGGTATGATACGGGGTAGGGTATGTATGTCTGTACACTGGAGGTAATCGCTCTGACCTCAGCATGCACCGGATCAGCGGCGCTCGTAGCCAGGCTACGCAAAATAGAAGGACAGGCACGCGGTATAGCGCGGATGATAGAAGAGAGTCGCGATTGTGACGATATCGTGGTACAATTGGCTGCGCTAAAAGCAGCCGTAAACAAGGCATGCATGGCGTTTATTGCTTCTCATCTGGAAGAGTGTCTCGGCCCCGAAATCGGTGACGAGCAGTCCAGACAGGCGCTTAAGAAGGCCACTCGCATGTTCCTACAGGTGAGCAAGTAACCAGCACGTGTCTTAAGACGGGGATGAGTTGTGGCTGCCTCGGTGAAACTTATCTATCTCCAGTAGCGTAGAAGCGGGAAGGAGAGTATTTACGATGGCCCGTAAGGCCTATGCCCAGCTCGCGGACGATGAGCTGATCAGGCTGTGCAAGGCCCGCGACGAAGATGCGTTTGCAGCGCTCGTAGAACGCTACAAAGCAAGGGTTTACGCACTCGCTTATAGGATGGTTGGGCGCCACGAAGAAGCCGAGGACATCGCGCAAGAGGCTTTCATAAACGTGTATCGTGCGATCGACAGTTTTCGTCTTGGAGACAAGTTTTCTTCGTGGGTGTACCGCATAACGTCGAACCTTGCCATAGACTATCTAAGAAAGCGCAAACTGCGCGCCATATCCGTGGATTCACCAAAAGGGCCAGACAACGACGTGTACATTCAACTGCCAGACAAAGGCGACGGTCCTGAAGCGAAGATCATCCAGGCCGAACTCAAGGCAGCCATAGAGAAGGCCATAGAAGGGCTGTCTCCATCGTACAAGGCTGTGGTCGTGTTAAGACATGTGAACAACCTGTCTTACGATGAGATCGCGAGCGTACTAGGCATCCCGCTGGGCACCGTGAAGACAAGGTTATTTCGTGCACGTGAGATACTCAGAGCAAGAGTGCAGGCGGAATATAGGCTTGACGCTGATATGGCCGGGGAGGCGCAGCGTTAGATGGACTGTAAACAGGCATCCAGAATCATGCAAGAACACATCGATGGACGCAGTAGTCGTGGGGATTCGGCAAGCCTGAGAGAGCATGTAGAGAGCTGCCCGGGCTGCAGAGAGCGGTTGCTTTTCATGCAAGATCTTGCGGGGTCGCTTAACGCGCTGGGTGACGTTACATCTCCACCTTGGTTCACCGAGAGAGTGATGGAAAGGGCTCGCAGAGAGCGTACGCAGGACGCAGTGTCTGAGAGCCGTAGCAGAAGCCGCGGATGGTTTTCGGTATTGTGCGCATGGACGCGTGGTGCTGCTGTGATGGCTACCGTGGTGCTGTTGTTCGGCTTCTTGAACTTGTTCATTACGGTAGACTCATCTTCGGCGCGAGTGCTTTCTACAGATCCAACCGTTAGAATAAGTGTCTCGGGACGTGATGTGAGTGTACCGTCAGGCGTGGTGGTAAGAGGGAACCTGACAGTGCTGGACGGAGACGTCACGATAGACGGCCGAGTAGAAGGCGATGTCCGGGTCATACGCGGCAGTGTAACCAGAGGTTCTGGATCGCACGTGAGCGGGCGCGTGGTGCTCATAGACAGCCCGCTCGCACAGGCGCGTGACGCTTTGCTGGGCTCCATCGACTGGTTTTTGAGTGTGTACAGGCAATTCACCTATAGGGTTATTGGCAGGTAGCAACTGACGGTAAAGACACAGCTGACATCTCGACGGCGCGACCAGCGCCTCTTTCCTTTTTTTGGCCTGCATTTGCTTTGCTCTCGCACAATAATTTTCTTCCGAGGTGTTGCATATGAATGCAGCATAGGTGTATAATCATGCTCGATACTAAGGGAGGGATCCTGATGGACAAGGTAGTGCTAGCTTACTCTGGAGGGCTCGATACTTCAGTCTGCATAAGGTGGCTTCAGGACAAGTACAACATGGAAGTGATATGCCTCGCAGTTGATGTGGGCGAGGGCAAGGATCTCGAGTTTATCAAGCAAAAGGCGCTCAAGATAGGAGCGAAAAAGTCGTACGTTGCTGACGCGAAAGAAGAGTTCGTGAAAGAGTACGTATGGCCAACAGTGAAAGCCAATGGACTGTATGAGGGTGTGTATCCTCTATCTGCTGCACTGTCGCGTCCTCTTATCTGCAAGATTCTTGTTGATGTTGCCGAACAAGAAGGCGCTCAGGCTGTTGCGCATGGGTGTACCGGTAAGGGCAATGACCAGGTAAGGTTCGACGTTTCGGTTGGAGCGCTCGCACCGAACCTGAAAGTGATAGCTCCAGTAAGAGAATGGCCGATGTCACGAGAAGATGAGATAGAGTACGCAAAAGAACGAGGTATACCGGTGCCGGTAGGCAAGCAGAATCCCTACAGCATCGACCAGAACCTCTGGGGCCGAAGCATAGAGTGTGGCGTGCTCGAGGATCCTTGGGTTGAGCCACCTGAGGATGCATACCTGTGGACTGTCAACCCACTTAATAGCCCTGACGAGCCAGCATACGTTGAAATCGCGTTCGAAAAGGGCATTCCCGTTGCACTCGACGGAAAGGTAATGGGTGGAGTTGAACTGTTGCAGACACTCAACGAGATAGCCGGAGGTTACGGAATCGGCCGAATCGACCACGTAGAGAACAGGCTTGTGGGCATCAAGTCACGTGAGATATATGAGGCGCCTGCCGCCACCGTGGTTATTGCGGCGCATAAGGCGCTTGAAGGTTTGACGCTTCCGCGAGAGACCGCTCATTTCAAGCCGATTCTGGAGCAGAAATACGCTGAACTGGCGTACTTTGGTTTGTGGCACTCACCGCTCATGAACGCAATCGGCGCGTTTGTGGACACAACACAGCAGAATGTGTCAGGCACGGTCAAGGTGAAGTTGCAGAAAGGGCAGGCTATAGTCGTCGGCAGAAAGTCTAACTCAAGCCTCTACGACTACAACCTTGCAACCTATGATAAGCAGGACGCATTTGACCACAAGGCCGCAAAGGGTTTCATCGATGTCTGGGGATTGCCGACACGGGTACACGCAAAAGTCACGAAGGAAGATAAGGGTCAGGAGCAGAAGAAACTGGCCAGCGACTAACAATTGTGTTTGGAGGACAGACAGAATGAAACTATGGGGCGGGAGGTTTTCCAAACCTGCCAGCAAGATAGCGGAGGAGTTTACCTCCTCCCTTTCTTTTGACAGGAGGCTTTACCGCGAGGACATTGCGGGCAGCATAGCGCACGTCAGGATGCTCGCAAAGACAGGCATAATCCCTGAAGAAGATGCACAGCTCATTGAAAACGGGCTGGTTGAGATCAAACAGGAGATTGAGTCAGATACTTTTCCGTGGCGTATTGAGTTCGAAGACCTACACCTCAACATAGAAAAGCGTCTGCACGAAATTGTAGGGCCTGTCGCAGGCAAACTGCATACGGCGAGAAGCCGCAACGACCAAATAGCGCTGGATGAGCACATGTTCGTGTTGGCTGCATGCGATCATCTAAAGCAGGCGGTAACCGCGCTTCAGCGGTCAATAGTAGAGGTATCGGATCGTCACCGAGATGCCATAATGCCCGGGTATACACACATGCAGCGTGCGCAACCAACGCTGTTTGCGCATCACATGCTTGCGTACTTCTTCATGCTGGAGAGAGACTACGGAAGGTTTTGCGACTGCTCTAAGAGAGCGGATGCGATGCCTCTTGGGGCAGGTGCGCTTGCGGGCACAACCTTTCCCATCGACCCACGGGTGGTGGCAGATGAACTCGGGTTTGACGAACTGTACTCTAACAGCATGGACGCTGTAAGTGACAGAGACCACCTGATTGAAACTGTGTTTTGCTGCGCTGTGACGTCCATGCATCTGTCCCGACTGGCGGAAGAACTCATACTATGGTCAACCACCGAATTCGGCTTCGTGGAAATGGACGATGCGTATTCTACCGGCTCGTCGATAATGCCTCAGAAGAAGAATCCCGACGTGCTAGAACTAATTCGAGGCAAGACTGGCAGAGTGTACGGCAGCCTCATGTCGCTTCTAACTCTGATGAAGGGTACACCTCTTGCGTACAACAGTGACATGCAAGAAGATAAGGAGAGGCTTTTCGACGCAGTTGACACTGTGGGCGCATGCCTTGCTCTCATGGCGGCAGTTGTGAGCACAATGAAGGTGAACACTCATAAGATGCTGCTTGCGGCGAAAAATGACTTCTCGTGCGCAACTGACGTGGCCGACTATCTAGCGGCTCGCGGCATGCCTTTCAGGAAAGCGCACGAAATCACCGGCAGACTCGTGGCAAAATGCATAGAAGAAGCCAAGTATCTTCACGAATTGAGCATTGAGGACTACAAGCAGGCAAGCGAGTTGTTTGAATCTGACGTGTTCGATCTCATAAAGGTCGAAACGAGCGTTGCTAGGCGCAACTCCCATGGCGGAACCGGCCCGCTTCGAACCGCCGAACAGTTGCAGGTTGCGGCGGAGATAGTTAGGGGGCGCAAGCACGACTGAGCGTGCGAATGTTGCTGGGGCGGACGTGGGTAATACTACTCGCGCCGCCCCGATTTTGTGTGTGCAGGAGGTTATTTGCCTGGTTCACCAGAAGATGTTGGCTAACGGCAAATTGCATTGAGGGGGTTTTGGAGTGAGTGTAGGTCCGGAGAATCCAGATGAGGTTATTGCTTCATGTAAGCAGTCTCTAGAGAAGAACCCAAGGAACATAGCGGCCCGCAACAAGCTTGGTCTTGCATATATGCATAAAGGTATGATAGATGAAGCGATTGCACAGTTCACTGAAGTGTTGAACCTAGACCCTAAACATGTCGATGCGAACTATGCACTTGGGATCGCGTACGCAGACAAGCACATGCTCGACGAAGCACTTGACCAGTGGAAACGCGTGGTTCGGCTCAACAAGAATCACGCTATGGCAAGATACTTCATGGGCCAGGTCTACCTGCTTAAGGGCATGATAGATGCTGCGCTGATGGAGTACAAGCGCGCGGTTGAGATACAGCCGTACAACCCGCGAATTCACGTAGGACTCGGCAAAGCGTTCATCGGGAAGGGAATGCGTGATCAGGCGTTAGCCGCGTGGCAGAAGGCGGTGTCACTGAACCCTAACGACATCGAAGCACGGCACGCCATAGCCGCCACTTTGCTTTCTTTGGGTCGTTTCGATGAATGTGTTGAAGAGTGCCAGAAGGCGCTTGCTTTGTCCAAAGATATGCTGATACGAAACACTCTGGGGCTTGCCTATCTGACCAAAGGCGACTACGACAATGCCGAACTCGTATATGCGTCGCTTGCGGAGGACTTCCCGAACAACCCTGACTTCAAGGTTGTGCTTGGAGAAGTGTACTCTGTCAAAGGCGATCAGAAAGCGGCAAAAGAGCAATGGCTAAAAGCTATTGAACTCCAGCCGAAACACACAAGCGCCATATATGACTTGGGGCTTGGACTTGCTCAGGAGGGCAAGATAGACGAGGCAATAGGCAAATGGAAGTCTGTGCTCGAAATCGACCCAAACCATATCAATTCGAGGCGTAACCTCGCCGCAACAAGCCTTATGAGAGGAGATGTTGACGCGGCGATTGAGCAGTGGAAGACGATTGTGTCTATTGACGAGCAGAACCCCGAATGGCGCTCGTCGCTGGCGGAAGCGTACCTAAGAGGGGGCAAAGTCAAAGAGGCGCTCTGGAGCGCCAAACAGGCGCTGGATATGGCTCCTGAGTTCACTCGTGCGCGGTTCATTCACGGAGTCGCCATGCTCAAAGACAATAGGCCTCAGGATGCTGTCGGCGAGTGGGGCAAAGGAATGGAGCAAGATCCAAATTTTGCACTCAGCACAATTGGTCTACTCAGGGAAATGGTGAGTCAAGAAGAAGCAGACTTGTTATACGAAGTGGCTGATAAGAGCGGCAACGAGAATGCGAAACGAGCTATTACGGGATTAAAGAGCCTGCTATAGGTATGTTAGGTCTGTTTTGCTAGTCTAAAACGTATCCGCGGGGAAAGCATATGAAATAGCAGAGCCGCGGAGGTGAGTCTATGCAGCAAGGTCGTTCAAATCTGCCGCACAGCCCTGTAAAAAGTGGGCTGGCGGTGTTGGACATGAACAGGTTCATGCAGGAAGTGGCTGACGAGATTCGTGCTGGACTGCAGGAAGATAAACAGAAGGCCAAGATCGGAGGTCTTGATCCCTCCAGGCCGGTCGACAGCCAAATAACCAGGTAATCCTGGGAGAATTCAGAGTAGAGGGCTCTTGTGAGGAGCCCTTTACGACTGTCCGGATTTGGAGGATAACAAAGCGTACAGGAGAATACTAGCCTTATCAGCCGAAAGTTGGGGTGGGAAACAACAGCATGCAGGTTTTCGCACTTGTGGGACAAAGTGGCAGTGGTAAGAGCCACCGGGCATCGCTGCTCGCAAACGAACTTGACATAGACCTGATCGTCGACGATGGGCTCGTAATAAGAGATGGCAAGATCCTTGCAGGCACTTCGGCCAAACGAGAACCTTCGCGCTTGGCTGCGGTTAGAAGAGCGATTTTTGCGGACGCGTCGCACGCCGAGAAGGTCAAGCAGTGCGTGAATGAGATTCAGCCTGAGAGACTTCTGGTGCTCGGGACCTCGCGTACTATGGTAAACAGGATAACAGAGGCACTTGACCTTCCGCTTCCAGAGCAGTACATAGATATCCGGGACATTGCGTCTCAGGACGAAATTCGACGCGCCATTAAGATACGAAAGGAGCAGGGCAAGCATGTAATACCAGCGCCCACGCTCGAGGTCAAGAAGACATTTTCCGGATACCTGGTTGACCCGCTGCGCTTTCTTCTGCCAAAGCGCACAAGCCAGACGGACGATTTGGTGATCGAAAAGTCTGTCGTAAGACCGACGTGGAGCTCGCTCGGCAAGTTCTTCATCGCCGACTCTGTTGTCGGTGCTATAGCTGTCAAGTCTTGCCGAGACGTCGCGGGCATCGCACGCGTCAGGAAAGTTGTGGTATCCAGCACCGAAGAAGGCGTCGAAATAGACTTGGATGTTTGGTTACTGCAAGGATGCAGGCCATTTACTGTGCTAGAGACCGCGCAGCAACAGGTACGTGACATGGTAGAGCATTGTACCGCGCTTCATGTAATCTCCACAGACGTATCCGCCAAGAGAATAATCCTTGAGGCATAGCCCTTTCTAGATGGGCAGGATTTCCATCTATGTAGGAGAACCACTTTGAGAGCCCGCGTTTTGGGGGCATAATAACCATGTCATTTTGACGCGCACAGGAGGAGGCAACTGAATTGGCAGTAAGAGTGGCGATCAACGGGTTTGGTAGTATCGGTAGGCGTTTCTTGAGAGCCGCCGCCGGCAGGCCAGGTGTTGAAGTGGTCGCGGTAAACGACCTATATGACATCAACACCCGCGCCCATCTGTTGAAGTACGACTCGAACTACGGTATCTTCGACAAAGAAGTAACGCCCGGAGACGACCACATTCTTGTGGCCGGAAAGCGTGTGGAGATGCTTTTTGAAAAAGACCCGGCGGCGCTACCATGGAAGCAAATGGGCGTCGATGTGGTCGTTGAGGTAACCGGCAGGTTCACCGATGCCGCGAAGGCTAGAGAACATATAAAGGGCGCTGGAGCACACAAGGTGCTTATTGGTGCGCCTGCAAGAGGTGAAGATGTGACGTTGGTTCTGGGTGTCAACGATGGCTCGTATGAGCCAGCGAAACATCACGTGGTTTCTATGGCATCATGCACCACCAACTGTCTTGCACCGGTGGCAAAGGTGCTCAACGATGAGTTCGGTATCGTAAAAGGTCTCATGACCACCGTTCACGCGTACACCAATGATCAGGTGATACTAGACTTTCAGCACAAAGACATCAGGAGAGCGCGGGCTGGTGCGCTTTCGATTATACCCACCACCACAGGTGCAGCCAAGGCGATATCGCTGGTGCTTCCCGAGCTAAAAGGCAAACTCAACGGATTTGCACTGAGGGTACCTACCCCCACAGTCTCACTGGTTGATCTGGTGGTCGAGACGGAAAAGGCCTGCACAAAAGACGACGTTAATGCCGCACTTGTCGATGCTACCACACGCATGAAGGGCATTCTTGGTGCAAGCGACGTACCGCTTGTGTCGATAGACTACAAGGCGAACCCTCATTCATCTATTGTTGATCTCGACTCGACTATGGTCATCGGCGATAACATGGTCAAAGTTGTCGCATGGTACGACAACGAGTGGGGTTACTCGTGTCGGCTCGTGGACGCAGTTGAGTTCTTGATGAAACGCTGAGGCCGGTGACAGACATGCAGAAGAAGGGTGTCAGAGACGTTGACGTTAATGGCAAGAGAGTGCTGATGCGTGTTGACTTCAACGTACCTCTGAAATCGGGTGCGGTTGGCGATGACTCTAGGATACGCGCTTCTATTCCGACGATAGAATACCTGAGAGAACGAAATGCGCGCATTGTGCTGTGCTCACATCTGGGCCGGCCCAAGGGACAGGTCAGGCCCGAGCTAAGTCTGCAGCCCGTTGCAGAGCATCTGGGCAAACTGATGCGCACAACAGTCAGCGTGCTTCCGCTTCCTCCGTCAGAAAAGACGATGCGTAAGACCGAAAAGATGCAGCCCGGCGAGATGACCATGCTTGAAAACTTGAGATTCTGCGCGGCCGAAGAAGCCAACGATTCGCAGTTTGCAAGAGAGCTCGCATCGCTTGCAGATCTGTACGTCAACGATGCGTTTGGTGCGGCCCACCGTGCACATGCGTCGACCACAGGTGTTGCAGGCTACATTCCTGCGGTCGCAGGATTGCTGATGCAAAAAGAACTTGAGATGCTCGGCAGGCTGCTGGCAAGCACCGAAAGGCCATTTGTTGCGGTGATAGGCGGAGCCAAAGTAAAAGATAAGATAGGAGTCTTAAAAAGCCTGCTCTCCAAGGTAGATACGTTACTTATAGGCGGAGGTATGGCAAACACCATGCTGGCAGCATCTGGAGCCAACATGGGAGACTCTGTTGTTGAGCCCGATAGGTTCCAAGACGCTCTGGAGATTATGCGCCTGGCGCAAGACGCAGGTGTCGAACTGCTACTTCCGCAAGACATGGTCGTTGCGCAGCAGGTGTCTCAAGACTCAGCGGTGCAGGTAGTTAAAGGTGATGTGCCGCAGGGCTGGAAAGCACTCGATATAGGGCCAAGAACTCGCTCTGCTTTTGCGGAGAAGATATGCGCGGCACGTACGCTGTTTTGGAACGGGCCGCTTGGAGTGTTCGAGATAGATGCATTCAGCGAAGGCACGACGAGTGTGGCGCTGGCTGTCGCAAAATCATCGGCGATGAGCGTGGTCGGTGGCGGAGACTCGCTTGCAGCAGTGCAGAAGGCGGGCGTGTCAGATAAGATAACTCACCTGTCCACCGGTGGTGGAGCCTCACTTGAGTTCTTAGAAGGTAGAGTGCTGCCCGGAGTTGACATACTGATGGATAGACAGGAGGCCAGACGGTGAGACAGCCCATAATTGTGGCCAACTGGAAGATGAACAAACACACAGCAGAGGCTTCCGATTTCGGCGAGCGATTCTGCAGGCTAGATATCGACGAACGGGTTGAAGTTGTCATATGCCCTCCGTTTGTGTCTCTTGAAACGTGCCATCGGATTTTTGGGCATACCAAGGTTAAGATCGGAGCACAGAATGTGCACTGGGAGAAGAGCGGTGCTTTCACAGGTGAGATCTCTACCCAGATGCTTTCGTACCTTGGTTGTGAATACGTCGTAGTCGGACACTCCGAAAGACGCCAGATGTTCTGTGAGACAGATGATACTGTCGCCAAGAAGACTGCTGCTTGTCTTCGCGCAGGACTATCGCCCATAGTGTGCGTGGGCGAAACGCTGGCAGAAAGAAAGCAGAAGATGACTCGCGAAGTGGTCCGGCGACAGGCGCGGGCGGCTCTGTCTCAAGTAAGAGCTCAAGATCTTGCGCGCATCGTTGTTGCGTACGAACCGGTGTGGGCGATAGGCAGCGGAACTCCTGCGACTGCTGAAGACGCACTGGCTGTCGCGAGTGAGCTGCGGATGCTAGTGACCGAGATGTTTGAGAACGCTTCGGCAGAGCGAATCCGTGTGCAGTACGGTGGAAGCGTGAACGCGGATAACATAGCCGATTTCATGCAGTCTGCCGATATTGACGGTGCGCTTGTAGGGGGTGCAAGTCTCGAACCTGAGGGATTTGCTGGACTTGTGAACAGCGCGCTTTCGAAAAGAGTGTAGGACAAAAACAACGTTCTAGCGAAAGAAGAGCAGATAATGACGAAACCAGTTGTACTAGTTATCTTGGACGGTTGGGGCCTTGGTCCTGAGGCGTCACCGTCCAATGCTCTGGACATAGCGCATCTGCCTGTGTACCGCGGTCTGATACAGAAATGGCCCAGTTGCTCTCTCAGGACGGACGGCGAGTCTGTCGGATTGATGCCGGGACAGGCAGGTGATTCAAACGTCGGCCACCTTACTATGGGAGCAGGTCGAGTGGTCTTCCAGGACTACGTAAGAGTCACCAGATCTATCGAAAATGGCACGTTTTTCGAAAACTCGGTGCTGTCCACAGCTATGGAACATTCTAAAGCACGCGGAACTGCACTACACATAATGGGTCTTCTGTCGCCGGGCGGAGTTCACAGCCATCAGGAGCATTGCTTTGCACTCATCAAGATGGCGCGGCAGCACGGGCTTAAGCAAGTATATGTTCACTGTTTCCTAGACGGCAGAGATACTCCACCAAAGAGCGCCCTAGAAAGCATTCGAGCTCTCGAGGCTGTGTTCAAAGAACAGGGCGTTGGCGCTGTCGGTACCGTTATGGGTAGGTACTATGCGATGGACAGGGATGCGCGATGGGATCGCACTCAGCGGGCATACAACGCGATGGTTATCGGAAGGGGGTTACACGCCCCGACCGCCGAAGCCGCCGTGAGCATGGCTTATAACCGTGGAGAAACAGATGAGTTCGTGCTTCCGACGGTGATCGCTGAGAGTCCCGGGCTGTCTAGACCGATAAGGCGCGACGATAGTGTTATCATGTACAACTACCGCGCCGATAGAGCACGTCAGATAACGCATGCTTTCGTTGATGAGAGAGTGCCGCAGCTCAGACGCCCTCTCGGACGGTTTCCGGTGTTCTTTGCGGCAATGACAAGATATGATGAGGCGCTCAGTATACCGACCGCGTTTGCGCCTCAGTTTATCAAGAACACATTTGGTGAAGTAGTCTCGAAGGCTGGTTTGACACAACTCAGGGTTGCCGAAACCGAAAAGTACGCGCATGTTACGTACTTCTTCAACGGCATGGAGGAAACCCCATTTAAGGGTGAGCATCGCATACTGATTCCTTCTCCGAAAGTACCGACATACGACCTCGTGCCAGAGATGAGTGCTCCTAAGGTACTTGAAGAAGCGATCAGGGGGGTGCACTCTGGATACGACTCGATAATCGTGAACTTTGCGAACGCGGACATGGTGGGGCACACCGGCAACATTGAAGCTGCTGTTCGCGCAGTGGAAACCGTGGACAAGCTTGTTGGAGAACTGATGCAGGTTGTGTTGGATAGTGGTGGAACGGCGCTCTTGGTCTCAGACCACGGAAATGTGGAGAAGATGAGGAAGAACGGTGAGCCGTTTACGGCGCACACCAAGAACCGCGTGCCGTGTATACTGGTGGATCCGAGAACACCGAATGCGATGATGAGAGAAGATGGATGCCTGAGTGATGTGGCACCGACACTTCTCAATCTGCTTGGAGTCGGAAAGCCTGAGGAAATGACAGGCCGTGACCTGGTGTTGACAGACATAGCGCACAGGGGGATGGCACTTGAGCACGATAGTAGATCTGAAAGCCAGAGAAGTGCTGGATTCGAGAGGAAACCCAACGATTGAAGTCGACGCGATGCTTGAGGACGGGTCGATCGGTACTGCAATAGTGGCCTCCGGTGCTTCGACAGGAGCATACGAGGCGCTTGAACTGCGTGACGCTGATAACAGCCGCTACATGGGAAAAGGCGTGCTTAAGGCAGTGGAGAACGTGATGACACTCATCAGGCCTCAGGTGATAGGCATGGATGCGACCGACCAATCTTTCCTGGATGCCACGTTAATTGAACTGGACGGCACACCAAGCAAGTCCCACCTAGGGGCGAACGCTGTACTAGGAGTATCCATGGCGGTTGCACACGCGGCTGCGTTGTATCTTGACCTGCCTTTATATGCGTACCTCGGCGGTGCTACTGCGAGAGTGATGCCGGTACCTATGATGAATGTTATAAACGGCGGAAAGCATGCCGAAAACAGTGTAGACCTGCAGGAGTTTATGGTCGTGCCTGCTGGAGCAGATTCGTTCAGGTCTGCTCTTCGCATTGGGGTGGAGATATATCATTCGCTCAAGAAACTGCTCGCCCAGAAGCGACTCAATACCGCAGTTGGAGACGAAGGCGGCTTCGCGCCAAATCTTGCTTCGAATGAAGACGCGCTCAGGGTGATTCAGGATGCGATCTCGGCCGCGGGTTATACCCCTGGGCGAGACGCGTTCATCGCTATTGATCCGGCTGCCACAGAGGTGTACAAAGACGGTAAGTACTACCTGGAATCGGAGGATAAGACGCTTTCGGCAGATGGCATGATAGACATGTACGAGTCTTGGACAGAAAAATACCCGCTCATATCGATAGAAGATGGCCTCTCCGAGGACGACTGGGAAGGCTGGCAGACGATGATGTCGAGACTCGGAAGCAAGGTGCAGATTGTTGGGGATGACCTTACTGTGACAAATCCAACCAGACTCAGACGTGCCATCGAACTAGGCGCGATAAACGCGATTCTGATCAAGCTGAACCAGATAGGTACTGTGACGGAGACACTTGACACCATAAACATGGCAAGAGATGCCGGATTCAGGTTTATCATATCTCACAGGAGCGGAGAGACCGAAGATTTCACGGTGGCAGACCTTTGTGTGGCCACAGGTGGCGGCCAGATAAAGACAGGTGCGCCGTGTAGGACAGATCGCGTGGCCAAGTACAACAGGCTGCTGAGAATAGAAGAAAGCTTAGGGCGTTCGGCTATTTTCCGGGGCGTTGAGTCTTTTGGCGTACACCGCAAGCAGCGTATGTGACTCGGCAGTAGATAAGCACCCAGAACGACAATGCTTGCAAATAGGTGGTCTGAATCTGTGCCACCTATTTGCAGTTTGCGCTTGCGAAGCAGGTAGAAGTTTGTCTTAGAGCAGGTCGTGTGCTAAAATATATCAGGTTCACTAAGCCATGGGAGGGCTCGTCTTGTTCGAGAACGCGATACTAGGTGTCCATCTGCTTATCAGCATTGGACTTATTGCCACTATAGTGCTGCAGTCAGGCAAGAGTGCGGGGCTGGGTACTGTCGGCGGCGGCGCAGAGACTTTGTTTGGACGGAAGAAAGGCCTCGATGACGTGCTTGGGCGAGCCACCACCGTGCTGGCCGTGGTTTTCATGGTTACGTCCCTGGCATTGACAATATTGAATCAATAGACTTCCATATATACCAGCAAGCGACATCACCTGTTCCTCTGGGGGCTCAACAAATGTCCAACTCATTCCTATTGTTTGCGCCGCTGGGTTCGGCAGCGGCTCTTCTGTTTGCCGGGTACATGGCCTTTGCCGTACTTAGGTACGGTGAGGGCACAAAAGAGATGGTGGGTATCGCCTCTGCAATACGTGAGGGCGCACGTGCGTATCTGAGGAGACAGTATTCCGGGGTGGCGGTGTTTTTTGCTGTTACTTTCGTACTCCTGCTGTTGCTTGCAAGAGCGGGTTACATAATAATCTTCGTGCCGTTTGCGTTCTTGAGCGGGGGTTTTTTCTCTGGGTTGGCTGGCTTCATAGGAATGAGCATGGCGACTCGCTCCAGTGCAAGGACGGCATTTGCGGCAAAAGATAGTCTCAATAAGGCCCTTCGAGTTGCGTTCTCGAGCGGCTCGGTGATGGGTCTTGCAGTTGTGGGTCTCGGGCTTCTTGACCTCAGCTTCTGGTACCATTTTCTTAACTGGTATTACCGCGCCATGGAGCCGAGTGTGCGCGTTCAGCTTATCTCAAGCGCGATGCTCATGTTCGGCATGGGCGCCAGTGCGATGGCGTTGTTTGCTCGAGTTGGCGGCGGGATTTTCACAAAGGCTGCAGATGTTGGAGCCGATTTGGTCGGAAAGGTCGAACAGCAGATACCGGAAGACGATCCCAGGAATCCTGCAGTAATAGCGGATAACGTGGGCGACAACGTCGGAGACGTCGCAGGCATGGGAGCAGACCTATACGAATCGTATGTGGGTTCGATCATTGCAAGCGCGGCGCTCGCCGTTGCAGCAGGTCTTGGCGGAAACGGTATCGCGGTGCCGCTGGGTATCGCGGCTACCGGTGTGGTGGCATCGATCATCGGTACGTTCTTTGTGCACGCCAGAGAGGGTGCTAGCCAGGCAGGGCTATTGATGGCGCTCAGGCGCGGGGTGTATACTTCGAGTTTTATCGTTGCCATTGTCGCGTTTGTGCTTGTGAGATCGCTTCTGGGCACAGAGAATCTGGGAGTATTCGCTGCTATTATGCTAGGTCTTTTTGCAGGCAACTTAATCGGATATTTCACCGAATACTACACCTCTGCGAGCTACAAGCCGACGCTTGAAGTTGCAGCCAACTCGCAAACGGGAGCTGCAACTGTTATCATCGGTGGTATGGCCGTTGGCATGCTTTCTACGGCAATTCCGGTTCTGACGGTCGGCGTGACTATCCTGGCGAGTTTTCTGCTTACTGGTGGCCTGCACAACTACAGCTTGGGACTGTACGGCGTAGGGGTAGCCGCCATAGGCATGCTTTCGACTCTTGGCATCACTCTTGCCACCGACGCGTACGGGCCAGTCGCCGACAACGCCGGTGGTATTGCGCAGATGGCGGACATGCCTCCTGAGGTGCGCGAAAGGACGGACGCACTTGACTCACTGGGCAACACAACAGCTGCTACGGGCAAGGGATTTGCGATCGGTTCTGCAGCGCTGACCGCTCTGGCGCTGATTGCAGCGTACAGAGACCATGTTGAGAAGATAGTGAGTGAACGCAACCTTCAGGTGGTGTTTGACTTCAGTATACTGAATCCGCAGGTGTTGGTCGGATTGTTTATTGGGGCAATGCTTCCGTTCGTGTTCTGCGCGCTGGCGATGAGCGCGGTGGGACACGCTGCTCAGAAGGTCGTTGTCGAGGTAAGAAGGCAGTTCAGGGAGATAAAGGGACTGGCAGATGGTTCGGCACGCGCCGATTACTCGTCGTGTGTCGACATATGTACTCGTTCTGCACAGCGCGAGATGCTGCCGCCTACTCTTGTCGGTATAGCTGCACCGATTGTGGTCGGCCTTATTCTGGGCATAGACGGTGTGATGGGGCTTCTTGCTGGAACTACGGCTACCGGTTTTGTGCTTGCCATTTTCATGGCAAATGCGGGTGGAAGCTGGGATAATGCCAAGAAGTACACTGAAGCTGGGGCGTACGGTGGCAAAGGTTCGTCTGCACACGTGGCAGCTGTCGTTGGAGACACGGTCGGCGACCCGTTCAAGGATACCGCGGGCCCTTCGTTGAACATACTCATAAAACTGGTATCTATGGTATCTATAGTGTTTGCGGCTTTCATTCTGACCCATTCTCTCATGTAGAGAAAGGAAGCGTGCAGCACCTTGAGCGTAAAGCAAAGATCAACAGGTGCATTCAGCATCAAAGGCGGCGATATCGGCTGCCTTTTGCTGCATGGGTTTACGGGCTCGCCTGCTGAGATGGAACCGCTCGGCGTGTACCTGGCGGAGCGAGGTATCTCGGTGACTTGTCCCGTGCTGGCGGGTCACATGGATGTGTCCGAGATGGAGAGCGCGGGCTGGAAAGAATGGCGCGCGACTGCCATGGATGCTCTTGAAGAATTGCGAGCAGAGGTAAGTCAGGTATTCTTAGTTGGATTTTCGCTGGGAGGCCTGATTGCGTTTGATCTTGCGGCTTCTACAGGGCTGGATTTGGCCGGTGTCGTGGCGATAAACACACCGATCAAGCTCGCGTCGAAGCAGGTGCTTCGAGCGCATCTGATGCGCTACAGGAACGTGCCCGGTCAGGAGGAATCTGTGGGTGACCGGGTGCCCATGTCGTGTGTGTCCAGTCTCTACGATTATGCCAGCAGAGTAGAGGCTCTGTTACCCATAGTGACATTGCCAGTGCTTGTGATCCAGTCCAAGCAGGATGATGTCGTGGATCCACAGGATGCGAAGACTATTCGCAACTTGCTTGGCGCAGAAGATAAGAAGGTGGTATGGGTCGATGAAGGCTCTCACCTTGTGGTGCTGGAGAAGAATAGGATGTGCGTTTTCGAAGCAGTTTTCCGATTTCTCAAAGAACGCGCCCCGGATGGCGTTGGGGGAGATGAAGCACAGTGATCAGTAGAGACCAGGCGCTTTCTGACGTCAAGAAGAACTTGAAGAACAAGAACCTGCAAAAGCACGTGCTTGCGGTCGAAGCCGTTATGAGATCGCTCGCTAGGAAGTTCGGTGAAGACGAAGAGCGCTGGGCGATGGCAGGCTTGCTACACGACCTTGATTATGAGTCAACAAAAGATGATCCGGCTACTCACAGCCTAGAGAGCGCCCAGATGGTTCAGCAAATGGGGCTGGACAAAGAGATAGTCGATGCGGTCAGGTCGCACAACGAATACCACGGCCTTCCGCGTGACACACTTATGGCAAAGGCGCTTTATGCGGCCGACCCACTTACCGGTCTCATTGTTGCTGCGGCACTAGTATCGCCTGAGAAGAAACTCGGAGCGATTGACGCCGAGTTTGTGATGAAACGGTTCGGTGAGAAAGCTTTTGCCAGAGGCGCAAATCGCGAAACCATAAAGGCATGCAGCGAGCTCGGACTCGAACTAGATGAGTTCATAGACGTCGGGGTACGAGCTATGCAGAAAATATCCAAGGAGCTCGGTCTTTAGAGTTGAACTGGAGAGACGAAGTGCTAGAAGCGGTATCCAAGCCTGGCTACAGGCCTCTTATGCCGCATGATCTGGCATCGAAGTTGGATGTTGCGCCGGAGGACACGCACAGATTCCTCCGGCTTCTTCGTGCTATGGCCAAAGACGGCCTAATACACACTATGGGTAACGGTCGAGTGTGCCTGCCTGAACGAGCTGGACTCATAACTGGGACGCTCAGCATGACCTATCGAGGTGAGGCAGAAATACACACTGCGCTCGGTGAGAGATGGCTCGTGGATGCTTCTGATACGGCTGGCGCAGTCCACGGCGATAGAGTGCTCGCAAAGCCAAGAGTCAACACTTCTAGGTCAAAGCGTGCTCAAGTGACCAAAGTGCTTGCGCGCAAGACAACACAGCTGACAGGTGTGTACTACCAGCACAGGGGGTACGGGGAAGTCCGACCAGATGAACATCGCTATAACTTCAGGCTATTTGTATCGAATAGTGATGCAGCCAGCGCACAAGACGGTGATAGAGTGCTCGTGCATATCGAGCGATATGCTTCGGTTGGAAGAGACGCCAGAGGAAGAGTGCTCGAAGTCTTCGGTGCTTCGGGAGACACACGCGTCGACGAACGTGCCATACTCGAGCGGTTTGGATTCAGCGCCGAATTCACGCCGGATGCTATGCGTCAGGCAGATGAAGTGGCAGTGCCTGTTGCGCAGGCAGAACGCCAGAGACGACGTGATCTGCGCCAACATCTGGTCGTCACAATTGACGGAGAAGACGCCAAAGACTTTGATGATGCAGTGTCAATAGAAGATACTGAATCTGGGTGGATTCTTGGGGTGCATATTGCCGATGTGTCGCACTATGTGAAGCCCAATACCGCGTTGGACAGGGCTGCCTCGCATCGTGGAACGAGCGTATATCTAACCAGTATGGTATGCCCCATGCTTCCTTCGGCGTTGTCAGAGGATATCGCGAGCCTCATGCCTGACGAAGAGCGGCTCACCGTAAGCGTTTTCATACCGTTTGACAGATCTGGTGAGCCTGGCGTGCCTGAGATTGTGAAGAGCGCGATAAAATCGAGTGCTAGGTTGACCTACTCGGGCGTGAACAGATTCTTTGAAGGGCTGCACTCTGAGTTTGAGACTTCGGTCTCTAGCCGCCTGCTGAAGATGCGCGACCTTGCACGGCTTCTTGCGGCAAAAAGGCAGGAGAGAGGTTCTCTTGACTTCGACATCACCGAATACAAAGTCGTGCTCGACGACCGCGGTGAGCCAGAGCAGCTCATGCCCAGAGAACGCGGTGAGGCCGAACGATTGATAGAAGAATTCATGATAGCAGCTAACGAGCAGGTGGCACAGTATCTGTTCCATCTTGGAATGCCGTGCATGTATAGAGTGCACGAGCGCCCAGATAGCTCGAGCCTTGAAGACTTGAACCTTCTGCTTGAACGTTTTGGGTATAGGGTACGTGGTACCGCCAACCCCCACCCGAAGGCGGTGCAGAGCGTGCTGCGCGAGTGTGCCGGCAAACCGGAGCAACGGCTCGTTCAAGAAGCGGTTCTGCGCTCGCTTAAGAAGGCACGGTATTCGGGTACGTGGCTTGGTCACTTTGGGCTTGCTTCTGCCCTGTACTGCCATTTCACGTCCCCGATAAGACGTTACCCCGACCTTCTTGTTCATAGGGTGCTGACTATGATACTCGATGCCGAATGGAAACCTGATTTGTATCCCAGAGTGATGGCGTGTATAAACGACGCAGCCGACCACTGTTCAGAGCGCGAGTACCAGGCGGAACTAGCAGAACGTGAGTCGCTGAAGCTGATGCAAGCCAAGTACATGAAGCGAAACCTTGGCGAGACTTTCTGGGGCACTATAACAGACGTGACTTACTTCGGCGCGTTCGTTGAGCTAGATAACGGTGTGTCCGGTCTAATCCATATCTCTGCGCTTGGCGACGATTTCTACACCTATGACGAAGCCGGACAGCGTATCTTCGCAAAACGCTCGCGTCAGGTCTTTCGGGCCGGCCAGCGTGTCTTGTCTCAAGTTGCCAAAGTGGATGTGCTCGAAGCGCGAGTCGACTTGGTATTGGTCAAATAGCGAAGGGCAGGAAGACCCGACTCCTAAGTCTCCTGCCCTTTCAAACACTTCTTGGCCCTCAGTCTATGACAAGTGGCATCATGGGCTTCTCATTTAGATAAAGCATATGCCCTGTTGTAAGCGCGTAATTTCGGTCTTGAGGTACCTCGAAGATGATGACTCCTGCGGCGTAATCGCCCGGGTTCAGCAGTTGCGCCTGAAGCCTGGCAGAACTTCCGTAGGTTGCCGATACGTGCTCGTAGCGATCAGCCCCAATTGTGACCCAGAACGTATCCGGACCGACCCAGAAATCTGTCTGAGAGAAATTCTTGAGCACGAGCATCACAGTCATAAACTTGTGACCTGCCCGCGCAGATTGAGTGCCCACTCTATCCGAAAGCTCCACAAATGCGGTCATCAGACCAAGGTTGCGGTCTGTAAGGTAGAAACCGTCTCTTTGCTCCGTGCTGCTCCTCTTTGACTCAACTGTGACGGTGTATGTTGTTCCGTCCCAGATAACGTCTGCGCCGAGACTCTCGGATATAACGCGTATGGGCACAAGCGTGCGGCCATCCATGATAATCGGAGGTACGTCCGAGGCAATTTCTCTGCCGTCGATCACCAGTCTGGCGATTGTGAACCCGTTGTATAAACCGTGTAGACTCTGCGCAAGCGCTGGGCCCGAGAACAACAGTAGTGTGCCAATAAGAGCAATAAGCAGCACTCTCTTTGATCTCCAAGAACTCATGTGTTCGCCGCCCCTCTCCGTACTTGTCTGGTACGCGCTTACCTGTATGGAAGCGCCTTTGATGTTTCAGGATAGACTTGGATACAAAGGAGTGGTTTACCTGCACGCAAACGGCATCCTTTATATGGTTAGCAGCTCCCTGTTACGCCTTACGGTATTCGCTCAGCGCGCCAAGCAGCGCCTCAGCATTTGCCTGGATGTCACGCTCAGGTGATGCGCCCATGCTTCGGAACAGGCCGCCACCTGCACCAACTGCAATTGCGCCTGCGGCAAGGAATTCTCTTGCATTGGCGCTGTCGACTCCTCCGGTGGGCACGAGTCTTGCGTCTGGGTAAGGGCCACGAAGGTCACGGATGTAGCCGGGTCCCATTGCTCTGGCCGGAAACACTTTTACTGCGGGCGCGCCCATCTGTACGCACTTCTGGATTTCGGTAGGTGTAAGCGCCCCGGGCACGACGGGTATACCCGATGTGACGCAGTGCTCGATGACTTCAGGTACTATGTGCGGTGTGACAATGAACTTGGCACCACTAGCAAGTGCTTGCTTGAGAAGGTCGATGCTGGTAACTGTGCCCGCGCCGAGCAGAATGCCTGGAAGTGGCTCGCTCGACAGTCTTCTGAGCGCTTCACCGGCTCCTGGGTGAGAAAACGCAACCTCCATGATCTTAATACCGCCTCTGGCAAGAGCTCTGGCAGCCTCCATTACCTTATCTTCTGTCATTGCGCGCATTACCGCGATAACTCTCTCTTGCTGCAAAGTGTGTATGAACGCTTGAATTTCCACCTGCTACCACCTTCCAAGAGTTGTTGTGCCATACTCATGTGTTATTGTTATGCTTTGGGTCCGGGTTTACCTGCTGCTCGCGTTTGACTCGACTTGCGGCACACTGTATAATCCTGACTTTGACAGCGAAGAAGAGAAGAAGAGGCCGCAACTCCTGCAAG
>CAYQIY010000028.1:0-35407 GCA_964417635.1 uncultured Pseudomonadota bacterium | reverse complement strand
AAATAAACCGATTCTTGTTGACAATACCAGCGCTCGCATGGTAGATTGACTATCAAACGTAGAAGAAGTGCTTTACTGCGATGAAGAGGAGAAGTACCCAGAGGAGCCGTGCAGAGAGCCAGGGGTTGGTGAAACCTGGCCGGTGAATTTGGCGAAATACACCTCGGAGCTTCCGGTTGAACCCGCCCTAGCTGGCGGCAGTAGACTCAGGCGGGACTCCCGCCGTTAAAAGGGAGGAGGTATCGCCAGAGCCGCTTGCTGCTGGCCGTACCTAAGTGAGTGGGTATCTGCCAACGAGGGTGGTACCGCGGGCCACAACAAACCCGTCCCTTGCCGGACGGGATTTTTGCATATCTAAGGGGAGAATGCGCTCATGAGCCAGACTGTAGGTATCATTGGACTTGGCCTTATAGGCGGCTCGATAGCGCTTGCGCTCAGGCACTCACACAACTGGAATGTGGTTGGCTTTGACGCGAGCGTGGACACGACACGCATGGCTGCCGAGCAAGCCATTCTGAGTGAAATGATGCCGGACGTACGGAGCCTGGCGGAGAAGTCAGACGTTGTGGTGGTCGCGGTGCCGTGTTCTGCGATTCCAGAGGTGGCGCTGGAGGCGGCGAACTCAATGAAGCCTGGAAGCATACTCACAGACGTAGGCAGTGCGAAGCACTGCATAGAACAGCAGATACTCGAAGGACTGCCCTCTCAAGTCTCATATATTGGCGGACACCCTATGGCCGGTCGGGATACTGCAGGTCTCGAGCATGCGTCTTGCGATATGTTCAGAGGCGCTGTCTGGGCGCTGACTTTAGGCAACGCATCCGAAGAAAAACTCGAAACAGTGTGTTCGCTTGTACGCGAGACGGGTGCTCGCCCTCTAATAGTCAATTCTTCGAAACACGACGAAGCCGTATCCTTTTCGAGCCACCTGCCGTATGTGGTATCGGCAGCTCTGGCGATGAGTTTTGAACAAGCATCGTGCGAGCTGCCGCTTGTGCAACAGCTTGCCGCGACCGGACTGCGAGATACTACAAGACTTGCCAGATCTGACTTGCGAGTAGCACCTGATTACTGTGCCATGAACGCAGTCAACTTGCTTTCTGCAATCGAGGTATTCGAGCAACACCTCTGTCGACTGAAGAATACGCTTGCAGCAAATCAGCCGCATGAGATGGCCCAAAGCATATCCGGAGCCAGGCAGTTCTTGCTACACAACTTTCCGGCTGCAACAGCGGACGAGAAGGAGGCATATGCGACGATGGTACGAGGAGTGAGAGGCGCAACCAGCATCGAGTCTAACGAACCCGCACAGATACTGGAGAAGACACAAGAACTCGTCCGCGAAGTTATGCGGCGTAATGCCATCATGCCTGATGACATTGCGTTGCTCCAGTTCATCCTCACCCATGATATTGATGCTGTGTTCCCTGCTCGCGCCGCACGCGAACTCGGGCTTAACACCGTGCCTCTTATCGATACGCTCTCACCAGACGTTCAGAATGCTGAACCCGGGATCATCCGGCTTGTACTGTTATGGAACACAAATAAGCGCCAACGTGAAATAAGCCACGTGTACCTTGGACGCGCTGGCAGACTGCGTCCTGATCTAGTGGCAGGGCGCGATACTGGGAGGTCATCTCTGTGATCATAGTCATGCGTACAAATGCAAGTAGCGAAGACGTAGAACGCGTTAAAGAGCGGCTTGCACAAGTGAATCTGGGTGTTCATCTTTCCCGGGGAGAAGAGCGGGTGATCATTGGAGCCATCGGGGATGTAAGGAAGATCTCGATAGAACAGATCGAGGCGCTTCCCGGTGTAGAGCGTGCCATCCGAGTTCTCGAACCCTACAAACTGGCAAGCCGAAGGCTGAGGACAGAACCGAGCGTGGTGTGCTGTTCTGGGGTAAGAATCGGTGATGGGGATGTTGTGGTGGTTGCCGGACCGTGCTCTGTCGAAGGAATCGATATGCTTAGAAAGACAGCCGGAAGCGTACTCAAAGCGGGTGGCTCGATGCTGCGTGGTGGGGCGTACAAACCGCGGTCGTCTCCTTACAGCTTTCAGGGGCTTGGGCGAGAGGCGCTGGAGATGCTAGCGCTGGTTAGAGAAGAGACCGGTTTGCCTGTGGTGACAGAGGTAATGGCTCCAGAGCAGGTGGACATAGTGGCGGCCTACGCCGATATGCTGCAGATAGGCGCCCGCAACATGCAGAACTTCAGCCTGTTGCAGGAGGTCGGGCGCACAAGGATTCCGGTCATGCTGAAACGCGGCTTGATGTCGTCTGTTGACGAGTGGCTTCAGGCAGCGGAATACATACTCGCGTACGGAAATACGCAAGTGGTTCTGTGCGAACGCGGCATTCGCACTTTCGAGACGCAGACCAGAAACACGCTCGACCTGTCTGCGATACCTGTCGTAAAAAGGCTGAGCCACTTGCCCGTCATTGTTGACCCGTGCCACGGCACAGGAAAGCGAGAACTCGTGTTGCCCATGAGCATGGCGGCGATAGCTGCCGGCGCCGATGGGATCATGATTGAAGCGCATCCGGATCCGGAAAACGCACTGTCCGACGGTCAGCAGTCGCTATTCTTGGATCAGATTTCGACGCTTATTGAGCAGGTTTCGAAAGTGGCAGCAGTCTTTGGAAGAAGCGTGCATGCGCCGCCTGAACGGGTTACGCACATCACCGCTGCAGCGCCTGGACACTAGCAGTCACCTTTTGGGAGGGAACGACGATTGGTGATACTAAGTGCCGAAAGACCCATACGGGGCACGGTAGATCTGCCAGGAGACAAATCGATTTCTCATCGAGCCGCCATAATGGCAGCTCTGGCATCCGGTGAGACGCAAATACAGGGCTACGCTCCCGGGACGGACGCACAGGCGACGCTCAACTGTCTTATGGCGCTTGGCGTTGGTGTATCCAGCGCGGCGTCCGGTATTAGTATACGGGGCAGCTCGCTGTCCGGGCTCAAGCCGCCTGATGGTCATCTCAACTGCATGAACTCCGGGACGACCATGAGGCTTCTTTCAGGCGTTCTGGCCGCGCAACGCTTTCCGAGCGTTCTTACAGGTGATAGTTCGCTCAGGTCTCGCCCTATGGCCCGGATAGTTGAACCGCTGACGAAGATGGGTGCGAGGGTATGCGCAGAAGGTGACTCGAACACTGCGCCACTTGCGTTCTTTCCACCGAAAGAGCACAGGCTGAGAGGTCTGGACTGCTACCGTCTTCCAGTAGCAAGCGCTCAGGTGAAGTCGTGTATACTGCTGGCGGCGCTCTTTGCCGACGGTGCGACCAGCGTGGTCGAACCTGTTCTGACGCGAGACCACACAGAGAGAATGCTCAGATTGTTTGGAGCGCGCGTGACTTCTAATGGGTTGTGCATCAGATTGGAGCCGGGTACGGTGCTTACCGCACAGCGGCTTTCGATACCAAAAGACATCTCGGCGGCCGCATTCTGGATTGCTGCCGCAGCGCTCGTTCCGGGCTCGAACATGCTGCTGCAAGACGTCGGACTCAACCCCGGAAGGACAGGATTTCTTGATGCACTCAAGTCAATGGGCGCTGACATAACAGTTCTACCCACCGCCGCCGCCGACTGGGAGCCGGTTGGGAGTATTAAAGTGTTGGCTAGCAGGCTTTCGGCCATAGATATTGCGCCAAGGGAAGTGCCTTCGCTTGTCGACGAGTTGCCCATGCTCGCCGTGTGCGCTTCAATGGCAGAGGGCACCACGCGTGTTACGGGTGCACAAGAACTCAGAGTCAAGGAAAGCGATAGGATTGCTGCTATTGTGACGAACCTAAAGGCGATGGGCGCAGCGGCAGGTGAACTATCCGACGGGTTCTGGGTCACCGGCGGTCGGAAACTGCACGGAACTCGCATCATTACCATGGGAGACCACCGTATAGCGATGGCGTTCAGCGTGGCGGCGCTGGTAGCAGAAGGTGAAACGGTGCTCGATAACCCGCAGTGTATAGACGTGTCTTACCCCGGGTTCCTTAAGCAGATCAGGAATCTCACCGGAAACTCTCATGACTAGGTGCTCGCCAGCCGAACTAGGGGTAATAGGGTGGCCGCTCGAATACACGTTATCACCCGATATGCATAACGCCGCGCTGGTGGCTTCTGGACTGGGGTACAGGTACGAGAGAATCCCGGTCGCGCCATCTGAGGTGAACCTGTTTGTGCAGAAGGCGCAACGCCACATGCTTGGATTTAACGTTACGATTCCGCACAAACACACTTTGTTTCGGTTGTGCTCGGAGACTGATGAACTCTCGCGCGCATCAGGTGCATGCAACACGGTGGTATTCGACGAACAAAGGATATTGGGGTATAACACCGATGGACCAGGACTGATGCTGGCGTTAGAAGAGAGGACGCAGTTTGTTAGCGATGGCTCGAAGGTACTGCTCATAGGAGCCGGAGGTGCAGCCAGGGGCTGCCTTGCTCAACTGATTCAGTCCGGCGCACAGAGCGTCACTCTTGTTAATCGCGACCTCACACGCGCGGCAGAGCTTGTAGCAGAAATGCAACCGCTGCTATCTGGAATACATATAGAAGTGTGTGATTTCAAGAGCCTGCGCCATGCGGACCGGTTGCAGCTGACCAGAGAGCCCGAGTATGATATCGTGCTTAACTGCATCCCCGCCGACGCAGCAGCATCTCTATGGCCGGTTGTATCCCTTCTTGCCGGGCGGAATACGGTGCTGTGCGATCTTAGCTACTCTGCTAAGACCACTTTTCTTTCGGCCAGGTGGAGAGAAGCCGGTTTGCCCGTGGTCTACGGATTGGACGTGCTGCTATGGCAAGCAGTGCGCGCGTATGAGATATTTACCAAGAAGTGCGCTCCGGTCGCTGTCATGCGCGGTGCGCTAACAGATAAGTGTGGGAAGTGGTGGTAGATATGCTGAGGTTTCTCACTGCAGGCGAATCGCACGGTCCGATGCTTACAGGAATACTAGAAGGCATGCCGCCCGGAGTCAAGGTGAGCCTTGAAGAACTCAAAGTAGAGCAGGCGCGACGGAGATGGTGTTACGGTCGTGGCGGAAGGGCGTCTATTGAGAAGGATGAGATAAGGATTACAGGTGGCGTACAGCACGGTATCACAACAGGTGCACCTATTTCGGTTGTGATACCTAACCGAGATTACGAAAACTGGGCAAACACACATCGACCCATAACGTCTCCGAGACCTGGGCACGCCGACTTTGCAGGTGCCGTCAAGTACGGTTTTAGGGATGCGCGTGCAGTTGCAGAAAGGTCTAGTGCTCGCGAGACCGCAGTTCGAGTGGCGTGTGGATACTTCGCAAGGTGTCTGCTCCGCGAAGTCGGCGTGCAAGTGGTAAGCTGGGTGACCTCTATAGGAAATGAGACAGCAGACTTGGGCAGCCGCAGTCGTAGGCTCAGCGATCCAATGTATGCCGAAGAACTCGGAATTCTGGCGCGCCAGAGCGATGTGCGCTGCCCCGATCCGGATGCGTCTTGCAAGATGATACAGTGCATCGAGCGCGCGCGTGAGCAGGGAACAAGTCTGGGTGGGGTCTTCGAAGTAGCCGCGCTCGACGTGCCGTGCGGTCTTGGTAGTTATGTGCACTGGGATCGCAGACTTGACTCTCGGCTTGCTGCTCAAATCATGAGTATTCCGGGGGTCAAAGCAGTCGAAATAGGTGCCGGATTCGATCTGGCCCGTATGCAGGGGTATGAAGCACAGGATGAGTTTATTCGTTCGGAGCATAGAGTATCTCGGTGTACAAACATGGCAGGGGGCATCGAGGGCGGGGTGTCAAACGGCGAGATGATACTCGCGTCGGCAGCTGTTAAGCCCGTGCCCACTCAGTCAAAGCCACTTAGGTCGGTGGACATGGTAACCGGCGAAGAGGCCCCGGCCCACCTGGAGAGAACAGACGTGTGTGTGGTGGGTTCAACCGCTGTTGTGGCCGAATCGCTGGTGTGTTTGGTGCTCGCAGATGAGTGGTTGAGGCGTCACGGACAAGACGGCTGCGGTATAAGCGCGAGGTGTGGACGATGAGCATAGCATGCCGAAACATCGTCCTTACCGGATTCATGGGTTCTGGCAAGAGCACCATAGCAAGACAACTTGCGTCTCGGCTCAACTGGCGCGTTGTTGACACAGATGAACTGGTGAGTCAGATGTGTGGCAAGAGCGTGGCCGAAATCTTCAAGTGCGATGGGGTAGCAGCGTTTCGAGAGGCTGAGCGCGTAGTGCTCAGCCGTGCGCTGGAACTAGAAGAAGTGGTCATAAGCACCGGAGGAGGGGCGGTCGAGGACTGCGATTCGAGGCTCAACTTGAAGCGCGCGGGCATGGTGGTATGGCTTGACGTCAGTGTGGAGGTAGCAGAAGAGCGGATCGGGCTTGCAGAGAACAGACCGCTTCTGGCAGGTCTTGGTCGTGACTGTCGACGTAGAGAGATTGACAGGCTGCTCAGCATCAGACGAGCGCTGTATGAAGAAGTCGCACATCTTCGGATAGACGCGGATGCAGAGCCTCTGAGGGTCGTCTCTAACATAATGACACATCTCTCGAAGATGGGTCACCAACCGTGCGAGTGTGCTGACAGTCTGGACAGCACCAGATTGCCGGTTGAGGTAAACGGCAGTCGTTACGATGTGTTTAGCGGACATGGTCTTCTGGCCGAGTGCGCCAGCCTCACAAAAAGCGCACTTCCCAAGGTAAGCCGCGTTTTGCTGGTCTCTAACCCTGTCGTGTTTCAACTATGGGGTTCTCAGTTGACCTCAGCAGCAACGCGTGTCGGCATCGATGTAGATGTTGCGTTGATGGCCGACGGCGAAAAGCACAAGACACTTTCCACCGCTGCCAGGCTGTACGACACACTTGTCGAGACGGGGCACGACAGGCAGTCGGCCGTTTGGGCGCTCGGGGGAGGGGTCACGGGTGACGTAGCCGGCTTTGTGGCAGCAACGTATATGAGAGGGATTCCCGTGGTGCAATTGCCGACCACGCTGCTTGCCCAGGTGGATTCGAGCATAGGCGGCAAAGTAGCCGTCGACCACAGTAAGGGCAAAAACCTCATAGGTGCGTTCTACCAGCCGAGTCTTGTGGTGTGCGACACTACCACTCTGCGTACGTTACCGCGCAGGGTGTACGTCGAAGGCTTGTCTGAAGTGGTCAAGACAGCGGTCATATCTGGCCCTGAACTGTTCGAATTCCTGGAGCAGAACGTGGATCTGCTCACACAAAGGCGGATGAGTGCGCTCAACCACGTGGTGCGAACGTGTGCGCGGGTCAAGGCGGATATTGTGTGCGGCGACGAGCGCGAAAAAGGTAATCGAACACTGCTGAACTTGGGCCATACCTTCGGCCATGCGATCGAAGCCGCCCTGGGATACAGTTCAGTATCGCATGGAGAGGCAGTAGCTCTCGGGTTGTGCATGGCGACATACTTGTCTTGGCGTCTAGGGCTCGGAAGTGAGAGTCTGCATGAAAGGGTGCGAGATCTGCTGGCCGGATTCGGGCTTAAGACCTCACTGTTTGAACTGGATAATGCGCCGCCAGCCGCACTCATAAAGCAAATGATGCAGCATGACAAAAAGAGGCAGCAGGGAAGGCTGAGGTTTGTGCTGCCTTCAGATCTCGGTCGGTTGGAAGTGCGAAGCGATATACCCGAGACGCTGATTACCGAAGCTATCGGTCAGAAAGGGGTGTCGAGATGAAGGTGCTTATCATTCACGGGCCCAACCTAAACCTGTTGGGCATGAGAGAGCCCCATGTATACGGTAGCAGCACACTAGGGCAGATCAACGCCATGATAACTGAACGCGCGACCTTGCTTGGCGTACAGCCGAGCATCGTGCAGCACAATTCGGAGTCAGGCATAATAGAAGCCATACACGAGTGCGTCAAGTGGGCAGATGCGCTTATCATAAACCCGGCTGCCTATACTCACTACAGCATAGCGATAAGGGACGCGATTTCTGCGGTGGGCATAAGGTGCGTCGAGGTGCATCTCACCAACATTTACAGGCGTGAGCAGTTCAGGCAACACTCGGTTGTGAGCGGCGTTGCAGAAGCCGTCATCAGCGGCCTGGGCGCATTTGGCTACCTGTGCGCCCTGGAGTATCTTGCATCAAAGGCGCACGTGTCGGACTAACTGGTATGTCCCTGCAGCAACCAGCAGGCCGCCACACACGAGTCTCATTGCGTATGCGTAGCCTCGCGAAGTGATCGCCGAAGACGAACTGCCCGCGAGCCAGCCCGAAACCAGCAGCATCAACATGTTGCCTGCTCCGAAACTTGCGCCCAACAGGCTTCCGGATAACCATCCGGCGGATAGCATAACGATGTAAGCCAGCACCGCGAGGTGAGTGGCGCACGGAACAAACGCCATCATGACGCCGTACGCGAAGAGGTCAGCCCAAGTACTGCTTGCTCCGGCGCGTGCCACGCAGAACGCTTTGCTTAAATCTTTGCCTAGGAGTATCAAGAATCCCAGCAGGATTACGAACGCAGAAGCCATCGGAACCAGAACGTTTGAGCCTCGAACAACGAGTAGTGCGTCAAGAGTTCTGAGGTGACCCGCAATCGCTCCTGCAAGCGCAAAACCCATCACTCGCGCAACGCCTATGATCAGAGCGGCTTGAAGCCCCTTCCGTGCACCTTGTTGCCTTGCCATGATGTACGCAAACGTCACCGGCATGCAAAACAATGAGCACAGCGTGAACGATGCTGCTGCGCCTATGCCGAACAGGTATACAACAGCTCCGAAGTTCATCATTGTGTTAACCTCATTGTTACGAGCACTTTGGTGTGTAGAGGTGGCATGCGCGCCTCATCGAGGTCGTAGCCGGATTGGCCAGACGCTCTTACGAACTGCTGCCTGAGGTATTGCTGTTCTACCGGGAACAGCGGACAGGTATTGCACACGCCGCTACTCCTAGGATCGAGCGCAACATCGTCAAAATACGGTGAACCGAGAAAGATGAGATCAGTCACGCACATCTGTTCGTTGAGATTAAGCAGTGTTCTAGCCTCTATTCTCAAGCCGTCGTATTCCAGCCATACTTCGATGTCCGGTCTCTGTTTCTGCCTTAGCCAGAGTTCATCCCATGTCCTCCAGTCAAGTGAGGCAAATGCATGTTGTACCGCCGCAAGACTAACATTTGATACCAATGCGCATTCGTTTTCGAGCCACTTGTAGCCATCTGCGTACAGCAAGAACTGCACCCAGCCCTGGGTGGCTCTCACATGTGCGTTGAAACTGAGCGTTCGCTCGGACTCGTCAATAGTGATCTGGTCACGTGCAGGCTCTTCGGGCACTCGGCTATCGCCTAAGAAGAACCACCACGCATACAGCAGCACGACAAGCGTCACTGCTGCAACTAGCCTTTGCTTTGCCACACCGGCCTACCCCCCTTGAAACCGGGACTCAGTCGACCGGCTGTAACTAGCGCTACGAGTGAGCCCAATTTGAGGCCAGCGATCAACCATAGCGACGATTCTACCCCGAACACCGGTACAAGCACAATTGAGCAGAGCAGTCCTGCAACAAAGCCTCCTGCTAGGTCAAGAGAATAGAGCAACCCTGCATTACCGCCGGCAGTGTTGCTAGGCGGTAACGCCGCGCTTGCAGTGGGGAAAGTGGCTCCGACGAGCGCCCCGGAGAGCGCCGAACCCAGCAGGAATAGAGGTACACTTGCCGTATTTGACAGCACGGTTCTCAACGAGAAGACCAGCAGTGCAGAGAGCAGTATAATACCTGCTTCAAGCCACACTAACACCCTGTAGGATTGGCTCGGGGCGGCGCAGCGGCCAGCCATAGCGCCGCCGAATACGGCGCCAGCCATGAAAAACGCCACAAGCATCCCCAGCATGTGGTAAACGTAACCATGAAAGCACTGAAAGCACAAGATAAGGATGAGGTCAAGCGCCATGCCTGCCATACCCGTCGTAAGCACGCAGTATGCCACAGGTAGCCCGGTAGTGCGGGTGTCCTTCTTCAGCACAGCCAGTCCAAGCACCGGCGCAAGCACTGAAAGCAGCACGATTACGCCCATGTTAAGCCCGGATACCCAGTCTAAGAAGCGCTCGACGCCTGGGGTGTACATGGCCCCCCAGTACGAAAGCGTGTAGAACAACATAGCAGGGTTCAGATCGGTGTTGTGCCTGATAGTGTCGTGGCCTGTGATGCTAGATACAAGAGGTCCAAGCCGTGCTTCACTCATCCTGTGAAGCAGGTAAGGTCTAGAAATAAGGGTCGTCGGTAAGTGCCTGCCCTCCAACCGTTCTGCTACATGCGCTGCACCGAGATGCATGACCTGGGGAGATGGCGATGCGAGCATCAGGTTTGTGCCCCCGGGGAGAACGCGTACGTACTCAAACACGCTATTTAAAGTCTGATACAAAGACGCATTCAGGTTTAGCAGTTCAGGAGGTAGATATGCTTCTCTTCCCGGCAGCGCCATGGCCAAGATACCACCTTCATCAAGCGCAAGTTTGGCGGAAGCGAAGAATTGCCGGGTGAACAGTCTGTTAACCTGAAGGGTGCTCGGTTCCATGATGCCTACCAGTATGACGTCGTACTGCGCGTGCGAGCGGTTTACATGTATTCGTCCGTCAAGATGGCTTACGCGAAGCCGGGGGTCACTGAGTTCTCGGGTTATGAGGTCTTGGTCAAGCGCTCTTGCGTTTGATACAAACAACGGGTCAATCTCTACATAGTCCAGACGCGATATGTCGTGCTTTTGGATTTCGTTGAGCACGCCGCCAAGCCCGCCAGCCACTACGAGTACGCGACTGGGTGCAGGATGGAACAAGAGCGGCAGATGGGCAAGCTGCTCACACGTCTCGATATCCGGTACAGGCACCGTGAATACGAGTGAGCCGTCATAGTGCATAGTTACCTGTTCACTCTTGCGTACCGCGACCAGATTCCCGTAGGCAGAATCGGCATAGGATAACACTTCGCTGCCTGGCCACTTCAAAGAAATACTTTTGGCATCTGCCATCTGAAGATAGGGACCCGCTGCAATCCACAGAAATGCGACTGCGAGTGGAGCTGCTATGAACGCGACGCGTCGCTGCTGTCGCCCGGTTCCGAGTGCTAGCCACGACACGCAGCAAAGCCCTAGCACCACTAAAAGCCCGATAATCTCGAAGGCGCTGAGATTTGCGACGAGCACAAATGTGAATGCTGCTGCTCCAACGAGTGTGCCTAGTGTCTCGTACACGTAGACTCTGCCTGGCGCGGCAGTCGGATTCCCGCTGAACTCTGAATACGTCTGGCATGCGAGCGTGAAAAGCGCTCCGTGCAACACGCCAACCGGTATCGACACGATAGCGCAACCAAGCACCATCTGCGATAGGTTCATTGCGTGGCCCACCGGTATACTCAGCAGTGTACGAACGGTGCGGCTCATCCACAACGAACAGAACAGCAATGGAAAAGAGAGCGTGAGCGTACACAGATACCACGATACTGCGCGGCCTGAGCGCACGACTCGCCGTGCCAGCATCGCACCACTCGCTTCCAGCAGCAGCCACACGGCAAGCACTATCCCTACCGTTAGTTCGTTGCCCTGGTAGTTTGTGAGTAGTTCTCGCGTGACGACCACCTGGGCAACAATGCCGGTGGCTCCCACCAGCGCAGTGGATAGTAGCACCTTTGACGCGGCGGGAGCTAGCATTAATCCCAGATCCCCGGAATTCGGTGGCTGCAGAAGTTACACGTGCCGAATTCAATCTGCATGTCGAGTACAGTGAAATGCACCCGCGTTATTACAGGTGAGGTGCATTGTGGGCAGTAAGTGCTGTTCAGCGGATGCCCAGGTACGTTTCCAACCGTCACGTATTGAAGCCCGGCCATCTTTGCGCTGTAGTACGCTCTTTCAAGCGTCTCTATGGGAGTCGGAGGCAAGTTGGTCAACTTGTACTCGGGGAAGAATCTCGAAAAATGTAACGGTACGTCGGCGCCGAGATTCTCGACTATCCATTGTGCCATTTCGTAGATCTGCTCTGGGTCGTCGTTATACTCGGGTACGACCAAGTTGACGATCTCAAGCCAGACGCCTGAGTCTTTGATCAACTTGAGGTTTTCCAGTACTACGTCAAGTCTTGCCTGCGATACCTCGGCATAGAACTCTTCGGTAAACCCTTTTAGGTCGACGGTGACTGCATCAGTGTGCTTAAGCAGTTCAGTAAGCGGTTCTGGTTTCATCGAGCCATTGGTATGGAAGATCACATTTAGCCCGTGCTGTTTTGCGAGCTTCGCTACGTCGTAAAGGTACTCGTATGCGGTTGTCGGCTCGTTGTAGGTGAACGATATCGAAGGGATTTCTCTCTTGAGCGCCTCTTGTACAACAGCGTGAGGGGTCAGATCGTACACTCTTGGCATCTCATCAATGCTCTTTTGTGAGAGGTGCCAATTGTGGCAGAAACTGCACCGAAAGTTGCAGCCTGCGGTACCAATGCAAAGCATTGTGCTGCCGGGCTTGAAGTGGTAGAGAGGCTCTTTTTCCACCGGGTCAACTTGTACTGCCGAAGGTCTTGCGTAGACTAGGCTGAAGAGCGTACCGTCGCGGTTCTGCCTGTTTCGGCAAAAACCCACCTCGCCATCTGCTATGATGCATTCGCGAAAGCACAGGTTGCACTGGACAGAACCGTCGACAAGTTTTGTGTAGTACATTGCCTCGCGTGCTTCATCGCCTCTAACGTTGGGTGTGGCCGAACCAAATGCGTCGGCGCCAACAACGCGATTCTGAGCGTAATGAACCACGCACATGATGAGTAGTGCAACGATAGCCAACAGAGAGACGACCTGTATGCCGGAAATCTTCGAGGAGTCAGTGCTGCCCAAATAGCTCACCTTCTTCCGTAAGGCATAGGTGACAAGCTAACGATGGCTCCACAAAAGGGCTTGTGTCCCGTATTCTGCTTTCGACTTGAGGTGTGCCTGTTCCTTGTTGGGCAGACAGTATGCGGGAGTCGGCGCTAGATGCGAGCCTGGTTCTTCAGTGCCACTAGGTCGATGCTGCGTGCCAAGTGCATTCTGACGAACGCAAGACTCTTTTTGACGTAGCCGATGGGCAGGTCCATTATTTCTGCGGTTTCCTCATACGGCAGACCGAGCACATCCTTAAAGAACAGTATGGCTCTGTCTTCATAACTGTGTTCAGACAGCGCTTGGAGCAGCTGATCTCGCAATGGTTCACCTTCGGCCGATCGCTTAAGCCTCGGTGGGTGAGGAAGCAGGTCAAGACAGACGTTAACTGCAACGCGATACACCCAGAGCGAAAACGGCTGCTCGTCACGAGATGAAAGCAGCATTCTATGAAGCCTGCAGAACACCTCGCGGGTTACAGAACACGTATCAGCGTCGCCGCAGCTTATCCAATAGACGAGATTGAACACAGGCGACACGTAAGGCGAAACCAATTGCTCAAAAGCACTCGTGTCATTGCTACCGGTTGGCTTAGCTTGATGAACAATCACTTGACTCAAGCCCCTTCACAATAGCTAAGGCAGGCAACTTAAGTTTGCCCGCTTAATACGAAAGACGCTCGACGAGAGCAGGAAGTTTCCGGTTTCGGCACTATTCTAGGTAATGTTATATCAGATCATCTAAGATATGCGTTGATACACACTATGCCTGGCAAAAATTGCGCGCCTGAACCATTAAAGCAGGAATACAAAGTGACATTGCTGAATTATATTGCACAATATAGATGAGGAGGAGTCTTGCATGAAACTGACCCATGTGTGTATTACCACTTCTCAAGTGCAGAACCTGGTAGCCTTCTACGAAAAAGTGCTTCAGATAAAACCTGATGTTGCGGGGCCAAATTACGCAGAGTTCGCGACAGAGTCGGGCTGCCTTGCCGTGTTCAGTGTCACCGAACACAACAAACTCGCCCCGGACTCTGCGGACTCGGCAGCGAATCGCAGTGTTCTGATTGAATTTCGCGTGGATGATGTGCATGTTGAGTACGATAGGCTTAGAGAACTAGAGATCGAATGGGTTAAGCCCCCGACAACCCAGCCCTGGGGAAACTATTCGATATACTTCCGTGACCCGGACGGTAATCTTGTGAACTTCTACAGCAGGCAATAGCCCTAAATCTAAAGAACCAAGATTCGTATGGGTGAGCCGCAAGATTCTCATTCGGTCGCCCGGATTGGAGGGTGGCTGTGGATGTCTATGAAGCTATAAGACTCAGACTTTCAACTCGCGAATACCTTGACGACGCTGTTGATCCCCATGCGGTACAGCGAATTCTTGATGCGGCATACGCGGCTCCGTCTGGAGCCAACGCAAGTCCGTGGCATTATGTTGTAGTCGATGATATGGACGTGAGACGCAAGATCCGTGAGATGAGCGAAGCGGTAGATAGCGGCTGGAATCAGAACATGCCGTCTTGGTTTAGGCGCTGGCTTGACTCGCAACAAATCAGCGCCGAAAAGAAATTCCTCGAGCAAGCGCCGTGTCTAATTGTCGTCTTTTCGGATAACAGGTTGCCGTATTCGGTCGAGTCCACTTGGATGTCTATTGCGTTCGCGGTGCTAGCGGCGACTGCAGAGCGCTTGGCAACGCTTACATACACTCCAGGCGATCCTTCTTTTCTGAGTCATCTATTGGGCACGCCCGAGAACCTTGTGCCGCAGGCAATACTGCCGTTAGGCCATCCGGCAGAACACCCCGACGGGTCTACAAGGCCCAAGAAGCCAGCGCCGCGCTATGGCCGTCAGTCACAGAACTAGTGCTTCGCACTTGTGCGCGAGGCGCGCTGGTCTGACAGTTGGCGTGAGAGCTGATGAGCGTGTATATGAACACGGAGCGTGTTTTGACTCGCGGCTGACGCAGCCCGTGCTGCAAACGCAGACGCGATGCGCAAGCGCGAAGGACTCTTGACTGTCTACCGACGCAACTTCTGCGTCTAGTGGCGCTACCAGAGCCGGAGGCGCGACCATGCTGCCACAACAGTCAAGAGAATGTCGAGCATCAGAAAAGGCGTTGGCTGAACATAGGCGTGCTCAACATGCTGCGCACGTATGACCCCGGTGAAGACTTGTTGCGGCCCATGGTGACGAACTCGCCGACTCAAACACACTACCGGTTTGCTTCGGCAGATCAGCGTAGTCCTCGATCGAGAGGAGTGGCTAGTGCGGTCATCACACAGACTGCCTCTGCTGGCGAGAGGAAGCAGTCTTTTGCCTGATTGGGTTCTCAGATGTTTGGACCATGAAGAATCTACGGTGCTTGCGTACCGGCTTTGGATTGGGCAGTTGCGACACGTGCCAAAACCACTACTGCCAAGATCTGTGCTCCCACCGAAAATGCCACGAGAGCCGGTATTGATAGATCATAGAGCAGTCCCATGAGCGCACTTCCAGCAAACCACGCTAAGCCGTAACCGCCATTGAAGAACCCAAACGCCGTGCCGCGTCTGTCGGGAGGCACCATGCCAGCAATCACTGCCCTAAGAATTGACTCCTGAGCACCCATTCCGATCCCCCAGAGGGCCACACCGAAAAAGGCAAGGTTAAGATCACCCAGGAAACTCAGTGGTGCAAACAGTGAAGAAAGCATGATGGCTATCGCTAGAGAGCCTATCTTAATGCGGTCGAACAGCCACCCAAAAAACAAGGCTGCTATGGCGTCGACGCCCATGGCAAGCGCATACATGAGAGGTATGAGACTGTCTTTGATATCGGTCGTCTTGCGGAGATGAAACGCTATCAGGGGGAAATCGGCATAACCGGCTGCAACCAAACCGACTGCCGCAATATACAGCCAGAACTGGCGCGACATGGGTTTTGGCCCGGTTTGGGCTGGCGATGCCTGCTCGAAATCGCGTGGACGTGGATAGACAATCCGCGCAGCCGTTAGGACGGTGACCGCCATGATAGCCGGAATGAGAAGCACCAGAAAAGCAGGCCGATATTCTCGTTGCGAACTAACAACAAGCGCTACCAATAGAGGTCCAGACACTGCACCGATCTGGTCCATCGCTTCGTGAAGCGCAAAACCCCATCCATGGCCGAGTCTGGATGTGGCGTGTGAGAGCATGGCATCTCGTGCCGGGTTGCGGATGGCCTTGCCTGTACGCTCTATGAGCATCAGAGCAGCGGCTACCTGCCAGCGCCCTGCGAATGCCAGCGCCGGAACAGCCAACAGGTTGAGAAAGTAGCCGACAAACGTGATGGTCCAGTATCGTCCGGTTTTGTCGCTCACATAGCCGGATATGACCCGGAGTCCATAGCCCAAGAGTTCACCGGCGCCTGCTACTAGACCCAGAATCGTTCCGCTGGCCCCAAGAGCAGCGAGAAACGGGCCGGTGATACTTCGTGCCCCCTCATACGTCATGTCCGATAGCAGGCTGAGAATGCCCAACAGAACGACAAAACTCGTTGCTGCATGCTTGGTTGGGGTGCTTCGGTAAAGTGCTTTGCCGGTCATCCAAGTCTTTCTCCTTTGTGCCGCAGGATTTCTGCAAGCGAACCGGGGTGATGGCCGGTCTCTCTTTGACGTTTCCATCAAGTGTAAAGGCCCCCACACCAATGTGTAGGAGCCATTAACAGTCGTTCTGGTGCCGGGTGAGCCCCATCACCCTCTAGGGCAGATGATATCCCAAAAGAGCTAACGACACAAGATGCTGCATTTACTTAGCTAAGACGCAACCGAAGGGTCCCGGTTCACTTAATCAAGATGTAACCAGGGGTGAGTCCAAAGGTCATGTAACAGAGGTCACCACTGATGTCGTCCAAAGCATGCGCCGCCAACCCCACTTGGCATCGTGCGTCTCGGACAGAGGAATGTCAAATAGGATCGCTAAGCTACGGGTTGCAACCTTGAATATGTACCGCGACTCATCAACGCCTTGGCACACAGCCACAACCGTGTGCTTCCTCATAGTGGCTTCCAGAGTTCATCTAGAATGATTCTGGTGCCCAACAGAGCGTATTCCCGGCATCAACGCAAGACGGGGCGGCTTGAGCTGCACTTGCTTGAGCACAATAGGCGTGGTCCCAAGGACAAGTTTTCTTGTGTTCTCATAGCCACGGTCAGAAGCGTCGGTCTAGCAGTGCTTGGCAAACGCGCGCGCTGACTCAAAGTACGTCAGAATCCTGTTGCAGGGCTCCCGCAGACTTGCCATTTGTCATACCGTATCACACGAGTCAGATGAGGTCACCCGTAACTGCGAATTGAGAAGTTCCAGATGCGTCACGGCCTTCGCCAACACCTCCTCATCTGCCTTCACCAACTGGCCAGCGTTCTGGCGCTTCTGCATGGCCACCTGTACGGCGCCATGGGTGGCAGCAATCGTATCGGCTAGTCGCCGGTCAAGTGTCTGGCTGAAGCGCAGAAACGTTTCATCAATGCTTTGAAACGTAGCCCAGCGCAGATTCTCAACGTTGCGCATCACCAAGTCTGATACCTGGGCAGAAAGCCGCTCCAGAACGCGTTTCCTTCTAATTGCTGCAGGCATGAGTCGGTCTATGAGGCTTACCGGAACAGGTAGTATTGTGTTTGACCATGTGTGCGTCACCCAGTAAGGCTTCTGAGCGGTCACTAAGGTCTCTGCACTCCCGGGAGCATCGTAGGGAACGTCAAACATATCCGATGCAGCCATTCGCAGAGACTCGATCAGCTGATTTGCCCGCTCCTGATGCGTGCTAAGGGTCTGAGTTGTGCGGTTCCGGAACATCTGCGTGGTGTGCCTCAACTGATGCTCAAAGTATCCGGGTACTGCACCCGCCATCGCGTCTTGCACCACTTGCTCATCGATTCTGTGAGTGTCGGAGACTATCTTTCGGACAATTGAGTCCAGATAATCGCGGGCTTGGGCTCTCAATACATCTGCGTGATCTTCGAGTTCTTGGTGCAACCTCTTTCTGTCTCCGGTCAACATGTCGGCGGCGGCCATGCGCAGACTGCGGGCTTCCGCTATCTTGGCATTAAGCATCTCAAGACACTGCTCAAGCTGCTCAATCGGCATCCGAAGCGAACATATCGATAGCCTAAGCTGAAGAAGCGCTTCACCTAGCACGTCAGCCGTCTTTCGCTCAACTACTTCTCGAATAGCCGAGACTTTGTCTCGGACAAGCACATCCATGAGATATCGGTTCAGTGATTCTAGACCGCTGCTGCGCCACAAACTGCGGTCACCAGTTCGGCATGACTCCAGGCCCCATCGGGCTGAGACGCAGAAGATGGGAACGTCCACAGGCAATCCAACCTGTTGAGTCAATACCTGACGTAGAAAGGCAAGTGTAGCCTCCAGGTCGTCCTTCTCCACGTAATCTTTCTTATTGACGACGACCAGCAGCCGTGCGACCTTGGACCTCACTTCCCTAAGAAATTCGACCTCAACTTCGGTTATCGGAGGGTCGACCGACACCACAAACAGTGCGGCATCGCACTGCGGGAGGAAGTTCATGGTGGTCTCTGTGTTATGGCGCAAAGTAGAGCCGAAGCCCGGCGTATCGATCAGCACTATACCCTTCCTAACCAAATCGGCCGAATGAAACACCTCGACATGCGCCACTAGTAGTTTGTTCTCTGGGTTGCCGTCCTCGGTTACGTACCGGGCGAGTGCGTCCGTAAGCTGCTTGACCGTGTCCGCTTCAATATCACGCGGAACGCGGTCACCTTGGAAGTGGACCCGTGCGGTCAATGCCTCACCGGGCCGGATAAACGTGGGTATGGCCGTGAGAGGTATTGCAGCTGTTGGGAGAACAGACTCACCCAGCAAAGCGTTGAGTATACTGCTCTTGCCTCGCTTGAACTGACCCAGAACGGCAAGATGCAACTGTTCCGTAGTCAACCGCTCTCGAAGATCACTGAGTCGCAACGCCAGGTGCTCAAAGTCCTTACCGAGGCCATCGAGGCAGTGCATAGACTTTGACACGGATTCAAACAGCCCCGACTCTGTAAGATTGGATGAGCTAACGCTGATTGTCGCTCCAGGATTTGGGTCCATGAAAAAATCTCCTTCAGGTTTGTGCCGTAAGGAGTGAAACAATCTACAATCCAACTCCTGTCCGGCCTTCCGGTAGGAGTCATTAGCCTTGCGGCGCCGGTACAGGGGGACTCCATCCCCACATACACATAGTACCAGAATGCTTTGGCCATATAAACACCTGATGCGCACAGTTGGCGCACATTGCTGAGCGCCGAAACCAAGGTGAACAAAACAAGAGGTCAACTTTGGGGAATTACACTGACGAACCGAGCCGTGACACGCTCCGGTTGAGAGCAACTGGCCGAGTGGTCTCTGATGCTCCTCGGATCCCGATTGCGTTCTTCGCGGTCAGGTGCACGACCTAAGCAGTTGGGCTAGCCCAATTGCTCTCTGATTCTGATTGGACGGACAACGCATTCTGATACTCTTCGCGTGGATGCCAGATTCCCACAAAGGAACTCTCGCAACAGTTTCGTCATTGGCTCTATGTTGACGTTTCCAGTCGGTCGCACACTTCAGCATGTCGGTCAACCAGATGCACGGCACGCTTGAGTCCGAGCTACGTATCTGTGGGGTACTAGCGCTATTGATGAGTCCGCGTACCCGAAGCCGAGACTTTCCTCCGCAAAGCCGGGGTCAAGAACCGGAGTCAGCGCTTGGAGGATTGCCTTCTGGATAAACCGGTCTACTGCGGTGGGGGCACACTGTGGTTTCGTGACGTTCTCGGTACCATGTTGGCAGCGGATCGAACGCCGAGCACATGCCGCCTGCCTGATGAGCATCTTGCTAAAGCGTCATACCCTTGCCTCCCGAGTTCTTTCGCAGGAACCGTTTGGTCGTTCGATATGAGCGTCAGTATTGGAGTGGAATCTACTGCGTGTGGACTAAGGCAGTCTTGCGTGATGCAGCGGTTCACCCGGTGATCACGGAGTTGAGAACCGCTGTGATAGTGGATTCACCCGGAAAGAACGCTCATACGGCTTGCGACATGGCTGCTGCGGCAAAGTCACCGTCAACCAGGCTCGTCTGGCAGCGTCTTGCTCGATCACCTTCAGAAGAGGCGCGCGATGCTTGCCCTAATAACACGGGATACCGTATAATTAACGACAGGCACTCTCCACAAGTAGAGCCGGTTGCTCGTATTGCTTTGCTTATACTTTGAACAAGGGAATGAAGTTCTCCCTAGGGTAATGACCCTCAACTGCGAAAGCTAATGACTTCTGAGACAAGAGTCGTTGGCTTTTTGTAATTACTTGAGTAATGGTGGCGACGTGTGTGTTCTACAGTATTCTATTCCCTGATCGACGGAGGGACGAACCGCGCCTGACAGAAGCGCCAGAGTATTTTCGAGATCTGAATCTCGATCAGATTGTCTCGGCGATTACAAATGGACGAGGCAGGTTCGAGTTGGAGCCGTTCTTCTACACTCCACTGCGCGAAACAGAAACCATTGTCTACAGGCAGGAAGTTATGCGTGATCTGGATGATCCGGGTCTTCTAGATCGGATCAAAGCCTTCGCAGACTCTGTCTTCAACCTCCAGGCAAGGATGATGTCAGTAAGCCAGAATCTGTCTGAGTCGCATGGTTTTGGCGACAACTATCTCACTCGTGGTCGCTGTCTCGATGCAGCTCAGCACTACTGTGAAGTCTTGAACTTGTTTGTTGCACAGGTCAGAAGAGAAGCGCTGACTTCAACCGGGCTGCGAGGATTCTACGATTATGTACAGACCTACACCGAGTCAGAACGAGTTCAGGCGTTATGGGCCGACATAAGGAATATGAGGCAGAAACTCTCCTCTGTGGAGTACTGCATGCTGATTCGGAATGGCACTATCAAGGTCAGGAAATTCGAGCAGCAGGAAGACCACACCCGGCAGATTTCCGCGGTGTTTGAGAAGTTCCGGCAGGGAGATTGCAAGGACTTTAGGCACAAACTGACCGATGAACCTTACGCAGACCACGTCGAAGCAGCAGTGTTGGACATGCTGTCGGTCTGGTACAAAGATGTCTTCGACGACCTCAAGCAGTTCTGCACAAAAAACCTAGGTTTCATGGATGAGACAATCCTCAGATTCTGTCGCGAGGTGCAGTTCTATTTGGCCTATCAGGAATACGTGCGACCCTTTCAGAGCATCGGTTTACGCTTCTGTTACCCCCAAGTATGTACCGAGAAGGAGCACATCTTCAGTCGCGAGGGTTTTGATCTCGCTCTTGCTTGTAGCCTATTGCCGGACAGAGCGCCCGTCACCAACGACTTCTGGCTTGATGCCCCGGAGCGCATTATTGTTGTCACGGGACCGAACCAGGGCGGGAAGACCACCTTTGCGCGAACTCTAGGTCAGTTGCATCATCTTGCTTGTATCGGCTGCGCCGTACCCGGTACCGCGGCGCGTCTCTATCTGTTTGATTGGATCTACTGCCATTTTGGCCGAGAAGAAGACCTTTCAACGCTTAGCGGCAAACTCCAGGATGACCTGATGAGGTTTCACGGAATACTGGATAAGGCGACCGACAGAAGTATCATCATTCTAAACGAGGTGTTCTCATCAGCGACTCTTGAGGATGCGCTTTCTCTCGCCGAACAGCTGATGACACGTATTGTGTGCCTAGGGGCAATCGCAGTGTACGTGACCTTCATGGATGAGATAGCGTCTCTTGGCCCTGAGACGGTGAGCATGATGAGCACGGTGCAGAAGGATGACCCGGCAGAGCGCACCTATAAGATATTGAGGCAAGAGGCAGACGGTCTGGCGTACGCCATTCACATTGCCGAAAAATACGGGCTGACTTATGAATCTCTTTCGAGAAGGTTGCGGCCATGAAAGCGCATCTTATGTTCAAGAATCAGGACTTTGACACATCAACAGCATTGTCCCCTGAACATAGAGACCTGCTTTCGGATTTGGGACTTGAGATTCTGATGTCCGCGATGGCGCAGGGTGACGACGTGGTTGCAGAGGCAGTGAGTACAGCGATTTTGAATCCGCTGCACGACCCAGAGGCAATCAGGTACCGGCAGGGCGTGTTGCAGGATTGCATAAGCAATCCGCAAGCGGTGAGACAACTCTATGCCATTGCACTTGAAGCGATTGAGCGGCAGCGAAAGGGATTTTGGTGGCTTTCTACGCCGTATCTGGCGAGCCTTTTTTCGAGTGCGGTGAACTTGCTGCGTGAGTTCACTGAGGTGTTGCTCAAGCTACGCCAAGCAGCTGACAGGAGCATTGGGGGGTGCAAGTCTGAAGCGTTTCTTGATCTGTTCTCCATGTTGCAGCGCGAGTTGAGTGACGACTACCTTTCGGAGGTCAATCAACACCTAGAGGAATTGAGATTCAGGGATGGCATTCTGGTGAGTGCAAGGCTGGGCGATTACCTCCAGGGGATAGACTATGTGCTGCGGCGGAAAGAGAAGAAGCGCTTCTGGCTGAGATGGAGGTTCGCCCCTTCTTTTACGGTTGCGCCTAGAGATGAGGGCGGAGGTCGCGATCTGGCGAAACGGTCTGACAGGGCGATCAATGAGTGCACAAACACGCTTGCACAAGCTGCGCATCACGTGCAGAACTTCTTCAACATGCTACGGAGGGAACTGGCCTTCTACATGGGTTGTCTGAACCTCTATGAGCAGCTAAAGAAGATAGGTACTCCTGTGTGTTTTCCCGAGCCACTTGAGGGCGTCGAGCGATATCGTTCGACCAACGGATTATGCGATGTCAGCCTTGCGCTGGAAACCGAGGGAGCTGTGGTGGGCAATAGTCTCTCATCCGTGAATCAATCGTTGTATGTAATCACGGGCGCCAACCAGGGAGGAAAGACCACGTTCCTGCGAAGCATAGGACAGGCCCAACTCATGATGCAGTGCGGAATGTTTGTCGCTGCCAAGGCATATTCCTCGCACGTTTCCACGGGGGTCTATAGCCATTTTAAGCGAGAAGAAGACTCCGACATGAGAAGCGGAAAACTCGACGAGGAACTCGCTCGAATGAGTCGTATTGTCGACAATATCCTGCCGGGAGGCCTGATGCTTCTCAATGAATCATTTGCTGCCACCAACGAGCGGGAGGGAGCCGAAATCGGGCGGCAGATAACTACGGCGCTGGTGGAGAACGGCATCGAAGTCTTCTTTGTCACGCATTTGTTCACATATGCAGACACGTTTTACCGACGACAGAGACCAGACGTGTGTTTCCTCCGGGCGGAGAGGTTGGATGATGGCGAGCGCACCTTCAGAATCACACCGGGTAGGCCCCTTAAGACCGGTTTTGGCGAAGACTTGTACAGCAAAATCTTCGGCACCAGCCAGGAATGACATGCTGACGTGTGCCAAACGCGGCTCGTATGTGTAAAGGAGCGCTGAGAGATCTTACTGGTGGGCGGGTAAGGCTCCTGCAATGCTCTTGGATATGCAAAGACTCCTCAGCAACTCATTTGGAGGGTATCTGTTTCTCAGGGCGCCGATCACTACTGCCTTCTCCCGGTTCGTCAGTCTCTTCAGATCGGCGCCCTGGTCTCTTTCAAGACTTCTGCCGTCACTTCCAGCACATCTCGCTCAAGTCCAAGCCGGTAGATCTGCTTTTCCAACGTTTCTACCTGCTCCTTGAGTGACTCCACCCGAGCTAGCAACGTGGCTGTTTCGTCGCCAGGCCCTAACCTCGGACGCTTCGGTTTGCTCACTGAGTACTCCTTCCCGAGCAAACCGCATTTCCACTGGTACAGCGCGTTGCGGCTTACACCATACTTCTCGGCTACCTCTCGGGCTGAGCCGTCTCTAGAACACAAGTCCAAAACGGCTGCCTGTTCTTGCTCACGCGACAAGCTTATCTTACCTCGAGCCGACTTTCCGGGCTCGAGGTAGTGAGCCACAGCTATCTGTTGCTGTTCTTTTGAGTGTTTAGGTGGGCGAGCACGGTATCTATCATGAAGCGTGCCAGTCTGTTCGTACTCCCAGACCCACTGCTTCAGTGTGTTCTTCGTAGGATAACCGAATTCCCGCCATGCTTAAGGTAGAGTCTTACAGCTATCATACGCTCTTCCAGTGAGTGCATGGACTTCCTCCTGTCTCATTTCGAGTCCAGGTTTTCATCCGCGCCCCCGATTCAGCTTTCTTCCATTGACAAATACCGACCGGTATGTACCCAAATCCGCGTGTGATTGGAGGACGGCAGGGAAGACCCATCTTCCGTTTTGCTGCTAACATGACGTCCTCTTCCGTCGGTGAGTCGGGCTTAGGTCTTGCGGCCGCATCCACCGCAGCACACCGTGCTGATCGCCTCTTCGAGCTTCTTAGAGAGCACGACTAACTCATCAGGAAGCACCGTTATCGGGTCAACGGCCAGGCCGTCGAGGTCATGCGTTCTGACCATGATTGCCGGCTCGCCATTCCTAAGCAAGCGTATCGCCTCGTCACGCTGCTTAGCGGGATAGGCACCGGTGAATCTGACCACGAGGGTAGGCCAGGGCTGCCCCGAGTCAGAAGTAGCCTGTCTATATACATCCCGACCATTCTTATCTGCCAGATTGCCAAGCAGATAAGCCACTCTTTTCTCGCATTCATCTCGTTGAGCATTCTCGTCTCTTGTCAGGGCAAACTCTACCGCTGCAACAACTCCCGCAATACTCTCTTTCTGCACCTTGAGAGGCCTGAGCGAAGTGTGGTTTGGTGGGCCAACCGCCTGACACGCTTTGACATACTCTTTTCTTCCGAGGATCAGTCCGGAACTCTGTGGACCGAGCAGTCCTTTGCCGCCGCTGAAGACGGCAAGATCGGCGCCGCGCTGTGTGAACTCCCACAGGCTCGACACAGGCGGTACCTGTGATGCCGCATCCACTACTACGGGCAGCCCGTGTGCGTGGGCAATCTCGACAGTCTCTTCGAGGCTCAAGCAGCCCTCTCGGATCTTGTGGCCGCCCCTGAATATGAAATAGAACACAGCAGCAGATCTTGACGAGATAGCAGACTCGAGTTGTGCGCGCGACGTCTGATTCACAAAACCGAAGTCCACTATCTTAGCTCCCGCACCGAGAACGGCGAGTTCATATGGGTTTCTGTGGTTTCGGTGAATCAAGATTTCGTTACGCTCAACACAGGGAAGGTTTGAGATCTCCCGAGAATCTCCTCTTGTCATGCATGCCGCTGCTGCCACCTGAAGAGCTCCTGATGCACCGTTAGAAATGTAGGCGGCCTCATTCTTCGTCAGTTCAGCGATCCTTTCTCCCGCTTTGAGTTGGAGTTCTTTCATGTCAACGTAGTGTTCTGCCGCCTGAGCCATGGCTTGCAGCACTGAGGCAGGCATCAGGCTGCCTCCCGACGGTGTCTTGTATCCTGAGGCATTGATGACGCGGGTGACTCCTAGTCTCTTGTAAACATGCTCAGTCTCTTGGATAGTGGCCAAATCTCAAAGCACCCCCATTTGCTCGTCTAACTCCTGTGTGCGGCTACTTGCCTCCAGAACCTCTGATTCGACTCGCGCTGCTGAACTGTCCACATGCTCGTCCGATGCTGCTCTTGCTGCTACTGGGTCTCTTCGTATCAGCGCTTGATATATGGCACGGTGTTCTGCCGCTGCCGAGGCACGTCCCTCGCGGTTTCGAAGCGCGCGGCCGCGAAACTCCTCAAGGTAATCCGCAAGCTGCCTGAGAAAATCTGCGGCCAGCGGCATTCTCCCGGCATCTGTTAAGGTCTGGTTGAACACGTCCTGCGTCATGAGGAAGCCTTCTCTGTGGTCAAGCAGTTCGTCCGCATGCTGCACTGCCTGCGATAGAGTCGCAATCTCTTCTTCAGTGATGAGTAGCGCAGCTCGTTCGGCAATTAAGCCGTGAAGCGCTTTCCTAATCTCAAAGACGTCCTCGACCCTTTCTCGTCGGATGCCTACGACCTCGACGCCACGCCTGGGCAGGTGTTGGACAAGCCCTTCTGCCTCAAGCTTCCGAAAAGCTTCTCTTACCGGGGTACGGCTCACACCGGCCTGGTCAGATATCTCGCGTTCTATAAGTTTCTTGCCTGGCGGTAGAGCGCCCGAAATTATGCCCCGGCGTAGCGAGTGGAACAGCTTGTCGGTGACTGACTGCGCACCCTCCCTGACGCTTTCGAACATATCTCTCTCGTCCATGCTATCACCTGCTCATATGGTTCGGCACGGCAGGCGCACAAACGTGTATAGCAGATCAGAGTGTGCCGCCCCATATGCTTCCAGTTCGTGCATGAACTAACCATTCGCCGCAAATTTGTCTTAACCTTCGGTTGCAGTATTTTGTATTACAAAAAGCTAGTTGGCAGGAAGGATAATGTGAGGATGTGGGTGAATACGCATGTAGGTCTGAAGCCAGAAACTGGTTAGTCACCTGAACCTACCTACTTCATTTCGTGCCGTTTGCCCAGCAACCCGTATTCAAATGTGCACATCTCTTTAGCAGGGGAGAGTATCCATGTTCCATAACATTATGTCCTTGGTAACAGATGAGTTGTCAGGTGCTCGGTGTTTTGAGATCTTGAGAAAAGTGTCAGAGTACCATCGGATCCAGGTGAGTCGGGAACTAATGGAGGCAGCCCGCTTCTGCCGGCAGAGATGGGCCGCAGATGGTCTCGATACAGAGGTCTTGACTTACCCGGCTGACGGCGAGACAGCATACTGGTCCAGTATCATACCCCTCGGATGGGATCCAACCCGAGCAGAGCTATGGATCGCTGAACCTGCAGAACACCGCCAGAAACTGGCGGACTTTCATGACTCGAAGGTCTGTCTGTTTGAGCGAAGTGGGGCTACTCCGCCAGAAGGAGTCAGGAGCTCCCTCGTGGTGCTGGATAACGCCGAAGACCCCAGATCTTACGAGAATGTGGACGTACGCGGCAAGATTGTGCTGACCGGCCAGGCTGACACAGCACGCATCTGGTCGCTTGCGGTAAAACAACATGGCGCTATTGGCATTGTGACAGACCATATGGTGGAATACCCTGCTGTACGTGAGCGCCTAGACCTCCCTGATGCACTTCAGAGATCGCGATTCCGTGAGACACCCGGCGATCCGGGCTGCTTTGGATTTGTGCTTTCGCCGAGAACTGGCCGAAGGCTGCGACAACTCCAACAGAAACTAGAGGCTTCAGGTGAGCAGCAGATACTGCTGGATGCAAAGGTAGACACCACCTTCAGTGTAGGAGAGATGCCTAACGTCTGCGCCGTTATCCCGGGTGAGACTGACGAAGAGGTGATAATCACTGCTCATCTCTGCCATCCGGCCGGTATGGCCGCGGATAACGCCTCTGGTGTCGGCACGGTAATGGAAGCCGCGAGAACTCTGAATGCTCTGGTAACAAGCGGCAAATTACCGACACCAAAGCGCAGCATACGCTTTCTGCTTGTACCCGAGATGACCGGAACTTACGCATACCTCGCGACAAATGAAGAAAGAATCGGCAAGTTCGTAGCCGGACTGAATCTGGATATGGTGGGTCAGAACCAGGCAGTATGTAAGGGGCCTGTACTCATTGAGGCGCCCACAAGGGCAACCGGCACATTCGTAATGGAACTGCTTGAACGGATGCTGGTGTCCGCTGGCCAGAAGGGCTCAAACACCTCAGGCACTGCCTCTTACCCTCTATTCAGCCACCAAGTGACACCGTTTTCTGGAGGAAGCGACCACTACATCCTTTCAGACCCGTCTGTGGGGATTCCTGTGCCCATGATTATTCAGTGGCCTGACAAGTTCTACCACACCACTGCCGATACTCTCGACAAGATGGACATCCGCATGCTTGAATCGATTGGGGTCATGACAGCCACCTACGCCTATTTCATGGCAAACGCAGGTTTTGAAGAAGCTGCCTGGATAGCACATGAGATGTCAGGAAAGTCAAAGTCTACTATTGCTCAGATCTGTCGTGACTACGTGTCAGAGGCACTTGAACCTAGAGACAAAAGCGGCAACTGGAGTCCGAAACCGCTAAAGGACATCTGTGCATTCCATGTTGAGAGGCGCCGTAATGACTATAGCGCGTTGGCGCGACTGGTTACAGCAGACAATGCCGAACGTATTGCCCGAATCACTGATAACCTGCTCAAGCAGATTGAGACCTTCTGTGAGTCTGAACTACAGAGCGCATCGGCCGCTCTCAAGGCTGTCCTAGGCACAGAATCGGCACGTCTTTGTGAGCATCCGTTTGGAGATGTGGATGAGTCGTTCGTTGAGGAGTCAAAATCTGTCGTACCCGTTCGCGTGTTCAAAGGGCCGATCGATGCAAGCACGCTTAACGCGCGCCTCGCTGCCCTTCCTGAGTCTTGGCAGGAGGAGTACAGGCGCCTACCCGCAACTAGGCGCACTTCAACTCCGTCGCATAAGACAATGTTCACACACATCGTGTACTGGACTGATGGTACGCGGAGTGTATGGGATATTGCGTCTAGAGTGGGGCTGGAGACAGGAGTGTTTGACCTTCCTTTTGTGGCCTCGTATATCAAATTCCTGCTTAAGGCGGGATTACTAACAATGAGAGGTGGCGAATAGAAGTGAAGAGATACTTGCGTATTATCTGTCTGGTATTAGCGCTTCTGATGTGTGGTGCTGTACTGGCAGGCTGTGGTGGCCAGCAGGCGCCCACACCGGCAACGCCGCAACCCGAGAAGCCAAAAGAACCCAGTGTGCTTAGGTTGAATGCTACAGCACAGCCGAACTACCTCGACCCCGCACAGGCCAACTGGGCGGTAGAGATCCGTATACTTAGACAGGTGTTTGTGGGTCTAGTGGGCTACAACGAAAGCAAAGAGCTCGTTATGAAGATCGCCGAAAAGGTTGATATCTCGCCAGACGGCAAAACGTACACCTTCACACTGCGTCCAGGCGTCAAGTTCCACAACGGGAGAGAAGTCACAGCTGAAGACTTCGTATACTCCTTGACCAGGGCGCTTAAGCCTGAGACAAAGTCTGCCGTGGCAATGCTGTACCTCAACGACATCGTAGGCGCAAAGGACGTCGCCGACGGAAATACTGACGTTCTGGCTGGTGTCAAAGCCGTGGATAAGTATACCTTGGCTATTGAGATAGACGAGGTCAAGCCATACTTTCTCGCCAAACTGACATACCCAACCGCCTATGTTGTTGCTCGAGAGGAAGTTGAAAGATTAGGGGAGTCGTGGGTCGAAGGGCACCTTGCCGGTGCGGGCCCGTTCACTCTCGATAACTGGGCGCATAACGAAAAGATAACCCTAAAGGCGTTCCCCGACTACTTTGAGGGCACTCCAACGCTCGACGTTATTGAATGGCTCATGATCACCGACGAGAACACCGCTCTGCTAATGTACAAGAACAATGAGCTCGATGTGACAGAAGTCCCGGCACTGCAGTACGAGCAGATAAAGAACGACCCACAGCTGGGCAAGGAAATGCGCCAGCAACCCCGTGCTAGTATCGAGTATTTCACAATGAATCGGCTGGCTTTCGAGCCTTTCGAAGATGTGCGCGTCAGGCAGGCGCTCGCTATGGCTATAGACAGGGTGGCACATCTCAACGTGATCTACCGGAACACCCGTACACTCGCTTCATCATTCACGCCTCCCGGGGTACCGGGATACGATCCCAACGCATACGTTCACCCGTTTGACCCCGAGAAGGCGAAGCAGCTGCTTGCAGAAGCCGGGTACCCTGACCCATCGAAGTTTCCTAAACTCACAATCTCGTACCGTACTCAACCTAACCAGGGTCCACAGGCAGAGTTCTTCCAAGGCCAGCTGCAGCAGAATCTGGGCATACCTGTTGAGCTAGAAGGGCTTGAGGGAACTACCTACACTCAGCAGCGAAACGCTGGCGCTTTCCAGGCGTTCTTCGGTGGCTGGGGATGCGACTACCTTGATCCTCAGAACGTGCTCTCGTTGTTGTTCTCCACAAAGAGTCGATACAGCCAGCGCTGGGGCAGCTCTAACCCAGAGTTCGACGCTTATGCCGATGCAGCAGATTTGGAGCTTGACGTAGACAAACGAATAGAACTCTATAAGCAGGCCGACAAGGTGCTGATAAACAGCGCAATCATGGTGCCGATGACCTACCCTGATCATATCTGGCTGCAGAAGCCGTATGTCAAGGGGTATGAAAGAGATGCAAGCGATGTCATTCCGCTATTCAAGGCGCGGATTGAGAAGTAGCGTATCTTTCCTTAACCATGCATAGTGACTTACGCAGATGCTGGCCAGGCAGGATCTGGTCAGCATCTGTGCACAATAAGCAGAATAGGTGGCCGAGTTATGAGATCATATATCGCCCGTCGCCTCCTCATGGCCATACCAACTATACTGATCATAGGTACCCTTGTGTTTTTCATGGGTCATTATGCACCGGCTGATCCGGTTACAGCCATGCTTGGCGACAAAGGCAATCCCGAAGACGTCGCCCGGCTAAAAAAGGAGCTCGGACTCGACCTGCCGGTCGGCCAGCAGTACGTCAACTTCCTCAAGAATGCGCTGCAGGGCTCATTTGGAACCTCTTTGGTCTACAGAGGACAAACAGTTGGAGCCATTATCGCCAGGGGCCTGCCGAGGTCTGCCGGCATAGCTGCGGTCGCTATTCTCCTTACGACGATAGTGGGAATACCTATGGGCGTAATAGCTGCGCTTTACAGAGATACCTGGTTAGATCGGCTAGCAATGTTTATGGTACTTATCGGTATATCAGTACCGCACTTCGTGTTAGCGTTCGTGGCGATGTACGTAGTGGGATTCCAGCTTAAGTGGCTTCCTATTGCGGGGTGGGGTACACCCGCCCATGCGGTGCTGCCTATCATTATTCTTGGGATCAGGCCTGCAGCGTTCATCACACGTCTGACGCGCTCAAGCATGCTCGAGGTGCTGCTTCAAGACTACGTGCGAACAGCTCGAGCCAAAGGCCTTGCTGAGCGCAAGATTCTGGCCAAGCACGCGCTCAGAAATGCAGTTATTCCGGTTGTTACAGCTCTGGGCACAACGTTCGGTCGTCTGATCACAGGTTCATTCTTCATCGAAAGCATCTTTGCGGTTCCCGGCATAGGCCGTATGTCGGTTAATGCTATATATATGAGAGACTATCCAGCCATACAGGCAATCACGGTCTTGATAGCAACAGTCTTCGTCCTAATGAACCTCGTGGTGGACATCTGCTATTCGGCGATAGACCCACGCATCAGATATCATTAGAAAGCGCCTGGAGGTGTCCAGAAGTTGTCACTTATGCCTATTAAGACTACAGAAACTGATGCCGTCCCGGCCAACTGGGAGCATTCCAGGACGTTTATGCAGGACGCATTTCGTAGACTCATCAGAAACAAGGTTGCCATCATCAGTGCTACGTACATACTTGCGATGATACTGATCGCATTATTGGCACCAGTGGTGGCTCCGTACTCGTATGGGCATCAGAATCTTGCAAGGGCATTCGAGGGGCCGAGCGCTGAGTTCCTTTTCGGCACGGACAGGCTTGGCAGATGCATCCTCAGCCGAGTCATCTGGGGCAGCCGAGTTTCATTAGGTGTGGGGTTTGGTGTTACTTTCATAACAGTGGTTATTGGCGTAATCATGGGTCTTGTGTCAGGCTACTTCGGCGGCTGGGTTGACAGCGTGACAATGAGACTGACAGACATCACGTTTGCTTTCCCCGGTCTGTTGTTTGCCATCCTCATTATGGCACTACTCGGGCCTGGCCTGTTGAACGTGTTCATTGCGTTGAGCATTACAGGCTGGGCATCGCTTGCGAGGCTTGTGAGATCTCAAGTGCTTTCCATACGAGAGACGGAGTTTGTGGAGGCCGCCAGGGCAATTGGTGCCAAGAACTCTTCCATCCTGACTCGACACGTGCTTGCGAACATAACTGGGCCCATAATCGTGAGCTCCACTATGACTGCCGGTACGTTCATCCTCGGAGAAGCCAGCCTCAGTTTTCTTGGAGTCGGAGTCAAGCCTCCGTTTCCCAGTTGGGGCTCAATGATATCTGGTGCAACAGACGTGTTTCTTAGCCATCCTTACATGCTCTTTTTTCCGTCGCTTGCGTTAGCGGGCCTGATCCTATCATTCAACTTCCTTGGAGATAGCCTCAGGGATGCGCTTGACCCAAAGCTGAAGGCCTAACTAGGCCTTTGCCTTAGGAAGCACCTGATCCGGACTCTGGATCTAAAGATTTTCGATGGGAGTAGACTACAGATGAACACTCAGCAGATCCTTGACCTTGCATTGTCTATGGCCGGACTTTCTGAAGTACCGGCAGATTCAGGCATACTCGTGCCATGCGACAACGTGAAGCGTGTCATGTTCGGGGTGGATATCGAGACCGCTGACTTGCTTCTGGCGCGTGAACTCGGCGTAGACCTCGTCATAGCTCACCACCCAGGCACGGGCCCGCAGGCAGTTAACGGCTACAAGGTCCTGGAATACCAGTACAAGTCTATGGTGAGTGTCGGGATACCTATCAACAAGGCTCAGAAGGCGATCGAGCAGGGTATGGACACTAGAGATAAGAACAGGCATTCGAGAAACTGGGACAAGGTTGCCGCCGCGGCGCGCTTGCTAAAACTGCCCTTAATGAATATTCACATCCCACTTGACATAATCACAGAGAACACAGTGCAGGCACATGTTGACAGCAGACTCACGCCGAAGTCACGACTTCGAGACCTAATTGCAGCTCTTAGAGAGATGCCCGAATTCGCAGGAGAAGCTGCAGGGCCGGTGATTCGTTATGGTTCACCCGATTCGTTCGCAGGCAAAGTGCTCATAAGAATGGCTGGGGGCACTGGCTCTTCGCAGATAGGAATCAGGTCATACTTCGAAGCTGGAGCGGGCACTCTGGTGATGATGCACATACCCGAAGATTCTCTACAGGCTGCTCGGGATCTGGGATATGGCAACATTGTGATCGCTGGCCATATGCGCTCCGATTCGGTGGGCATCAACCTGTTCATCGAGGAACTAGTAAAGAAGGGCATAGAAGTCTTGCCTATGGGCGGAATAGTGTCACCCAGAAATCCTGCATAAGAGAACGCAGGAGAGCCACAAGGCAGAAGGTGTGCTGACGGGCGCTTTAGCCGAATCGTGGATAGGCTAGCCTGAACTATCGGGCGAAACGGCGAAGACCTTCTTGGCGTGCTGCTTCGAGCGCTTTGCGGTATTCGGCTGAGCTGAGCCTGCGATTGAGAGGCGGATAGCGTCGCGCCTTGTGTGCCGGATAGTACTGATCCATGATGTTTACGTATGTATCAGGTGAGATATCTTTCGCGATGAAATGTGCGATTTCGCGCGTGCCTGCCAATCCTTCGGGCAGTACAAGGTGGCGCACGATCAACCCGCGGCTTGCGGTGTTATTATGAACTGCAAGATCACCGACTTGCCTATGCATCTCAAGTATTGCGTCTCTTGCCACTTCGGGGTAATCTGGTGCATCGGAGAGGCGCTTCGCCACTTCGGGATCAGCGTACTTGAAGTCGGGCATATATATGTCCACCACCGACTCAAGCAACAACAGGCTGCTTACGCGGTCGTAGCCACCAGAATTGTACACCAGCGGCAGGTTGAGCCCTCTCGGTGCTGCGTAACACAACGCCTCAAGGATCTGCGGTATCACGTGACTTGGTGACACAAGGTTTATGTTGTGGCAACCAGATCTTTGGAGGCTCAGCATCAATTCAGCCAGAGAACGCGCGTCCAACTCGGTGCCAAAATCGCTTTGACTTATGTCCCAGTTCTGGCAGTATACACATGTAAGGTTGCAGCCTGCAAAGAAGATGGTTCCTGAGCCACGCCGACCGACAAGCGGTGATTCTTCACCGAAGTGCGGGCCGGCGCTTGCGACGCGTGCCAGGAGTGCGGTGCGGCAGAATCCGGTTTCTGCATTTGTCCTGTTGACTCCGCACGCGCGCGGACACATCTGGCAGTTGCTCAGCAGGCTCTTTGCCTCACACGCTCGCTTTTCCAGCACGCCTGATTCAAGAAGTGTCGCATAAAGCGGTGACGGTCGCGCGTCCAAGTGCCATCCCTCCACTTCGAGCAATCTGCTCTAGAGCAGGCCGACTTCTGTTGTGGTCAAGAATCTGCCCCGGTCACTTCATATGCAAAGGTGCTCACAATCGAGTGGCAGTATCCAAGAAAGCTCAGCCCCGGACAGTGTGTGTGAGTATGCATTTTGCGTTTCGAACTCGCATTTCCTGCTGATGTGCGCCGGATAGGTGATGATGCGTGGGTGAAGAATGTAGTTGGAAAGAATGCCTAGGAGGGTGCTTGTGGGTAAGCATGATGTTGTTAGGGCACGGCAGGTGAGACTCGGTCGGCGATTACAGGTATCCCAAGTGTGTTTCGGCACGGAGCACATCATAAAGTATACACCCGAAGAAGGCGGGCGCATACTCAGAGATGCTCTGCGCGACCATGGTGTGTTCTTCTGGGACACTGCTCCGATATACGGTAGTCATCCGCAGGTGAGGCGCGGCCTTGCTCTCGTCCGGCGTGAAGAGGCAGTTGTGTGCAGCAAGACGTTTGCCGAGTCCGCTGATGAAGCACGCGAGGATGTGCATGCAATACTGGCTGAACTCGGGACGGAGTACATCGACTTGTGTCTGCTGCACAAAGTTGAGCAGCTCGACTCGAGGCGGGAGGCGCTCAGCGTATTGTTGCAGGCAAGAGAACAGGGCAGGGTACGCTCCGTTGGGCTTTCGACTCATTCGGCAGCAGTGGTGCTTGAGGCGAGCCGGACTGAAGAGATAGAGGTTGTGTGTGCTACGCTTAACCGCACAGGTCACAGCATCGACGAAGGCTCGCCAACACAAATGGCAGAAGCGCTGGCAGTTGCGCACAGAGCAGGCAAGGGCACATACGTGATAAAAACACTTGGCCAAGGCACTCTCGCATCAGATGTCGAGGGAGCGCTTGGCTGGGTTATGCAACACCACGAGTCTATCGATGCATACAACATCGGAGTAGCGTCGCTCGAAGAACTCAGGCAGGATATCAGGTGTGTGAACTCGTTCTATGATAAACTGAAAGGTCGCACGAGCGGCTCCTAGAGTCGAGCAGAAGCCGCTCGTGTCGGGCGTACTAGTCAAGTGGCCATACCGGTCGCTTCAGATTCTTGTAGGTGTAACTGCCGAAGTTCGGGCTTGTCAGTCCCGGCACATCCAACTGGATGATCTCATGCGCAAGCGGGCCAAAGCCTGCTCTATAATGCAGTGAAGACTTGACCACCAGTATCTTCGTGTCAAGCGGCTCAATGCCGTGTCTACGGAAGATCTCAGGGTCGGTCGGCTGAATTCTTCGCTCTGGTACTATTACCTGTATTCCTGCGATGTCGAGGACGGCTGTGCGCCCGATGTCTGCGCGCAGACCGGTGGACATGGGTCCTTTGTTAACGTAACAGCCATCGCTGAGCGTTTTGACGACTGCTTCTACATTGAGAGGCGCGCCGTGAAGGTGCTCTGGTTCTGTCTTGCCTCCAAGCGACGTGCGTATGACCGCTCCCGGTCCTTGTTCTGCTGCTT
>CAYQIY010000027.1:0-39852 GCA_964417635.1 uncultured Pseudomonadota bacterium | reverse complement strand
CTTGCAGGAGTTGCGGCCTCTTCTTCTCTTCTTCGCTGTCAAAGTCAGGATTATATCATACGTAGGTAGCATCGGGTAGTGTTTTTTACGACAGCACAGCTACCAAAAAGATGGGCCGCATGGCGGCCCAATGGCAGAGAAGAATCATATATGTGACTAAACCTTGATTACTTACGCTCCCACACCTTAAGTGCGGGTGTCCACATCGATCTGATTGCCGCACCCAGTCCTCGCCTGGCACGTACGTCTTCATCTTCGACTACGCGTATCTCAAGCAGGACACCCACGCTAAGCGCTGCATCCTGCTCGAGATACGACCGAATCTCGTCTTCTAGGTTCGACACGAGAGATTCAAGCGCCGCCGTGTGCCGCGTCACCCTCAGCACCAAAGTCACTGGAAAACAGGTGGTGCACACATCATCACCCTCGACACCTAGCACGAACGCCTCGAGCACGTTCTCATCCAGCAGAGCGATAGCCTGTGCGATGTTAGAAGCACACGCGTACGCCAGGTAGGACAGCGCCCAATCGTCGGCATCCGCCAGTTTTGCGCGCAGCGCATCGACGTCGCCAGATTCGCACTTGGCGGCAGCGTAAAGCAGCGATTCATTGACTGCCGTCTTGGCGATCGCTTCTACATTCGTCGATGCGTTGGCTTCGGACGGTGGCGCCAATTCGCGCTCCTCCTCTGGGACTCTAGATAGACGGCAAGCAGAGCCGACTTGCCACAGTATCGGCGACCCGCTTCACGCTGAGCATGAACGCGGCCAGCCTCATCGAGCAGTTGTTTGAATGGGCAAACGCCCATGTGTCGTCGATGGCCTTCTTCATTATGGTTTCGAGCTTGTCCATGACTTCCTGGAGCGGCCACTGCAGGCCTTGGAGGTTCTGAACCCACTCGAAGTAGGAAACACACACGCCGCCGGCGTTTGCGAGGATGTCAGGCGCCACTATAACACCCATGTCCTCAAGGATCTTGTCGGCTTCGTACGTGGTGGGGCCGTTCGCGCCCTCGATAATCAGTTTGGCCTTTATGTCGCGAGCGTTCTTCTCGTTGATAACCCCTTCAATAGCCGCAGGCACAAGCACGAACACATCGAGTGTGAGTACGTCTTCGTTCGAGATTTCCTTGACTCCAGGAGCCGAGTAACCCTTGAGCAGTCCCTTGCCTGGACCCGCGATATACTTCATGATCTCAGGAATGTCCAGGCCGTCTGCGTGGTACACGCCTCCGGACACATCGCTTACGGCGACCACTTTCATGCCTGCTTCATGCAAGAATGTGGCAGCCCAGCCGCCAACCTTCCCGCAGCCCTGAACGGCAACGGTGGTGCCCTTCGGATCCACATTGATCTTCTTCAGCAGTTCAAGCGTCGAAATGGCGCATCCCTTGCCAGTAGCCTCTCTTCTTCCGAGCGATCCACCCATGCTGATCGGCTTACCGGTAACAGTCGCGCGTGCCCACATGAAACCAGTGTGCGCTCTCGAGTCGACTATCCAGGACATAACCTGCTCATCGGTGTTCATGTCAGGAGCGGGAACGTCAATCTGGGGACCGAAAACGGGCTCCATCGCCCTCGCGTATCCTCGAGTAAGAGCCTCGAGTTCTCGCATCGACATGGTACGACGATCACACGCGATGCCGCCTTTTCCGCCTCCTAGCGGGATGTCGAGCAATGCGCACTTCCACGTCATAAGCGCGGCAAGCGCACGCACTTCATCAAGGTCGACGTTGGTGTCGTACCTGATTCCGCCCTTGTACGGGCCGCGAGCGCTGGAGTGCTGCACCCTGTAGCCTGCAAAAGTCTTCACGGTACCGTCGTCCATAACTACAGGAACGCTAACCAGAATCTCTCTTTCTGCGTGGGACAACATCTTCTTGAGATCTTCCCGCAACCCAAGTTTCGTTACTGCTTCTTCGTAGGTCTTGTTCACACTTTCCAACAGCGGATTTGCATGCACGGTTTTATCCACCCCTACTTATGTCTTGGCAACCTCATCCTACGGTTCCTAGTACAATGTACCATCTGAGGCGTGAAAAGCGCATGAAAACGCGGCGCTTGCGTGTGAAAAACTCGTGAAAAAAATCACGAAGTCTAGATCTCTGTCTACTCGTGCAACTTTCCGGTACCAGCACCGGGGAGCACAAACGAGTATCCGATGCCAGGGCTTGACAATATGAGTCTAGGGTTTGAAGGGTCGGGCTCGATCTTCTTTCGGAGATGTCGGATGTATGCGCGAAGATACTCCACTTCATCCTTGTATTCTGGCCCCCATACCCTGCTCAGCAGTTCAGAGTGTAGCATCACCCTCCCGGCATTGCTGCCAAGTGAGTAAAGCAGGCTATACTCTATGGGGGTGAGCTTTATCTCCTCCTCACCTTTGAACACTTTCCTCTGCGAAAACTTGATCGATAGATCGCCTATAGTCATGTCCTCGACCGGAGCATCGGACTTCTGTCTGCTCGTTCGCTTGAGCAAGGCTCTTACACGCGCTAAGAGTTCTGCCGAACTGAACGGCTTTGTAACATAGTCATCGGCACCGCTTCCAAAGCCCGCAAGTTTGTCTGCTTCACCTGCTCTGGCTGTCAGCATTATGACGGGCACATTGGAGAATTCTCGTATCTTATGGCACACCGAATAGCCATCTTCATCCGGAAGCATGATGTCGAGTATGACCAAGTCAGGCTCGTGCTGCACAACTGCGTTGAGCCCTTCTTCTGCACACAGCGCATAGACCACGGTGTAGCCCACCGACTCCAGGTTTGCCCTGAGCAGCCTGACAAGTTTTGGCTCATCGTCTATCACGAGGATTTTTGCGGTCTCATGACCTGTCATGGCATGTCCTTTCCCTGCGGTTCAAGCGGAAGAGTGAAAGTAACGGTCGTGCCCTTCCCCAATACGCTCTCTGCCCAGATCCTACCACCATGCTGCTCTATAATCTGGCGCGCTATAGGCAAGCCGAGTCCTACCCCACCTTCACCGTGTTTGACCCTGAAGTACTTCTCGAACAACCTGTTGAGGTGTTCGGGAGATATGCCCTGCCCCTGGTCTGCCACACTCACCGTTACCGTATCGCCTGAGACTCGACCTGTCACCACTATGAGGCTCCCAGGCTGTGAGTACTTGACCGAGTTATCGAGCAAGTTATAGAACACTTGTTCAATAGCGATTGGATCCGCAAACATCACAGGAAAGTTCGGGGAGAAGTTCAAGATGAAGCGGTGCTTGCCCTTTCCCAGCGTAATCTTGGACACCACTTGCGCCACAAGTCTGGGCAAGAGCGTTGGCCTCTTCTCAACATTCAGCGTACCTGTCTCTGCGGCCGTCATATCAAGGATGTTCTTTATCATGTGTTCAAGCTTGTCGCTTTCATCGCTGATGACCTGTAGGAACTCTGTCTGTATCTGCTTATCCCAGTCCACATCCTCACGCAACAGAGCAGTCACGTACCCCTTGATGCCCGCAAGCGGAGTCCTCATTTCGTGGGACAGTGTCGCAAGGATTTCCGTCCTAAGGCCCTCAAGCCTCTTCATAGCCTTCTGCTCATACTGTTCTTCTGTACTAGCAAGTGAGCGCAGCGCTTTGTGTGCCAAACTGGTCGCCATGCACAACGCCTCCCGAGCTGAACTGCACTCGGCTTCGGTCTGTACATGAAAGACTACATCGAGTGTCTCACAGTCTTTGCTAGGACATCGAAACGCGCTGACAAGAAGCCCCTCGCACTCTTTGAGCATCACGCTGCCCTGATCGGCGTACGACAACTCGCGCAACACATCGCTCATCTCGCGCTGCGGGAGCGCTTCCATGTGAGTGTACACGGCAACAGGCTCGAGTCTTCCCTCACGCACAAAGACCGAACACGCTCTAACAGCAGGAACATACTGCACAATCGCGCGACCAATACCCTGAAGACAGCCGCGAGTGTCACCCCATATGGCGAGCTGCTCACACAGTTCTCGCGCAAACGCCGACAGTAGCGACAAGTCAGGCTTCATATGTTGACACGTGCGAGCCGTATCCATCTACGCTTCTCCTCAACACAGCAGCATCAGCAGACAGGTTACCACACGCTTACAGTATATATGAAGCAGCGTTTCTCATCATCTCTTTACATGTACGACAAAGATCTGCATAAGCCTACAGGTAATCTGTGGATTGCTGCCGCCAGCAACCGAGATTCTACGTCATGCTTAGAATGTGGGCGAGGTACGCGGAGCGTCGTACTGAACGATACATCAGACGTGTAAGCAGCATTGCTAAGTTGGGCTTCGTGCTGTAGAAGTCAGACGCGTTCTTGCCAATGCCGGAATGCGTATACGCATTCCGAGTACATCTGGAGTCTGTATGCAAATCCGCGAGCAAGTCCGAGTTTGCTCTCTTTTGTATGGTGAGTCACCCCATTAAGCGAAGGCGTCGCAACAGGTATGTTGCGATACTCTGCCAGTTTGCTCAGAAACACTTCGACTCCAAACTTCGACCAAGACAGGTCGGGGAGGCTTTCGACAAACGATCCTCTAAGGCACCGCTGCCCGTTAAGTATCGCGAAGTAGCGCTGAGCTAGGTCTACACCCAGTTTGCCACCTCTCTCGAGCCTGCCTACAGCCATTCCAGTTTCCGCTGACAACTCAAGTGGCCTAAGAAGCTCGTCCATATGGCTGTGCGTAAGGCCTATCAGGTCGGCATCTAGAAACATCCAGTATTCGCTCACGCCAATACTCTGTATACCGCTTTGAAGCGCTGCGCCTTTGCCTCGATTACTCTCATGCCCAGTACTTGCACCGGATACCTGGCAGCACTGTCGGCGGTACCGTCTTGTGAACCATCATCGATGACTACAGTTTTGGTGGCCGCTTGTACGAACACACCACGTGAAGAACGTTTGCTATGCGCGGCTCTTCGTTGTAAGCCGGAACAAGTACGCTAATGTGTTCTGAACACAAACTGCAGACCTCCAAGATATCGGTTGAGTTCAACAGTTCTTATCCTTCTAACCTATCCGCTTTGGTCTGGAGGCTAATCTCGATCCTGCACACGGCGTACGACAAGCGCCGTTAGAGCGGCCAGCAGTGCACCCAAAGGCACAATACACAAGATCAAGCCGGACGCTGAGTCAAGACGCATATGATCGGATGAACCCCCACGGATGCCGAGGATGTTCAAGCTGGCTGCAACCACCAACGCGGTCAACACAGTCAGTGCCACCGTCGTCAATGGCTTCTGCCTCTTTTCACCGGGTCCCACAAATGCATTGCCTCCAATCAGCCGCACGACGTAGATGCCACAGATCAGCGTCAGCAGTATCATAACGTTTGCCGGATAACTGACCCACCTGATGCCATAACCATGCAACGCCACATCTAGTAGCAATAGCGCCAGCAGCATGACAAACGTCTGATTACCTATTCTCTCCTTGATCCGAATCTGCATTTCGTCCAACCCGTGTCTATTCACCGACCGCATCCTCCCAGAAAATATCGTCGAGCGTCTTGCCGAGCACCCTGCATATGGCTATGCAAAGCTTGATTGTGGGGTTATAGCTCCCGTTCTCAATCGCGTTTATGGTCTGCCTAGTCACACCAACCGCATCGGCGACATCTTTCTGCGACATATCCTTGGCCGCCCTGGCAGACTTAAGTCTTAGGTTCTTGCCCAAGATTACGATACCACCTCAGAGTCACAATAGATCCGAGATGCATAGTACTCTACATATGACTATATGTCAATTATATATTACACTTAGGCAGACCCAATGGACCTCTCCTCCCGCGTTGGAGTAAGATTCTGTGTGGCGAAAATAAGAGGAACGCTCGCCAGCTGCGCCGAAGCGTTCCTCTTCATCATGTGTGGGGTCTTGGGTTTCGGCAGAAGAGACTCCCTGTTACTTGAGCAAAAATGCAATCTTTGTCAAGAGTTCGTTCTCCGGTACTTCATCCGGTGAATTATAGTAGTACTCATACGCCACGCCTGAAGCCTCCATGCGCTCGCAGGCCAGCCACTGTGTCATACCCTCATAGCATGAAGCCATCTGCTCATACGGGCCCTTGTGCATGGTTGATAACCACTTGCCGGCCGGAATCTCGCTTGGCTCAACCTCTGCTTTGCCAGGGAGAGCCTGGGCAACCGGGAAGCCCATCTCTACTTCCAGATCGTCCATATCCAGATTGAAATACGCCACATAGGGTGCTCCAGCTAATGACTCTCCCAATTCGTCCATGTATGCCATTATTGCGTGAAAAACTCTCCCGATCTCTTGTGGCAATTCTCTTGCCGACGTCCGCGTTCGTACGGCCATTGTCCGGACAGCAGGTTCTTCGGTCACTACGTACTTTTGCTCGGTCATCTCGCTCTCCCTTTCTGTTTCTGTTTGGATAGAGCATACAGTCAGCACTCTCTTTGTCCGGCCCATAATCTGTTAATCGTTCAACGTCAGGGCCAAATCAGTCTAACACATCACGAATAATCGGGGGCAGCAAGCGTTTCTCGCGCAGCCGACGCTGTCAAACTCCGGAGAGTGCTGCGCTATAGGCAACTTCAGTCAAGCATGACGCCCCTTGTTACCGTTTACCGGTAAGATGACTTCGCCGCAACTATACATCCGTGCCTGTCAACTGCTGTATACATGCGGACATCCTCCGGATGAAGCGCTTCTATGATGTCATTGCTCAGATTGTCGTTGGAGCCCGTGCTTTGCATTACCTCGGCATAGATTCTAAGTAGGGTGACACCTGAGTTCTTGCTGCTCCTGTATATTCCGACATACGGCTGCTCGATATAGTCACGGCCACCTTCCGAGTACCAGCACAACGTTCTCATCTCGTCTTCTAGGATGAGCCTTACGACAAGATAACTGTCTTGCGTCGGGTAGTCGTTGACAGAACGCTTGAACGTCTTGCTTGCACCAGATAGGGCGCGCAGAATCGCTTCAATCCGCTCTATGTCGCCTATGGCTACACGGCTTATGCTTTCGCCTCCACTGTACTGTTCCATCTCAATACTCAAGACAGAAGCCATGTCAGGAATGTCGACGAGTTCTGCCGAACCCGACAATATGCCAATTGCTCCAACAATCACCGCAAACACGGCTGTGCATACAAGCCAAAACGTCGGCTTCCTGTGGTTTGCCAACACGTTCCTTACCGGCCTTTCGTTTTTTGGGGTGCGTCTTATTATGAATCTCGGTGTAGGAAGAGGCGCCTAATGTCCCAGTGCACGACTACTGAGTCTCCCCATACGTAAGACACCGCGAGTCACTTAGAAATCTTATGTAGCGATATCTCTTCAAGAAATGCTTTGGCCTCCTCGGCAATTATGCCTGCTTTATCGTAATGCACGTAATGACCAGTAGCGAGCTGCATATACCTACCAATAGCAATGTTAGAAAGATAGTCAGACAGTGCTTCTTTCCAACCGGCCGCGCTAGCCTCTTGAGCATCGGAGATGAAAAAGTACATAGGAGTGGCAATAGGAACCTCATTATCTGCTACTCTCTTGGCATTATCTCGCAGATGGTCTATCTCTCTCAACATATCTCTCGTGAAAGCGCTCCTGTAAAACACGGCTAAATACTGATCTTTGTCCTCCCCTGATAATTCGTCTGATTTCATGAGAGGCAAGTTTGTGCCTACTTCAGATTCAGGCATAAACCTGGATAAGCCTATTCTGGATACTAAATACATCAAAGTCATCTGCATTTTTCGAGGTTTGGCAATCAGGTCGATCGTCTGCGGTACACACGGATCTAGTCCTATGATTGCTTTTACTTCTTGCGGATACTTCTGAACCCACCGTATCGCCTCTAATCCTGACATGGAATGGGGTACAAGCACATACGGTCCTCTCTCTCCAGACAACTCCAGTGCGCTTCGAGTTTCGTCAAGAATGGTATCTATATCCCTTGAGTTGTGCGATGGCTCACTCCAGCCGTAACCTGACCTCTCTATTACTGCAACTCTGTATCTGTCTCTCATCCTCGTCCACAAGGGCTTGAAATCCAATGTTGGATTACTAGTGCCATGCCCGGCCATAAAGACCAGGGTAGTATCTGCATGACCTTCTGCATATACATGCAACTTCTTGCCGTTTACTTCGATCATGTTACCAGGTGGCGGATATTCTGTAGCTTCTTTTCTTAATATCTTCACATGATTAACTCTGGAGACAGCCAAAATGGCTATGCTGGCAGACAGAATCAGAATGAGTATCCCTAGTATCGCGGTCAAGTCTTCAACCATTCCCTCTGGACGTTTTCAAGACTTCTACACTTTCAGCGTCGTGACACCAATGCTACCGTCTCAACGTGGCTCGTATAAGGAAACAGGTCGATGGGCTGCACCTCAATAGTGGCATAGCCGTGCTTATGCAAAACTGCTAGGTCTCTCGCAAGCGTTGGGGGATAGCAAGATATGTACACAACTCGCTCTGGGCGCGCACGCGCCAGTGTCGAAAGAAGCAACGGGTCGCAACCTTTCCTCGGTGGGTCAAGCACTATTACGTTGGGTTGCACGCCCGTTCGCGCCAGCACAGACGGAAGCACGCGTTCGGCCCGCCCGTTCACAAACGATGCGTTGCGAATGCCGTTCAGCTTTTGGTTCTGACGAGCGTCTTTGACCGCCTCGAACACCTCTTCAATCCCTATAGCCGAACTGCACTTTTGAGCCAAGAACAACGTAATGGTACCTATGCCAGAGTACAGGTCTATAGCAGTCTCCCAGCGCTTAAGGTCAGCATAGTCAAGCGCCTTCTCATAGAGCCGTGCCGCTTGCTCTGTATTCACCTGGTAAAAAGACAACGGAGATATTCTGAACCGGAGCGTTCCTATGCGCTCGTTACCGAACAGGTCATCTACGTAGCCTCGTCCTTCAAGTATGCGCGTGTCTTTGCCCAAGATAATGTTTGTCTTCTCGGGGTTGATGTTCTGCACTACGCCTACTAGTTGAGGCACTCTTGCCATCAGCGCCTTGGCAAACTCTCGTGCCCTGGGAAACTTACGGCTGGACGTAACGATTACCGCAATGCACTCACCAGTACCGGGGGCCACTCTGCCCATCACGTGACGTACAAGCCCTGTGCCTCGCCTTTCGTCATAGACGCTCAAGCCGAACTGCGAGATCAGCTGCAGCGCTTCTTTGACAATAATATCGTTGTATTCGTGCTGTATAAGGCAGTGGTCTGTCGCCACCACATCATGAGTGCCCTTAGCATAGCAGCCAGCAACAACCTTGCCTCTTTGGATCGCAACGGGAAACTGCGCTTTGTTCCGGTATCTCTCAGGCTCGCGAGCGCCCATACACGCACGTACATTTACATCTTTGAGCCCTGCTATGCGATATATGGCATCACGAACCGCGCGAGTCTTCCACTCAATCTGCGCCTCATAGCGTACTCCACAAAAGGTGCAGCCTCCACAGCGATGCGACACAGCGCACGGCGACTCCACCCTATCGGGCGACGGGTGAGTTATATCTATCAGTTCTGCGCGTGCCATATTCGTCTTGGTCTGCACAACTCTGGCAACCACTTTGTCGCCCGGAAAAGCACCGGGCACGAACACGGCCATACCATCTAGGCGTGCAATACCCGCTCCGTCATGCGACAATCCGGTTATCTCAAGACTTATGTCTTGGACACGCCGCGCAGATTGCGTCACCTTGGGTTTACGTGCTGGCTTTCGCCTCTTCTGCGTCACCTTCATCCTCCCGGTCGGGTTGCCTCTTCGTCAATCACAAGACAGCAAGCATCAGCGTCCAGCGTCACCTGCACTCCGAGCGGAATCGTGGCTTTGTACTTGCCGTGACCGCACGCGAGTCCGTGTATAACCGGTACACCTAGTGCACCGAAGTAATCGTCTATTAACTCATCCAGGCTTAACGAAGGGCGTTCTGGGTCATGCTCGCACGACACACACTCCCCGATAACCACCCCCACAACTTCATCGAACTTTCCAGCCATCTTGAGTTGCGCTAGCATCCTGTCTATGCGATAAGGCCTTTCGCCTATCTCCTCCAGCAGCAACACTGCTCCGCGCGTGTCTATCTCGTACTGTGTGCCCATCGTGGACGCTATCAAGGAGAGATTACCACCTACAATCCTTCCCGTTGCTGTGCCCGGCGAAACGCACACCACGTCCGGAGCTCCCGACGGATTTCGGATCTCTCCAATTCGACCTGGCTGAGTCAGTGCGCGAAGCAACTGTGTCGTGTTCCACTCCGGCGGAGGATTCTCAACACTCATCTCGCCCACGGGGCCGTGGAACGTAACAAGCCTCGACCTGTTGGAGAACGCAAGGTGAAAACCTGTTATGTCACTGTACCCCACGAACACTTTGGGGTGACGCGCCGCGCTTTCATAGTCAACAGCATCGAGTATGCGTGATGCGCCGTAGCCGCCCCTCGAGCATATTATGGCCTTTACATCAGGATCTCTCAAAAACGCGTTCAGATCACCGACGCGTTCATGGTCGCGACCCGCAAGGTAACCCCATCGACTCAGTATGTGCTTCCCGCACACCACACGGAAACCCGCCGATTCGTAGAACCGTATACCGGCCTCGAGGTTTTCAGGCTTTACAGCGCCCGACGGTGACACAAACGCCACTTTGTCTCCTGGAACAAGCGTAGGTGGTTTTCGCAAGCAGTTCAGGCGTTCTCACCACCTATGAGCGAGTCAGCCATGCTCTCACCTACAAGCCTTGCGCGCTCAAGCGATTGTGGTCTTGCGAGCACAGCGCCCCTTGGGTTTAGACCTTGTTCCACTATTTCGACCACGTCTGGAGTGTTCAAGAACCTGTACAGCACTCCAAGCGTGCGCGTTGTGGCAACAGGGTGCGCCGGATCTTCCGAGCCACAGGTGACCACGAGCACTCCCTTCTTCTTGGAGCCATCAATTCGCATGCTCCGGTCACCCCGACGCAGAGAATAGAGCCTGTCGAGCATTGTCTTTGTCTGACCCGTAACCTGGGCCATGTACACCGGACTGCCAATGATCACGAGATCTGCGTCACGGATGTTTTCCAGCAGTAGACCGAAATCGTCAGGTATCACGCAGCCAGTTGAGTTATCTTTGCACTGTGCACAACCCCTGCACGGCTGTATTCGAAGATCGTCGAGAAACACTAGTCGCGTGCGCATGCCTTTGCTTTCGGCTCCGTGCAGCACTTCGCGGATTAGGATGTGGGTGTTTCCTTCTCGACGTGCGCTTCCGCATATCCCGAGCGCTTTCATGTTAGACACAGCACCCCCACACACTCTGTTGTTCCGAAGTTGCTTCTGCTAAACGTTTGGCGTATCCTGCCCTGACTGAAGGACAAACCCGTTTTTCGCGAGAATGCATCTTAAGCAACGTGTTCGCCAAGAAAGGGAGTGTTATCTTGACCCATACTGCCCGTCGCAAGCTCAAGCCGAGTGACCTTCTCGAATTCTGCTGGGTAAGTGACCCGCAACTATCACCCTGCGGGCGCAAGGTCGCATTTGTCAGCACATACATCGAAGACAACAAGTACCGCTCGGCCATATGGCTTGTGCCGAGCAAAGGCGGAATTGCAACAAGACTCACCAACGGCCCAAAGCAGGACAAGTCTCCGCGTTGGTCGCCTGACGGCAAAAAGATCGCGTTTGTATCAGACAGAAGCGGCTCAAACCAAATATGGGTCATAGATGTCGAAGGCGGTGAAGCACAGCAGGTCACCCGCATGAAATCGGGGGTACAGGACATATCCTGGTCGCCTGACGGCACCAAGTTCGCGTTTGTGTACAAGTGGTCGCCCGAGGATGACAAAGAAGTGCCGCAGGCCGAAAAGAGCGACGTCAGAGTAATCGACCGTATTAAGTTCAAAGCCGACGGCAAAGGCTTCTGGGATGGCAAGTACTCGCATGTGTACATAGCAGACGCGGTAACAGGCGAATCTAGGCGAATCACGGCTGGCGAGTTCGACCATATATCTCCGGCATGGGCAGCGTGCAGTTCTCGCATCGCCGTGGTCGCTAACCGTACCGAAGAAGCAGACTACACAGACGTTACGGACATATGGCTGTTTGACCTAGCCAGTTCTTCACCGACCAAACTCACACACAGCGTCGGCCCGTGCAGCGCTCCTTGTTTCAGTCCCGACGGCAAGCGTATAGCGTTCTTTGGCCATGATAATGCGTTCGGCGGAGCCACGCTGAGTAGCGTGTGGGTAGTAGACGTGGCAGGTGGTAAGCCACAGAGACTGACTCCGCCGCTCACACTTGGAGCAGCTGCGGGGAGCGACATGAAATACGGAGATAACCCGCATAGACCACTGTTTTCTGAGTGCGGCAGCGAGATTGTGTTTATCGGGTCAGAACGAGGCACAAGCAATGTGTTCAGCGTCTCACTCGAAAACGGCAACCTCAAGAAGGTCACACAAGGCGAGCATTCGGTGTATGGACTATCGCGCGCACGCGGTGTGCTCGCAGTCGCGAGAGCCGACCACCTGTGCCCAGGAGACATCTACTCATACGACGTGAGTACCGATGAGTGGGTTCGCTTAACGCACGCGAATGACGCGCTTCTATCTGGTGTTCATCTGAGTGTTCCCGAAAAGATCATCTACAAGGGCGAACTAGACTGGGATATTGAAGGCTGGCTGATGCCGCCTGTGGGCAAAAAGGCTGGCGTGCGCTACCCGATGGTGCTTGAGATACACGGCGGGCCTCACTCGGCGTATGGTGCGGCGTTCTACTTTGAGTTCCAACTCCTCGCGGCTGCCGGATACGCAGTCTTGTTCACAAACCCAAGAGGCAGCGATTCTTACGGCCAGCAGTTCGTTGCAGCAACACGCCACGACTGGGGCGGAGCCGACTACCGAGACATCATGGCAGGAGTTGACCACGTTCTCCAACTGGACTGGCTCGATTCCGCAAGACTCGGTGTCACCGGAGGGAGTTACGGCGGTTACATGACCAACTGGATCATCGGGCAGACACAGCGGTTTAGCGCAGCCGTATCATGCCGCAGCACATGCAACAGGTACAGCCAGTTCGGGAACAGCGATATCGGATACAAAAACGGTGAATACGAGTTTCCGGGTCCCCCTTGGGAAAGCGCCGACTTTTACATGAAACACTCACCCATCTCATATGTAGCGAACGTCACCACTCCTCTGCTCTTAGTACACAGCGAAAACGACTACCGTTGCCCGGTCAGTCAAGCAGAAGAGTTCTTCGTAGCACTCAAATACTTAAGAAGGTGTGTGCAACTGGTTAGGTTCCCGCAAGAGGGCCATGAACTCTCACGTTCTGGAAGGCCAGACCACAGGCTCGAACGGCTTGAGAGAATGCTGGGCTGGTTCAAACAGTACATACCCACAAACGACCAGGAGTACGAGGCCTGAGCATACCGGGAGGCAGACCCACACCGCGGTCTGCCTCCTCTTTGACCTTTTCCTACTGGTTTCTCAGAGCGCGAGACATAGCAGCACGTGTCTCGCCTGCACACGGCAACAACATTACCGTGCTGTCATCAACCCACTGAAGCTTATCGCGTGAAGCAAGCCTGACGGCTTTCTTACGGCTCATCTTCCTCTCGCGGCCGAGCACGCTCACAAGTTCAGTCGTGCGTCCCCTTGCCGGCAGCCTACATTCAGATGCGATTTTTCGAGCCTCTATAGTCGCCGGTAACAGATGCTTGTGACATTCGTGCAACATGGCACATGCCAGGCAGCTGGGTACACGATTCACCGCGAAACTTCCCTCCATGGAATGTTTCTGACACTTATTACATCGTGCGTGTGCGCGAATTTGTTAAGCTTCTGATGTTTGAGTTTCAGCAGGCAAATCGATCACAAACTCAGTGCCCTTGCCGACTTCTGAAAATGCGCGTATCTCTCCACCGTGCGCCCTTACAATGCTAGCTGCTATAGACAGTCCCAGCCCGCTGCCTCCTGTTTTGCGGGATCTTGATTTGTCTCCGCGGTAGAATCTATCGAAGATGTACGGCAAGTCCTCCTGCCTGATTCCTTCACCTGTGTCTGTTATGCATATCCTCACATTGGCGTGTCCCGCGGGTTCCGCGGTAAGCATTATGCTGCCTCCGGCAGCAGTGTGTCTTATGGCGTTATCTACCAGGTTGTGCAGCACTTGGCCGAGCCTGGATGGGTCTGCGTACACGCGTAAGTTGTGGTGCCGGACATCGAGAGCCAGCCTTATATCACGCGCTTGCGCCATCACGTTAAAAGCGTCAAGCGTGTGCGCTAGCACTTGTGCCACATCGACACTCTCTTTGTATAGTTCGAGCTTACCCGAATCGCTTAGCGCAAGCACGTGCAGATCAGACACCACCTTTGACAGCCTTTCGACCTCAGAGCCAAGCATATCCATCGTCTGCGGAGTACTCTCTACGACCCCATCCTTTATCCCTTCAAAGTTGGACTTCAATATGGTAAGAGGAGTACGAAGTTCGTGAGCCACATCTGCTATTAACTCCCTGCGTTTTCGCTCAGCCTGTTCAAGCGCAGATGACATCGAGTTGAACGATTTCGCGAGCACGGCTAATTCGTCGTTTCCTTGAGGCTTTACACGCGTTGTAAGGTTGCCCCGACTTATCTCATACGCAGCAGCCGTGAGTTCATTCACAGGGCCTAGCGTTCTCCTGGCTATGAAGTAACCAAGCGCAAGCGCCAACAACACTACCCCTGCTGCGGCGTAGAGCGCACCGCTTGTCGAAGCACGCGTAAACTCACGGTACAATTCGGCAAGCGCCATTCTCTCCTCAGGTGTGCCTAGCAACACAAGGCCCGCCACCCGGCCTTCATAACGAATCTCTATTACTTCCCATCTTTCAAAAGGAATCTTCACACCGGGCTGCGTTCCTTCAGTGTCTGCCAGCAACACTCCCGTCGGATCAAGCAGGGCCAATCTCTCTTCCTGCGCCCAGGGTGGCATCATCAAGCTGCCTCTTATCCTGCGGCTGCTGAGTTCAAGCACAATCTCTACTCCCTGCCACGATTTGTTTAGTCTGTAATACTCTTCAAGAATCGAGACGAGTCGCTGACGCCGCACCGATGCCGACCTTATGACGTACGACGCAAACGCGTCACGCGCGGATATGTTCGCAAACCCCAGCGAACCCGCAGCAGTCAGAATGACGGCCGCCACTATGGCCGCAAGAATCTTGGTAGCAAGACTAGTTTTCGGCCGAAGCCAGTTCACGGCATACCCACCTCGCACAGTATCCACTAAGTCGTATGTTCTTCACGCAGGAATTCCACCTTACTGCACAGTATCCTCATTAGTCGCTCCCAAAACGCAGCAGGAGACCTGGCATGTCAGGATACCCTTTGTCTCAGCCAGATGCATCACCCGACAGCCCAGCAGCAATTCGCAAACACGTCTTCAACCTTGCCTGGCCTGTCATGGCAGAGATGTTCCTTCAGACATTCACCCAGATAGTAAGCATGGCGCTTGTCGGCCACCTGGGCGCTACTGCGGTTGCATCCATAGGACTCTCAATGCAGCCTTTGCACCTCGTATACGGAGTGTTCATGGGAATCTCGGTCGGCGCAACTGCCGTGGTCTCAAGGTTAGTCGGTATGGGCGACGAGCGACAGGCTGCGCGCGCATCTTCACAGGCAATGAGTTCTTCATCAATCATAGCACTTCTGGCCACTGTCTTGTTGCTCTTTGGCTCAAGGCGAGTAGTTGCGCTCATGGGAGCAGAGCCTGCAGTAATAGAAGAAGGCTCTCGTTATTTGCGGGTAATGGCTCCCGGGCTGTGCTTGATGTGGATATCCACGGTGCTCACCGGCGCGATGCGTGGGGCAGGAGACACACGCACACCAATGCGTGTGAACATCATCATCAATATACTGAACTTCGTCGGCAACCTGTGCCTTGTGCATGGCCTGTGGGGTTTCCCGGCACTTGGAGTGCTTGGAGCCGGAATCGCCACGACTGGAGCAAGACTCGTCGGAGGAGTTTTGCTGATTGGCCCTTACCTTCTGGGCCGAAGCGTTCTCAACGTGCGTTTCCCCGAAGACTTCACTCTTGACAAACCATTGCTTCGCCGGATACTGCGCATCGCGCTTCCCGGTGCGTTAGAAAGACTTACACTCGCGAGCGGACAGCTTTTCTACACCCGCATGATATCCAATCTCGGCACAGTCGCGTATGCTGCGCACGTGATCGGAGTTAACGCCGAATCGCTCTCGTACATGCCGGGCACCGGCTTCGGCACTGCCGCCACAACCCTGGTTGGCCAAAACCTTGGCCGCGACCGGCCTGACCTTGCTGAAAAGAGCGCATATGAGTCTTTAAGACTAGCGTACATGTTCATGGGTGCGATGGGTGTATTGCTCTTCTGTTTCCCAGGAGCGCTGATGCGGGTGTATACGAGCGACCCTGAGATCATCCGGCTTGGCTGTGTGTACCTGCGTATCATGGCGCTTGCGCAAATCCCCACGGCGATAGGCAACGTGTTTCCCGGAGCGCTTCGGGGCGCTGGAGACACCAAGTTTGTGCTCTACATGACCACTGGGTCGGTGTGGGCTGTGAGGCTCGTTGTAACGTATGTAACCTTGAACGTACTCAAGATCGGTGTGGCAGGGGCATGGTACGCGATGGCGTTTGATTGGTGTTTTCGTGCGCTGCTGAGTTATCTGTGGTTCAGGACGGGAAAATGGAAGCAGGCTACTGTGTAGCGAGTATGCCGTATGGGCATGCTCGCCAGTGTCTTACCGTGATTTTCTGCTCTTTGGCTTGCATTCCGCACACACGCCGTAGAACTGCAGCATGTGGTCTTTGACCTCAAAACCGTACTCATCTGCCACGAGCGCCTCAAGCGCCGAAAGCAAATCCTGCCGAACTTCCTGCACCTTGCCACACTCAAGACACACCAGATGGTGATGCTGGTGTCCTGATTCGGTTATTACTTCGTAGCGTGCTCTGCCTTCCCCAAAATCCACCTTGCGCAAAATGCCTATCTGTTCCAATAGATCTAGCGTTCTGTATACTGTAGCCATTGCGGCTCCAGACTCTTCCCCGGATAGCGCACCGTACACCTGTTCGGCACTAAGATGCTTTTCCGGACTGTCTATGATCGCCTTTACTATCGCTTCTCGCTGCGACGTGCACCTGTGGCCGAGAGATCTCAGCTTCGTCTTGAGTGTATCTCCGGCCAGCAAATCTTTTCTCTTCGGGATCTAAATCACCCCATGTTTCTTGCCGGCGCTCTCGAGTACTTCGAGCGCTTTGTCCAGGTGCTCTTTTGTGTGACCCGCCGTAAGGCTGCAGCGCAGCCTCGCAAGTCGCTTGGGCACCGCCGGGTACACCACCGGGTTCACGTACAAGCCATGAGCGTGGCAATAACTGACCATATCCTTCACCCTAAGATCGTCCTTTATTATCAACGGGAATATGGCAGTCTCGGAGTTGCCCAGGTCGAATCCCATCGCCAGCAAGTTAGTGCGGAAGTACCGGATGTTATCCCACAGTTTCCGCCTTAGCTCAGGTTCTTCAACTATGACACGGATTCCTTCACGCAACGACGCGGCAGCCTGAGGCGTCATGGCAGTCGAGAACATGTAAGAACGCGAGAAAAAGTGCAGCAGGTTAACGAGTTCTTGACTTGCTGCAATGAACCCACCTACACAACCGAGGCCTTTTGAGAAAGTACCTGCCACAATGTCCACTTTGCCCTCTACACCGAAGTGTTCAGGCGTTCCCTTGCCGTTTGCCCCAATCACCCCGGTGGCATGCGCTTCATCTACCATGACGTATGCGCCGTGCGCGTGTGCAATCTCCACGATCTGATCGAGCGGAGCTATGTCTCCGTCCATAGAGTAGACCCCGTCAACTATCACCAGCTTGGTTCTGTACGTATCGCGGCATTTGGCGAGTGCTCTTTCGAGCGATCGCATGTTGTTATGCCGGAAATGCTCGACATTGGTATTGGCACAACCGTCTTTTAGACTCGCGTGTACCAGCATGTCTATAATGGCGACGTCTTTTCTACCGAGCAGCGATAGTAACGTCCCGGCGTTTGAGCCAAATCCGGAAGTGTACAAGATTGCGGCTTCGCAACTCTTGAATTCTGCGATTTCCTTTTCAAGCGCCACATGAATATCCAGTGTGCCACCCAGAAGCGGTACACTGCCAGCCCCAACACCGTACTTCTCGACCGCCCCAATGCCAGCCGCTATCGTTCTGGGGTGTTTTGTCAGGTTCAGATAATCGTTGGACGCCATGTATATCATCGGGCGAATCTCGCCTGTGTACGGATCTATTACATCCATGACAGGGCCACTTCCGGACACAGATACTCTTCTGTAGTTCATATGGCGCCGTGCCCTTACGTCGTCAAGGAAAGCCGAAAACTGCCTTGCCCTCTTCATCATGTCTCCGGGCACATCCATGAAGTCGGCGAGGCTCATGTATCTCGAATCAACAGCCATATGCGTTTGTTCGTGCTGAGCATCTATTACAACGTGCTGTGACAGTTCGTCATCGAACATATCGTTTCACGCACCTCCTCGGACGTTACGAGTTTCGGCACGGCCCGCCGCGTTCCTGCTCGTTGAGCACAACTTTGTGTACATTATTATGTCCTGCTCAGAGAGCTTATCACTCAGGCAAGAAAGGAGCGCTACGAAGAGCGCTCCTGCTGGCTGTAATGCACCTACTTCTGCTCGCGTTTGACCTCGAGGTGCAAGTCGTAACCATCCACCTTGTAATCCTGTTCGAACTCGTTTGGCCCTCTACCAAAAACCAGTTCGAGTGCTAGTGTCTCTCGCTTAATATACTCCTCGTGCTCAGAAATCGCCTCCACCATCTCGTCCGAGCCCTCGTACCTGGCGATGATCGTATCTTCTACGAGAAATCCTGCGTCCTTGCGCATCTTCTGCACGCGGTTTACGACTTCTCTCGCAAGCCCTTCGCGCCTGAGCTCTGCGGATATAGCCAGGTCAAGCGCAACCCCGCGCACTTCATCTTCGCTTATAGCGAACTGCTCTTTCGGTTCGGTACGGATCTCAACTTCATCTGGAGACAGGCTGAACACCAAGTCTTGGTGCCGCATCTCGACAGACTTGCCCTGCAAAAGCGCGCTTACTACTTCTTCAGGCTGGTCAGCCCTGACCGCTTCTGCAACACGCCCAACATTTCTGCCGTGCTTAGGCCCAAGCACCTCGAATCGAGGAACCAGCTTGTGCTGCACAAACCGGCTGCTGCCCAACTCGTTCTCGACCACCTGCTTCACGTTTATCTCGTCCGCGATGATAGACTCAAGCCCTGTGATGTTTTGTGCATCGGCTCCCCAGACATACAGCGCAGGAAGAGGCTGCCTTGTGCGAATAGCAGTGGCGTTTCGGCATGCTCGGGCAAGCCCGACGTACTCTCTTACGCTGTCCATCTTGTGCTCTAGTTCTGTGTCTATGCGCGAAGCATCCGATACCGGGTAATCCACAAGATGCACGCTTGAGGCCACGTCGCTGTGCGTCTGCCTATCCAGCCCCTGGTAGAGCGCTTCGGAGATGAACGGCGTAAACGGTGCCATCAGTTTGGCCAGTTCGGACAAGCATGTGTAGAGAGTGGCATACGCTGCTTCTTTGTCATAGTCAAGCTGCGACTTCCAGAAGCGCTTTCTGTTACGGCGCACATACCAGTTCGAAAGGTCATCTATGAACGCATGAATCTTTCTCGCAGGATTTGTGATATCGTACGAGTCGAGTCCTGACCTGACTGCGGCTATAAGCGAGTTAAGCCGCGAAAGTATCCACCTGTCCATAAGATCGAGCCTGTCGGGAAGCGACTTATGCTCGTACCCGTCTATCTCAGCGTACGTTGTGAAGAACACATACGTGTTCCACAGAGTATCTAAGACCTGGCTCTGGATATCATCGAACGCGCTCATCGCAAAACGCTTTGGATACCACGGGGGGCTTGAGGCATACAGGAACCATCGCAACACATCAGCACCATACCGCTCAAGCACATTCCATGGGTCAACCACGTTGCCTTTGTGCTTAGACATTTTCTGCCCGTCTGCGTCAAGCCCGTGCCCTGTGACAAGACAGTTCTTGTACGCACTCTGGTCGAATACCAGTGTAGATATCGCGAGCAGACTGTAGAACCATCCGCGTGTCTGATCGATCGCCTCGCAGATGTAGTCTGCGGGGAACTGGCTCTCGAACAGTTCACGGTTCTCAAACGGGTAGTGGTGCTGCGCAAACGGCATCGAACCAGAATCAAACCAGCAGTCTATCACCTCGTGCACCCTGTTCATCTGGCCGCCGCACTTCGGGCACTCAAGATGCACCTCATCGATAAACGGCTTGTGCGGGTCTACCTGCTCGGGCAAAGACTCCAATGCCATCTTTCTCAGCTCGTCGTACCCACCTATGCAGTGCTGATGTCCGCATTCACACTCCCATATCGGAAGCGGAGTGCCCCAGAAGCGCTCACGAGAGAGGCACCAGTCGACAAGATTATCCAGGAAATCGCCGAATCTACCGTCACGCAGATGTGCGGGATACCAGTTGATACTCTTGTTATTCTCTATCACCTGCTGCTTTATCTCGGTCATGCGAATGAACCAGCTGCTGCGCGCATAGTACAGCAGAGGGGTATCACAGCGCCAGCAGAAGGGATACGTGTGACTCATCGTTCCACCGCGGAATAGAAGCCCTCTCTGCTTCATATCGTCGGTAATATCCGGGTCTGCTTCTTTCACAAATCTGCCCTTCCAGTTCTCCACAGGGTCGACGAAGTTTCCTTCGGAGTCCACCGGCTGGAATAGCGGCAGTTTCTTCTCGACTCCCATCTTCATATCGTCTTCACCGAACGCAGGTGCCATGTGCACTATGCCAGTACCGTCTGAAAGGCTTACGAAATCCGCCGCATACACCTTAAAGGCGCCGGCCTGCCTGTTTTCTTCGGTATCGAAGAACGCAAACGGTGGGTAGTAACTCATACCGACTAGCCGAGAACCCTTGTAGCGTTCGACAACGCGCGCGTCTTCACCGAGCACTTTGGTCACCAATTCGGCCGCCATTATGAACCGCTCACCGTCAAGTTCGGCAGTCGCGTATTCTTCGTCCTCAGCCACTGCGCACGCTGTGTTGCTGGGCAAAGTCCAGGGCGTCGTCGTCCATACCAATAGTGAGGTGTGCTCTTCATCGACTACAGGGAATCTAACGAACACCGACGGATCTTCAGCATCCTGGTAACCCTGTGCCACTTCGTGGCTGGATAGCGATGTGCCGCACCTAGGGCAATAGGGCACTACCTTGTGCCCTTTGTATAGAAGACCTCTGTCCCAGATCTTCTTGATCGCCCACCACACCGATTCGACGTACGCGGGAGTGTAAGTGATGTATGCATCCTCTAGGTCAAGCCAGAAACCTATACGCTCTGTCACTGTCTCCCATTCTTTTTGGTATCTGAATACACTTGTGCGGCATCTCTCTATGAACTCGGCCACACCATACGCCTCGATATCTGGCTTGCCGCTTATGCCTAGTTCTCGCTCCACCTCGAGTTCAACGGGAAGCCCGTGTGTGTCCCATCCGGCCTTTCGCAAGACCTTGTAACCATCCATCGTCTTGTATCTGGGTATGAGATCCTTTATTGCTCTGGGCAACACATGTCCTATGTGGGGTAGACCGTTTGCGGTTGGCGGCCCCTCATAGAACACGAAATTCGGTGCAGTGTTTCTCATCTCAAGACTACGCTGAAAAACGCCTTCTTTCGCCCAGAGTTCGAGTATTTGCTTCTCTTGTTTTGCGAAGTCCACTCTCGCCTGTGGCTTCCTGTACAACCCGAACACATCCTTTCCAGTTAAAAAAGCCCGCCCCCCAAAAAAGGGACGGACTTCTGTCCGCGGTACCACCCTGGTTGGCCTTTCGGCCCACTCAGCGCTCACCGGCACCATTGGTGCAGATGGCTTCCCCGCTAACGGTGGGGTTCCGCCAGAGCCTACTCGAATACCTTTCGGTCTGGTGCTCAGAGGTGATCTTCAAGAGGTTTCGGTCGCCCGGCTCTCAGCGTATGCCCGGCTCTCTTTGGCCTGCGTACTCTTTACTCTCCTCTTCATCGCCGAAATCTTCAATGTGACCGTCATTATATCACAGCGCCGTATGGCAGTGCAATTCAAGCGTAGCAGCCCAGCCTACTCACGCCATCTCTTGCCAATCGGATACGCATCATCCGGCGCGTTTTCGTAACGGAGTGTTGAGAGATCTGAAGGGCCCTGGCCTGGGACACTCGTACGGATGTTAGTCTTGGTCACACTGTCCCAAAACGCCCTGTGATGCACCCTGTCTTTCAACACGATTATGTCCAGGTCTCGATAGTCAATGCCAACGGCTTCAAACGATGAACCATCAAGCGTCCATCGCATTTTCTCCGCGAGAACCACATGCCTGTTGTTCCCGAGATCTAAGTGAACCACAAGTCCATCTTGCACCTTCAATCCTTTGGCCATGGGGCCCGCCAGCACAAAGCTTGGTCGTCCCATGAAAGTGATCTGGCCAGAAACCTCAACAGGCGTTCCAGAGAACTCGTCATACCAACCACCGCATACAACGCTCACGCTATCGCCGATACGCTGTGTCTGCTCGATATTGCGTACAACATTTGAGTCGACAAGACAAGGTATAGCCCAATTTACACTGTTCTGCCTGAGCAGTTCTCGCAGCAAATGAGTGCTGTCCCCGATCCTGTCTGCCCCGTCTGCTATCAACACCGGGCCTCTGCCTTCTCTCACAGCCTGTTCGGCAAGCGCAACACTCTGCTCTGTGTTGGGCAACGGCTCCGAGAACGACTGCTTCAGCGACCACGCCAGCTGAGATACATCCTCTGCAACCCGCTCTGCCAGCATTTTGTCGTTATCTGTGATTGCTATTACGCACATTCCTATATCGACCACATCGGCATACGCGTACCCCGGAGCACACGAAACACAGTAGACTCCAGGCTCCTTTTCCCATTGCCTGCACCTATCGTAGATGAGTTTCATCGGCGGGTATTCAGACGCCTGATATATGCTCGCAGACACGATGCCAGGCCTCCTAATAGCCTGTACGGGTCTCAACTCCCCGCTGAGTGTCTTGAGCATGCATGTTGCAGCGGTCATGCCTATCTGCTCTGAATCCACATGCGGATACGTCTTGAGTATGAACACGCCATCCGCCGCTTCGATGAGCTCGTGGTCTTCATTAGCGTGCAGATCAAGAGTTACCATCACGGGGATGTCCCCAACTACTTCGCGGACGCGCCGCACAATCTCTGCTTCAGGCTTCGGCACTCCGGTCACCGCCATCGCACCGTGCAGCGAGAGCAGCACTCCGTCAAGCGTTCCGGTTTCTCTCAGCGCATCCTGAATCTGTGCTGTGATGCTGTCAAAACACTCTGTGGTAAGCCAGCTGGAAAACCCACCCATAGCCTTCTCTGCATATACCAAAGGCACCGTGTCTGCGCCTGCTTCTTCCAGCACACGCATGTAGCCGTGAATGTATGTCGGAATACCTCGATTCTTCGCCAAGATCTCTTCACCCTTTAGAACTGCGAAGCGGTCTTCAGTAGTCGGCTCTTTGCAGAACGTACACGTCTCGTCAGAAAAACCCGCTATACCTATCCTCAATATCCGCACCTCCGTATAGTCACGTGCCTCGACTATTTCTCTAGTGTGGCGCTCGGTACCTTCGGGCTGCTCTTCGCGAGCGTGGCAAGAGTCAATCACTTCATTGCCCATGTTGGCTTCCGGCGAAACACCTTTGTCTTTAGCGAGACCGCTTTGCTCAAAGCGCAGATATTAGACCTGCCCGGTTCAAGTCAATGTGCGCAACTCATGCAGTGCGCGAGAAACCCCTCGAATGCCGGTGCCAACGGTCGATGGCAGGAAAACCAGCCACTGATGGCCAAGAGTGTTTTGACAATAGTAGGAGGTGTTTAAGTAACGTGTACGATATAGTGATTATCAATGGGCGCGTATTTGACGGCACAGGAAGCCCCTGGCAGTGGGCAGATGTGGGCATCAAAGATGGCAAAGTGGCATCCATAGTGCCTGCATGCCCCGGTGAGAAGAGCAGTCTTCTGCAGAAGGCGCCGGTGGTTATCGATGCAAAGGGGCAAGTCGTTACTCCGGGTTTCATTGACATGCACACGCACTCAGATTTACCACTCGTCATAAACGGCACCGCAGACAGCAAGATAATGCAAGGTGTCACCACCGAGGTAATCGGGCAGTGCGGCAACTCGCCTGCTCCGATCACAGACGAGGCGCTACCTTCGATCAAGTCGTCCGCAAAAGGCATGCCCATCGAGTGGAACTGGAGAAGTTACGGCGAGTTTCTGGATGTGCTGGCACAAAACGGCACCTCTGTCAACGTTGTCGGTATGGTCGGACACGGCACAATCCGCATGGTCACGATGGGCTTTGCCGAGCGTCCGCCGACGGCAGAAGAGCTCGAGGATATGAAACGACTTGCCAGAGAATCTGTCGAACAAGGCGCGTTCGGGATGTCGACAGGGCTTATCTACACCCCTGGCTCTTACTCTGAAACTCCCGAAGTGGTCGCCATTTCTGAAGTGGTTCGAGAAGCAGGCGGACTCTATTTCACTCACTTGCGCGCAGAAGGCGAGAAGGTGCTTACTGCGATCGACGAGGCATTGGAGATCGGCAAGAAGGCCAAGATCCCGGTTCAGATATCCCACCTCAAGGCTTTCGGCCTGGCACGCGGTAATGGTGAGAAGATTATTGCTAAGCTTAACAAAGCACGCGAGGACGGCATAGACGTCACCGCAGATCAGTACCCGTACATCGCGAGCAGCACCGGTCTCAGCGCGTTCCTCCCTCCATGGGCGCACGAAGGCGGCCGCGAGAAGATTGTGGAGCGGCTCAAAGACAGAGCCACCCGGAAACGAATATACGATGATATGCAGAGGGCGCTTCCCGACTGGCCCAACGATTTCAGGCTCCCTTGGCAAGATGTGCAGATCGCGAGCTGTGCTGAACAGAAGTTCATTGGCAAGAGAATCCAGGAAATCGCGGACTCCCACGGCAAAGACGCGTATGAAATGGCGTTCGACATCCTAGCTGAGATTGACCCTGCCACGAGCGTTGTTATCTTCGGAATGGACGAAGATGATGTGAGTCACATCATGAAGAGCGACCTCGTCGTGGTAGGCTCTGACGGAAGCTGCCTAAACCCTGTAGGTCCGCTCGGCAAAGGCCAGCCACACCCACGAAACTACGGCACTGCAGCGCGGGTGCTTGCTCATTATGTGCGCGATAAGAAGATACTCACTCTGCCAGAAGCAATTCGCAAAATGACTGCTCAGTCGGCCTCAAGGCTTGGGTTGAAGGACAGAGGTCAGCTGCGTGAAGGCTTCGCGGCAGACATTGTGGTGTTCGATCCGGCCGCAGTCAAGGATAACGCCACCTTCGAGAAACCGCACCAGTTTGCGTCAGGTGTGAACTACGTTATCGTGAACGGCGAAGTGGTGGTCAAAGAAGGCAAGCATACGATGGCCAGACCGGGTAAGATCTTGCACAGGTAGCATTTTGCTTCTTTCAGGCGGCGGGCGCGTACCGCCGCCTCTTGCTATCCACTGCAAACACAGAACCCGAGCAACCAGCCCGGGTTCTCATATTAGATGTGTCTTCTAAGACATCTTCTTTCTGAGCATCTCGTTGACCATCTGCGGATTGGCACGCCCTTTGGTTTGCTTCATCACTTGGCCTACCAAGAACCCAAGCGCCTTATCTTTGCCGGATTTGTAGTCTTCAACAACGTTCAGGTTCGCTTGGATAACGCTATCTACCACCGCTTCCAGTTCTGATGTGTCGGAGATCTGGGTTAAGCCTCTCTGCTTCACGATATCCGAAGCGAGCTTTCCGGTCTCACACATCTCGTCAAATATGGACTTGGCAATCTTGCCACTTATTACTCCCTTATCTATGAGTCTTAACATCTCTGCCAGGTTCTGCGGCGTGAGCGGCAGTTCTTCTATCTCTTTGGCTACCGTGTTTAGGTATCTCATCAATTCGCCCATCACCCAGTTGGACACAGTCTTGGGGTTCCCGTAAACGCTTACGCACTGCTCGTAGAACTCGCCCATTCTCTTCGACGCGGTGAGCACAGCAGCGTCGTATACGGGCAACTCATACTGCTCCACAAACCTCTGCCTGCGTGCATCCGGAAGTTCGGGCAGCGAGTCACGCAGCCGTTCTACCCACTGCTCATCGATCATAAGCGGCACGAGGTCTGGTTCAGGGAAGTACCTGTAGTCTTCTGCAGCTTCCTTAAGCCTTAGGGACACCGTTACACCTTTTTGCTCGTCCCAGCGCCTGGTCTCTCGCACGAGTTTTGTGCCTGACATAACCAGTTCTTGCTGCCGCTTGATCTCGTACTCGATCGCCCTTTGCACACCCCTAAAAGAACCTATGTTCTTTATCTCCAGTGGAACGCCAAGCGTCTCGCTTGTGACAGGCTTCACCGACACGTTTGCGTCGCATCTAAGTGATCCTTCTTCCATCTTCACGTCAGATATGCCCAAGTACTGCAGAATGGCCTTGAGCTTGTTGAGATACTCTTTAGCCTCTTCTGCAGATGCTATGTCTGGCTCGCTCACTATCTCGATGAGTGGTACGCCGCCTCTGTTGTAGTCAACAAGAGTGAACTCGGCGCCGGACAGCGTACCGTGCTCAGTCGCATGAACCAGCTTGCCCGCATCTTCTTCAAGGTGCACGCGCTTTATCCTAATGCGTTTCAAACCTTCGGGCGTGTTTATCTCCACGTAGCCTCCGCTTCCTATGGGAAGGTCGTACTGGGATATCTGATACCCCTTGGACAGGTCGGGATAGAAGTAGTTCTTCCTGTCAAACTTCGAGAACTCTGCCACCCGACAGTTCAGCGCAAGCGACGCCATTATGGCGTAGTCGACGCACTTCTCGTTTAGCACCGGAAGCACTCCCGGAAGACCTAAGCATACGGGGCATACCTGGGTGTTTGGTTCTGCGCCAAACGTAGTCTTGCACGAGCAGAACACCTTGCTCTCTGAAGACAGTTCAACATGCACTTCAAGACCTATCATAGCCTCATACTTCACCCAGAACCCCTCCTAAACCACGGGCCTGAACCGGCGCCACGAAGTCGCCTGTTCATACGCGTGTGCGAGTTTTAGCATTCGGCCTTCTTCAAAATGAGGCGCTATCACCTGCAGACCTACGGGCAAGCCTGAACTGAATCCGCACGGAATCGAGATCGCCGGAAGTCCGGCCAAGTTTACCGGTATGGTGCAGATATCAGACATGTACATCTCCAAAAGATTGTCGAGTTTCTCGCCCGCCATGAAAGCAACCACCGGGCTCACCGGTGAGATGAGAACGTCAAAGCGTTCAAACGCACGAGCAAAATCCTGCTTGACAAGCGTCCTTACTTTTTGTGCCTTTAAGTAATAAGCATCGTAATAGCCTGCTGAAAGCGCGTATGTACCCAGCATGACGCGTCTTTTGACCTCAGGTCCAAACCCTTCTCTTCTTGTCTTCGACATCATCTCTTCAAGCGTCTGGCCCTGAACTCTTAGCCCGTGCCTGACTCCGTCGAACTTGGCGAGGTTCGAAGAGCACTCTGCAGGAGCAATCAGGTAGTAAGACGCAAGCGCATAGTCGGTGTGCGGAAGCGAACACTCTTCGACCACTGCGCCCATGTCCTCAAGTAGTTTGCTGGCCTTCGAAAACGCCTCGCTGATTCCCTGCTGTGTGCCTTGCCCGATATACTCCTTAGGAAAACCCACCCTCATGCCTTTGATGTCTTCCCCCAGAAAGCCGGTGAAATCAGGCGCTTCGATGGGGGCAGATGTAGAATCCATCGGATCGTGGCCGGATATCACGTTGAGCAGCAACGCAGCGTCTCGAGTATCTTTGGCAAGCGGCCCTATCTGGTCAAGCGATGAGGCAAACGCTATAAGCCCGTAACGCGACACGCGGCCGTAAGTGGGCTTTAGCCCGACGCAGCCGCAAAACGAAGCCGGTTGCCTCACAGAACCACCGGTATCCGACCCAAGCGCAAGCACCGCACCGTCCGCGGCTACAGTAGCAGCGGAGCCACCACTTGAGCCACCGGGCACGGCTCCCTTCTTCCATGGGTTGTATGTGTTGAAGAAACCCGAATTCTCACATGACGAGCCCATGGCGAACTCGTCCATATTGGTCTTACCTATGAGTAGCGCACCAGCCTGTTTGAGTCTGGTGATGACAGTGGCATCGTACGGCGGTACAAAGTTCGAGAGTATCTTTGAACCACAAGTGGTGCGTGTATCTGCCTGACATATGTTGTCCTTTACTGCTATTGGAATGCCAGCAAGCGCACTGGCTGTGCCGTCTTTGTAAGCGTCAAGCGCCGCGTGCGCCGCTTCGCGCGCATCATCGTCCGTGAGCGTGATATAAGCGCGTATGCTCGGCTCTGTGTCCCGTATCCGCGCCATAACCGAATCAAGCACGTCTACAGGCGAGACTTCACCGGAACGCATAAGCTCAAGTAGTTCGAAAGCTGTCAATTCGTATAGTCTCACCGGCTTCACTCCTCAACGTCCACAATTCTGGGAACCTTGAAAAACCCACCTTCACGCGAAGGCGCGTTGGCGAGCACGCTGTGCTGTGAAAGGCTGTCTCCTGGCTCGTCCTTACGCAGCACATTAGACAAGTTATCCAGCGCGTGATATGTGGGCTCGACATCTTTGGTATCGAGTGATGCCAGCTTGTCCATCCAAGAGAGTATGCTGTCCATCTGATCGGTGAACTTGTGCAGTTCGTCTTCTGTCAGTTCTAGCCTTGCCAAGCGCGCAACGTGCAACACTTCTTCTTTCGTGATACGCAATTCCGACACTCCTTAAGTGGCGAGTTCGCCCACTAGTAGTTCCCAACATGGCGCGTTTCATTGCGGGCCTTCCCAAAAAGGCCCCCTGCTCGGCAGGGGGCCTGTTGTTCAGAACTCTTACCTGAGATGGCAGGATACCCAGTGGCCAGGCTTGACTTCTTTGAGCTCAGGCACATCTGTCTTGCACTTATCCTGCGCCAGCCAGCAGCGTGTGTGGAAAGGGCAACCCGAAGGCGGGTTTACCGGACTCGGCACGTCGCCTTCAAGCACGATTCGCTGTCTTTTGATCGTCGGGTCTGCTACCGGCACCGCCGAAAGCAAAGCCTCAGTGTACGGATGCTGCGGATTGGCAAACAGTTCAGGTTCGTCCGCCATCTCAACTATCTTGCCGAGATACATGACGCCTATCCTGTCGCTGATGTGCTTGATAACCGAAAGGTTATGCGCGATGAACAAATAAGTCAGTCCAAACTCGCTTTGCAGGTCTTCCAGCAAGTTGATGATCTGCGACTGAATCGACACGTCGAGAGCCGACACCGGCTCGTCGCAGATTATGAGTTTGGGGTTTAACGCAAGAGCTCTCGCGATACCGATTCTCTGTCTTTGGCCACCGCTAAACTCGTGTGGATACCTTCGGATGTGATACGGAGAAAGACCCACGACATCGAGCAGCTCTCTAACGCGCGCTTCTTTCGCGGCACCAGTGGCAACTCCGTGTATCTCGAGCGGCTCCCCAATTATGTCGCCAACCGTCATACGCGGATTGAGTGACGCGTACGGGTCCTGGAAAATTATCTGCATCTCACGGCGCAGCTTACGCATCTCTTCTTTGCCGAGCGAAAATACGTTCTTGCCCTCAAACAACACCTGACCTGCTGTGGGCTCGGTGAGTCTTAACACAACTCGCCCCATTGTTGTCTTACCACAGCCGGACTCACCCACAAGCCCGAGCGTTTCCCCCTTCTTAATATGAAACGATGCGCCGTCGACCGCCTTGACATGGCCGACAACACGAGAGAAAACGCCGCCTGTTATGGGGAAATGCTTCTTCAGGTCTTTTACTTCGACCAGTACTTCGCCTGTGGCTACGCTCATGACGCCACCTCCTTGCCGGTGCCCTTAGTCCTAAGCCAGCACGCAACCTGCCTCGTCGGCCCCACCCTTTCAAGCGGCGGTTCCTGCGCCTCACAGATCTCCATAGAATACGGACACCTGGGGTGGAACCGGCAGCCCACAGGCATATGCAACGGGTTGGGCACGGTGCCTTCGATGACGTGCAGCCTTTCCTTGCCACCTGTGATGCTGGGGATCGATTTGAGCAAGCCTTCGGTATACGGATGAAGAGGGCTCTTGAAGATGTTGACAACATCAGCCTCTTCGACTATCTTGCCAGCATACATGACTACGACCCTCTCTGCCATCTCGGCAACCACACCCAGGTCATGCGTTATAAGCATGATGGCCATCCCGAGTTCTTTCTTCAGCCGCTTCATCAGTTCGAGAATCTGCGCCTGAATCGTGACGTCAAGTGCCGTTGTAGGCTCGTCCGCGATAAGCAGCGTCGGGTTGCACGAAAGCGCCATACCGATCATAACTCGCTGCCTCATACCGCCGGATAGTTGGTGCGGGTACTCGTTCACGCGGCGCTCTGGAAGAGGTATACCCACCAGTTTGAGCATATCCACGGCCTTCTTCATCGCCTCGCGTTTGGAAAGCCCCTGGTGCAATTCGATCACCTCAGCGATCTGATCACCGACGGTGTACACCGGGTTAAGAGACGTCATAGGCTCTTGGAATATCATGGATATCTGGTTGCCTCTGATCTTGCGCATCTCTGCCTCGCTCTTCTTAAGCAGATTAGCGCCTTCGAAGAGGATCTCCCCTGCGGTGATCTTGCCCGGCGGATCGGGAATCAGACGCATGACGGAAAGCGACGTCACGCTCTTGCCGCATCCAGATTCCCCTACGATTCCTAGTGTTTCGCCCTTGTCCAAATGATACGTGACTCCGTCTACAGCTGGCACAACTCCGTCGCTGGTGTAGAAGTAAGTCTTCAGCCCTTTTACTTCTAGCAGGCGTTCCGCCATTCGCCAAAACTCCCTTCGCATACAGAAAAAGTAAGCGGATAATAACACACTAACTATTCTATACGTATGACACATTTCCTGTTAGTTAAATGTGTATTATCAGCATGAAAGCCTCTTATTGCTCGCTACCCTTTAGACATCATATCGTAAAACTCCTCTTCGGTGAGAATCTTTATGCCAAGTTCGCGCGCTTTGGCAAGTTTCGAGCCCGGATTCTGGCCCACAAGCACGAAATCCGTGCTCTTGCTTACAGAAGATGTTACCTTACCGCCGGCAGATTCTATCATCTGCTCGGCCCGTTTCCTGCTGATGCCAAGTGTTCCGGTCAGCACGAACTGTGTGTCTTGCAGAACGCCCCCCGGCTTCGTTTCTTGCATGCTCGCAAGGCTTAATCCTGCTTGCCTGAATTTGGCTCCGAGTTGTTTTGCTTCGGGCGAGCGGGTGAACAAGAGCACGCTCTGCGCGATTTTGGGCCCCAACCCTTCTATCGCAACTATGTCATCGTACGAAGCATCCAAAAGCGAATCGTAATCGCCGAACTTCGCCGCGAGTAACTGTGCCGCCCTTTGCCCCACGTGCCTTATGCCAAGCGCGTATATGAGCCTCGAGAGAGGAAGTGAGCGCGATCTGTCTATGGCGGCCACAAGGTTTTGCGCAGACTTCTTACCCATACGCTCAAGCGATTCGAGTTGCTCTGGTTCTAGGAAATAGATGTCTGCAGCGTCTTTGACTAAGCCGGCTTCGAGTAACGCCTTTATTACAGCGGGACCCATGCTTTCTATGTTCATCGCGTCGCGAGAGCAGAAGTGAATCAGTTTTTCGTGAATCTGTGCCGGGCATGACGGATTGATGCAGCGGTGCGCCGCCTCGCCTGAGAACCTGTACACCTTGTGTCCGCACGAAGGGCACACGTCAGGAAACCGGAAATCTGTTTCTTCTCCCGTACGTCTGTCCGGTAGCACCCTCACGATTTCAGGGATTACGTCTCCCGCTTTCTGCAGTATGACGCTATCCCCAACGCGCACGTCTTTTTGGCGTATTATGTCTTCGTTATGAAGACTTGCACGGCTAACAGTAGAACCGCTCACGAAAACAGGCTCAAGTATGGCAGTAGGAGTCAGGACTCCTGTCCTGCCTACGCTTATCTCTATGCCTAACACACGCGTCTCTACCTGCTCTGCAGCAAACTTGTACGCAAGCGCCCATCTCGGGCTGTGTCTCGTTGCCCCGAGTTCAGCCTGCAGCAGCCGCGGATTAACCTTTATTACCATCCCATCGATGTCGTACGCAAGCCAAGCGCGCTTCTGCTCCCAGCCCGAGAGGTGCTCCAACAGCGCGACAGGCTCGTCGAACACTGCAGCTTCAGGAATCTTGAACCCAAAAGAACGTATCAGTTCGAGCGACTCCATATGCGTGTCGGGAAAATCTGCGCTCATGTCGCGGATTTCGTAGAAGAAACTGTCCAACGCACGCCTTGCCGTGACGCTTGAGTCGAGCTGGCGGAGCGAGCCTGCGGCGGCGTTCCTCGGATTTGCAAACTCTGGCTCACCCAGTTCGCGCCGTTCGTCATTGAGCCTCGCGAACTGCTTTTTCGGCATGTACACTTCACCACGAATCTCCAACACCGAAGGAGCGCTCTTCTGTAACACAAGCGGAATTGACTTGATCGTCTTTAGGTTATTTGTCACGTCTTCACCTGTCTCGCCGTCGCCTCGGGTGGCCGCACGCGCAAGTGTGTGGTTTTCGTACCTCACAATAACCGAAAGTCCGTCTATCTTGGGTTCAACCGCATACTCCAACTCCACACCAATCCGCCGCGCAACCTGCAGCACGCGGTTGTGAAATGCCATGAACTCATCGCGCCCAAACGCGTTTTGCAGGCTGAGAACCGGTGTCATGTGCCGTACAGTGTCAAAGCCGGGGAGTACTCCACCACCAACTCTTGTGCTTGGCGAATCAGCAGTAGCCAATTCGGGATACTGCGCCTCGATTCGGACGAGCTCTCGCATCAGGCTGTCGTACTCATCGTCGCTAATCTCGGGCGAATCAAGCACGTAGTACCTGTACTCGTGGTAGCGTATCTTCTCACGCAACTCATCGGCCCTCGCCCTGGCCTCTTCCAAAGAAGCCATAACGCGTCACTCCTTCTTGAGATTAGCATACCTGGCAATGAGGATCTTCACACCTTTGTCTGGGAACGCCACTCCGATTTCTGCGTCAGGCCCGCTTCCTTTTTGCGACACCACAGTGCCGCTCCCAAGCGTCGGGTGAATCACTTTTTCCCCGGGGCAGAACTCTGTCTCACCCGCAAAAGAATCCGAAGCGTGTCTCGCTGCGAACATGCGTCGCTCCTGGCGAGGCGAGACGCGGCCTGCAGCAGCCTGCTGCTCTACATCAAGCAGTTCACGTGGTATCTCCGAAAGAAACCTTGACGGCAACGCAGATTCTGTCCTACCCCAGAGCGTCCTTGTGCCCGTGTATGTAAGGTACAATCTGCGTTGCGCGCGTGTCATGCCCACATAGCACAGTCTGCGCTCTTCTTCGAGTTCTAGTGGATCCATCATCGAACGCATATGCGGAAAAACGCCTTCTTCAAGGCCGACCAAGAACACCACCGGAAACTCGAGTCCTTTTGCACTATGCAATGTCATCAGCACAACGGCGTCTTTCTTGTCGTCTACAGTGTCTATGTCGGATACGAGCGACACACTCTCAAGAAACTCGGCAAGACCTCCGGTGGCCTGCCTATCAAACTCTAGTGTCGCTGACAAGAACTCTTGGATGTTTTCTGCCCGGCTTTGAGCTTCAGGGGAACCATCTTCAATCAGCGCTCCTAGATAACCACTCTCTTTGAGCACTATCTGTGTGGTATTGTATACGCTCTTACCTGCAGCCAAATCGGCGACTCTGTTAATCATCTGACCGAACGACCTGAGTTTTGCCTTGGCACCTTCGCCCATATCTTCTATGGAATCCACATGCTCGAGCGCTTGAAGGACGCTGATGTCGTTTCTCTGTGCGTACTGCTCAAGCCTGCCAAGTGTTACCTCGCCTATTCCTCTTCTCGGCACGTTGATAATACGACGAACACTCAGCGCATCTCTAGCTCCTGAAACTAGTCGTAAATATGCGAGGATATCTCGGATTTCCTTTCTTTCATAGAACCGTATACCTCCCACAATGACATACGGCACAGTCTTTTCCATAAAAACTTCTTCAATCACACGCGACTGTGCGTGCGTACGATACAGCACCGCAAAATCTTTGAAAGCGTAGCCCTCTTGTCTGAGTCTCGCGACTTCGTGTGCAACAAACCCGGCTTCTTCATACTCATCATCGAGTCGTCTCTGCATAACCCTTGGGCCTTCGCCATTTTGTGTCCAAAGACGCTTGTCCACGCGTGAGCGATTGTTCTTTATAACGTGATACGCCACGTCTAGGATGTTCTGAGTTGACCTGTAGTTTTGCTCAAGCCTCACTATCTTCGCACCGGGGTAGTCTTTTTCGAACTGCATAATGTTCTTGGATGAAGCCCCTCGAAACGAGTATATGTTCTGGTCGTCGTCTCCAACCACAAAGATGTTCTTGTGCTTTGCGCTCAGCATGTTGACGAGCACATACTGAGCGTGGTTGGTGTCTTGGTATTCGTCGACCAAGATGTACGAAAACCTATCATGGTAGTATTTGAGCGTATCCGGGCTGTTTCTTAAGAGTTCGACGCTCTTGGTCAGCAAATCGTCGAAGTCCAGCGCGTCGTTTGCAGCGAGCTGTCTCTGGTAGCGCGCATACACTTCTGCGGCCTTTTGCTCGAAAAAGCCGTGCACCTGCCTGGCGTATTGCTCAGCAGACAACAGGTCGTTCTTCGCATTGCTTATCGTGGCTAGCATCGCGCTGGGGTGGTAACGCTTGTCGTCAAGCGCCATGTCAGATAGCACTCTCTTCATTGTTGCAACCTGGTCCTGAGTGTCGTATATCACGAAAGAACGCGACACACCGATGTTCTGCCCGTACTGTCTGAGCATCCACGCGCAAAACGAGTGAAAAGTGCTCACCCAGGGGTCAACCCGCGGAAGCAGCGCTTTGGCGCGCTCTTTCATCTCTTGAGCAGCCTTATTGGTAAAGGTAATTGCGAGGATCCTGTGGGCGCTGACACCCGATCTCACAAGATAAGCTATTCGCCTCGTCAACACACGAGTTTTGCCGCTGCCCGCTCCGGCAAACACGAGTATGGGGCCTTCGATATGGGTCGCAGCCTCAAGCTGTTGGGGATTTAGGCCATCAAGTATCGGGTCGTGTTTCACAGTCCGCCTCCTACCCAAAATGCATACAAACAGTATAACCCACCGCTCGCTACCATGGGTACCTCGCGTACGTGAGCATGTGCTCATACCTGTCGCACGCCGGAAAACCACGCTGCCTTGCGGCCTGTACTGCAAGCGCTATGTTGTATTCAACGCGTCTAACGGTTACGTCAGTTCTGCTGCGACACATGTCCAAGAGCACGTAAGAAGCGCGCGGGTCTCCGTCAAACGGAGAGCCGACACTTCCGCTGTTCACGATAAGTCGTCCGGCAAGAGACAGGCAGAACGCATGATGCACATGCGCGTACACTATCTTTGCTATCTTCTTGCCCTGCGTAATCTCATCCAGAAACCCCGGCGTGCGCCACGGAAGCACTGCGCGCGCCGGATTGCCCGGCGTCGCGTGATACATCCACCAAGTGCCCTGCGGTGTCTCAAGTTCCAGTTCGCCGGGCAGCCTTGCCATCTCGTACATCTGACGTTCATCTAGCCGTTCTCGCATCCAGTGCTCCATACGACAGAGTTCAACAAATGTCTCACACGAACCATCCGGTTCTGGCACATCCTCAGTCATCCTGTCTTCTGCGTTGCCTCTTACCATAAGCGCGTCAGCCGAAAACAGTCTGTCTGCACACTCTCTTGGGAAAGCTCCTTTTGACGAGATATCTCCGAGCACCACTATGGTGTCAGGAGCATCAGATTTGAGCGATCGCTCAACACTTTCGAGCGCGGGCAGATTTGCGTGTATATCGGATATGACCGCAATTCTCATACTGTGCTACCTCCACCGCAATCTGTTTCTAAGTGTCATGCTGTAGTTCCTTCGCGAATTAGCACTAACTAACACTCCGCTAATTTCCTCAGTCTTCATCGGATTTAGAAGGAGAAGACAGGGCTCTCAAGAATACTGTCTAAGTTACGGTGAGAATTTGTGCATGGTGGGAGCCCTCACACATGGCTTACGCAAACGCTCCGCTCATTGTGCAAAGCGACAAGACCATTCTACTGGAAGCAGCGCACCCTGCCTACGATGAGGCCAGGGACTCGCTACTCGGTTTCGCCGAGCTCGAAAAAAGTCCTGAACACATGCACACGTACAGAATCACTCCTCTATCACTCTGGAACGCCGCCGCGAGCGGCATTTCTGCAGACTCAATCATATCATCGCTCGAGTCTCTTTCGCGCTATCCGCTGCCGGGCAACGTAGTAAGGGATATAAGAGAGTGTGTGGCACGCTACGGTAAGCTGAGACTTGAGAAGAACCGCGGCCAGCTTGTGCTTACATGCGAAGAGCGTGCTCTCGCGCTTGAAGTGTGGTCTTACCCGCAGGTTCAAGAGCTGCTTGAACAGAGACTGACCGACCTCGAGTTCTCGCTTTCACCGCATAACCGTGGGCGCATCAAGCAGGTTCTGACACGACTCGGCTATCCTGTAAAAGACCTTGCAGGCTACCGTGCGGGCGACTCGCTTGGCATTAGCATGAGACAAGACACCGCCTCGGGCGAGAAGTTCAGACTGCGTCGCTACCAGCAAAGCGCTGTAGATGCGTTTTGGGCTCACGGCAGTGTGCACGGCGGAAGCGGTATCATAGTGCTTCCGTGCGGCGCCGGTAAGACGATTATCGGTATAGGTGCAATGAGCAAGCTTAAATGCGAAACACTCATCCTGGCCACGAACGTGGTTGCGGTCAGGCAGTGGATAGACGAGATCTTGGATAAGTGCGATATCCATCGAGATATGGTTGGGGAATACACGGGTGAGGTCAAACAAGTGTGTCCTGTGACAGTTACCACATACCAGATACTCACCCACCGAAAGCGTAAACACGAAGAGTTCCCTCACTTCAACATCTTCTCTCGCAAGAACTGGGGACTCATAATATACGACGAAGTGCACTTGCTTCCCGCACCTGTGTTCAGGGTCACTGCCGACCTGCAGGCAACAAGAAGACTCGGGCTTACCGCAACGCTTGTAAGAGAAGACGGCTGTGAAGAAGACGTGTTCTCGCTTATCGGGCCCAAACGATTCGACATGCCCTGGAAAGACCTTGAACGCCAAGGTTGGATAGCATCTGCGGTGTGCCGTGAGATCCGCACAAGCCTTGACGAAGATCTAAAACTCGAGTATGCAGTAGCAGACGCCAAGTCAAAGTTCAGGATAGCGTCAGAGAATCCTCGCAAAACTGAGATTCTAAAAAAGCTGCTATCTGTTCACCGAGAAGACCAAGTGCTCATAATCGGACAGTATCTTGAGCAGCTTGAGGCAATCGCGGCTGAGATTTGCTGCCCGCTTATTTGCGGCAAGACCCCGAACACGGAGAGACAAAGGCTGTACGCCGAATTCAAGTCAGGCACCGTAAAGACGCTGGTTGTATCCAAGGTGGCAAACTTCGCAATAGACTTGCCCGACGCAGGTGTGCTCATACAGGTATCAGGCACTTTCGGCTCTCGCCAAGAAGAAGCGCAGAGGCTTGGACGTATCCTGCGACCAAAGAAAAACGGCAAGCCTGCCGTGTTCTACTCGATAGTCACCCAGGAAACCAAAGACCAAGACTTCGCACAGAAGCGTCAGCTGTTCTTGACAGAACAAGGATATTACTACCAGATAGGCTGTGTCGATGAGATCTTAGATGCCGACACGGGCTTGCCCGAAAGGAGCAGCACCCCATGAACCTCGCCGATTGCCTGGCGAAGTTGCCCGGCGAACGCCTCTTAAGGCTTTGCTCGCGTTACGAGATAGACGCCCAAGACATGGCGCCGGGTGCCTGTGTTATTGCGCGTTGCATCTTGGAAGAACAGGTGTTGAGTCAGCAGTTGCACGAACTGAATCAAGAAGAGATGGCTGCGCTCAAGATCATCGCGTTTGCCTCAGGCGGTAAGGGAGTGATCGTCGAGCAGTGTCATCAGAAGCTCAACCGGATGACTCGTAAATGGAGAAGAAACGGCGCGCTGGTTATCGACGCGCTTGTGCAACGTGGCTTCGTGTACAGAGAGCGCTCTCATTACAGGCAAGTCTACTTCATACCTTGCGACCTGCGTCAGCGCATCTGTACGCTCGTCGGCAGCGATATGGTAGAACATGTGATAATCGATTCCGTCGACACTGTGGACGCAGGCCAAGATCCGAACCTGGCTCTTCGCACACTTCATTTCTTGCTCTCATACGTGAGGAAGTCTGGAGTGCGGCTTACGCAGACTGGCGAGATCTTTCGCAGAGCTCAGAGGGGTCTTGCAGAGACACTCGGACTCGCAGAAGACACAGACCTGCATACAGACCCGGCAGCAAACCTAAGGTTCATGCTGGACTTCTTGCGTTCTTATGGCCTTCTCAGACACCTTGACACACACCTTGAAATCGTGCCCGAAAAAGTGGAAGAATGGGCGGCGAGAGACCCATGGGAAAAGCGCATCGAACTGTTCCGGTTCTGGGAGTCAAACCTGATGGACCAAGACCCGGATTTTGCGACCATACTCGGATTCTTGCGCTTCGTACCTGAAGATAAGTGGGTCGTTGTAGATAGACTGATGTCTGCGCTTGAACCGGTAGGAATGAGCCATTCGTGGCAGGCGCTCCCACAACGGCTGGACAAGTTCTTCTTCAGTTATTTGAGTCAGAACGGCATTGTAATGCTCGGCCACGCTGGCAACAGATTGGCATGCAGACTTACGCACTTGGGGCGCATTCTGCTTGAGGGTAAGAGGCGTTACTCTGAGCGCTGGGAATACTCTTTCTTCGTGCAACCAAATTTCGAGATTCTGGTTCCGAGAGACATCGACCTGAAGGTGCTGTGGGAAATTGAGCAGGTAGCAGACCTGGTCAAACACGACCAGATGATGGTGTATCTACTTTCCAGGTCTTCTATCTATCGCGCGCTCAAAGAGGGCATGTCGGATAAGCGGGTATCCGAGTTTTTGGCTCAGCACTCGAAAAACCCTGTACCGCAGAACGTTTCGTTTTCGATAGCCAACTGGTGTTCTAGGTTTGGCCGCATGCATTTCATAGATGCCCTGCTACTACATTGCGAAACACCGGAGCTTGCGGCGGAGATCCAGTCTTCTTTGCCGCTTCGCGAGTTCATCCTGGGTTCTTACACCCCACAACACCTGGTAGTTTCCAAAAAGCACTACGACGCGTTTCTCGTCGCGCTCGAAGAGCAAGGCTTTATGCCGCTTCCGGGAATTGCAGAGCCCGGGGAGCGCGAAACAGATACACTAACCAGTCGAGAAAGGCAGTGAGACGGTTGGGCAAGATAGAAGACAAGCTTCAGCAACTGGGTCTTAGCCTTCCAGAAGTGCCCGTCCCAATCGGCAACTACAAGCCGACAAACAGGGAGGCTAACTTGCTTTACACCTCGGGCCAGGGCTCAAGGAGCATACGCGGCCAGGTGGGCGCCGAACTCAGCATAGAACAGGGATATGAGGCTGCGCAAGAAGCAGCGTTAGGCTGCCTCGCAGCAATCAAGGCGGAGCTTGGGTCGCTCGACAGGGTGAAAAAAATACTCAAGGTGCTTGGTTTCATCAACAGCGCGCCTGGTTTCGGTGAGCAACCTGCTGTGCTTAACGGTTGTTCAGACCTACTAGTAAAGGTATTCGGAGAGAACGGGCGCCACGCGAGGAGTGCCATAGGCACAT
>CAYQIY010000026.1:1974-40744 GCA_964417635.1 uncultured Pseudomonadota bacterium | reverse complement strand
TCAAAGTCAGGATTATAGCACTGTAAAGCATCTGTGACACGCCTCGTGCCCAGAATTTTTTCACGAAGATTTGAACTCTATCTTTCGAATCTGAGCACTTTTCCGCTCTTTGTGTACTGAGGACGGCCGTCGTCCACGGCTACTTCGCCGTTTACGATAACGTAGTTGATGCCGGCCGGGTAGACGAACGGGTTATCAAAGGTGGCTAGATTTGCGACATTTTCCGGGTTAAACAGCGTGATATCCGCCCAGTAGCCTTCTTGTATGAGCCCTCGCTTCCTCAGCCCTATGAAAGAAGCTGGCAGCGAAGTCATCTTTCTTACTGCATCTTCTAGCGTAATCAAGGATTCGTCCCGGCTGTATTGGCCGAGCACTCGCGCAAAACTGCCGTAAGCGCGCGGATGGCTCGACATGCCGGGTCTTGCCAGATCGGGAGCGCGCTCCATCGTCCAGCTGTCTGTCGAAATCGCCGAGCGAGAGTAGCGTACAAGGTGGCGCAGATCTTGTTCCCAGATCTTGCCGCCCGCGACATAGCAGTAGCCATCGTTATCCAGATACAGTTTCCTGCACGCTTCGAGAGTGTCATCAGCGAACCCGAGTCCGCGAGTCGCTTCCCTGATACTCAGACCGCACAACTCAGGGTATGCAGGTGCGTGCACGATGAACGTGCTGTCCTGACGTCTGCCACCGGCTGAGGCAAGCACGCCGTGAGCAGCGAGTTGGCGCGAGCGTTCGGTCGTGGCAAGCGCTTCTTTTGCACCTGTCTGCTTAAGCCGGGTTTTAAGGCTCTGCCATGATGCTTCGTCGGTGAGCCAGCCGCGCAACTCTGCAGAGTCTCGTCTGGACAACTCGAAATCGGTGTAAAAACTCGTCCCGATATTTGACTCTGCTGCGTACTCCCATGGGTAGAAATCGCACATGACATCCACGCCGTCTTCGCGTGCCTGGTCGATAAGGTAAGTGGTATGGTGTACTTTGCCCCAGTTCTCTTTGCCGAACGCTTTGTGGTGTGTTACAGAGCCGCGCATCCCAGTGTGGCGACAGATATCTATTAGCTCAGAACAAGACCATGCCAGGTGCTCATCCTCGCTTCTGATGTGCGAGATGTAAGATCCCCCGAAACTCGAAACCACCTTGCCCAGTTCGATGAGTTCTTCGGTGATCGCGTTCCTACCGGGTGCGTAGTTAAGTCCGCTTGAAAGGCCAAACGCGCCTTGCTCCATACACTGGAGCACTACATCCTTCATCTTATCCAGTTGCTCTTTGGCAGGTATGACCTTCTCGCCGCCTTCGCCTTCTTTGCCCATTACGTAAGCGCGTATGCCTCCGTGGCCAGCATACTGCAGCACGTTTATCCCGGTGCCGACGTGCTCAACTTTGTCAAGCCAGCCAGCCAGGTCACGCCAGTCGATCTCTCCCACCTCGGACTGGGACACCTGCGAAAGGCCTGCCATCCTTGCGTGTGCTTCCTGCCGGATAGTCTCGTTGACGGGGAATATACTGTATCCGCACATTCCCATCACTTCGGTGGTAACGCCTGCCTTAAGACTTGTGATGCCATGGTTGTGGCAGAGGATGGTGTACTCTGTGTGGGTGTGCATGTCGACAAAGCCTGGTGCCAGTACGAGCCCGCGCGCCTCTATAGTCCGAGCGGCTTCGGGTAAGTCATCGGAGCGGCTGATCAGCGCAATCTTTCCTTCCTTAACTCCTACATGTGCGGTGTAACCCGGATTGCCGGTGCCGTCCACGACCTTTGCATCTCGTATAAGCAAGTCGAGCATGGGCCGCAACACCTACCTTTTTGAATGTGTCAAACTGTTTCTAGCATGACCAACACGGTTCCTGCGCTACCAGAGGGGGTTGGGCGTATGGCTGTAGAACCAAGCTGTACATTCGAGTGGGAGGCGAGCGTATGCCAGAAGAAGATACCGTACGGAAGATTGAGGCGAATCTGGACAAAGAGTTCTTTCTGAACACGCTTTTCCACCTGATAGAAGTGCCTACAGCCGTGGCTCTAGGCCCTGATACACTCATGCAGCCCGACGATCCTCTGCTCGTGCAGTATGTGCAATCTGTTGTACGGCGTATTATGATGGACTCGGGCATCTACGATGTCATCGAGATGCCGAAGAACCAGATTGTGGCGAAGAGCGGCCTCGACGTAAGCGGCGAGCGGCTGCTCATGCAGGTGTACACGCCCACACAGCACAACAACCTGATGGAAGAGCCGTGGACGCCCAGGGTGCGGTCGGTGTCTGAGTGCGGTATCCACGAACCGTGCATATTCGGGCAGGGAGTGAGTCAGAACAAAGTGCACATGGCGGCAGCGATTACCTTGTTGCGCGCGATTGTGCGTTCGGGAGTCGAGCTCAGAGGATTGCTGTACCTTGGCGTTAACAACGAAGGGAGGAGCAGCCATGCGTGTTCGGAGGCGCTTCTCTCTGAGTTGAGTCCTCGCCCAAGAAACGCCCTGATACTAATAGGCACGGGTCTCGACATTTCGCTTGGCAACCGAGGCAGAGTTGACGTGTATGTGCATGTGAGAGGCAGAGCTGGCCATTCAAGTGCGCCCGAGGAAGCGCTAAGCGCGATTGACGGTGCGAATGAAGTCATCAATCGGTTGAAAGAACTTAAGCTCAACCGAAAGCATCCTGCACTCGGCAAGCAACACGCACTCGCCTACCAGGTGGTTTACTCTCCTGTAGCGCCTCATACCTTACCTGGGTACGCAAGAATCACGGTGGATCGCAGGCTTCTACCGGGTGATGACGTGGACGAAGCAGTTCTCGAAATCGCACAAGCGATAGGCGACCTCGCTCCGTACGAGGTAAGTGTCGAAAAAGGAGTGTACATGCTTCCGGCACTCGTGTCGGAGGATGAGGCTGTAGTGCAACACCTCAAGCAGGCGTACAGGTCTGTCAGAGGCAACGACCCGCGCACTATGTACTCCAAAGGCACGTTTGATGCAGGAGGGCTGTGCGCTCTGGGCATACCCACGATCATGTGGGGAGCTTCGGGTTCTTCGGGTCTGTTGGATGCGGATTTCGTGCGCCTCTCCGACGCGTGGGACGAGGTGAGGATTCTGTGCAACGTTGTGTCCCGATGGTTAGGATGAGCACCATCAAACGACAGTATTCGCGCATCTTGTTGAAGATCGTCTATATCGAGCAGGTTATTTAATAATTATCAATTTCAATAATACACAAAAAACAGCAGGGGTTATTTGTTTGATAGCCAATAGTAACTAACACACAACGGAAGTATGATGCATAACCCGCTGCAGCGCACGTGGACGTGATCCTCTGTAACAGACCTTCAAGACATGTTTCGGCTACTCGAGCACGCCTAATGACAACGCAAGGTGGGGGACCGCGATGAAAGTGTACGCGGGACGGCTCGGCAGCTACCTTCCTCAGCCGGTGCTGGGTGCTGCCAGACGAACTGCAGTGTCTTGCAGTGTCGGTGAACTGCTTGCGCGTGGAGTGCTAGGCGACAGTCGCGTTATCTCCGGAGAACGCGGGCTTAAGCGTGTTGTGCGCACCATTACGGTGCTCAGCGCGCCGAGCCCTGAACCGTTCATTCGCGGTGGCGAACTCGTTTTGACCAATGGGTTTGCGTACAAAGATGACCCCCAGCAGTTCTTGGAAGTGATGAAAGCGTTTGCGCAGGCGAATTCGGCTGCCATAGCGGTGCACACAGAGCGCTATATCAAGGTGTTTACTGAAGAGATGATTGCTCTCAGCAATAGCATGGGTTTCCCTCTGATTCGTCTGCCTGATGACATCGCGTGGAGCGATATCATGCAGACGTTCTTGGTGCTCGTGCAAAATGAGACAGCGAAACATAGCATGGATTTCATCAATAGCTTCCTGCGAGACTCGCCTCCGGCACCGCTTCTTGCAGTATCCAAGCTGGTCAGAACGCTTGCCAGGCGACTGGGCTGCAAAGTGGCTGTGTTCTGCAACAAGCATGAGTTCAGCGTGATAGCGCCTACCAAAGACGACTCACTTTACAGACGAGCACGGTTGCATTATAGCCGAATAGGTACCGGTCATCGCTGGGAGGGGATCGAGGTGTTCACATTCGACGTGAACGGCTCGGATAGCTCACCTGGGTTGTTGGTGCTTGAGTCGGGTGCGAGTGTGCCGAAGCACTGGCCGGACGAGCGATTTATGCACTCGCTCACTTTGCTGCTTTCGAACCAGATGGCGTTGGCGAATGCGTCGCAGAGCGCAAGGATGCTGAGGTCAAGAATCCTTCAGGACATTGTGAAGCGTGAAGACGGCGAAAGGCTTGTGTCCATCCTAGAAGTGTCGAACCAAGCTCCTGTGCGCGTGGTGGCAGTCGGACTCAAGGACGGAGGGCAGTTCGTTGAAGACAGGTTTAGCAGGGCACTCTTTGCCGAGCAGTTCGAGAGAGTTATGCACGCTCCGACGGCTTACGTCAACGGCAGACTTATCGGGGTGATAAGAACAAACGAACTCGAACAGGCGAAGAAGCGATTGTCAAGGTTGCTTGCGAATTACGATACCGGACGGGAACTGATCATAGGCGTAAGCAGCCTTATGGAGACAGATATGCTTCTTATAGCCATCAAAGAAGCCACTATGTGTTCAAGGGCAACCAAGAACGACCAGCCAGAACGAGTATTGTGTTTTGAACAGATGGACATTGCGACCGCTATACGCCACGGAGCGTTTGATAGTTTTGACTGCATGCTAAACAGCACCCAGCACAAGCTAGAGCATCTCGGTAGAAAACACCCTGAACTGCTGCAGACTCTCGAAACGTACCTTGCGTGTGACTGCTCGGTTAATAGCGCGGCGGCAAGGTTGCACATACATCCAAGCACGCTCAAGTACAGGCTGGCCAAGATACGAGAAAGCATCCGGATTGATGGGTTCGACGACAAGGTGCGTGCCTATCTAGCGTTAAGGTCACAGAGATCCCCTGACTAGACGGCCATACGTTCACCGGCATGGACGTGTGCCGGGATTGCATCTGAGGTCAGTGCCCGCGCTCGAGTTTTGTCTCCAGAGACGAAGGTAGCACCTCTAGAACCGGAATAGAAGGCTCAATGAGACGGTACCGTCAGACTCCTCATTCTATCTGCGTGAGCGATGAGCGCTAGCGTGGTATAGGCATTCGCTGTACCCGTATATACCGGATTTCCCACTTGAGTAAATGGAGGTAATTGCATGGGACTCTTCTTCAAGAACGGCATAGTGGTTACGATGTCACCCGACCGAGAGATCATATGGGACGGCGCAGTGTACGTAGAAGGCGACAGAATAGTTGAGGTAGGAGACACAAAGCAACTTTCGCAGAAGTACGAAACAGAGGCCGAAAGGGTTGTTGACGCGAGTCGCAGAGTGCTGCTGCCCGGCTTCTGCAACATTCACTGTCACTCGACGCTTCTGATCTGTCGGGGGCGTGCAGAAGATGCGAGCAACTGGGACGCCATCTGGGGGATAATGGGGAGCATAGCCGAGGCCATGACTCCTGAAGACGCGTACATGACATCGCTGCTTGCACATGTCGAAATGCTTAAGTCTGGAATAACCAGCGTTGTAGATAGTGGTATCCACATGATGCGTGCCGGGGATGCAGCCGTGGATAGCGGCATAAGGGCGTGGTTGCACGAGAACCCCAGAGACGCAGACGGTGCAAAGATACGAGACTACGGGGTGTACGAGTATGACGCTGCCGCCGGCGAAAAGGGCCTTAAGTCGGCGGTTGAACTCGTGTACAAGTTCAAGGGCAAAGATAACGGCCGCGTACAGTGTCTCTTAGGCGCTCACGCCACTGATGTGTGTTCTCCCGATCTTCTTAGAAAGATACGCCACGAAGCCGATCGCCTCGACGTTGGGGTGACCATTCACCTGTGCCAGAACGATATCGAACCGAAGCAGTGCAAGAAGGCGTGGGGTGACTGGCCGGGCGTTATGATGGAAAAGGCCGGGTTTCTGGGACGTGACTTCATAGGTGGCCACGGTATCTTCGTCAATGAAGAAGACATCGAGGTGATGGCCAGGAACAACTGCTCTGTTTCACACAACCCGCTCATCAACGCGAAGCGCGCGCACATTGCACCTGTGTCCGACATGATGGCGGGCGGCCTCAACGTGGGGCTTGGGAGCGACAACATGTTCTATGACTTCCTTGAGGTGATTAAGACTGCCCAGGTAGTCTGGCGGTTGCGCGTAAAAGATCCCACTGAACCTCCACCACAGACTCTGCTTGAGATGGCCACAATCAACGGGGCAAAGGCACTGCGGATGGAGCAGAAGATCGGCTCGCTCGAGGCCGGAAAACTGGCTGACATCGTGATGATGAACTACAACAGGCCAAGGTACACTCCTTTGGTGGAAGAGAATGTGGTTTCAAACTTGGTGCACTTCGGGTCGGCCAGCGATGTCGAGATGACAGTCGTAGGCGGGAAAGTGCTCGTAGACGATTTCAAATATGTTGCAGGAGATGAACAAGTGATCATAGATAACGCGCAGCAATGCGGACAAGAAGTCTGGATAAAGGCAAAAGAAGCGTGGGCCAAGCAAATGTCCAGAAGAGTAAGCAAGCCATGAACAGGTAGTGGTGTATACCAAGGAGGCGGATGACCCGTCTCCTTGTGACTCTGTCACACGCGTATACGGCTGTGTTGCCTTAAGGTCACATAGATAAGATACACATGACAAATACCCCTATTGATGCCCTGCACTAACTGCTGGGCTGTTTGTGCTGTCGTGCTTTCGTACATCCTTCAGTCATGCTGTCCTACAAGATTAATGCGCGCTTCTGAGTTCCGTCTTTCAGGACGAAGGTGGCACTTCTGACCCTCCGAAGACCCTGCATAAGAAGTAGTTCTGTAGAGCATTTGAGTCGTACGCCTCAGAGGAGGTGATGCTGCAGCGTTACTCTACGCTCTTCGCCTTACGAGACAGGGATGAAGCGTTCCGTGAGCCTATTTAAAGGAGGTGCACGTTGTTGAATCCAACGATGGATGAAATTCTGGCAGTGGCCAACAGTGTTCCGATGTGGATAATGGCCCTGCTCGTGGTCGGAATTGTGGCTTTCCAGGCCGTGATGTTTATGGGACTTGTGCGCAAGTTTTCCGCGCGTACCGGAGTTATGACTCCGGCCGAAATGACCAAGGCGTTCAGAACCGGAGTCATTTCCTGTATAGGTCCGGCGGCCGGTGTGTTCATCGTGTCTGTAGGTCTCATCACTCGCGTCGGTGGCCCTGTTACGTTCATGAGAGTTGGTGTCATCGGCTCTGCAGGCTATGAGCTGATGGCGGCGACATTCGGAGCAGAAGCGTACGGAGTCACCCTCGGCGGCCCAGGTTACAACTTCCAGGCGTTTACCACAGCAGTGTGGACGATGGCGCTCGGAGGCTGTGGCTGGCTTGTGTTCACGGCGCTATTCAACAAGTCACTCGCCGGTATTGCAAAAAAAGCCACCGCCGGAGATCCAAACCTTTTCGGAATTGTGGGCCTTGCGGCATCTTTGGGCGCGTTCTCGTATCTTATCGGCGGGCAGATCAGGATCGGAACGGGTAACCAGATATGCCTTTTGGCATCGGGTGCCGCGATGTACGTGATCTTGCAGATAGCCAAGGCGCCCGGGATGGCGTGGCTAAGAGAATGGAGCCTTGGTTTCTCTATGGTCATCGGTATGGCTGTCGCGACTATGGCAGTAGGTTAAGGGAGGTGACGAGATATGATGGATCCAAAGGAACTTGACTTGACATATGATAAGGAGTTCTTGCCCCAATCGCACTTCTGGGGCAGGCTCACACTGTGGGTTGCGGTTGCGCTCTGTCTTATGCCTCCTGTGTACCTTTCGTTTGTGCTCGGATATCACCCAGGTTGGCCCATAGTGCTGGCGGGCTTCGTGGCCATTGTGTCCACTTCAGGCGCCTATTACATCGTTGAACCGGTATCGTATTTCCCGATTCTCGGAATAGCCGGCACGTACATGTCGTTTCTCGCGGGCAACATCGCCAACATGAGACTGCCGTGTGCTGCCGCGGCGCAGACCGCGATTGAGGCACCACAGGGCAGCAAGAAGGCCGAGATGGCAGGCATTTTGGGCATAGCGGCGTCTGTGCTCGTCAACCTGCTCACGCTGACGATTCTGGTCCTGGTCGGCACTGCGCTCGTGGCGCGGTTTCCGCCGGCTGTGACCAAGTCTTTCGGTTACGTGTTGGCTGGAGTGTTCGGCGCCATGTTCATACAGTTCGCCATCAGAGGTCCCATTTACGCAGTGTTGGCGTTGCCGGTGGGTATTGCTCTCAACTATGCTACGCCGCTGCCCCCGTACGTCAGGATCCCGATTTCTGTGTTTTACGCGGTGTTTGCCGCGACGCAGTACTACAAGAGGACGAAGAAAGCCTAGCATCTGCTAGAAGACTGGGAGGTGAGACATGATGTCGAGGGACAACTTGCTTCAGATAGTGGACTCAATGCGCGACGAGATGGTCGAGTGTCTCAAGAGCCTTATTGCCATTCCCAGTGACAATCCTCCTGGCATATATGAAGAAATCAGCAAGTACTTGGACGACAAGTACAAAGAACTCGGACTCGAGTCGGAGATAGTGAAAGTTCCGGATGAAGAAGTCAAAGCGCACGGACTCACTACGCCGAGGTACAACGTTCTCGCCAGACTGGGTAAACCTGGCGGCAAGAGGCTAATCCTGAACCCACACATTGATGCCGTTCCGCCTGCTTCTGGCTGGTCGACAGATCCGTATGTGGCCACCATCAAGGAGGGACGGGTTTACGGTCGAGGCGCGTGTGACAGCAAGAACCAGTGTACCGTGTACGGGTACGCGCTTTCGGCGATCAAGAAGGCGGGGATTGAGCTAGCCGGTGAAGCAGTCATTGTTGCCACTGCCGACGAAGAAACAGGTGGAGAACTAGGTGCAGGATACATGCTCAGAGAGGGATACAGTAAGGGCGACTGGGCGATATCCGAGGGCAACTGCTACAGCATCATAAATGCGATGGGTGGGTGCCTGCACCTGAAGGCAACGGTCAAGGGCAAGGCATCGCACGCAGCGATGCCCGATCAAGGTATAGACGCGCTCGAGAGAATGAACGCGATTCTCACAAGGCTCTATGCCTACCGGGACACGCTAAAAGAGACAACATCGCAGATCACCGGGATAAAGCACCCCACGATGGTGGTCGGTACCATCCAAGGTGGAGTGAAGACCAACGTTGTGCCGAGCGAGTGTGTCATAACCATCGACCGTCGAATCATCCCTGAGGAGGATTCATCTCTGGTAGAGGCCAAGATTCGAAGCGTGATCGAATCGGCGAGAGAGTCGTTCCCAGACCTTGAAGTCAAGGTGGAGCGGGTAATGCTGGCAGATGCCTACGGGCCTGCGCCAGCGGACTCAGAAGTCATCAAGGCGCTCGAGCGAAACGGCGAGAAGGTGCTTGGAGAAGCGCCGAACGTCACCGGGTCGAACGGCTTTGCCGACTCGCGATTCTACTGGAACATGGAGCGGATACCGTCTGTGATGTACGGCGCTGGTCCCAGAGGATGGGTAGGCTGCAACGCGCATGGTCCTGACGAAAACGTAGAGATCGAAGACATGGTTAAGGCGGCCAAGGTTATCGCGTTGACTGTGGTTGACCTGCTATCCGGTACCGAATAAATAACATCTGGGAGGGAGTCAGTAACGTGGCGGAAGAGAAGGCCCTTAAGTGGCTAGACGAAAAGAAGTGCTATTTAGAGAACATCAACGACACGATCTGGGAGTTTGCTGAAGTGGGGCTTCAGGAGTTCAAGTCGGCGGAACTGCTTGCCGGAGAACTCGAAAAAGCTGGGTTCGCGGTGGAGAAAGGCGTCGCCGGAATGCCGACTGCGTTTGTGGCAACTTGGGGTAGTGGCAAGCCCAAGATCGGCTTCCTGGCCGAATACGATGCGCTTCCGCATTTGAGTCAGAAGGTGAGCACAAAGAAGGAGCCGGTCGTAGACGATGCTCCCGGGCATGGCTGCGGCCATAACACGTATGGCGCAGCGGTGCTCGGTACAGTGCTCGCGCTCAAAGAACAGATGGAAGAGGAGAAGATCGGCGGCACAATCGTGTTCTATGGTTGCCCCGCCGAAGAGACACTCGTGGGCAAGGTGTTCATGGCGCGTGACGGTCTGTTTGACGATCTGGACTGTGCCCTTACCTGGCACCCGATGACGTTCAACACGGTGTGGGAAGGCAGCTCTATGGCGATGAACTCGGCGAAGTTCACGTTCTACGGCAGGTCGGCTCACGCTGCGGCAAATCCAGAACAGGGCAGGAGCGCACTTGATGCGGTAGAACTCATGAACACCGGCGTGAACTTCTTGAGAGAACACGTCATATCTGATGCTAGACTCCACTACGTCATAACCAAGGGCGGCGGTGAGCCGAACGTCGTTCCACCCGAAGCACAGTCGTGGTATTATGTGAGGGCTCCAAGAAGGAAAGACGTCGACGAGATATTCGCGCGCGTCATGAAGATAGCCGAAGGTGCTACTCTTATGACCGAGACCACGATGAAGATGGAGATGCTCGTCGGCTGTTACAACATGCTGCCAAACAGGGTGCTCGGACAGCTGCTCTATGAGTCGCTGAAGAAAATCGGGCCGCCCACGTGGACTGAAGAAGAAATCCAGTTCGCAAAAGAACTCACCGGGACGTTTGCGCCAGGGCAGAAGGAGACCGTGTTCCGTGTCGGCGGTGCACCGATGGAGTACTTGGAAAAGTATCTTGACGATACCATCTGCCCGCCGTATGACAAAGGCCGCATTCTGGCGGGTTCGACCGACGTGTCTGACGTGAGCTGGGTTACGCCGACCGCTCAGATTACCACTGCGTGCGGACCGCTTGGAATGGCGGGCCACTCGTGGCAGTTTGTGGCCACAAGCGGGATGAGCATTGCGCACAAAGGCATGATGCTTGCTGCGAAGGCGCTTGCTGTGGCAGGACTTGAGCTTCTGAGGAAGCCGGATATTATCGAGGCGGCTCAGGCAGAGTTCAAGCAGAGCACGAAGGGCCAGCCGTACGAGTGTGCGATGCCCCCAGAGGCTAAACCGCCTCTAGACCAGCTTCCAAAACACGACGACTAACTCACATGAGACCTCAAGAAACCAAACAGGATGGGGCCTTTGCGGGCCCCATCTAAGTTGACTATGGAGACCCAGCCATGCTAAGAGCAATTGCCAGGGAACACAGAGCAAATGCGGCCGGCCACGCCATACTCTATTTTGTGTCTTTCATGGGGCTTGGCTGGTGGTTTACGTATGGCAACGTGTACCTTAGATCGCGAGGCGTTTCACCGGCTGAGATAGGGATAATAATGTCGGTGTATTTCGCCACGGGTTTCGTGAGTCAGCCTCTGTTCGGTTATATCTACGATAGGGTATCGTCCAAGCATTTGGTGATCGTCGGATGTGCTGTGGGCGCGAGTATCGCTGCAGTTATCGTGCCCCAGGTGCAAGACTCGCTTATACGCATTCTGCTCATTGTGATGTTTGCATTCTTTGGCGCCTCTATAATGCCGTTGCTCGACGCTTCTGCTCTTTCTTGGTGCGAGCAGAGCGGCGTTTCGTTTCAGGTGTTGCGCACTTCAGGATCGATGGGATTTCTCTCTGCTACACTGGTTGGCGGGCTGGTTCTTGAGCGGTTAGGTCTGATGTGGGCTTACTACGGGTATGCGGCATGCCTCAGTTCTGCTGCGCTTATTGCGCTTGCGCTGAACGCTGCTGGCTTCGTGCTTGGGAGCACCGACAAGGGTGTGCTTGGCCAGCCGGTGAGCGCGGCAGAGACGAAGAGCGCGCTGCTGGCAACGCCGTTTCTGGTCCTCTTGGGCTTAAGTCTCATTCACCGCCTGGCACTCACAGGCCCGATGACCTTCATCCCGGTGTATATGGATCATCTTAACCTCGGAACTCAGCACATAGGCACCGCGTATGCGCTTGCGGGCCTAAGCGAAGTGCTCATCCTGTTCTTCGGCCAGCGGCTCATCGTGCGGTTGCCGCGTGCCGCCGTTATGCTCATTGCTATGCTAACCATCTTTGTCAGATGGATGATCACGGCGTACGTGCATCACACCGGAGTGCTTGTTGCAATCCAGTTCATGCACGGCCTGAACTTCATCTTGTTCTACTTGGTGGCAGTGCAGCAGGTGAACGACCACTTCGGGCCCAAGATGCGTGGGGCGGGACAGACTGTGTTTGGGTCTGTGTTCTACGGGCTTGGCCCGGTGCTTGGAATGAGCAGTGGCGGAGCGCTTGTGGCGTCAATAGGATACGAAAGGTACTTCCAGTTCTGCGCGCTCATCAGTCTTGTTTCGGTAGTGCCGCTCCTATATCTGTGGAAGAACACTTCTGCGAGGAAGCCGGCCAAACAAGTGGTGCCCGGCGTGTGAGTTGGCAGAAGCCAAGACGCCGACATGTGTCGGCGCCTTACGCTTGATCACGCTCAACTGTTTCGTATTACCATGCCTGGCTTGTTCTGCGTGAGAACACCGTTTCTTACCGTGAATTCGCCGTTTACTAGAACGTCGCGTATGCCGGCCGGAGTACGCCTCGGCTCATCATAGGTGGAAATGTCGCTGACAGTCTCAGAATCGAACACGACAACGTCGGCGAACGCTCCAGGGCGTAGTATGCCTCTGTCGGTGAGACCGAGCCTCGAAGCGGGCAGGGAAGTCATCTTTTTTACGGCTTCTTCCATCGTGATGCACTTTTCTTCACGCGCGTACTTGCCCAGAACACGCGGGAAAGTGCCGTAAAGCCTCGGATGAGGTTTTCCCTTAGTTGGGAGTGAATCGCTTATTACAGACGTGACCGGGTGCGCCAGCACCGCTTTGAGGTCTTCTTCACACCCCCAGAAGATCACCATGGTGACTCCGAGACCTTCTTCGCATATGATGTCGAACAGAGCATCTTCAGGCAGAACGCCTCTTTGCCTCGCAATTTCCTCTAACTTCATGCCTTCTAGATGTCTATTATTCTCGGTGTTGACTGAGGCAATCGTGACTCCTTCCCAGCCGCTCCAGTGCTTGAGGCTCTCCCATCCCGGTAGTCCTTCTTCCATTTCGCGCGTTATCCGTGCTCTATTGGCATGTTCTCTTAGGCGGGCGACCGTGGCTTGGTGACCGCCTTCTCTCACCCAAGGCGGTAGGAACGCTTCAAGGTTGAGGCTGCCAGCAATATATGGATACTGATCCATAGTGACATCCACCCCGCGAGCGCGCGCTTCGTCCACGAGCCGGATAACCTCATGCACTTTACCCCAGTTGTGAGTTCCGGCGGCTTTCATATGCACAAGGTGAAGTGGTGCGCCTGAGCGTTCAGATACGGCTATTGCCTCGACCACAGACTCTACAAGCTCGTTGCTCTCGCTTCTTAAGTGGGGCATAAACACTCCACCGTGCGGAGCCATGGCGGTGGCCAGTGCTGTGAGTTCTGCGTGTGACGCGAAGTTTGAAGGTGATTGCACACCTGCAGATGACATTCCGAACGCGCCCTGCTCCATCGCGGCTGCAAGTTCAGATTGCATGCTCGTGAGCTCTAACTGAGACGGTTCTCGGTTCTCAAAACCCATGACAAGAGAGCGCAATGTGCCGTGTCCCACAAGCGTAGCAAGGTTGGCGCGTTTTGGTGTCTTGTCCATTACAGCCAGATACTCCCCCACGCTGAGCCAAGGCCATTCCATGTCAGGGCGCACGCCGAGGGCCGGCCCGAGCATCGCTTTCCAGATTTCTCGGGTCTTCGCGTTGAGAGGTGCGACAGACAAGCTGCAGTGCCCGTACAATTCGGTGGTAACACCCTGCATGATCTTGGGCATCTCGGCGTCCTCTTGAAACATCGCGAGCTCTGTGTGAGTGTGGATGTCGAGGAAGCCAGGAGCCACAGCAAGTCCGGTTGCGTCCAAGCGCTCACTCGCTTCTGCGTTCTCCAGCCTGCCTATTACCTCAATCTTCTTGTCTCGTATGCCAACGTCAGCGTATCGCCACGGGTTGCCTGTTCCGTCGTACACTTTGGCTCGCTCGATAATGAGGTCTAGCATATTCGTTACCCCCTTTTGGATTGGTTTCGTTTCCATCTTGCCCACACTCGTTCTGACGCCTGTTGTGCAAGATGCATAATCTCTTGCGTCTCCTACCGGGGCGGTGTACCCCTGAGCGCGTCTATGCCGGTGGTGTGAGATCATCGCACGAGGGCGTGCTTTGTAAGGCATACATATCGGCGCCCTTCTTAAGGCCTCTTTATTGAAAAGTACGACTGGGCACCTTTAACCAACGTGTATGAAAAGAAAAGGAATATTCTAATATGTGTTTTCATTAGGTGCACCTAGGGGCATATATCCTCTTGAGGTAGGAAGAATACTCGGTTTGACCTAAACTAACTCGGCCAGACCGAAGGTGCCGGGCTGGCCGAGTTGTGGTGGTTGCGTAGACAATCGTGTCTGTCTAGATAAGGCTTTTGACCCATCCCCCATCGACGGTGAGCGAAACACCCGTGATGTACGATGCCCGTTCGGATGCCAAGAACACCACTGCATCTGCGAACTCGCGTGGCTCGGCGAGTCTACCCATGGGTATGTCGCGCTCCCATTTCTTGACTACATCCTCAGCACTCGTTCCTGTCTCGTCTGCAGTCTTCTTGGCAAGGTATTCTACACGTTCTGTTCGCGTGAAACCCGGCAGCACGTTGTTGACCGTGACACCGTGTTTGGCAACCTCGTTGGCCAGCGTACGTGCAAATCCGGTGACGCCTGCTCTGACGCTGTTGGATAGTATGAGATTATCCACAGGCTGCTTAACTGCTATTGACGTCACATTTATGACTCTGCCCCAGTTCCTTTGCTTCATTCCCGGTAGTACAGCGTGAGTCATTGCAACCGCGCTTTTTAACATGAGATCAACTGCATGCTGCCACATTTCATCGGTCGTATCTTCAAAGCGTGCTGCAGGAGGTCCACCGGTGTTGTTGACGAGGATATCGATTCGGCCGAATTGCTGTTGCGCCATATTGACCACGCGCTCGGGAGTCGCCGGATCCGCCAGATCTGCAGCGACATCGAGCACTGATACGCCGTGCTTTGCTACCAGTTCTTTCTTTATCTGCGCGAGTCTTTCGGCACGTCTTGCGCATATGACTAGATTCGCTCCTTCTGCAGCGAAAGAGCGTGCAATAGCCTCTCCGAGTCCGGCGCTTGCGCCTGTCACAATCGCAACTTTGTTGGCGAGGCCAAGGTCCATCAGATCACTTCCTCAGGTAGTCGTCAGTCTTGTTAAGCCAGTCTTCGCGCGGAGGGCAGAAGATATCTACATCAAGCGTGTCCTCTAACGCAAGCCCTTCATGGGGAACATTTGATGGAATAACCATCACTTCGCCAGCGGAGAGGATTATGGGTTCAGAGTCGCGGCTTCCAATCCAGAACTTCAGCGCGCCTTCGAGTATGTATGCGATCTGCTCGTGTTCGTGGCTGTGCATTTGCACAAGCGCACCCTTCTTGAGGTAGACGTGTGTGATCATCATCTTGTCGCCGGTTATGATGCGACGTTCGAGCATGTCCGTCACTTTTTCGCGAGGCATGTCTTCCCACCGCACAACCTTTACATCACAACTATCTGCCATAAGTGCTTCTCTCCTTCAGTGGTTTGTCAAAACCCCAGATTGTTTACGTAATTATATGGAATTGGGGCGTGCCGGTCAAGGAAGCCCGCTTAAGAGCGTGTTCTTGCAGCTTCGATGACGTGCTTCATCGTATAGAACCCGGGTCGGCACGATACCACAAACTCGGCCGCTCTGATGGCGCCATGGCCGAACACATCGCGCGATAGCGCCGAGTGGCTTATCTCAATCACTTCGCCTTGACCTGCAAAGACCACGTCATGTTGGCCCACTATGCCACCGCCTCGCAGAGCGTGTACCCCAATTTCATGCTTGGTGCGTCGTTGGTTCTTGGAATGTCTACCGTGCACCGTATCTAGACGCTGGTCAAGGCTTTGGCGGATGGAGTCAATCAGCATCAGCGCTGTGCCGCTCGGGGCATCCAGCTTCTGGTTGTGATGTCTTTCGATGACTTCGATATCAAATGAGTCGTAGAGTAGAGCCGCAGCTTGTGAGACCAGAGACACGAGCAGGTTTACGCCGAGTGACATATTTGACGAATGCAACAGCGGCAGCGAAGTTGAGGCCTGCATCATCTGCTGTTTCTCTGCATCGGAGAAACCGGTGGTACATATCACCAGCGGCACTTTGCTCTTTGTTGCGTAAGCAAGCAGGTTATCAAGGCACGAGTGGTGAGAGAAATCGATTAACACATCGGGGCGCCCGGTGACATCGTCAAGCCCGGAGTACACCGGGTAATCGTTCGCATAGCTTGCGGGGGATACATCCACACCGCAGCACACGTTCATAACCTCATGAGCAGCAATCAATCTCGTCATCACTCGACCCATCTTACCGTTACACCCGTGTAGCAGCACATTCATCTGACCCACCTCCAGTACATGAATACCATTGCATCGCTTCTATTATTCCTCAGTTGCGAAGCCTATGGGTGTAGTGTTTTTGCTGGCATGCATTCGAAGGAATAGCATATGGCTGTGTGGAAAACGCTGGCAAACACGAGCATGGGAGGCGCGATATGATACGACTACTCGAGGACCTGAAGTCACGCACATGTGACATGCTCGAATTCCTGCAGCAGATTGTGCAAATCGAATCACCAAGCACGCATAAAGCAGGCAACGATGCTTTGGGAAGCCATATCGTCGAGCGACTCAAACTCTCTGGGTTTAAGGCCGAGCGCTATCCTCAAGAAGAGTTCGGCGACCACTGGGTTTGCCGGCTCGGCGAAGAGAGTCGCGAGCAGATACTTGTGTTGTGTCACATGGATACCGTGTGGCAGGTGGGCGAGATAGCTAAGAGGCCGTTTAGGGTTGAATCAGGCAAAGCGTTTGGCCCCGGCGCGTTCGACATGAAAGGCGGAATAGCACAGACTGTGTTTGCGGTAGAAGCGCTTCTTCGAAGCGGCAGACGGCTACACAAGCGTGTTGCAATACTGCTCAACTCCGATGAAGAATCAGGCAGCCCAACTTCGCGTGAGATAATCGAAGAAGAGGCAAGAAAGAGCAGTGTTGTGCTTGTGGCCGAACCCGCAACCGGTCTAAACGGTGCTGTTAAGACTTTTAGAAAGGCCGGCGGCTATTTCCACTTGGAGGTCACGGGTGTACCGGCGCACGCCGCAGCGAATCATGAGAAAGGTAGGAGCGCAATACGAGAACTGGCGCATCAAATTCTGTATCTCGAGTCTTTGACAGACTACGACGAAGGCACAACCGTGAATGTGGGTATGGCCGGAGGCGGCGACGTCTCCATCTGCACTGTTCCAGAGCGCGCTTACGCCAAGATAGACTTGCGAGTCGCGAAAGCGGAGCTGGTAGAGCCGATGGTACAGAAGATACTTAACCTCAGGCCAGCGACAGAGGGCACGAGCCTCAAAGTAAGTGGCTCTATGCACAGACCGCTGATGGCGCGAACGCCCGACATTGTGAGGCTTTATCAGATTGCGAAACGCTTTATGTCAGAGACTGGGTTGGATCTTGAGGAGGCAGGTACCGGCGGCGCAAGCGACGGCAATTTCACGGCTGCGCTCGGCATACCGACTCTTGACGGGCTCGGAAGCGTTGGAGATGGCGCTCATGCGCTCTCGGAGTACCTGCTAGTTGACAAGATGGCCGAGAGAGCGGCGCTCATGGCGAAACTGCTTGAGAGTTTGTGAGCAAATAACCTGACAGGAGGTCAATCTGAATTGACGAGTTTCAAGTTTGCGGCTGTAGGTGACGCCATAATCACGAAGCGATGCTCTGTGAAGAAAGATCCCGCATTTCTGCACATGGTCGACATAATAAGGGGTGCGGATGCGTCGTTTGTAAACCTTGAGGTTGTCACGCCTCGTCCGCCGCTAGTGCCCTCGGCGGAGCACGGAGGCGCGAACCTCGGCGCAGAAGAGTTCGTGCTAGACGAGTTGAAGTGGATGGGGTTCAATCTCTTTAACGTGGCCAACAATCACTCAAACGACTACACGTACAAAGGTCTCGTAGATACGATGAGTGCGCTCAGAGAAAGGCACATGGTGTTTGCCGGCGGAGGACTGAACCTTGGTGAGGCCAGATCTCCTGCCTATCTAGATACCGCAAGCGCACGAGTGGCCGTGCTCGGCGCGGCTTCAAGCTTTGTTGTTGGAGCACCGGCAGGCGCATCTCGCGAAGATATGCCCGGCAGACCCGGAATAAGTGCGCTGCGAGTAGAGTACGAATACGAGCTCGACCCTGCACGATGGGATGCCGTGGTAGAGATTAACGAAGCGCTTGGAACCGCTCAGGTAGCCCGCGAAAGAAGCGCGCTGATGCGAAGGATTGCGCCTCCTGGAGTGCTCGACCTAGCAGGTGTGAAGTTTGTGAGGGGTGAATCGCCCAGGGTTAGAGAGCGAGTCAACGAGCGAGACCTAGACGACATCTGCCGTTGGATAAGCGATGCGAAGCGGCAGGCCGAGTTTGTGGTGATGAGCCTTCACGCTCATCAGGGCAAGAACAGAAGGGGCAACTCGCCAGATCTCGCCGACTTCCTCCCGGAAGTTGCCCATCGGTTCATCGATGCGGGTGCAGATGTGGTGGTCGGACATGGCCCACACATGTTGCGCGCTTGTGAGGTGTACAATGGAAAGCCGATATTCTACTCACTGGGCGACTTCTACTACGTCAGTTGTGGTATAAGGAGATACCCCGCCGAAATCTACTCCAACTTGGGTCTGCCGCAAGATGCGACTCCGGCAGATGTACAAGACATAAACAGCCGAGACGAACACGGAAACCCAAGAGGCTTTGCCGCAGACGAGCGCTTCTGGCAATCGGTGATACCTGTGTGCCATTTTGAAGACTGGAAACTTCGCGCGATAGACTTGCACCCAATAGAACTGAACTATGCAGCAAGTCACAGATCTCAACTGGGTGAGCCAAGGCTTGCAGACGTTAAGATGGGTACGCACATACTGACCCAGCTTGCCGAGTTATCCCGGCCGTTCGGATTCGGCATCGAAATCAGCGAAGAAACCGACTACGTGGTCGGCAAAGCCCGCTGGTAGAGCTGGTCAAAGCGGTTTTCGCTTCGCGGTAAGCGAGTTTGCCAGCAGGTTTACGAGCATCACTACGATCACGAGCACTGAACCGGTGGCGTATGCACGCTCCATTGAGATGCCTTCGGTTGCGAGCACATACAGGTGCACCGACATTGAACGCCCCGGGTCAAGAAGCGAAAGCGGAACGCCGAGTGCGCTTCCCGCGGTCAGGAGTACTGCGGCTGATTCTCCCACGGCTCGTCCGATGCTGAGCACGATGCCTGTCAAGATGCCGGGAAGCGCACTCGGAAGCACTATGAGCGACGTGGTTTGCCACCTGGTCGCTCCCAGTGCCATGCTGGCTTCGCGCACTGAGTCCGGTACGGCCTTTATTGCTTCTTCAGAGGTACGCACGATTATGGGAAAGATCATAAGTGCGAGCGTCAGGCCTCCAGACAGTATTGACCAGCCCATCTTAAGGTATATGACAAAAAACGTGAAGCCGAATATGCCGAATATGACAGACGGTATACCGGCTAGCGATTCTGTGGCAAAACGTATTACCGATAGTAGAGCATCCTGTTTCTTATACTGCACAAGAAACACAGCAGCTCCAACTCCCAGAGGAGCCGCTATCGCGAGCGCCAGCACGACGAGATACAGCGTTGAGACAATTGTGGAGTAGATCCCGCCTTCTCTTCCCATCGCCCGAGGGCTCTCGGTAAAGAACGTAGTGTTCAGCACCGGGATGCCGTGCGATAGCACGTTCCAAAGGATGAGCACGAGCACTGCCGTGCTCAGCACAATGCACAACCACAAGAGTGCTTTCATCACTGACTGTTCGAGTTTCGGGTTTATCATCTGCGAGTAGCCCTCTTTCTTGTGCTCGCGCTAACCAGCAAGTTGAGCGCCATTATGAACACGAAGAGCACGACACCTGTGGCATATAGCGCTTGTTGGTGCTCGCCGTGGGCGTAGCCGATTTCGATCGCTATGTTGCCTGTGAGCGTCCGCACAGGGTCAAGTATGGACGAGGGGATGCTTGTGACGTTCCCCGTGACCATGATGACTGCCATCGTCTCTCCGATTGCTCTTCCCATTCCAAGCACCACAGAAGTCGCGATGCCCTGGCCTGCTGCTGGGATTACCACGCTTTTCGTGGTCTGCCATAGGGTAGCGCCCAATGCCCATGAAGCTTCCCTTGCATCTTGCGGCACACTCTTTATGGCGTCGACAGATATGTTGATAATAGTCGGCAGAATCATGATGGCGAGTATTATCGAGCCGGCGAGCGCGCTGAAGCCGCTACCACCAAACAGGTTTCTGAGAGCCGGTACGAGTACCACTATCCCCCAGAAACCGTATACCACCGAAGGAATTCCGGCCAGAAGCTGTATTGCCGGCCTGATCGCGCGTTCAAGCGCAGGCGGCGACAATTCGGCTAGGAACGCTGCTGCACCAAGCCCAACAGGCACCGCAAGCATCAGCGCTCCGAACGTGACGAGCAGCGTGCCGTAAATCATGGGGAAGACGCCGAACGAGCCCGAAAGCGGGCGCCACGTGGTTCCCCCCACGAATTCGAGAAGCCCTGTGCGCAGTATGAGCGGCAACCCGTTGCTCATCACAAAGAGCGCGATCATGAACACGGCTGCCACACAGCTCACCGCCGATACGAACAACAGCCTTTCAATAAGCGCTTCGTACACGTGTTGCCAGCGGCGTTTCAGACGAACTTTGTGGGCCGTGCCTATCGCGCTCTTCAGTGCCATACATGTTTACTCCCTTCACAATAACAACAGCATCTAGCGAGTGCTGACCAGTCCTGCTTTCTGCACTATTGCCTGTCCATCAGCGCTCATCACGAAGTCGATAAACTGCTTTGCGAGTGCTTGGGGCTCACCCTTGGTGAGATAGAGGAACGGCCTCGCCACCTTGTACGACTTGGACACAATGTTCTCAACAGTTGGCTCGACACCGTCGACCTTTATAGCCTTTACGCTGCTCGTGAGAGCTGCAAGCGAGACGTATCCGATTGCGTTCTTGTCGCCCGACACTGTAGTAGCGACGGCGCCGGTAGAGTTCTGAACAATGGCACCCGAGCTAATCGGTTCGCCTTTCATGACGACTTCTTCAAACGCACCCCTAGTGCCGGATCCTTCCTCGCGCGTCACGGCTACTATGGGAGAGTCAGGGCCACCAACGTCTCTCCAGTTGGTTATCTTTCCGATGTAGATGTCACGCACTTGCTCGAGCGATAAATCTGCTATTGCGTTTGATGGGTGTACGATGACGGCGATGCCGTCTATACCGATGACGAATTGTGTGAGGTGCTTTTCATCGGGCTTTAGATCTCTGGATGACGCTCCGATCTGTGCTGTGCCGGTATCTGCGGCTTTGACTCCCGCACTGGAGCCACCGCCTTGCACGTAGATTGTGGTCTTAGGGTGCTTAGACTTGAACGCCTCGGCAAGCAGCTCAGACACGGGTTGCACTGAGGTGGAGCCTGCGATTGTTATTGAGCCGGAAAGCTCGGTTGGTGCACTGACGGCTGGCTTTGGGGCGGCTGGTTCTGGTTTTGTACACGCTGAAGCACCGAATGCCAACGCTGCGACAATACATGCCAACAGCACAAAACGCACTCTCGAACTCATGTGTTAGACCTCCTGGATTTGGGTCGGTTTGTCTTGTCAACTAGAGTCTAGCACCGAGCCAGATTGCGAGTGTTAAGGCAGGCTTAAGCCACAGCAAAGAGTGGGTAAACTATGGGTAAAGTTGTAGATAGGGCAACAAGCAAATCTTTGTAGGAGCAGGCGTTTACGCCTTAGTCATGCCGATTGCGTTTGCAGGGCAGATGTGCACGCACAACCCACAGCCTTCGCATAGTTCGGGAATAACGCGGTAGGGTGCTCCGGTTACTGCCTGTCTAAAGCAGCATTTCTCACACTGGCCACACGATACACATGCGTCCGGGTGTATCACTGCCTTGCACTGCGTGACGCGATCAACTTGGTCAAGACGTTTCACGCTTGCGGCGGCCGTGCCGATCACCTGCATAAGGCTGTGCACTTGCTGCTCTTGCATCCAGAGTGAGACCTCGCGCAAGAGTCTTGAGATGGCAGAATAACCCTCAAGTATTATTAAGGTGGCGACTTCCACAGCCGATGCTCCTGCCAGGATGTACTTCACTATGTCGTCTCCCGAACCCACGCCGCCTGAACCACATATAGGGACGCTTGATCTGGCGTGGCATTCGGCAATCCAGCGCAGGCAATAGTGTATATACCACGCGCCTCCGAACCCGGCGATGCTGCCGTGCATCACCGGCCTGCGAGTCTTGGTGTCTATGTCGAGGCCAGCAAAGCGGTTGAACATTACAACTCCATCCGCACCCGCTTCGCACGCTTTAAGGTAGGTGGCAACGGGGTCATCTATCTGGGGAAGGATCTTTGCGATGACCGGCACTTTGACCGTTGTCTTGACCGCACGTATCGCCTGGTCTAGGGGTAGAGACCTGCTGTGCTCGGCGTGAGGACACATCTTGACCTCTATGGCGTCAGCGCCAGCTTGTTCGACGATGCTTGCGTATTCTATCCATGCTTCATAAGTGCTGCAATCCAGGTTTGCGATAACCGGAATCTGCAGTGAGTCTTTCGCACGACGAAGTTCATCCGCATAGGCGTGCTCATCCAAGTGGCTCGCCTGTTCGTACGAGTAGAAACTCTCTGAAGTCATAGGCCCGAGGCTTTGTCTCAGTATAAGCATGTGTGGTGACGGGTCGCCAGTTCTGGGAATAGGGTTTTCGAATAAAGACTTCATCACGACCGCTGCTGCGCCTGCATCTTCAGCTCGCTTCATTCGGTCTGCGTATGCCGTGATTCCGGCAGAAGATGCTATGATGGGGTTCTTGAGTTCAAGACTGCCGTACCGAGCCGTCACATCCACTATACCGATACCTCACTCAGTCTTGTGTATGTCGCTGTTTGTGATTCACCGCCCACATTCGCGGCTTCTGGCACTGAGTCCTGCCCTTAGGAGAGTTATGTGTGTGCATGAATTTTCTAAGGCTACCGGAAACAGACTATGGCTAGACTTTACTTCGAAAGGTGTGTGGTCTTATGCGAATGTCGTCGCTTGACTGGATTACACGTATTCTCGTGATCATCGGAGGACTCAACTGGGGGCTGGTCGGCCTGTTCAGGTACAACCTTGTCTCCGCAATCTTCGGTGAGGCAAGCACGGCAACCAACATCGTCTACATACTTGTGGGCCTGGCTGCCTTATACGAACTCATCCGGTTGTTCACGAGAGAGACCGTGACAGGAGGCAAGCAGCAGGTATAGATGAGACCAATGAGTTTGCAGGGCTCACCGCCTCGGCCATCTAAATAGGTGGTCGAGGTGGTGTTGTTGTCTTCTGGATGGGGCTCAGTGCGCACAGCGCCCGGGCAGTACGTATGTCGGCGCCTAAGAGAAGAACTCGAAGAACTATGCTCTGAGGTATATTCTAACCTCAGCTGGTACAAGAACGGAATACAGCCTCCTCTGCTGGCACAGATTGACGACGGACGGCGAGGGGAGGTTCTGTTCGCCAGGAAAGAAGGGCGAATAGTGGCTGCTCATGGTTTCTTGGACATGCGTGAAAAGGTGCGGCTTACGTCATGGGCGCCAGCTGCTTTGTGTCGCGAGCAACAGACCACAGCAGCGCTCTTGGAACTGCTTGTGCAACGCGCTCGGCTCTTGGGTAAGAATCGTGCGGTATATGTGCTGCGCGGTGAACCATCTGGAGAAGATGCCAGATGGTGGCTCCGCTGCCACGAAGTTGCGGGATTTGAGCAGACCATGATAAGACTCGACATGCAAGTAGCCACTGAAGACATCTCAGTTGCAAGCGAGCAGTGTCCGAATCATATTTGCTGGGACGAGGTAGAGACTCACGCGCTTGAACCGTTCTTAGAACTATACGCAAGAGTGTTTGGCACGTCAGAAAGTCCGCTCGCCCGTTCGTGGTCACAGCAGCCCGACAGGCTTAAGTGGTGGTTTGAGAGGGTGTTAGAGGGTGAAGAGGGTGAACTAATCCCTGGTGGTTGGCTGTCCCTCAGCAAAGCGAACGTACCGATCGGATTGCTTCTGGTCACGATGAAGCCTGGCGCAAATGCGCATGTAGCAGATGTTGGGGTTATCAGGGAAGAGCGGGGAAGGGGATACGGTAGGCTGCTTATGCGCAAGGCAGTTGAAATCGCCATAGCAAACAAAGCGGGGTGCCTCAGCCTAGGTGTTGAGGCTCAGAACAAACCGGCCATCAGGTTATACGAGAGTATGGGGTTTCGCGCGCTGTCGAGAACCAGCGTTTGTATTAGGCGATTCAGATGATCAGAATTCTATCTTCATTGAGTTGACTTTGACACCGCTAATCTGGCCGAGTTCTGTTTCGAGTTCACAGATTTGCTCTGGGCTTCCAGATAGGTGTAGCAGTATGAGTCCTTTGTCCTCGCACGACTCGTGAAGTCCTACGCGTGCGCGGATAACGCAGCCTTTGCTGGTCAGCAGTTGTTGCACCAGCGGTGCGCATCCGAGACGGTTTTCGAGCACAAGCGCCATGACTGTTGAAGCTGACACGAATGATTCCTCCCTGGTGGTGCATCCTTATCCCACATTGCTACGCTTCTTCTTTTCTGCTACGTTGACCTGCTTGAGTTGAGAACTTGGGGCAAATCTGCGTCGGCTCGGCCAGGTTGAACACACAGGGGAATGGCAACTACCTGTTGAAGCAGCACGCATGGACGTAGTGAGATATGTCCTAGGTGTTGCTGTCAAGGCTATTGTCTGGCAGATTCGCACATGCTGGCACCTGTGGCAGACCGCTCACATGAAAGGAGGCCGATGCATGCACGGCATATGCAGGAGAGAAAGAGATAAGTGGCTTCTTGAGTCTACAAAAGTGACCGATGACCCCAGGCGAGTGCCTGTGGGAGAGGCAGAAGCGTTCGCTAGGTTGCTTGTTCTAGAAGGGGGGCGGGTGTTTGACTCAACTGGCAGGGATGTGAGAGAAGCCAGCATTCTCATACGTGGTAACGTTATAGAAGAGGTTTTGCCAGCAGGCTCGAACATCTGGCCCAAAGACGCGTGTGTGCTTGACCTAAAGGGTATGACAGTGATGCCCGGGCTTATTGACGCACACACCCATCTAACGTATACCGAGCCAGGCCTTCCGATCGAGGTTGCGCAGAGTGAGGCAGACTGTACGATGCGTGCTCTGGAGAGGCTGCGCTACTTCCTCGAAACAGGAGTAACGAGCGTAAGAGATGCAGGCTCTCATGGTGATGTGCCTTTTCGCATAAAAGAATGGGTGAGACAGAACAGGCTACCGTTGCCTCGGGTGTTTGCAGCAGGCTGCCTCATAACGGGTACGGGAGGTCACGCTGCAGAGAAACTATCTGCGGTGTCCTCGCATTACGGCAAAATTAGGGAGGCGTCAGGCGCTGATGATTGGCGAAACGCGGTAAGGCAGGAGTTCAAGAAGGGCGCTGACGTGATCAAAGTCGCCAGCCACTTCAGCCGCGAAGAGATAGCGGCGGCGGTGGACGAGGCGCACACACTTGGCCTCAAGGTTATGTGTGACGCAGAGACGTTCTACATCGACTGGGCGGTGGATGCAGGAGTGGACTGCATCGAGCATCCGCTGCCCAGGACGGACGAGGCGATTTGCAAGATGGCGGAAAAGCGCGTGCAGTCGGTGCCGACGCTGATTCCATACGCCATAATAATCGGGCAGTACGGAGGGTATTTCGGTTCCACTTCAAGAAGGTTCACGTTCTCGTGCGAGGCAAACCTCGACGTAGTCCGCCGGATGAAGAAGGCAGGAGTCAAGATAGGCGTGGGTACAGATATTGTGATGGACTGGTTTAGGTACCTGCCTGAAGCGTACATTGAAGAACTCAGGATGTACAAGAGCGCAGGGTTCAGCACTCACGAAGCGTTGATGGCGGCCACGCTGGTAAATGCGGAGATCCTTGATATGGATAGACTGCTCGGGAGCTTAGAGCCCGGCAAGCTAGCAGATGTGCTGATAGTCGACGGTAGGCCTGACGAGTGCTTAGACGATCTTAAGAACGTGCATACGGTAATACGAGACGGCCATATCGTGCTCGAACAAGGCCGACTGCGACAAGAGCGCCATGAAGGTTGGTCGCTCTCGAAGAAGAGCGCTGCGAAGTGGTAAAGAGGTATTTCAGGGGGAGCGTACGCTCCCCCGAAGTAACACTAGGCGATGGGTTCGGGCATTTTGACACCGAATTTCGCGGCCAAGTTCTTTAACTCTGTAAGCACGTCATCAACTACAGGAATGCCTTGCTTCATGCGTTCTTCTTCGAGTTCAAACTCAGGCTCTCCAGGCAAGTACGCTCTTTCGAAGCCATCGGCAATCGGCAACTTCTTGATATCCTGTACCATCTTGTCTATGTTGGCCTTAAACTCCTCAACGTCGCCAAATGCCTTCAGATCGAGCGCCATAAAGAAGTGGCCAATTCTGTTTCTGTTACCGAGAAGTGCGGGCATGGCCACCACGGGTCCAAACACTCCTCCCGGAAGCACACCCGAAAGCACATCTACCACCAACGCGAGGTCGGCTCCCTTGTACGTGCCCATGGGCATCAAAAGCCCTGCTTCAAGCGCGGTGTTTGGGTCGGTTGTCGGCTTGCCCGTCTTGTCAAGTGCCCATGTGGGCGGAATTTCGGCGTGTTTCTTGCGCGCGAGCATAATCTTCCCCTGTGCCACGACAGTTGTGGCCCCGTCATAGACTATGGGGCGCTCCTTGGCTGCGGGAATACACACGCATATCGGGTTTGTGCCGAAGTAAGATTGTTTTGCCCCCCACGGTGCCTGGTTCTTCTTTGAGTTTGTGAACGCTAGGCCTATCATATTGCGCTCTACGGCCATCATGCCGTAGTAGGCGGCGTAGCCAAAGTGGTTGCTGTTCTTTACTCCCACCGCTGCTATCCCGGTGTTGGCTGCTTTCTGGATCGCGAGGTTCATGGCAAATGCACCTGAAGGAGCGCCCCAGCCGTGTTGTGCGTCCACCACTGCAGTGCCGGGCGTCTCCGACACAACCACTGGCTTGGCTTTCATGTCGATCTGGCCCTCCGTCGCTGCTGTCATATACGCCTGAAGACGCAGCACGCCATGGGAGTCGATCCCTCGTTTGTTTGCTCCGACAAGGTTGTTGGCCACTACACCTGCATCTTGTTCATCTGCTCCTGCGCCGACCAAGATCTGCTCTACAAGCAGTTCAAGGCTCTGGGCATCAAATCTGGCGGTCATCTGGATCCCTCCCGGATCAGAGTTCTTGGAGTCCAACTGCACGTTGCCTCTTTTCTGTGTTGCGCGGCAAGACGCCTACCTGCTACTTGAATTCGATCTTCTCTTTGACATACCATTGTTCAAGATCTTTCTTGTATTTTGCCATTACGTCTGCATTAATTCCAACAGGCGGTTTGGCGCCTGGCGGAAGTAGCGGCTTGTACTCTACAGCCTGAGTTTCTCGGTCGAAGCACGCTCTGACTTCTTCTACGAGCCCGGACTTTGTGAGCAGATCCAGTAGAGTGCCTGCAAGCGCCTTGGCTCCGGCTATTTGGCCCTTGTGCGCAATTGACGTTGTGCCTGCAATCGCAGCGCACCAATGGTGGAAAGGTACCCCTGGAATATTGCTCGGGTAGTGGATTTTGCCGTGTGGTACTTTCCACGTAATGTCTCCACCGTCGTTTGAGTGCGTACCTTGCTCTGCGCGCTTAAGCGGAGGTGCGTTTTCGGCCAAACCTACGATGGGCACACCTGACGCCTGCTGGATATTTCGCGCAAGCTCGTGCTCTTCAGCGTCCCAGTTCGGTTGGCCGACGAGATCCATGTTTGCCTGTATAACCCTTGCTAACACTTCTGAATCGTGTCCAGGCCAGCATGCAGCAAGCACATTGTCTTTCCAACTGCATCCCGTCATGAGAGCAGCGCCTTCTGCCACTTTGCGCGCCTTCTCATACAGCTCACGTGCGCCTTCGCCCGTAGACTCCCTGAAATAATACCATATCTTGGCATAGTCGGGCACCACATTGGGTTGTGAACCGCCGCTCGCGATCACAGAATGGCTTCTCTGAGTTGGAGGGAGGTGTTCTCTAAGCACATCCCACCCAATATCCATCAGCTTTGCGGCATCTACCGCGCTGATGCCCGTCCACGGGCTGACCGCAGAGTGAGCAGTCCTACCGAAGAATTCAAACTCGACCGACACGATACCGTAATTGCGCACGCCATACGAGGTCTCGAGCTCGGAACCGACATGACACCACATTGCTGCGTCGACGTCGTCAAGATAACCATCGCGCACAAAAAACGGTCTTGCGAGCGTGAGTTCTTCTGCGGGCACTCCGAAGAATTTGAGCGTACCGGTGAGAGCGTATTCGTCCATTGCTTGTTTTGCCGCCCACAGAGCCCCAAGAGCAACCGCAGGACCTGAGTGATGGCCTTCTGCATGTCCCGGTGCGCCCGGTGCGACTTCCTGCCTGTTCGTAACACCGGGAACCTGAGAGCCGCTTGGTAGAGCGTCGAACTCGGTGTGCACTGCAAGCACTGGCTTGCCGGAGCCGTACGTCGCAAGCACGGCGGTCGGAAAACCAGATATGCCTGTTTCCACTTTGAAACCCATTTGGGTAAGCACATCTCTAAGCAGTCCACACGTCTCAAACTCTTGCATCGCTAGTTCGGCGAAGTGGAAAATGCTGTCTCCAACAAGAGATATGGCTCTGGCGTTGTGTTCTACTGTCTCAAATGCCTTCTTCTTGATGTCGGTCATGAAGAACCCTCCAGAGCAAGGATTGGGATAGGATCGGTGTGGAGTACTTCTTAACACCACAATCAGGATCATACGGTTACCATCCGAACTGAATACTCTTGCTGAGTTCTACGTTTATTGCAGCTGCCCTTCTTGTCATATACCGCATCGGAATCAGGCCGTTAGGATACGCGTCAGCTATTGGCTGACAACAACACGTTAGTTGAGTACTGAGCGACGGGGGCTGGATACGGCACAGGTCGCAGACATACGAGGCAAACTCCCACCTCAGTACTGACCTCTTCTACGATCCACGTAGATGCTTTCGACGTAGGACGTGATTAGGTGGATCAGCAGGTGACCTCGAGCATCAGGATCAATCAGAATGTCGGCTGTCGGTAACCGTATGGTACTGGTGTGCTTAGCGGATAGATGTGAGTCTATCCAACTCTGTACATGAACGGCGTTATCTGGAGAATTGTGGTATAGTTATGAAAAAGGCAGCTTGTAGCGCTTTGCCGGAGGCCAAGCATGAGAATTGCGCGTATACGAGAGGACGGAGCTACACAACCGCTGGAAGAACACGCGTTGGCTGTTGGAGATTTGGCCGCATCTTACGGCAGGAAGGTGGGCCTGGCCGCGAATGCTCGTCTGTCTGGTTTGCTGCATGATATTGGAAAGAGCTGTGATGAGTTTCAGAACTACATCACCTACTGTCACGCAAATCCTGAGGATCGTTCCTTGCGAGGTCTTGTTCCTCACTCGACTCAGGGAGCCAGATACCTTTATGAGAAGTATGGCGGAAGAGGTGCTGTCGGTCTTGCAGCGTCAATTGTCGCTCTCGTTGTGGCGTGCCACCATGTGGGTCTAACCGATTGTGTATCACCGTCTGGGACAAAGCCGTTTTACGAGCGGCTGACTGGTGAGGGCGCCACATTGTCATATGAAGAAGTTGTGGAGCAACTGCCTGTGGTGTGCTCAGCACATGATGAGCTTGATGAAATGTTCGAGATGGCTGTCGAAGAGATCCACAGATTCGCCGTACTTAGCAGGTCTAGGCTGGCAAGAGCAGTGTCGGGTCAGTTTGCGCTGCATCTGCTGGTAAGGTTACTGTACAGCTGTCTAATCGATGCAGACAGATACGATGCATACCGATTTGAGGCAGGGTTGCCGAACTGTGTTGAGGATCCTCGGAGACCGCCGTGGGAAGATCTACAGTACCGGCTCGAGAAGCATCTCTCGGACATGGATTCAACAGAGCCTATCAACCAACTGCGCTCGACCATATCACGACGCTGTAAGGAAGCGGCACAAAATCCTGGCGGATTCTACGAGTTAAGCGTGCCTACCGGTGGGGGCAAAACTCTGTCGAGCCTGCGTTTCGCACTTGAACATGCAAGAGTGCATAGTAAAGATCGCATTATCTACGCAGTTCCGTTCACAACCATCATTGATCAGAATGCAGACGAAATACGCAACATTATTCAGCGGGACGACCTGATACTGGAGCATCATTCCAACGTCTTGAATGGCAAACGTAAGAGTGAGCAGAAGGACAGCTCAGTGGACGAACCTACAGATCGTTACCGATTGCTTGCGGAGAGATGGGATAGTCCGATAATACTAACCACTATGGTGCAATTCCTAGACACTCTCTTCTCTGGGCGAACCAGCGCTGCGAGAAGAATGCATCGTCTGGCAAACTCCGTGCTGATCTTGGATGAAGTGCAGTCTACGCCACTTAAGTGCATACATCTGCTGAATGGTGCGCTAAACTTTCTCGGCCGTCTGTGCGGGGCAACTATTGTGCTTTGCACTGCTACGCAGCCTCAACTGCGCTTAGTCAAGCGGCCACTCTTGGTCGATGACTCTGCGCAGATTATCACCGATGTGGATGCCGTGTTTCGTAGTTTTAAGCGCACGAGGCTAGTCGATGCCCGCGTCGACGGAGGCTATTCTGTTGAGCGTTTAGGCGAATTCACGATGGCTAAAATGGAAGGGCTGCGGACGGGTCTCGTGGTACTCAATACCGTGAGGCATGCGCTGGATGTCTACCATGAAGTCCGTCGAAGAAACCGTCTGCTTCCGAAAGAATTCAGGTATAGGGTCTATCATCTTAGCACCAGATTGTGTCCTGCTCATAGAAAAGAGATACTCAAGGAAATACGCGGCCAGCTCAGTAGCGAACGCGTCCTATGCATTAGCACTCAGCTTATTGAAGCAGGAGTAAACCTATCTTTTCAGTGTGTAATAAGGGCGCTGGCTGGACTTGACTCTGTAGCGCAGGCTGCAGGGAGGTGTAACAGACATGCAGAAGATGCCTGCCGTGATGTCTACGTTATTGATATCACGGACGAGGACCTGCGTAACCTTCCGAGTATTGAAGTCGGACGAGATATTACTCGCCGCATCCTCAATGAGATTCGTAGTGATCCAGATGCATATGGCGCAGATCCCCTGTCTCCCACTGCAATGCAACAATACTTCAAACACTACTTCTTCCGTACAGAGTCGCGGATGGATTATCCGGTTCCTGCTGTGGCCACTAACGCAACACTATATGATCTTCTAGGTAGCAATCTGCTAGGTCGCGCTGCATTGAAGGACAGGCGCGAAGTGATTCCTCCGTTAGCCCAAGCGTTCGGAACTGCTGGTGAGCATTTTCGTGTCATAGAAGACGGCGGTATCTCAGTACTAGTGTCGTACAGTCAGGGTGAGGCACTCATTGAGCAACTCAGGAAAGAGGATCTACCTATCAATGTCCGCAACGCTTTGCTGCGTGTGGCTCAGCAATATTCTGTCAGCGTATTTCAACCGACTCTTGATCTGCTTGAGAAGGAGCGCGCCATTGAGGTGCTCCCTGGGGGTGTACTAGCGTTGGACAAACTCTACTACAATTGGGAGACGGGTGTGACTACTAACGGAAGACGTATGGAGGCTCTGTTCGTCTGAAAGAGGGGGGTTGTATGCAGAAGCAAAACATTGTGGAGTTCTTAGTGTACGGTCGTTACGCTTTGTTCAGTGACCCCGTAACGCGTATCGGTGGCGAGAAATTCTCCTATCAGATTCCGACGTATCAAGCGCTAAAGGGGATTCTGGAGAGTGTCTATTGGAAGCCTACATTCACGTGGGTGATTGACGCTATGCGCGTGATGCACCCAATACGCACCGAGTCTAAAGGTATGCGACCGATCAACTACGTCGGCGGAAACTCACTAGCTGTATACACATACCTGAAAGATGTCGCCTATCAGGTTCGTGCTCACTTTGAGTGGAACGAGCATAGGCCGGACCTGGAATATGACCGCAACGAGAACAAGCACTTCTTTGTCGCAAAGCGCATGATTGAACGAGGCGGACGCCGTGACATATTTCTCGGAACCCGTGAATGTCAGGGATATGTGGAGCCGTGTTGTTTTGGACAAGACGAAGGTTACTATGATGCATACGGTAGTCTCGAGTTCGGACTGATGGTTCACGGGTTCGAGTACCCGGAGGAGACAGGCAGCAATACTATGGCCGTGCGCCTATGGCGGCCCTGCATGATTGATGGTGTGGTACAGTTTGCCCACCCGGATCAATGTGCTTTTCGGCGCTCCATAAAGTCTATGAACGCCAAGCAGTTTTTGCCCGGGATCAACTTCAACGGTCTCGCTGAACCCGGATTGCTGGATGGCTATGAGGAGGAGCGTGAGGACGCTTGAGTTGGATGCAGAAACTGTACGAGACTTATGAGAACTGCTCAGACATTGCGGGGTTGGAGACTCATGAGGGCAAAGTTGTGCTACTGCCCATAGCACACACCCTACTTCGTGCTCATATCACTGTGGCGTTGGATGCCCAAGGCAATTTGCTTGACGCAGTAGTACAAGAGGATGTGATGGGCACAGTCGCGCCCTGTACGGAAGCATCGGAAAGTCGGTCGGGCACGAACCCTCCGCCACATCCACTATTCGATAAACTACAGTACCTTGCAGGTGACTACGATGCGTACACGGACGAAAAAGGGCAGGGGGCTGGCCGGTTTTACGGTGCGTACCTTAGGCAACTGGGAGAGTGGTGTAGCTCCAAGAATTCTCATCCCAAAGTTGAGGCAGTCTTCCGGTACGTGCAGAAGGGAAGCCTAATTGAGGACCTAGTGAGTAGGCGAGTACTGCACACCGACGACCACGGTGTTCTTCTAGACAAATGGCTTGAGGATAGGCGGACTGCGCCGCCTATCTTTCAGATAAAGAACTGTACACCGAGAGACGCAATCGTGCGATTCACCGTCGATATTCCGGGGGATCCCGAAGATAGGTTGTGGATGGACACCAGCTTAAGAGAAAGTGCGATTGCGTATGTCCTGTCACAACAAAGCAAGACAGCGCTGTGTTATGTATCTGGTAAGACGGTTCCATTATTGGAGAAGCATCCGAAGAAGATCGTGAATACACGGGCCAATGCCAAACTTGTCTCTGCCAATGATAGTTCGGGCTTCACCTACCGGGGGCGATTCATTGTGCCTGGTCAGGCACTGAGCTTGGGTTACGAGACATCTGTGAAAACGCACAATGCACTGCGCTGGTTAGTTGATACCCGAGGCCTACGGTGCGATACGCAGGTTATCATAGCCTGGGGAACTCGTAATGAGGCAGTTCCTCATCCCATAAGCGACAGCGACGAATTGTTTGGGGAGAGTGTATCTCTTACCTCTTCTGATCTCTGGCTCGATGCTGACGTGAGGAGTCAGAGAGCATACGCCAAGCAACTTACAGCCGCGCTACTAGGCTTGCGCCATAATCTGGATGCCCACTCAGATGTAGTAGTGATGGCGCTCGACAGCGCCACGGATGGCAGGTTGTCTATCACCTACTATCGTGAGCTCAAGAGCAATGAATACCTAGAGAGGGTGGCAAAGTGGCATAGCACCTGCATATGGCTGCATGACTATAAGCGAGATAGCAGCAATAGACGCTACACTTTCGTGGGTGCACCATCGTCAAGAGACATAGCGATTGCTGCGTACGGTGTAAACGCGAGCGATAAACTCAAGAAGTCTACTATTGAACGGCTGCTACCTTGTATCTTTGATGGCGCTACTGTTCCAAGTGATCTGGTGAACTCAGCAGTACGGCGTGCTTCAAATCCGGTAGCCATCGAATCATGGGAATGGAACAAGGCGTTGAGTATTGCATGTGCCTTGTACAGGAAGCAACACGAAAGCGAGGGGTATACCTTGGCTCTTGATGAGAATCGGACAGACAGGAGTTATCTGTTTGGAAGACTGCTTGCAGTGGCAGACCATATTGAGGCTTGGGCTCTTAAGGATTCGGGCGAGCACAGAGAGACAAATGCCATGCGTTACATGAACGCCTTCTCTCAACGCCCCTTAAAGACCTGGATGCTTATCACCAGAAACCTAAGACCCTACCAGGCTCGCCTGAAAGGAAGGGCTAGCACCTTGAACGACCTTATCACCCAGATTACCGACAAGTTCGAACATGGGGACTTTGAACCTCAGAACGATCGGTCGCTAAATGGATTGTATCTTCTAGGCTTCCATAACCAGCGCAAGGCATTGCTTGATCATCTTGAAGAATCTGGCAGGAGACGCGTCGCTACGAGACTTGAGGACGACAAGTAATACGACCATAACAAGTAGGGAGGAACATCTGATGAGTCTGAGCAGCAAGATCGATTTCGCTGTGGTATTCTCCGTGCGTAATGCGAATCCAAATGGAGACCCCCTTAACGGCAATCGTCCTCGGATTGACTATGATGGATTCGGAGAAGTGTCGGATGTATGTCTAAAGAGGAAGATACGTAATCGGCTACAAGATATGGGTGAACGCATATTCGTCCAGAGCGACGATCGCAGGGTGGATGAACATCGCAGTCTGAAAGAACGCGCGGAGGCATGCGAGGCTCTGATGAAGGTGAGTAGCGATAAGGACACTGCGGCGTTTGCCAAGGCTGCTTGTGCGGAGTGGTTTGATGTACGTGCATTCGGACAAGTGTTTGCCTACAAGACACTCGGGAAGATGGCAGACGTATCAATCGGCATTCGAGGCCCAGTTTCGTTGCACAGTGCAGTAAGTGTATCTCCTGTACAGATATCTGAAATGCAGATCACCAAGAGTGTGAACAATGAGCCTTCCAAGAAGGGAGGCAAATCTTCAGATACGATGGGGCTGAAGCACCGAGTGGATTTCGGTCTATACGTAGCAAAAGGAAGCATGAACCCACAACTGGCTACCAAGACTGGCTTCAGTGACGAAGATGCGGACAAGATTCTAGAGGCGCTGAAGACGCTCTTCACGAACGATATGTCCTCGGCCAGACCGGAAGGCAGTATGGAAGTTGTGCGAGTATATTGGTGGAAGCACGGCTCTATCAATGGTCAGTATTCCTCTGGAACCGTGCACCGTTCTGTACACATTAAGCAGAAGCCTAATGTTCGCGACCCACGCTCTGCAAGTGATTACGAGATTGTCTTGTCACCGCTTGATGGTCTGGAAACAGAAATCTATGAAGGTGTATAGTGAGGCAGAATTCCTTGCTCTTTCGGGAATACAGCATTTCTCTTTCTGCCGACGACAATGGGCGCTCATTCACATTGAGCAACAATGGAAAGAGAACCTTCGAACGGTCCAAGGCAGATTCTTGCACGAGAGAACAGATGAGGGCTCGACCGATAAGCGAGGACTTATCATCATTACACGGAGCGTGCCAGTGTTTTCTGCTCGCCTTGGGACCAGAGGAATATGTGATGTCGTAGAATTGCATAGCGACAGAAGCGGTGTGCCTCTGTTCTCGCGTGAAGGGTTATATGTTCCGGTTCCTGTGGAGTACAAGCGAGGAAGACCCAAGGAACATGATGCAGATCAATTACAGTTGTGTACTCAGGCAATGTGTCTGGAAGAGATGCTTGTATGTTCTATCAAACAAGGTTTTCTGTACTATGGTGAAACCCGTAGACGCACGCGTGTGGAATTCGATGAGGCATTGCGTGCTGAGGTCATCCGTCTGTTTACAGAGATGCATGAGATGTTCGGTCGACGATACACCCCTAAGGCCAAGCCCAGTGCGCGTTGCCATGCTTGCTCTCTGATGGATTACTGCATACCCAGACTGGGCAAGAGACCATCCGTAGCCAAGTATATTGAGCGGAGGATAGAGGAGGAGCACTGATGCGAAAACTCCTGAATACTCTATACGTCACCTCTCGAGACAACTACTTAAGCCTAGATGGTGAAAACGTGGTTGTTCGCAGCAATGGTAACGAGAAATTTCGCATTCCTCTACACAATTTAGAGGGGATAGTGTCATTTGGCTATACGGGTGCTAGCCCAGCGTTGATGGGAGCCTGTGCAGAGCGCAGCATATCGCTCTGCTTCATGACAGAAGGTGGACGTTTCTTGGCAAGGGTCGTAGGCAAGGTGCGTGGAAACGTTGTTCTACGAAAGATACAGTACGATAGATCGCAGAGTGAAACTGACTCCACTGCAGTTGCCAAGAACATGATTACCGGCAAACTCTTCAATGCACGTTGGGTTATCGAGCGTGCCGCACGTGATCACTCCCTGCGTCTTGATGCGGACAAGCTTCGATGCGTGTCACGGCACATACGCGAGACCATGGGCTGTGTGCAGAGTGCTGAGAATCTAGACGAACTGCGAGGGTATGAAGGTGTGGCGGCAAGTGCTTACTTCTCCGTACTGGACGATCTGATACTGCAGCAGAAAGAATCGTTCCGTTTTAGTGGGCGGACGAGACGCCCTCCTACGGATAGGTTTAATGCCCTCTTGTCCTTTGCCTACACTCTACTTGCCAATGAGACAGCCTCAGCGCTTGAAGCCGTTGGGTTGGATCCGTATGTGGGTTTTCTGCACCGAGATAGGCCTGGGCGCATATCACTTGCCCTTGACCTTGTTGAAGAGTTTCGGCCGGTATATGCAGATCGTTTTGTGCTAACGATTGTTAACAGGCGAGAAGTTGCTGGAGATGGGTTTGCGGTACGGGAAAACGGAGCTGTCATGATGGATGATAGTACTCGAAAAACGGTGCTTGCTGCATGGCAGGCACGGAAGCAAGAGCACATAACGCACCCATATCTTCAGGAAAAAATACCGTGGGGTCTTGTTCCATATGTTCAAGCTTTGCTGCTGGCACGATTCTTACGCGGTGATCTGGATGCCTACCCGCCGTTTATGTGGAAATGACGTAATGAGGAAGGAACAGACGAATGCTTGTACTGATAACCTACGATGTCAATACAGAAACATCTGAGGGCCGAAAGCGGCTAAGACAAGTGGCCAGACAATGCGTCAACTATGGGCAGAGAGTGCAGAATTCGGTATTTGAGTGCATATTGGACGCCAGCGAATGCGCTCAAGTCAAACATAAGCTAGAGCAGATCATTGATCCGGAACTCGATAGCCTTCGTTTTTACTATCTAGGAAACAAGTATAAGTCGAAGATAGAGCATATTGGCGCCAAACCCGCTTTTGCTATTGAGGGTGTGCTGATTGTATGAGTGCGAACGCCAAGTGAACATGGGATCCACTGAGGGTTCGCACTTGAAAAACGCAGGTTTTGTCACTGTTGCGGTCTAAGATAGATAGGCAAATACTGTCTGCTGCCTTCAATTGGTACAAATAGTCTGAGAGACTGATGCTTGTCGAACTGCCGATTCATCCATATTAGCTGTCGCTCCCCTCGCGGGGAGCGTGGGTTGAAATGCTGACCGTGTCTGTGCTGTCGTAGCTCTGCTTGGTCGCTCCCCTCGCGGGGAGCGTGGGTTGAAATTAAGCTCATGTGGCTCTTTACCAATCTTTGCGCGTCGCTCCCCTCGCGGGGAGCGTGGGTTGAAATTTCTGTGTACCTGGAGAATTCCTCCGCGCTTATTGCCGTCGCTCCCCTCGCGGGGAGCGTGGGTTGAAATGTCGTTGTGGGGATCGGCGCTGTCGCGCTCGGCGTCGCTCCCCTCGCGGGGAGCGTGGGTTGAAATAACTCGCTTCGCTGGCTCATCTGGGGCGGGCTTAAAGTCGCTCCCCTCGCGGGGAGCGTGGGTTGAAATAACTCCAGCAGCACTCCAACAGCATTGTGATTAGTCGTCGCTCCCCTCGCGGGGAGCGTGGGTTGAAATATCTTTGGTGATACCCAACAGATACCTCATCATAGTCGCTCCCCTCGCGGGGAGCGTGGGTTGAAATTGTTCGGCGGAGTCATATGTCTCTTGATGGCGTTAAGTCGCTCCCCTCGCGGGGAGCGTGGGTTGAAATTGCCGGCCGATGACGCCTTGCTTATAGCCTTTTGACGTCGCTCCCCTCGCGGGGAGCGTGGGTTGAAATCTACCTCCGGCGTCACCGACCAGCCTGCGCCACTGCGGTCGCTCCCCTCGCGGGGAGCGTGGGTTGAAATTGCCGTGCCGCCCGGATCTCGCACTGCTCACACGTCGCTCCCCTCGCGGGGAGCGTGGGTTGAAATTGACATCGGCATCCTGCCAGAACCTTGGCGATATGGTCGCTCCCCTCGCGGGGAGCGTGGGTTGAAATAATGCTGCTATGGCCAACGTGTCTACGCTAATCCCGTCGCTCCCCTCGCGGGGAGCGTGGGTTGAAATCCAGTAGTACAGTACTTCGTGCAGGTGTCGCTCCGTCGCTCCCCTCGCGGGGAGCGTGGGTTGAAATGCAGCTGATACAACTCCTGGATATAGCGCATATATGTCGCTCCCCTCGCGGGGAGCGTGGGTTGAAATTCTTTGGACTTGCCGATCCCGACGTATGCGCTTGGTCGCTCCCCTCGCGGGGAGCGTGGGTTGAAATGCAGCTGATACAACTCCTGGAT
>CAYQIY010000026.1:0-1874 GCA_964417635.1 uncultured Pseudomonadota bacterium | reverse complement strand
ATAGCGCATATATGGTCGCTCCCCTCGCGGGGAGCGTGGGTTGAAATACCAGGAATTTTGTGAGCCCGAAGTCTACGGACTTGCGTCGCTCCCCTCGCGGGGAGCGTGGGTTGAAATCAGGAGGCCAATATGCCACGTAAACCGTTACACATGTCGCTCCCCTCGCGGGGAGCGTGGGTTGAAATGCCCTCTTTAGCCTCGTAAGCGCACTCCTCACAGGTCGCTCCCCTCGCGGGGAGCGTGGGTTGAAATAAAGAGTACGTCATGGAGAGAGCGGGAAGCGCGCAGTCGCTCCCCTCGCGGGGAGCGTGGGTTGAAATTTGTATCCAAGAGCCGGCGAGGAAAGGTACTGTCCAGTCGCTCCCCTCGCGGGGAGCGTGGGTTGAAATGGGGAGCAGGGTACTGCTGACAGGATCGAACGACTGGTCGCTCCCCTCGCGGGGAGCGTGGGTTGAAATGTCGTTGTGGGGATCGGCGCTGTCGCGCTCGGCTCCAGTCGCTCCCCTCGCGGGGAGCGTGGGTTGAAATTTAATTACATACACGATGGCACTGCCCGTGTCGGGTCGCTCCCCTCGCGGGGAGCGTGGGTTGAAATGGCCATTGTTTGAAATGAGCGCATCAAATTAGTCGTCGCTCCCCTCGCGGGGAGCGTGGGTTGAAATGACGCTCTTTGTGCTACAGCAGATAGGCGAGTCTCAGGTCGCTCCCCTCGCGGGGAGCGTGGGTTGAAATCCATGCGGTACGGAATATAACTATACTACGGCAGTCGCTCCCCACGCGGGGAGCGTGGGTTGAAATGTGGGTGATCGTGGTTGCAATCTTGATCGGCGCAGGTCGCTCCCCTCGCGGGGAGCGTGGGTTGAAATGTCTTGCCGGCTAGACAAGTCGCCGGCTTATGGGCGTCGCTCCCCTCGCGGGGAGCGTGGGTTGAAATGCTAGTAAATGTTGACAGTCTTGGGGTATTTGTGGTCGCTCCCCTCGCGGGGAGCGTGGGTTGAAATGACTCATGCACAGGCGCTACAAATGGGGTATAGCAGTCGCTCCCCTCGCGGGGAGCGTGGGTTGAAATGGCGCAACTGGCACAGGCAAAACACACCTTGTGCGCGTCGCTCCCCTCGCGGGGAGCGTGGGTTGAAATATCTATTATAGTACCACTTGGTTTACCGCCTGTCAGTCGCTCCCCTCGCGGGGAGCGTGGGTTGAAATCGTAGTCAGTCTGGAAACGTCTACTACCCCCCGAGTCGCTCCCCTCGCGGGGAGCGTGGGTTGAAATTTTGCTGGTGCATGGATAACGTCAGTTTGTCGTAGTCGCTCCCCTCGCGGGGAGCGTGGGTTGAAATATGCGCTCACACTCCTCACTGTATCTCGGTGATGTCGCTCCCCTCGCGGGGAGCGTGGGTTGAAATGCCCTACGGCAAAGTCAACGTCTGCGGCGGCGAGCGTCGCTCCCCTCGCGGGGAGCGTGGGTTGAAATCTACATACGTCCGGTGTCATACAAAGGGGAAGAAGTCGCTCCCCACGCGGGGGGCGTGGGGTGAAAGTGGAGTGGGGAAGGAAACACGACTTCAGGATGGTGTCGCTCCCCTCGCGGGGAGCGTGGGTTGAAATACATACCAGGGTCTGGCTAACTACGGAGGGGCAAGAGGTCGCTCCCCTCGCGGGGAGCGTGGGTTGAAATTTTCACCGTCCCTATCGTTGGTGGCTGGAATGGTGTCGCTCCCCTCGCGGGGAGCGTGGGTTGAAATTCTATCCACTTGAAAAGGACTCTATCACTTATAGTCGCTCCCCTCGCGGGGAGCGTGGGTTGAAATATCAAGTCGCTGAGTGGGGTACCGTGGCTCAAGCCGTGGCGCCCCACCCCGGGGGCCGGGGGG
>CAYQIY010000025.1:0-42120 GCA_964417635.1 uncultured Pseudomonadota bacterium | reverse complement strand
GGTGACATTTTCGCTGTTCACTTAAGAATGACTTTATCGCTGTGCGTTAGCAAAAGTCGTGTCTTGCAGGTTGAATTGACCGAAGTCATGTGCTAGTATAATGGTACGTGTGCCGCGGTAGCTCAGTTGGTAGAGCAGCGGACTGAAAATCCGCGTGTCGCCAGTTCAATTCTGGCCTGCGGCACCATGACGCGGAAGTAGCTCAGTGGTAGAGCATCGCCTTGCCAAGGCGAGGGTCGAGGGTTCGAATCCCTTCTTCCGCTCCAGATTACAAGGCGACATAGCCAAGTGGTAAGGCAGCGGTCTGCAAAACCGCTATTCCCCGGTTCGAATCCGGGTGTCGCCTCCAAATATGGCAGCGTTTTGTGGGCGGTTAGCTCAGATGGTTAGAGTACATGCTTGACATGCATGGGGTCACAGGTTCGATTCCTGTACCGCCCACCATATTAAAAGACCAGTAAGAGCCACCTTTCCGAGGTGGCTCTTCGCATATCTACCTGTCCATTGTGGAGGGCGTGTGTGAAGTGCGTGTGTAGTCCGGAAAAACTGTGTGTAATACTCACTTCTGGGCGGTCTGTATGAACGTGTCTATCGCTTGTGCGGCTGCCTTTTTCTGTTCCCTGAGTACATGCGAATAGAGACCCAGGGTCATGCGAATGTCTGAGTGTCCGAGCACGTCCTGGAGCACTCTCGGCTGAACGCCCTGGGCAAGCATCAGTGTGGCCGCTGTGTGTCGAAGGTCATGGAACCGAATCTTAGGCAGCCCTGCTCGCTCCAGTACCGACTTCAGCGAGCGGTTTCTGATGTTGTGCGGATTAAGGACGGTGCCTATGGTGGTAGTGAAGACAAGATCTGTCGCCCAGGCTCCGCTCAACTTGAGACGTTCTGCTGCTTGCTCGCGTCGCCACCTCTTAAGGGCTTTACAGGCGATTACCGGCAGGTCAAGGGTTCGTCGTGAAGCATTCGTCTTCGGTGTGCCTATCTCAAACTTGCCATCGTTCTTTGTGAGCGTCTGACGCACTGTAAGGGTTGACTCTGCCAGGTTAATATCACTCCAGCGAAGGGCCAGGAGTTCACCCAGGCGAAGGCCGGTAGTGGCGGCCAAGGTGAATAGCGCGTGTAATCGGTCCTCCTGGGCGGCCTCGAGAAAGGTCATCACCTGGTCCGGTGTCAAAGGTTCAACCTCATGCCGTTCTGCGCGAGGGCGCTTGACGAAATCGGCAACGTTCCGGGGAAGAAGCCTCCACTCAACTGCTTGCTGAAGTGCTCGACGTAACACTGAATGCACGATCTGGATTGTTCGAGGGCTTGTGCCTGCCTGAAGACGCTTATGATAGAACGCTTGGATATGTTGAGCAGTGACCTTGCCCAGCGGCTTTTCGCCAAGATCGGGCTTGATATGTGCCCGGAACACCTGCCTGTAGAGGTCGATGGTGGCCGACTTTACTTCATGCACAGCAGTCGTGTTGATCCAGTGCTCCATGAACTGCGACAGCTTCTGCTTCGAAGGCTCGATCAACTCACCGGTTGTCTGTTTCTCGTTAAGGCGCGCAGTACGCCAAGCAACAACCTCTTTTCGGGTATCAGCGAAGAAGCGGATGCTCTTGCGCTTGCCTTCCTCGCCCCAGCCTATGGTCAGCTCGCAGCACCATTTGCCATCGCGCTTGCGCTGGTAGATTGAACCTTCGCCATTAGCTACGGCTTTCTTCTTTGGCATTGCCTATGACCTCCTTAAGGCCTATCCAGCCGCCCACAGTGCCCGTATCACTGTCGAGTCGGGTTGCAATATCCTCTACAGACAAACCCTCCGCGCGCAACTCGCGTGCTAACTCCTTCTTGCGCCTGTAGAACTTGCTGCGGCATGCGGTAGAGCAGAAGCGCCTGTTAGTCCTGTTTTGCTCGGGGGATACCTCAAACCACAAACCACAAGCATCACACTGTCTGTACCGGCGGTTACCGGCCACAGCCCGAGCGAACTGAAGCCACATAGCGCCCAGTAGGTCGTTGGGCACGATCCTTAGGCCCATGCTGTCGTCTCGAGGGTCTACTTGCATCCAGAGGCTAACCCTGCGTGGCAGCTGAATGTTTATCAGGTCTCGCAGAAGAGTTCGCGCCTGCAAAAACGGATCATGATTGTCGGTTGGCTGACCGCCTAACAGGACTCTGTACTGTGGCTGCGCGAGCAAATAATGCGGGGGCGAGGGGCTGCCTACTGGCTGGCAGGTAATCTCTGCGGCCTGCTCAAGAGCAGACTCGAGAGATAGCAAGTCACCTGCTGTGATGCTATCCCAGAGGGTCAGGCCTACTCTCAGATGACTCTGTGACTCTTTCCACAGAGCCTCGCTTTCGGCACGTTCCGTTCCGTAGTCGAGATTCAGCAGGCTGGCCAACTTAGCCGCATGCTCTTCGGTAAACCCCCCACTGCTGGCCTCAAGCGCTTCGCGGACTCGCATATAGGCGCCTACCGAAGGCTCGATGCCACGCCTCAAATCCTCAGTTGCCTCCTGCCGAAGTCTCTCTCCGAACTCCGACTCATCGCACCAAAGTGAGCCCGGCCGGTGTCTTACAACAGAAGGAGCTGAGCGGCTAGAGAGCCAGCCATATTTGTTTGCAAAAGCAAGAAAACTTTCCAGGGACGGGTGAGTGTCGGCGAAGATGCGGAACAGTGCGGGGGCTTCAACAAATGGGTCATAGCGCCTTACGGATTGTCCTTTCATCTCAGATTTGGCGAACAAAAAAAAGGCAGTCGCTTGTGGCTTAAGCTTCTCATGCCCTTGGGCCCACTCAAACCCTGCGGCCGGTACTTCCTGCACCTGAGATAGCACCAGTTCTTTGTCTTTGGTAACCCATGAATCCAACACGCGAGAACCACCACCTATCCGTTGACACGGTTTTTCTATGGCAAGTATAGCATAGGCTGAGTGGACACGCAATAGGAGGTGTGCTACGATTTACGCAGGGAGTGACGTGACGAACACAAGAAAGGAGACCTGAACACATGGCGTTAGCAAATCCAGGGGCGCTGTTGATCGGCGTTCCAGAAGCCGGACGGCGCCTAGGAATCCCCCGTAATAAGGCTTACGAGTGGTGTAGGAAGGGCATATTGCCTCATGCGCGGGATGGAGGTCGCATCTACGTGCCCGCGAGAGCGGTTGATAATCTAGTAGAGAGAATCGAGCAGGGCCAATGGCCGGGCGACGAAGAGATTCTTGTAAGACGGGAGTATCAATCAGGTGGCAGATACGGGAAACAGGCTCGAGGTCGCTGAGCGCCCATTCGATCCGAAACTTTCCATGCGTCTGGATGCGGCAATAGTTCGCTACGAATCAGCGAAGGGGCTGCCGCGGTGCTTCTGGGGCCTCGTCAAGAATGCGCTGGAGGTGCGTGCGCTAGGATGGCACTAACAAAGCCAACAAACACACCACTGCACACTGTGCTGGCCCGCCTCCGTGGAGTCAAGCGGACGCGTTCCGGATACCAAGCGCTATGTCCGGCTCACGATGACAAGCGGCAGAGTCTTTCGATTAGCGAGGAAACGCCGGGTGGCAAGGTGCTCGTGTTTTGTCATCGAGGATGCGACTTCGAATCTGTGGTTAGGGCGCTGGGCCTCGAAGCTAAGGACCTATTTCCTGCCACGGTGTCAGGTAACGGGCAGATGAGCCAGATAACTGCGACATATGACTACGCAGACGCAGAAGGCCATCTGCTTTTCCAGGTTTGCAGGTTCGCGCCAAAGAGCTTCAGGCAGCGCAGGCCTGATGGTTTCGGTGGTTGGGTCTGGAACACCAAGGGCGTTGAACCGGTACTCTACAGGTTGCCTGAGGTTCTTAGGGCAGCGGCGAGCGGTGACACGATCTATGTCTGCGAGGGCGAGAAAGATGTCGAGGCACTAAGAGACTTGGGACTCACGGCCACGACTAACCCGCGAGGCGCTGGCAAGTGGAGGCTCCAGTTCGTGGATTCGCTCAAGGGCGCTCGAGTGGTAATCCTGCCGGACAACGACGAGCCCGGCAGGCAACACGCTCAGGCAGTGGCGGCCTCGCTTCTAGGAAAGGCGCGGAGCATCAAGATACTTGAACTGCCCGGGCTTCCTCCGAAGGGCGACGTCAGCGACTGGCTTGCTGCCGGGGGCACACGGCAGGAACTCGAGAGACTCGTCAGTGGCGCCGCCGAAGGGTCTACAGCGGGGGCTACGAGCGTTAGCCTAGAAACTGTCGGAGGGCACAGGTTCAGCGATACAGGTTTGGCCGAGCGATTGGCACGAGACCTGGAAGGCAGGGCGCGTTACTGCTCGATATGGAAGCAGTGGCTCGTGTGGGAAGACAAGCGCTGGGCCAGAGACACGACCTTCTTGGTCGAAAGACTGGCCAAACAGACCGCGCTAGATCTCTACAATGAAGCGGCTGATACCCACGATGATCGCGAGCGCGAAGAGATATTGAGACTTGCGAAGCGTGCTACTAGTGCGGCAGGCAGGGACGCGATGTTAAGCCTTGCCCGCTCAGAGCCTTCAATGCCCATATTACCGGATGCCCTTGATGCCTACCCGTGGTTACTGAACACTCAGAGCGGCACCTTGGATCTCAAGAGCGGCACACTGAGAGAACACAAACCTTCTGACCTGATAACAAAGATATGTAATGCAGCATATGACACCTCAGCTCAGGCGCCCGTGTGGCTATCCTTCCTGGATCGCGCTATGCAGGGCGACGCAGAACTGATTTCTTACCTTCAGAGGGTGTCCGGGTACGCTTTGACGGGTGACACATCCGAGCACTGCTTCTTCTTCCTGCATGGCTCAGGACGAAACGGCAAGAGTACTTTCATCAATGCGCTTCAGTATGTCCTGGGGGACTACTCGACGACAGCGCGGCCCGAGACATTCCTCGAGCAGAAGGCCCCGGGACAGTCCAATGACATTGCAGCCCTGAAAGGCGCGCGCCTAGTTGCCACAGTGGAAGTCAGTGAAGGTCGGCGGCTTGCAGAAGGCCTTGTAAAGCAGCTTGTTGGAGGAGACCGCATAGCCGCAAGGTTTCTCTACAGTGAATTCTTTCAATTCACGCCCGAGTTCAAACTTTTCATGGCGGCCAACTCCAAACCGTTGATCAGGGGCACAGATACGGCGATATGGGAGCGGATTCACCTAATTCCATTTGAAGCATACATACCTCCCGAGGAACGCGACAAGCGTCTTGGCGAGAAACTGCGTGGAGAGGCGGACGGGATTCTCAGATGGATGGTGCAGGGCTGTTTGGACTGGCAAAGAATTGGACTTGCTCCTCCGCACAAGGTGCGAGCGGCAACGGCAGAATATCGGTCGGAGATGGATGTACTGGCTTCCTTTGTTGAGGAGTGCTGCGTTCTGGTTGACGAGAGTGTTTCCCGCGTTATCGGAACCAGGCCCAAGGTTCGTGTGAGCGATTTCTACAAAGCCTATCACCGATGGTGCGAGGAGAACGCTGAGCGGCCACTCTCGAAGAACGCAGTGAGTAGGAGGCTCGCAGATAGGGGTATTCAGTCTGTTAAGGGAACGGGCGGAGTCCGGTACTGGCTTGGCATAGGGCTTAGAGCATCGGTAGACGATGAACTGAGTGGCGCATTCGGTGGCAAAGTGGCGCATTCAGGCCACTTTCCCTAAACTTTCCTGGATTCTTTCTCATGAGGGGATTTTACGGAAACAGGCCCAAATGCGCCACTGTGCCACTAAGAGAGAAGTAACTCTGCACTGAAGAAATGGGCATCAAGCAGGTATCTTATGCAAGGGCTAGGTCATAAGGAGGAAATGGGCTTAATGACAAGGGCCAGATCACAAGAAGAACTTCCAGGCATAGGCGAGACGGTCTGTAATGTGTGCGCTAGATACCTAATGTCGCATGAACACATAGATCGCGAGGCATGCAAGGGCTGCCCGGCGGCGAGGCCAGTAGGGGAGGTAGACGGTGAACAATCTGATTGATGCATTACCGGTTGCCCGGGTGATGGAGTTCGAAACGCGGTTCAGGGAGAACCAACCTCCTTACGCAATGGCTGTTAGGGAGGCAGTAGACTTCATTGTGGAACAGGCTGTTGCCATGCGTCAGAGCAACCCGGAAGAGGCCGCGCGGATTATGTCCATTGCTAATCGGCTGATACGAGCGCGGCTAAGGATGTCCGAGACTCAATTGCTGTTGGAAGTGCTCATAGAGAGACTCGGAGACAGCGTTGATCCGACAGAGAGAGGGTCAGGCAGTGTGAAAGGAGAGAGGCGTAGTGCGTATGATTGGCATAGTTACGCGATTTGAAGCGGGAGCCGGGAGAGTGTGGCGCGGCGGACAGGAGTATTTTGTACATTGGACATATGTCCGTAACCACGGTAATAGCCGAGATTGTCTCAGGACCGGGGATGTTGTCGAATTTGAAGCTGAACGTACTGGGGTCCGGTATACATCCAGGACAAGCGCAAGACGCCACAGACTTGCGGGTCTAGCGAAAGATGTTCAGCGAACCGGTAAACGAGTCGAGACAGAGAGCAAGGGCCTGCGTGGTTTTGCGAGGGAAATAGTTCAGGCGTCAGTCTTGCGGGAGGTGAAGAGCCTGTGACATCACCGTACTTGACGGGCTTTCGCTACGGGGAGATCCCGTACACAGAAGTCAGTATCAAGACCCTGACTCGCGCCGAGGAAATGGTGGCGTTTTGCCGTCACGCGCTTGGCATAGGAGCAGTGGAGATTCGCTGGTTTGTGCCGACAGCATTCAAGCCAGCGGGTTATGAGTTCCTTTCCACATTTGTCAGTGAGGACGACATGGTAGGCATGGCACGAAAGGACAGTCCCCGAACAATCTGGATACGCGCACATCGCTGGCCAGACCAGACAGCTGCAACTGTAGCGCATGAGTGCTGGCACTTAACACAGTTCAAAGGTCTTGACGCATTCGTGGAAAGGAGTCGCATGCAAGACTGGTTCGAGGAAGGAGCTGACAAGTTTGTCGCCTGGGCCATGGAGAACGCAGACCTTGGGGGTAGCTCGCTGCTCATCGAGCACCTGACAAATACCGGTAGATTCAGCGACGAATCTTCTCGAAGCGAGGCCGGTGTGCGCTACGAGGCTCGCGCTTCGCTGGAGACCATTGGTGAAGCGCTGAAGGCAAGCCTGCAAGACCTGATCCGTGTGTGTCAAGATCCGAAAGCGTCAGCTCTTGAAATAAATCAGGAGGAACAGATAGCAAACAACCTGCGGATACGCTTTAACGCGCTTCTTGGCATCTGTGAGCCGGGAGCGGAGTGTCTGAAGGCCCTGTCGAACACCCCTCCCTATGTTTAGGTCTGGAGCCGGGAGGGTTACTAACCGACGGTGGTGGCCCCTTAGCACTCCGGAAAGAATCACTTGAAGCCTTAGAAAGGAGGGCTGCAATATCGCAACCAATAGCACGATCGAAGAACGCATAAGAGGTTACCTTGGCGATAAGTACCAGCCGTCAGACGACGAGCTTATCAGGCTGTACTGTGAGACACACGAACTCTACCGGCAGATCCGGGAAGAGATCGCCAAGACCGGGCTCACTATGAGTTACACAAACGTGGCGGGAGAGACGAACGCCATCAAGAACCCGCTCGTAATCGAGGCCACTAAGGTGGCGCAGGTACTGAATGGTCTGCTCAAGTCGTTAGGTTTGACCGCGGCGCAACGAAAGAAGTTCAAAGCCGATGAAGGAGACGACGGCGGCTTTGAAGCGCTCTAACTAGCATCTCACGGAAGGGTCATCGCTGACCCACTTCTCCTTTCAACTGGGCGTCCAGCCTGGTTAGAGAGTCTAGGATTTGACCGGGCTGGACGTCACCTCTTGCCATATGGATATGACAGGTTTATGGCTTCCTAAGCGTGCAAGGGTCCTATGCAGAATGGATGGATTTGCACAAAACCAGGGCCATCTTTGTTGATTCACGCTCTATGAGCATCATCGAACTCGCGAGCTGAAATCTGGAGCAACACAGCCTGAAACATGACTGCAAGCGGCACAATCAGTGGCAGGGATAGCCATAGCAGATTACTGAAGTACAGTACAGATAATACGATGTAGGCAATCTGCATAAGACAAACGTTGAGATAGGTACCAACGCTATCGCGAGGTTCTTGGCTTGCCATGTAGGTAAACGGTCCAACAATACATGAGTACCCAAACAAGACGAAGGGAACGCCTGTTAGACCTGTAACACTTGCCAGTCCTATGAGATACGCAAAGGCAATGAATAGCCATGCAAGCATAATGGTCACATTCAGGACTAAGCTTAGCGCGCCAACCAACAGGGTAGCCAGTCTCTTTCGCTTTTCGGCCAGCGAAATGAGCCGAAGATCAACCAGCAAGTGTATGGGCAACGTAATAAGCAAATAAAGCTTTGGAAATAGAAGCGAAAACAGAACTCCGGAAGCCACAATCCGCCATTGGCCAAGAAAGACTAGCCATATACCTCCCGCTAAGCCAGCAAGCAGATTACAGGCAAGGATTATCGGTAGAGTTACGCTGATAATGCTCGCTACCAATCCAATCACTGATACCACCACCGATCATACGAAACTGACCTTCAAAACCCCTGGTATTCAGTGGCTGTTATTACACTCAAAACGGTCTGGAAAGGGGCGCTAGACACTATCTCATCGCTCCGTAGTCCAGAACCCGACAAGACCATCCAGTACAAGCCCTTCCGGAATGTCAGTCCAATCGTAGTCTTCATACACTAGCCGGGTCGGCCTTATACCAGGCACAAGTCGTTCAATCTCACTAAGGAACTGACAAATGGCCTTAATTGCCTCCCTTGCTTGCTCCTTTCCAATCCACACGGACTTCCCATGAGCTATGTCGTTCCTCAAATCTCTTGCCTTCGATGCCCATTCCGTATAACCACTGGCCCATAAGGGATGATCGCTGTTGTCCAGCGGAATCGCCGTAAGCTTCGGCAGCCACTTCCTGATCAACGAATCAATGGACAACGGTTGCCTATTTCTTCCCTGGAATGACACGTCAATCTCTGCACCGCTCTTACCCAACCTCTCAAGAGCCAACCTAAGAATTCGTGCTACTTTGGCCTCAAATAGCATTTCAGCCGCAATAGCCGCAGCCCAATAATCTGACGTGTCCATCAAACGTAAGACTATGTCTGCAAGCCTTTGTATATCATCTAGTCTGTGGTCAGACCCAAGAAACCCACGAAGATCGTCGTCCTGCTGCTTGGTCAGGAGCACTCCTAGCCCTCTCCCCAGACCTAGGTTTCCGGCAGTGCATTCGTCTTGACTTCCGTCCTTTCGCAACTCGATGAGGCGAAAAGTCGGTATGTCTGCCCGAACGATCTCATGAATCCAGTGGTCCCCACTTGCCTCTCTATACAGGTGAAGGAAGCGATTGACGTATTCAAGAGCCACCCTGATTATCAATCCAGATTCTCTCCGAAAGTCACATATCTGGTAGCTTGCAACGAATCGCGACTCAAACGAGACTCTTACTGACGAAAAAGAAAGGAGGCCCCGCCGGTCTTCCAGAGCCACCTGATATGGGCCTCCTTGTGCCCTTACCCGCTTGTCAAACTGGAGCTTGGCGGGAACGCCGTTCTTTGCTATGATGTACTCCTCGTAGCCCTCTGGGATAGCCTCCTTACGCATAGAATCTACAAGCCGTAGCACATAGGGCAAGTCGAATTCGACAATGAGATATTTAACCATTAGGTTACTTGTCACAATCTCACCACTCTCTGTATCGTTGACACTATTGCCATGCCTTCGGCAACTGTGCTTACTTCACCTTCCGAAACGCGATATGTCATACAGATAAGCCCAAAACCCCGGGTAGCCAGCGATGGCCCCGGAAAACAGGAACTCAGACATTTGACGAGACTCGCCAGCACGCAGAATCGCTCTAGGTTTCCGGTGTTCTCAGCACAAGGCCGCATATCTGCTTCGTAATTGAGCATAACCTCCCTTAACAATGCTTGAGATTCAGTCCGCTGCCTTGCTCCAACTGGGAACTTGAACTGGATGAACATAGCGAAAACTCCGCACACACTGCTCTGTGGGCGTGAGGCAGGATTCTAGACTTCTCTCACGGAACCTGTCAGATAAATGGCGCGTTTCAGCAGAGATGATAGTGGTCGTAATGTGGGCATGCTTTGGGGGGGATTGTACTGGTCTGGTGGCAAGCGTTACTGCTATATGGAGGTTACCGACTGATAGACGAACTAGTCAAGTATCTCACCAGCGAGAGGGGTGGAAGAAACACCGTCGCGAACGAGCGCTTCAGGATATTGATGAACTGAAAGACAGAATAGGTGCACTGTACGAACTTGCGAGCAGCTGGAAAGGTTTTGAGCAAAAGAAGAAACACTACCTTACGGCATTTCAGGATGATCACACTCTACTAGGTAGATTCCACAAGTACGGTTCGGTCGCGCAGGCTGCACGAGACGTACTACATTGGTGTATGTTTGTCATGGACGCAGAACGCGGTGCTGGTGGGACGAGAGAGCTAAAGACACAGTTGAATAATAAACATAAGGCATTCCTTTGCGAGTGCGAGAACCACCTCGATAGCCTTCTGACGGTAAAGGATCGCTGAGGTGCAGAGCACATACAGGCTGTGAACTAAGGTCGCTACGTGGTCTTCCTTGTTTCTCAGATATGATGGAGTGGCCTGTTTCACCGAAGTTCGTGCACGATCGGCGAGATCTCAGCATTCATCAATAGAAAGGGAGACCCTACTTGAATAGGGAGCGCATATGGAAGAATGGAAGAGTCCGAGTGCTCTTGGTAGTGATACTACTGCTTGTTCCGGTCTGGTTTCTGGGTTCAGAGGTCGCATGGGAGATTCTCCGACATGTTTTTTGGGGCGGAATACTGCTGGTTCTTGTGATCTCTAGGTCAGAAGTGGATAGCCTTAAGAGCCAGCTGTCAGAAGCAACACAACAGAGTACTGAACTTCAGAAGCGATGCAGGCTCTTGGAGGAAGACCTACACTCAGCAAGAGTAGAACTTGCGCCGAATGATCCTGCCCGTTATTGCGCGCGCGCTGATTTCTGCAGGGTGCTATCTCATTTAGGCAGACTACGGGCTGACGACGAGGAGGCAACTAACCTCTACGCAAGAGCAGTCGCTGACTACGATATGGCGATCAGGCTTGCTCCCACAGAGGGCTATTACTATCGTGCCAGAGCCGATCTCCACATGGAGCACGAGGAATATGAACACGCGGTACAGGATTTGACTAGTGCCATCACCCTCTGGTTAATGCTAGAGTCTGAGCTCGATCCCGAACTCTATGAACTCCGAGGTGAAGCATTAGCGCGCCTTGGGCACATTGAGGCTGCACATAAGGACTACACTAGTGCTCTCGAAATATACGAAGACCTCAATGCTAAGAGCGCAGCAGCGAATTCTGGTGATGACTCATGTGTTGAAGACTATGAAGATGACCTTGACTATGATTATGACTACGTAATAGCTGACTTGCGGGAGAGAATGCACAACCTGCGCTTGCCATAGCCAACGCGCCGCGGTCTGGCCACGTAATTCGGTACACTAGGCTCTGACTGTTAGCGGTTCTGGAGTTGCTCTGAGCCTCACCCTAGAACTCTATGGAGCATGCATTGATACGGCGCATGGATGCACGGAGAGCAGAAGCGCCACTCTGTTGTTAAGATTGGGATTGGAGAGGTATTTCCGCCGATGTTGCCATCGATGTCTCTGGGTCAATAGGGACCCGATCTGTCTACGCTCCTATAACAATGGTGAGCCTGACGGCGTGGCACACACCTCTATGAAGCCTCCGGAATTCGGCCTTTATGTTATGATGGTTCTTCCTATCGTATATGCGAGACAGTGTAATCCTTTGGTTATGGAGCCTTATAGGCACGAACTACCGTATGCAATGCTTGAATCGAACACATCACGCAGCATCAGATTTGCCCCTGTGACACTACCCCTTAGCGGATACCCTTTAACACTAGAATGTAGGTTATGGCTATATAATGTATATTGATGCTACAATGAGTGGAGGGACACATCTTGCTTGGCTGTGATCACAGGAAGGAGGGCGAAGCATGCAGACATTTCTAACACCTGATGAGGTAGCGCACGAGTTAAGGCTCAACAGGCGAACCATCATTGCCTGGCTTCAGAAAGGTAAACTGCCAGGCGTGAAAGTGGGAGGCCGGTGGAGGGTTACGCGTGAGGATCTGGATAGGTTCATAGCAGAAGGCAAGAACAGGTAGGTGTTACAGGCAGGGGCAGGTGGACCTTTGCAGAGTGGATTGACTAAACCAAGGGAGGTTCACCACATGACATCGATGGAAAGACGGGGAGATTGCCTATTCAGGGCGTATGAAGCGATCGTGCTCCTAGGCGTCATAGGAGCAGCCGAGGCGGCTGCAGCGACTCCGCACTACCAGGCGCAACAGGAGGTCATGATGCAGGCCTGGGACGAATTCGCGGCCACTATGGCGCAAGAGCAATGGGAACTCTACATGCGGTTCGAGGAAGAAGGGGCAGTGCTTAACATGTTGACCAGTGAGATGACCTACATACAAGGTCTGCGCAACGGCGCTGCCATGCCGGAACTAGGGTCTAAAGAACTACATAAAGCCTTCCTCGAACTGCACCAGGCGCTTGCGTCGGCGCAGCTAGAAGACGTACAGGAGAGGAGCGCGTCTAACCTTGCTCGGTGGCACGCGCTCCTCGAACAAGACAAGTGATCTAAGCCACCTGCCCTGCCTGTTTCATTATACCAGTATGCGGACGAGTTTAGCATATTGTTCTAAGGGAGTGGACGACTTGCTCGACCACAGCAAATTGTCTTCGGCAGTATCCGTTGTTTCCCTGTTTGCTGCTTTCGGCTCGCTGTTTGTCGCGTTCGGCTCACTGATAATCTCATGGATCGCGTACTACACAACCGTGATCAAACCAGGAAGCGCCTCAATTCACTTGTTTCTTCAACCAGACTTCATCTCGATCAATGGGCCTACCCATAAGGGCGTTCCGACATGCATTATCACCCAAGTGCAGTACCTCGTAAAGAACACGGGTGCTAACCCTACAGTTGTCAAGGACATGTCTTGGAGGGTAACATTTGAGGGTCCGCTGAACTGGAGTGGTCAAGTCTCCAGGGGCATTCAAGTCGACGACCATAATCACGTATGTGCTTTGAAGCCCTACGAGCAGCGGTTCGGGAGCCTACGCCTAAACCTGTCACCCACGGAAGAGTCTGTCTTTCGCCAGATAGTCGACCGAGGACAACTACACCACGTATTGAGCGAGAGTAGGGCTATCCTCCAACTCAAATATGTTGCGGTTGTGAAGGAGAATCTGAAGGCTCAAAGACTTGAGTTCGATCTCATGCCCTGGCTCAGATATGCCCTTAGGTCGCGCGACTAGCTGCACCACCAGTCAGGTCGGATAGTAGCGCGGGTTGTGTGAAGTAGGTGCGTAGTCCGGCTGAAAACGGCAGTAAAGCACAGGTACACGCGGGGAAGCAAACGGCATGTAAGCAGGTGCTTAGGTACAAGCGGGGAGGGTCAGGTAAGCCCAGGCCATAATTGACATGCATGGGGTCACAGGTTCGATTCCTGTACCGCCCACCATGACATTAGACCCGCTTATGGCGGGCTTCTTGTTTTGTGGATGGCACCCAGTTTCCAAGGTTTTGCATTGTGATTGGGCCGTTGATCGTGATTGCATGCGGCAGCCGCATATGGACTCTATATCCGGCATGAGCGCGAAGACAGATCCTTCATTCTTGAGTTATATGGGGGTAGAGGGGATTCCGATGTGCCAGATTAGGGTCCGATTCGTGGCTGGGAACCCGCAGGGAACTCATAATTTGCAGCGAGTTCCCTGCGGTTAACTGCTTGCTCGCATTACTGCAGGCTGGCAAACTCCGGGTGGAGCCATGAACGTAAGGAGCTTAACTTGATGCGGAACTCGGGAAATCCGTATGCATACGGCATTAGCTCGTACTGTTGGAAGTAGATCACGAGCGAATCGCCGGAGAGGTAGAAATCTTGGTCAGGACGTATCGATGTAAATTCTATGAGCGTCAGCATATCTTGGTGGCGGATCTGCTCTGCAATATGCGTGCTCAGCAGCGTCACGTAGTCAGTGTCCGGAGCGAAGATGTCTTTCAACTCCCGTAGCCTTCCGCTCTCAAGCTCAAACGTGTAACCAGATCTTATAGTCCCTCCGTGAGCGCCACCGGTGTAAAGATAGTCATCGAGTGTCAGGCTGAGCATTCCGTTGCGGTTGTACTGTACAAGGTAGTTGCAGAATAACTGGGTGGGCCTGTAGAATATCTCTTGTGAGTTTTGGCGTTCGGCTACATATGCGTGTGCTTTAGGGATCTCGATTCTCTCTGCGAAATAGGCGTTGAGTTGCTGCTCAACAGATTGCTCAAGTCCTGTGAACTTCGGATACTGGACGTCAATTGAGAGCGTTTTGGTTTCCAGTCTTTCTCTCACAGTGGCAATGATCAGGTCGTTTTGTGCCACAGCCGAAATGGCGACGGAATTGTCAGGGCCTCCTCGCCACTCAACGTCGTAGCCCATGCTCTCCAAGACGAATCGAAGAGGCACCATGACTTGATCGCCTTGAACTGTAGGTGCGGGAATTCCGCGGATCTCGTGACCGTTTATAACTGCTGTCAGGCTGCCCGCACCGATCTCAACTCTGTGGTGATCCTTAGAGAGAAGCAGTCTTCCATCGTATGCAGCAAAGGTATGGATGTCCAGCAGTGCCAATGAATCTGCGGTGACCATCGTAATTCCACACACGAGTTCTGCGTCGAGCGGCACAGTCTCACCGTCTTGCGTTATGTGCACCACAGGCGCGGCCGAAGCGCTCAAAGCACCTCCCAAAGACGTCATGGAAAGAGTGGATGCCAGTATCAGCAGCGACCAAGTTCTGAGGAGATTGCTCTTCATGTTCTTGCCTTCTTTCCCGTATTGGTCGGGTCTTGCACAACTTCGACGTACCTCTTAGACCTTCGCAATTGCCTGTGTGTTCCTCGCGTCCCAAGAGTCCCTGGGTATCTCTTGAGCGACCAGGCTCGCATCTTGATGCGAGCCTGATATGAGCACAATCTTCATGCTCAATTGGCTCTTCTAAAACCCGGGCTGACGCGTGACCGCAAGATATACTCCGGAAAGCAGCGGGGATCCGATACACAGCAAAAACACCAGGCGAAGCACCAATGCGTTGGCAATGCTTATGCCGAGACTAGGCGCTGAGGATATGACAGGAGCGTTTCCGGCTGCAGGCTGCGTCACTTGATGAACCGCCTGTGGCGATGAAGTAGACGTGTAAGCCGCAAAAGTAACAGCGCTTCCGATGAACACGAAGCCAAAAGCCAAGATGACAATCAAGGTGGCTATGATCTTGCTTCGCGTCTTCCAGGCGGGAGAGAGCCATGCAAGCACAATGCCTATTGGCCAAAGCAGAATCGTGAGCGCCAGCACAAGCCATGTCGGAGGGTGCGAAGAGCGCTCAGGCGTGGTATGTCCAGTGGATTCGCGAAACTCTCGAGCGATCTCGGCGGGGTCACCAAATCGCTCAAGTGCGTTAAGCACGTCGGCCGCTTCCCACTCGCCTGATCCGAACTGCTCTCTAAGGTGTGCGCGGATATCGGCTAAGAACTCTCGGCGTTCGGATGCTGTACCGCTGCTGAGATGGCTGTCAATCTGGGCAATGTACTCGTCAATGATCTCATTGGGGTAGTTCACCAAAGTCGTCCTCCTGTTCGAGTATTCGGTTGACCGTTCTGTGGAAGTCTTGCCACGCTGTCCTAAACGCCGCTAGGCTTTGGCTACCTTGCTCGGTTATCTGGTAATACTTTCTTGGAGCGCCTTTGTCTGTGCTCTCCCATGACGTGGTAACTAACCCATCTTTCTTGAGCCTGGACAGCAGCGGGTAGATCGTGCCTTCGTATGTAATGAGCCCTTTGTCCGATAGCACGCGCACAATCTCGTAACCATAGCGTTTGCCCGCGGCTGCTATGACCGCGAGTACACAGTGCTCAAGAGCCCCTTTTTTGAGCTGAGATAGCGTGTTCATAAACTACATTGTAATGCAATATACTTTGCAATACAAGGTATATCTTCGTTGCTTGTCACTAATGCATTATCTTGGACGCATATCTACGAGTCAAAGTTTCCTTCAAACCAGAGGCCAAGACTGCGGGACACCGGAAATCAAAGCAGGGGAAGCAGGCTAAGTCTTTCAGGTATTTCGACTTTGACTCCTGGAACTCTCGTCTCAACATCGTGCTTGAGTCGATACGGGTTTACCCGGGTGGGTAACGACAAATTGGCTGGAGCGTTCAGAGTGGGTTTAATCTCGCTTTCAAGAGGTCTGAACATATCGTCCCAGTGAATGGGTATCAGGATGCGCGGGCGCACCCGGCTTGCTAGTTCAGCGTAGTAAAGGTGTTCGCGGTACAGACCGACAAACAGTACATCAGCCGGCGGTGCGTCGTCTGTTCGAACGCTGTTCCAGAGAAGCACTGTCGGCCCATTCGCGCAAAGCGCGTAACTGAGGCACATGTCTGCGCGGTAGTCGTAGGCTCTCAGCGGAGGACGGAGATTCTTGCCGAGATCTCCTTCGGCGTAACGACGCCCGAATATCCGGGTATGCTCACCCCGAAACGCCTTAACCTCAATCCGACCGAGCGAAAAGCGGTCGCCCGGAAGTACTGTGCAGCATTTGCTGCGTGGAACCCCCATGAGTGCCGCCAAGTGTGTGGTGTTGGGCGAACCGTACACGCGAGCGCCAGTCATGTTGGCTATCTCCGGCACATCAAGCATGTGATCGTAGTGGCAGTGCGAAACGAGGATGGAGTCCGCGTGATGCACATATTTTTTCAGCAGGCGATTATCTGGAGACAGACGGCGCGTGAGCACTTTCCATAGAGCCACTCGGCTGATAAACGGGTCAACTATCAAGCAGAAACTCTCGAAATACAGCTCTAGACCTGCTACGCCTAGCCATCTGTACTTCAGCACGACACTCACCGCCTATCACGAGAACAGCGCAAGCACGTATACTGCGTAGCCCGCGAGCAGCGCGGCGCCTTTCCAGCGCTCAAGTTTGCCGTTTCGCGCGCCAAATAGTAGGAGTGCTGCCATGAACAACATCATGATCGGCAAATCAGTCTTCAGCAAGGAGTCAGAAACTGGAAGCGGTCGTATGAGCGCAGATCCTCCGAGCACCCAAGTCATGTTGAGGAAGTTAGCACCGATTATGTTGCCTACGGATAGTCCTTGGTGGCCTTTGAACACGCACGTGAGTGCGGTTATGAGTTCAGGCATCGACGTACCGATAGCCACCAGTGAAAGCCCTATGACCATCTCAGGCACTCCAAGTATGCGCGCGATCTGTGCTCCGTGTTGTACCATAAGCCGACTGCCCAATATTACTGCGGCGATGCCAAGGCCAAACTTGCCCAGGTTCAGCAGTATAGCCTCTTTGGATGTGCGATCAGAGTTAGTTCCAGGAACGCGGTTCTTATTGCGCTCTTTACGTGCGCTCGTGACCGTGTAATAGATGTAGGCCGCTAACAGCAGGAACAGTAACCACCCGTCTGAACCGCTGAGAACTCCGTCTCGTACCAAGAAGAGCATCGTAAATCCAGCAAAAACCATGAATAGCCCCTCTGAGAGCAGCAATCGCGGCTCGAGCGAGATAGCGCGCAAGAGCACGCTGGCGCCAAGAATAAGCCCGATGTTTGCTATGTTTGAGCCAATCGCGTTACCGAGTGCGAGTCCCGAGTGGCTCGAGTACGCTGCATAGGCGGATACCGAGAACTCGGGTAAGGTTGTAGCAAGGCTGACCACAGTTGCTCCTATTATGACTTCGGGAATGCGAGTTACCGTAGCCATCCACACAGCAGAACCGGTGAACCAGTCGGCGCCTTTTACGGTTAGCAACAACCCGAGTGCGAACAGTGACAGCGTCAGCAAAGAATGTTACCTCCACGTTGGTGCATCACGACCTGATGTCACCCTGGATTGTGAATTGCGGAATGCACAGCCTGCGACGTATACTGCTTGGTGATCTTGTGTTCGTATATCCGGACGAGCATATACGCATTTATACGGATTCGACCGGCAGATGTTTCTTCTGCAGAATTCGCTGCGGGCCGCTGTGTTCCCGCCCGAGGATTGATGCAGGACTTTTGTGAATAGAGCAGGAATCCAGTCTAAAGATTCATATACTCGTGCATAATTGGAGGATTGCAGGATGGACAAATGGAGTAGGCTCAGCGACAAAATACAACAGATAAGAGGTTCCGTTGAGGGAACAATCGGGGTTGCAGTAACGGATCTCTCTACCGGAGAAGAGTTGCAGCTTGACGGCGATGAGTTGTTTCCGCTTGCCAGCGTGCTGAAGATACCCGTCCTTGTTGAGATGTACAGGCAGGTAGGACGTGGTGAACTAGACCTTGATACACGGTATACGCTCACAGAAGATATCAAGAGCCATGGCTCTGGTGTGCTGAAGGAAATCCGGCCAGGTGCGGCTCTTACCTTGTGGGATTACGCTCTGCTGATGATAATCATCAGTGACAACACTGCAACGGATACGGTGTGCAGCATTGTGGGTATCGATAAGGTCGATCCAACTATGCGTGCTCTTGGCCTCGAACGCACCTCGGTTCGCGTTGACTGCTTCCACTTGCTATGCGAACTCACCGGTCTCGACACGAACCAGCCCAGAGAAAAGGTGCTCGAAGAGTCTATGAAGAGGTTTCGTAGCGTGAGCGAAGAGGATTTGATCGCGCAGATACGCCGCGGCGACCTGGGCAAGAATGTGTCCACCCCCGTAGAGATGAACAAACTACTGGCCAAACTACTTGAACCAGGCGGGGCACGTGCAATGAACGGCGAGGTCCTGCTCGGGCCCCAGGAGCAAGCAGGCGCGATTGATATACTCCAGCGACAGCAGCTCAGGCAGCGGATACCTTATCTGCTTCCCAGGGGAACCGTAGTGGCACATAAGACAGGTACGGTACCTGGAACGTTCAACGACTGCGGAATCGTGTATGGGCCTGACCAGAAGCCTGCTTACATCATCTCTCTACTAAGTAAGGGTGTAACCGACTTGCTTGAGGGTCCGATGATACTTGCGAAGATCAGTAAGGCGGTGTACGACGAACTGATAGGATAGTCTTTGAGTACCGCGCCCGGAGCGAGAGTGGTGAGAGTGGTAATGCGTAACAGGAATGCGACGCTTTGCGGGTTCATTGCGGTGTTTGGTATTGTTGTTGGTTGCGCAGCGTTTGCAGCTACTGCCTGGACGTTTTCCGAGTGGCTCGACTGGTACTCTACTCTGAGACACGTTGCTATGCGGGTGGAGAGTATCTCTCGAGCAGGGCCGACCTTCGATACCAGGTTAAGCCTTGCGAATGACGGAGACGTGGCCGTCTTGGTGCGACACATGTTGCTCTTGCTGCACTATGAAGAACAGCTTATTGCCACAGATAACCTTGAAAACATCAACTTGGAGCTGGTGCCCGGCAAATTAGAGACAATCGAGGTTTCTCTCGTCTCAAATCTTGTAAGCACGAATATACCAGACCCAGATGCGGATGATGCGGGATGGAGTCTTACGGTGTACTTGAGGTTGCATCATAGAGGTCATGCCGACGGTTTTCGGCTTAAGCGTGAGGCAGAACTGAAACACTGATCGAGGTGTATCCTCCAAGATGAGAACAGGCGAAGTCAAACTCAGCCTAACCATCATGTGGGCAGGAGTAATCACTTTCCTGCTTGCAGGTTCATCACAACAGTTCGCAGGATTCGCACCTTTTGCCGTACCGCAGACGGTGTTATACGCCGGTGTCGTGATATCTGGTGTCACCATAGGATTCGTGTACAACCAGCCAGGCCCAGCGCTGATAGCGCTGGGCCTCGTGCTCGTGGTCGCTATAGGTATACACGCCATTGCGATGGTGTTTCTTCCTCTTCAGGTGAGCGAACCCGTGCTGTACAGACTGTTCGTTGTTCAGTCCATACAACGCTCGGCTGCGTACCTGCTGTATTCGGTCGTACTCGGTGGTGCAGGGCTTGCAGCTGGCTTGGCAGCTGCAGAGTTCGGCCCGAAATAGGCTCAGTCCCTAGTGCAGTCGTGGATCAAGTGCATCCCTCATTCCATCCCCCAGCAAGTTGACACCGAGGATAAGGATAGTGACTATTATCCCGGGTCCAAGCACGAGCCAAGGCGCCTTTAGCATGTAGTGTCTTCCTTCGCTGATCATGAGACCCCACTCTGGCTCAGGTGGCTGGGCGCCAAGCCCCAAAAAGCTCAGTCCGGCAGCAGACAGCACTGCACTCGCAAGACCGAACGTAATCATAACGAGTAGCGGTGCCAGCATGTTCGGGAACATGTGCCGGATCATGATTCTCAAGTCTCTGACGCCTATGGCGCGAGCGGCTTCAACATAGTCGGTCGACCGCACGGATAGCGCGGTTCCTCGCACCATTCGAGTGTAGCCCGGTATGCCTGTCACGCCAACGGCTATCATAGCGTTTTGGAGAGAGGGACCCAGCATCGCCACCACGGCTATGCACAAGAGTGTGCTTGGAAAGGCCATCAGAATGTCAATGAAACGCATGATAACGTTATCTAACTTACGATAGAATGCGGCTGCAAGTCCGAGTATGGTGCCGCACACCAGACCGATGCCCACCGATATGAACCCGACCGAAAGCGATAGTCGGCTTCCGGCAATCATCCTACTTAGTACATCTCGTCCAATCCAGTCGGTGCCCATGATGTGTTCTCTGCTAGGTGGGTGCATGAGTTTGTCGTAGTTCACTTTCAAAGGATCATACGGCGCGACCCGATTCGCGAACAAGGCAACAAACAGCAAGAAGGCTACGACCACCAGCCCGATGACGGCCGAACGACTCTTCTTGAACTGACGCCATGTCTTGGCGCCATAGCTCATCGTCCTGCCCTCATCTTCTTGTCTGTTTTTGCGACTATTAGTAGATATTTTTTTGCGCTCAGACAAGTCAGCTCTCCTCCTTGCTCTAGTCATACCGAATCCGCGGATCCAACAACGTGTACACAACGTCGACAAGCAGGTTCATCAAGACGTATATGAACGCGATCATCAGCACGGTTGCCTGTATTACCGGAAAATCTCGCTGGAAGATTGCGGTTACCGCGTACCGGCCAACCCCGGGTCTGGCGAAAACTGTCTCCACGATAAACGTGCCGCCCAGCACGTACGCGATTTGCAGTCCTATCACGGTTACGGTAGGAATTAGCGCATTCTTAAGAGCGTGCCTATAGATGACAGCACGCTCAAACAGTCCTTTGGCGCGCGCCGTGCGTATGTAGTCCTGGCGGAGCACTTCGAGCATGCTTGAGCGACTCAAACGAGCCAGGATCGCGGCAGAGCGGCTTCCGGCTGTGAAGGCAGGCATGATCAAAGTCTTAAAGCCCGCTAGGGTGTACCATGCACCTGCTCGACCGAACACAGGAAACCATTTAAGGTGCATGCCGAATATAAGCTGCAGCACTACGGCAAGGAAGAAGCTTGGCATGCATACCCAGATCAGTGCGACAAACATGCTGCCGTAATCGGCCAGTGAGTATTGCTTGACCGCAGAGATCAGGCCAAGAGGAATACCCAGGCAGACTGCGATGACCATCGCACCTGCGGCGAGTTCAACAGTCGCAGGCCATCTTGACAAGATCTCAGTTGAAACAGGCCGGTTTGTGCGGACAGACGTACCGAAATCCAGGCGCAGCGTCCTCTGCATATACACCAAGTATTGCTCGTGAAGGGGCTTGTCTAGCCCGAGTTGCTGGATCAGGCGCTCGGCTGCTTCGGGTGACGCGTAATCCGGAAGGAGTACGTCAACCGGGTTCCCAGGGGTGAGGTGAATCATCATAAAAGTCAGCAACGACACCCCGAAAAATACTGGAATGAGCATCAGCAAGCGTCTAAGAAGATAGGTGTGCAAAACGTGTTCACCTCACGGATGCGTGCTTCGAAGTTGTCGGTGTCGTTCGGCCAAAGGGGCGGGCTTGACCCCGCCCCTTTGGTGCCCGAATTGTGGAAGCTACTTAGTGATCTCTTTGTACGCGTCAAGCAACAGGTAGTTGCCTCTAGCGTCGATGTCAAACCCCTTCACTTCTTTGCGAACACCGAGGTTCACCACCGGTGTGTATACAGGAATCCAGGGACAGTCTTTCATCAGCATCTGCTGGATCTCCCTGATCACCTGGAAACGCTTGTCCGGATCAACAATTGTGCGCTGCAGATCGAGCAAAGCGTCAAACTCAGGGTTCACATAGTGTACGCGGTTTGACCTATCCAGCCTGCTGGAGTGCAGGAACGTATGGAACACGTCTGGATCTGGCCATCCGTAAGAGATCAGTATAGCGTCGTGCACGCCTTCAGGTGTACGCGCCAGTAGTGTTGCAGACTCAAGAGTGGTTATCTTGACTTGAATGTTCGCCGATATCAGCATCTCGCGCACAACTTCTGTTACGCGCGGCCATGGCGCGGTCGTATACGTCCAGATTTCCATCTCAAGCACTTTTCCGTCTTTGTAACGTTTGCCGTCAGCATCGAGCTTCCAACCGGCATCTTCAAGCATCTGTTTGGCGCGGTTAACGTCCAGAGGCCATGCTTCTTTGAAAAGAGTCTCGTCAAATCCCCAGGAACTCGGAGACAGCGGAGTCGGGTTTGCTACAGCGTGGCCATCAAGCGCAACCCTTACAAGCAGGTCTCTGTCTATGACATGCGCTACCGCCTGGCGGAGCCTGGAATCCGACCACGGCTCTTTGCTGCTGTTGATACCGAGATAGGCCACCGTGCTCGGAGTATAGGAGAGCACGTTGATATCCGGGTTTGCCTTCATGTTGTCCACTTCGTGTGTAGGGAGCTCAGCTAGATCGATCTCGTTGTTGATAAGCGCGAGCAGCCTCGTCGTCTCGTCAGGCATCGTGTACCATTCAATTGTGTCGAAGTGTGCAGGGCCGCGGTTCTCGTAAAATGCTGCACCCCACTTATAATCTTCGTTCTTGGTTAGCACTATCTTGTCACCGCTCACCCACGAATCAAGCTTGTACGGGCCAAGCCCTACTAGTGCTGCGTGGCCGTACTGTTCTCCTGCCTTCAAGATTGCTTCTTTCGACTGAATTGCAGCGTAACTGATGGACATGCCGTTGAACACAGGCGCATACGGTTCAGAAAAAATGACCTTGTAGGTCAGCTCGTCAATGATCTGGGTGTCCTTGTAAGGTCCGTATACGATTGTAGCGTGAGGTGACTTCTCCATTAATCGTTCGATGTTAAACTTGACAAGCTCAGAGGTAACTTTTGATCCGTCGTGCAGCACCAGGTCGTTTCGTAGTTTGAAAGTGATTTCGGTTCCGTCGGCAGACACCTGCCACGACTCGCAGAAGTACGGGTGGTACTGGCCATCGGGACCGAAGACAACCGGTGTGCTGTGAAGCATGCGGTGAATCGCGGTCACGCTCGGCGTGTTCTGCACGTCTAGAGACGTTGGATCACTGATATGCGCCAGCCTGAACGTGCCACCTTTTACCGTCTCTGTCGGCTTCGGCGCCGGCGGAGTGGCTGCCGGTTGGCACGCCGCGAGCGATACCAGCATGGCGAGTGCCAAAACTGCCAGCAGCACTCTCGAAAACACACTGTGATTTCTTCTCAAACCTGACCCTCCTCATTAATGATGTTTGTGGATCGCAATTTCGCAGAGGTTACACTGATACTTTGAAGTGTAATTCTAGTAACTTTTTTATGTTCCTTTCCGAAAACGCACAATCATACAATTTACCGGAATAGGTGGCCACAAGAATAGCCCCAAATAGGTCGAATTGGACTACAGTAGATGCGAGACAGCTCATCTGACTGCACAGAAAGTATAGACACCTCCCAGATTACGCTTCTGCCAGACCGACTGGGGTCTCTGTTACTACTATACCTCTCTAACCTTGCATCTGTGCTCTAATCTGTACTACTAGGCTATTGACGCCGGAACATGCATCGGCTACACTTATTGCGAGTGAGTCGCAATTGCAGTAATTGAAGGAGGCTCAGCCAATGACTCTGCCACTGGACAAGATGGTGATGGGACAGAGCGGACGAATACACAGACTGCCCGAAGGCACAGTCAGGTCACAAGCCATACGCTTTGGGCTGTGTGAGGGCGCGGAAATCGTATGCTACCAAAGGATTGTGCGCGGACCGGTTGTCATAAGACGTGGACAACAGCACCTCGCGATAGGTAATGCTCTAGCTGGCGAGATACTTGTGGAGATACAGGAGGCCTCATGAGCATGAACACGCATGCACGCGCCGAGCATCACTGTGGAGAGCAGCGAAAACGACTTGTGCTTGTGGGAAACCCGAATGTCGGGAAGTCTGTTGTTTTTAACTACCTCACGGGAATGTATGTCGACGTATCAAACTACCCTGGCACTACTGTGGAAGTCAGCACTGGACGTTACGGCGAGTATGACGTAATAGATACTCCTGGAGTATACGGGGTTTCTTCGTTCAATGACGAAGAGCGCGTGGCTCGAGAGGTTATTCTACGTGCGGATGTGGTGCTGAACGTAGTGAATGCGACGCATCTCGAACGAGACCTATTCTTGACACTGCAACTCGTTGACATGGGTCTTCCGATTGTTGTTGCGCTGAACATGATGGATGAAGCCACTGCTTCTGGCATCGAAATCGATGTTGGGCGACTTCGGCAAACACTCGGTGTTCCGGTTGTTCCGACTGTCGCGCTCGACAAAAACCGCATGAAAGAACTCGAAGACGCGATTCCTAGAGCTAAAGCAGGTATTGCCCCTGCAGACTTGGACCGCATGATCGATTCAGTTGGACTTGCCGCAGGTAGTCGAGCGGAGTCATTGCTTGTGTTGGAAGATGACGAATCAACTCTCGTGAAGTACGGGTTGGAAGCTACTGGAAACCGCGACCGACATTACCTCAACAGAAGGAAACGGGTCAACAAAATCCTAGAGCAGTGTATTCACACGAGTACCACAAAGAATACGTTCGCTTCTCGGTTGGCTAAGCTTGCCGTAAACCCGGTTACGGGAATCCCTATGCTCTTTGGAGTGTTGATTGCCGGATACTACTTGATGGGAGTATTCGTTGCACAGACGCTCGTCGACTTCACTGAAGAGGTGTTGATGGAAGAATACTATGTGCCTTGGATACATGGATTGGTCACCCGATTTATGTCTGACAACTCGGTTGTGGGCGCGCTTCTTGTAGGTGAGTTCGGTGTGCTTACTATGACGGTGACTTATCTTCTCGGGTTGTTGCTACCTCTTGTTGCAGGATTCTATCTGCTGATGGCGCTATTGGAGGACTCTGGCTATCTACCTAGGATTGCCGTGCTTGCGGACCGTGGACTTAACAGAATTGGGCTAAACGGCAGAGCGATTATCCCGATGATTCTGGGACTCGGGTGTGTCACGATGGCCACCATCACCACGCGGCTGCTTGGGTCAAAGCGTGAGAGAATCATAGCCATCTTTCTACTCGCGCTTGCCATTCCGTGCTCGGCTCAACTCGGCGTAATTGCTGGCCTTATTGCTCCTCTTGGCGTGCGGTACCTTGTGGCTTACGTCGTTGCAGTGTTCGCAGTGTTTGTGGCTGTCGGAACTGCGATGCACAGATTGCTGCCGGGCAAGTCTACAGATTTGCTTATTGACCTTCCACCTATGCGCATACCCCGCGCGCTCAACGTTGGGCGGAAGACTGTTGCGCGCACTGCTGCTTTCATGCTCGAAGCGGGTCCGCTCTTTGTTATCGGCTCTCTGCTCATAGCAGCGCTTGACATGACGGGGCTGCTCGTGGTCATACAGCAAGCGGTGGCACCTATTACAACGGGTTGGCTTGGACTTCCCGCCGAAGCAGCAAACGCCTTTATCATGGGCATCGTGCGTCGCGATTTTGGTGCTGCCGGACTGTACTCACTGTCGCTTTCGCCTGTACAGACACTTACCGCACTAGTGACTATAACGTTGTTTGTTCCTTGTATAGCCTCGATGATAATCATTGCCAAAGAGCAGGGTTCTCGTCAGGGGGCACTCATGTGGGCGGCGGCGTTTTCTCTCGCGTTTGTCGTCGGTGGGGTAGTGCGCCACACCCTCGTTTTGGTAGGGTGGTGAACAGTATGCGTGACTGTCCGACGTGTGGATACAGAGATGTACCTGTGCTGCTTTCGCAGTGCCCTCGTTGCGGCCAGAAGTTGCCAACGCCAGCCTGCAACGGCAGATGCCGAGATTGCGCGCTTAAGGCAGCTAACTGCGCAGGTACGAATGTATCCGAAACTGAACGGTGACTGTTTGTTAACACTTTTGTCGTGTCCCAAGTTCCCAATAAATGCTACGATAGTAAGCGGCGCACACCTTGCTCTCTGCCTGTGACTGGGAGAGAGTGCGGGCGCCGCTGAATGTTTGTTTGCGCTATGTCCAGCAGACTTGTTCCAATAATCCTACAAGAGGTGGCGTCTTTGCGTCGCGCAATACTGGTCCTACTGTGCTCAGTCCTAATGATGTCGTTTGGTGCAGCTGCCCATGCGGCTGTGATCGTGGAAAGAGGGCCTGCAAATATCCGGGCCGGCCCCAGCACTCAACATGCGGTGCTGACCTCAGTCCCTGTCGGACAGCAGTTGGAAGAGATTGATAGAGTAGGTGATTGGTTTAGGATAATACTTCCTGACGGTCGGGAAGGATACATATACGCACCGCTTGTAAGGCACGAGGCTTCTGTTCCGGCCAACACGATTGCGATTCCACGAAGCACACTCAACATAAGATCAGGGCCTGGCACCGATCACTCAATTATCGGGAAGGCGCAGCCCGGCGCTGCGTTTTCGGTCATCGGCAAGTCAGGTGACTGGGTCAGGATCAGCTTTGACGGCAAACACGGATGGATGGCCGGTTGGTTGTGTAACGTTACGACACTTGAACCCAGCCATTTTGAGACCGGTGAACTAACAAAGAAAGTTGTGGTGCTGCGCGACGGACTGCGAGTGCGTTCTGGCGCATCAGAGCATTTCGGCGTGATTGCGACTCTGCGGTCTGGTGCGCAGGCTGACTACCTGGCCTCCACAGATGGCTGGCACCGCATCAGGACGAGCGCAGGAGTGACCGGCTGGGTGGATGCGACAGACGTAAGGACGTTCAACGTTGACTCGAGGCACGGGGTCAACTATGTAATAGGCGACGACTATTGGGAGATGCGTGTGGCTCCATCGGGAGTCACAAACGCCAATGTAAACTTGCGTGCGGAACCGAACACGTCATCTAGGGTTCTCACGACGATTCACAGGGGACATGCATTTAGCGTCTTAGGCCAACGTGGCGACTGGTATAACGTGCAGTACGGCAGCCTCACAGGATGGGTCGCCGGGTGGCTTGTCAGCATAAGGCCGACCGCAGGGCCTTCCCACATAAGGCTTGAGCGAAGTCCGTCTGTCAAGACGCTCACAGTAAGAGGAGACTTCCACGCACCAAGCGTAGTCTCATTCGGGCCTCTTTCGATGGGGATTGTGGCAGCGCCCGCTGAGGGCACCAAGGGTAGACTGGAAGTGTATGCCGGAGAGATAGGCTCAATGGACTTGGGCGCCGCCGGACTGCTCATAAACTTCACCGAACAGCCATCTTACAGGGTAGTGTATAGTAGGCCAGGAGAAATCCGCCTAGAGTTTTACTCGACGGTTGAGGCTGTTTCCTACAATCCTAATCACCCGAACAGCATCACGGTGGACATGCTCGGCTGTCCGGTTCCCAAAGCCACTTTTGATGAAGCGGCGGGAAGACTCGTAGTGCGGCTTGAAGGTGCGTCGATGAGCACTCCGGTGGTACTGCCGGCAAATCAGGCCATATTAGGTGTGACTGCGCAGGACGCAGGGGGTAGCAGCGTCATACAGGTGATGGTGGAGCCAGGTTCACAGTACAATCTGAGACGAAGTCCGAACACGCTCACGATAGACGTATTGCCGCGCGGGCTTTCAGGCAAGATCATTGCGATAGACCCGGGTCATGGCGGCAAAGACCCCGGTGCTGTGGGACCTTCAGGATTGCCAGAGAAGACGGTAGGGCTTGACATAGCTTTCAGGCTGAAGACACTGCTCGAACAGCACGGTGCAACTGTTGTCATGACAAGGCACGACGATTCAACCGTTGAACTGGCAACCAGGGTGGAGATAGCCCGAGATTCTCGTGCAGACTTGTTCGTTTCTATACATAACAATGCGAGCACAGATCGTTCAGTGCATGGTACCAGTACTTTCTATGCTGAGACCTCGCTGAACACTGATCGCAGTAAGAAACTGGCTGAAATCGTGCAGCGCACGCTGGTGAATTCGCTGGGCAGACACGATGCTGGCGTGAGACGGGCAGAACTTTACGTAACACGAAACGCGCCTGTAGCAGCAGTTGTGGCAGAGATAGTCTACATCTCCAACCATGTAGAAGAGAACCTACTGAGAGATTCAGAGTTCTTGGCTAGGGCGGCTTTCGGGCTGTTTAACGCGATTCGCGAGTATTTCGGAGAATAAATGAGATCATACATAACCAAAGCCAGCAGGTGACCCTGCTGGCTTTGGGGTCCTAGTCGACCTTACTCTGTGCTGTTGAACTCTTCCCATGCTGCTTTCAGCAAGCCCGGGTCTGTCATCACGTCGATTGCCGACCATGCCATCGCCTTTGCGGAAGCCAGAAGTGCGGCTCTGCCTTCCGGTGATGCTGATGCCAGTGCGAACTCGTGGCTGTGTCCGACTACGCTTTCAGGTGCAATTCGCACCTTTGAGTTTGCCTGAGGCACCACCTGGCTTACTTCGCCAAGGTCGGTCGAGCCTTTAGCGTGTGACATTTCCGTTGACATAGGAAATCCAGCGCGTATATAGTTGCTGCACAGCACTTCAGCCAGCACTTTGTTCGGTTTGACAGGTTCGTAGTTCTTGGTTTCGGTAATTTCGACCGTGCACCCGGTGGCTTCACAGCCTGCTCTGATACAACCGCGCACCTTTTCGGCGACCCTATCTAGGTCTGAACGCCGAGGTGCACGTGCAAGATACCGCACCTCTGTGAACTCAGGAATTATGTTGGTCGCGTCGCCACCTTTGGTGATAATACCGTGAAGCCTTACGTCAGAAGACACATGCTGCCTAAGTAAACCGACGGCGTGCAGGAATATGCACGCGGCATCCAGCGCATTCACGCCTTCGTGAGGGCTGCCAGCGGCATGTGCGGGTTTTCCTTTGTATCTTATGGCGAAAGAATGGATAGCAAGGCTACTACCGCCCATCTTGGATTCGCCTGAACCGGGATGGTTCATGAACACCGCATCTACTCCTTCGAACACTCCGGCTCTGGTCATGACGACTTTTCCACCCGCGTTCTCTTCGGCAGGTGTGCCAAACACCAAGGCGCATCCAGGCAGACTGCTGCCCAATGAGGCAAGTGCTGCACCTGAGGCCGCCGCGCTCGCTCCGATGATGTTGTGGCCGCACGCATGGCCCACGACGGGAAGAGCGTCGTACTCCGCCAAAAACGCTACGACTGGCTTGTTGCTGTTGCCGTAGAACGTTGCTTTAAATGCTGTTGGGAGGCCACCTGTGCCGCACTCTGTCTGCATGCCGTGTTTGGACAGAAACTTAGTTAGCATGTCGCATGATCTGTGTTCTTCGAGGCCCAGTTCAGCAGCTTCGTGGATGGCCAGACTGAGTCGCTCGATCTCGTCAGCCTTTTCATCAACGAACCTTCCGATAGCCGCTTTCAGCTCATCAGCATTCACAATTCATACCTCCTACGATTTGCTACGTGCGAACGGTGAGAAAGGCCTAGTTGAGTTTGGGTGACATATGAGAATTTGCCCGTCATACGACCATATCCTCCATTTTCTGGCACCTCTATAGCAACCTCTTTTTGATGACCGTGGGACTCACCCTCGGCTACTTTTTCGCTGAGTGAATGCGGAGTCTGTACATCCGACGCAGCACTGCGTTATAATATTTCGGTCACAGAAGCATCAGGCATTCTGAGGTGAAACAGGTTGCGCCACATATCACGACTTCTTCTGATGTCCCGCTCATACTGGATATGGATGCTCATGGCCTTTGTTGCCATGCTCGGGGTTACGGCCGCAGTACTGGCGGGTCCGTGGCTTCTGAGGTCACTCATAGCGATCATTGAGGAAAGTGTCGGAGTTGCGCCCGTGCCTTTCGGCGGGGTTACGCGTGTTACGCTGCTGCTATTAGTCGTATATGCGCTTCGCCCGACTCTCAGGGCACTTCAGACGTGGACTACACATGTAGCGGGCTGGGGTGCCGTGGCATCGGCCAGGCGTAGACTGTACGAGCATCTCCAAACACTCTCACCCCGGTACTACTCTGGCACACAGACTGGCCAAATCATGTCGCGGGTAGTGAACGACACAAACCATTTTGAATCTCTAATTGCGCACGCGGTTCCCGAAATGACGGTGAGTTTTCTGACCGTGCTCGGCGTATCATGCGTGTTGTTCTACATAAACTCGAGGCTCGCCTTCTATACACTCATACCGATTCCGCTGATTGTGCTTGGATTCGTCACGTACAACAGAGTAGTGCGGCCTTTGTTCCGTAAATCTCAGGCGACGCTGGGCGAGTTGAACGCAGTGCTGCAGGACAATCTGAGCGGTATGCGTGAGATTCAAGTATTCGCACAGGAGAACAGAGAAGTGCAACGTGTAAGTTGCCGCGTACTCAGATATTCATGGGATATCACGCGCGCTGTATCCATAAGCGCTTGTTTTCACGGGGGTATCGACTTCTTCGCGGCGCTAGGTACGGTCATGGTAGTATTCTTCGGCGGGTACATGGCTTTACGAGGAGAAGCCAGCATAGCAGATATAGCAGGGTTTGTGCTGTATGTAAATTCGTTCTATGAACCCATAATGAGGTTGAATCATACCAATGAAGGACTCCAACAAGCGCTTGCGGCGGCCGACCGGTATTTTGAGCTGCTGGATACCGAACCTGAGATAAGGGATACTCCCGACGCACGCGAACTCAGCGTAGTGCATGGACACATAGTGTACGACGACGTCTCCTTTACCTACGATGATAATGTATCCGTGTTGAAGAACGTCAGCCTCGAGATAAAACCGGGCGAAATGGTTGCGCTTGTCGGGCCAACTGGTGTAGGCAAGACGACTATGGCCAACTTGCTCCCAAGGTTCTACGACCCACAAGAGGGCCGGATTCTCATAGACGGTAGAGATGCAAGGCACATTACGTTGCGGTCTCTGAGGCGGCACATAAGTATGGTTCTCCAGGATGTGTTCTTGTTCAACGGGAGTGTATCCGAGAACATAGCATACGGCAGCCCAGATGCCACGTTAGAGCAGATTAGGGCTGCCGCCAAGGCAGCGGGCGCAGACGAGTTTATCGAGGAGATGCCGCTTGGTTACGATACGTACATAGGGGAACGAGGCGTAAGATTATCAGGTGGCCAGAAGCAAAGACTTGCGATAGCTCGCGCTCTACTCTACGACGCTCCGATACTGATTCTCGATGAAGCTACCTCTGCTGTTGATACACAGACCGAGGCCAAAATCTCTCAAGCGCTGCATGCACTGATGCGAGGAAGGACGACTCTGGTCATTGCGCATAGGCTGTCGACTATTCGCCGCGCCGACCAGATAGTGGTGCTCCAAGACGGCGAAATAGTAGAAAAGGGAACACACTCACAACTGCTGGCGATGGGCGGTCTTTATGCTCAACTCGCGCAGATGGACTCAAATCTTGAGCCCACTTCTACCCATACATTCTAGGAACTCGGGCCTAAAGCCCAATAGACAAGTCTCTATGTCCAATCCACCTGCTATCGGGTATTTGGTTTGAGTGGCCTGCATTGCTCAGGCAAGTTTGCCCCACCAGAAGAAACGTACCGCGTTCATGATGCGCCAATCTGACATCTGCCAATAGTAATAACGCGCTGTCACACAAAAAACTTCTTGCCTTTAACGCTTTAGCGTAGTAAACTCAGTCATGTGTTGAGTCGAGACAAAGGGGTCGAATAGATGGCCGATGCATGGCTTGACAAGAACGAGAATCCTTTTGATTTGCCTGATGGTGTCAAGCAACGCATACTGCAGCTCGCTTCAGATGCGTGTTTTTCGCGATACGAGCACTCGTATCTTGAGCAGGTACGCCGGTTGCTCGCCCAAGCAAACGGCATTCAGCCTGAGAACATACTCATTTCCTGCGGCTCTGATGAAGCGATACTAATCGCCGCCCTGGCGTTCGGTGGTCAGGGAGTGACCGCGGTTATACCGACACCCACTTTCGGCGTATACAAGGAAGTGTGTCAGTGGACTAATACCAATGTGTGCTGTGTACCAGGGTTAGGCGAGCATTTCGAGATGGATCTAGAAGTAGTGCTTAGGCAGGTGCACGAAGCGGACAAATCGGCATCGGAGCGCCTGCAGTTTGCATCCATAGTGTTCTTGTGCAGACCAAACAATCCGACAGGTAAGTTGTGTTCTGAAGACGATGTTCGCGAGCTGCTGAAGTCTCGTAGGTGTTTGGTGGTGCTTGATGAGGCTTACCATGAGTTTTGCCGCAGCACACTGCTTCATTGGGTCACTACCCACGACAACCTAATAGTGCTGCGCACTCTATCTAAGGCTTACGCGCTAGCAGGTCTCAGGCTTGGTTACATGGTCGGTTGCCAACGGCTTATGGCGATTGCCGAAAGAAGAAGACTGCCCTACAACGTCGGAGCGTTTTCGCAACTTGCCGCAATGGTCGTACTCCAACATGCTGAGCACTTTGGCAAAATTGCAGCGAGCATTCGCCAGAAATCTGAATGGCTACAGTGTCGTATGGCGCTCTTTCCGAGTGTGAGCGTGCTTCCGTCTGTTGCGAATTTTGTTCTGTTTCGGACTGAACTTGATTCAGCGTGGTTACACAACAGACTCGCGCAAGATCGGATTCACGTGCGTCACTACCCTGATGAGCCTCTACTAGACGGCTATCTACGTGTCTCAGTAGGTACTGACGCAGAAAACGAGGCTTTCCTGCGTGCACTTTGCGCGGCGCTTGAAACTCAAGAAGCGCGGAAGCCGTGTGCTGGAGACTGCAGCAGAGGAGGTGTTCCGCTTGAGTGAAAAAGTTGCCCTGCCTGACGGAGTACGCGATTTCGTCAATTCTGAAGCAGACCTGCTGCGCTTCTTACGGGGTACGCTTCTGGACGAGATGCGGCTCTGGGGATATGAGGAAGTGTTTGTGCCTACTCTTGAACTCGACGGTGTACTCAAGAGGCCCTCTGCCTATTCAGAAGAGCTGCTATACCGGTTGTTTGACCGAAAAGGGCGTGTGATGGTGCTGAGACCTGACATAACCCAGTCTGTAGCGCGGCTAGCCGGAGAGCAGCGTGAAGAGCAACTGCCGTTGCGCTACTCATACTTCGGGAACGCGTTTCGGCAGTTAAGAGAAGGCAGCGGTAGGCCGCACGAGGTATGGCAGGCAGGTTTTGAGTTTATCGGTCCGGACACAGCACAGGCTGATGCGGAGGCGCTGTGCTTAGGGTTCGCTGCGTTGGAGCGCGCAGGCATGAGCGAAGTAAAAGCGTGCGTAGGTTATCCCGCACTCGCCGCGGGCTTGTATTCGCCCATGAATATTCCGCCCATTGGCTTTTCTGAGATGGAACTAGGTATTCAGGCGCTGGTGAACGCTCCAGAGCAATGTGTGCAGCATCTTGAGAGACTGGTGCAGGCTGTGATTCAGTGCGGGCTCGAGCAGTCGTGTATCTTCGACATGACCCTGGCACGAGAGATTGGTTACTACACCGGGCCCGTATTCGAGTTCTACGCAGCGGGAGGCTCGCGGCCGCTCGCTGGCGGTGGTAGGTACGAGCATGTGTGTTCGCGGACAGGTCGCACGATTGCGGCGACAGGTCTAGCCATAGACGTATTGCAGGTGATGACATTGCTAAAGGATCGGGAATCTAGACAATCGGTGAGCCGTTGTGGCGTGCTGCTGGGGTATGAGCCAGAAGCTTTCGACCGTGCGCAGCAGTTGGCTCAATGCCTGCGCAAGACAGGCAACGTGACAGAGGTGCAGCAGGGTGTCAAAGACGCCCGTGAACTGTGCGAGCGAGCAAAGCAGAGAAAACGTAAGAGCGCGATCTTTGTCACGCGCAGTGGTTATGAAGAGTATGTGCTACCTGAGGCTGACCAGCGTGAGAGCAGCGGTGTCCTCACAGGATCTTCGGGGTGGCATTGAGATGCAGCCGATGGACGTTGGTGCTATCTGTTTTGCGGTTCCAAAAGGTCGTCTCGTACCAGGTACTGCTGCTCTGCTGTCCAAAGCAGGGATTGATACTCTAGCGCTGCTGTCTGATGAGCGAAGCCTCATAAGGACTAATGGCAGCGTCAGCTTTGCTCTCATACGAAATGAAGATGTGCCCACATACGTTGAGCGTGGCGCAGCTGCAGTGGGATTTGTGGGCAAAGACGTGCTGAGAGAACAGGGGAACAGAGACCTGATCGAATACGCTGATCTCGGTATTGGCGAATGCCATCTTGTGGTTGCCGCCCCGGAAGGGACCCAATTGGTGCCTGACGGCTTTGTTCGAGTAGCGACCAAGTATCCGAATTTGGCGCGACAGGCGCTAGACAAGCTGGGCTTGAGGTACGAGATCATCACTTTGAGAGGCAGCTGTGAGATTGCGCCTCGAGCCGGACTTGCTGATGCCATAGTCGACCTCAAGAGTACGGGGGAGACTCTTCGGGCAAACAATCTCATCGAGGTCTGCCAGATAGAGAGCTTTACCGCGACACTTGTGCTCAATCCACAGGCATACAGAACTGATTCAAGAGTGCGTGAGATCGCAGAGAAGATTTCCGCCGCGACCAGGGAGTGCGCATCATGAGAGTAATTGATAGAGGTGTATTGAGCGACTGGCAAAACCAGCGCGAACGCCAAGTGCCTTATCAGGAGGTGTACGATAGCGTACGACAGATAGTTGATGACGTTCGACTCCGGCAGGACGCGGCAGTTATGGATTGCATGAGACGCTACGATGGTGTCATGATTGACAACTCTGATATAGAGGTCTCCAGAGCCGAGATGTGTTCAGCACAAAATGTGCTCCCCGCTGACGTTGTGTCAAGCATCGATTATGCGGCAACTGCCGTATACAAGTTCCATCTGATGGGAGTACCTTCCGACGAAATACGATACATCGACGGGTTGAGAGTGACCAGGAGGGCAGACCCGATCAAGACAGCAGGAGTGTATGCCCCGAGAGGCTCAAGAGGTTACCCGTCGTCAGTCATAATGGCGGCTTGTGCCGCCAGGGCGGCCGGAGTTGGCGAGGTAGTGCTGTGTACGCCTCCAGGCAAGCAAGGCAACATAAGCGCCGAGGTGATGCACGCTGCTTTTGTTTCTGGGGTTGATCGTATGTTTCGCATAGGTGGAGCCGCCGCGATAGCGGCTATGGCCTATGGTACGCAGACAGTACCCAAAGTGGATAAGATCGTAGGTCCCGGCAATGAGTATGTCTCACAGGCAAAGCGGCTCGTGTATGGCGCTGTAGGTATCGACATGATAGCAGGACCTAGCGAAGTGCTTGTGATTGCGGATGAGTGCGCGTGCGCCGAGTGGGTCGCGTACGACCTGGCGGCACAGGCAGAACACGGCAGCAACAGCTGGGCTCTTTTGGTTACAGACTCTGTGGATCTTCTGCAGCGAGTACAGAACGCGTTGTGCGAAGATGATCCCAACTTGGGCGAGGTCGTGGCGGTTGTTGTGGATAGCCTCGAAGAGGCGGCTGAACTGGCATCTTCTCTGGCTCCCGAACACCTGGAACTATTTGTGAGACAGCCCGATGTTGTAGTACCCCGAATAAGAAACTGCGGTGCGGTATTTGTGGGTCCGTATGCGTGTGCTCCGCTTGCGGACTACGCACTTGGTCCGAATCACGTGCTTCCGACGGGCGGAAGTGCCAGGTTTAGTTCTGGCTTGTCTGCCGCAGATTTTGTGAGGTACACCAATATCGTGGAGCTGAGTGAGTGTGCCGCGCGTGATGCGACGCATGCGTCGGCCGTTCTTGCCGAAATCGAAGGGTACACACGACATGCACGCGCCATACGGATGAGACGTGGAGGTGAGGCAGAATGAAAGGCCGCAACGCATCGCTCAAACGCACAACTTTGGAGACCGCTATTGAGGTGTCAGTCAACCTTGACGGTACCGGCATTGCAAGCGTCAGCACTGGTGAGGCGTTCTTTGACCACATTCTATGTGCGCTTGCCGCCCATTCGATGATAGATATTCGTGTGGATGTGTCTGCTGCTGATCTTAATGCGGGATGCCATCACCTCGTTGAAGACACCGGCTTCTGTCTGGGCACCGCGATAAACCGCGCTCATGCGAGCGGTGGTAGGACAAGGCGTTTTGCATGGGCACTCGTCCCCATGGATGAGTCGCTCGTGCGAGCTGTGCTGGACATCTCAGGCAGGCCGTTTGCCCAGGTGGACATCGGAAGAGGCGCTGCAGGTGGTGTAACGGCTGAAGACATGGTGGAATTCTTTCGAGCGTTCGCGGTTTCGCTTGCAGCCACGATTCACATCGACGTGCTACGGAGCCAGAACGCGCATCATGCTATGGAAGCCGCGGCCAAGGGTCTGGCGTTGTGTCTCAGGCAGGCTCTAGAGGCTGACCGGCGTGCAGAGGGAAGCGCATCTACCAAGGGAGAGGTCTTGATTGAGTAAGGTGCAGCCACTGATAGCTATAGTTGACTACGGAGCCGGAAACCTAAAGAGCATAGAGAACTGTATGCGAAGCGTAGGTGCCAGAACACAGGTAGCCTCGCATGCGCGCGACTTGGAAGGCGTATGCGGAGTGGTGCTTCCCGGTGTGGGTAGTTTCGGCTACGCGGTGTCGTCTCTCTCGCGAAGCGGCCTGTCAGACGAGCTCAGGCGAATCGCAACCAGGAAACCGCTGCTCGGTATATGCCTAGGTATGCAGATGCTGTTTTCATGCAGTGAAGAAAGTCCAGGCTGCCAAGGACTAGGCATCTTGCCCGGCAGAGTGCAGCGACTTAGTGAGGCAGCACGCAAAGTGCCTAACATGGGATGGTGTGCCGTCACGACGAGACTCCCGGGAATTCTAGGAGATCAAGACCAGACCGACTGCTTCTACTTCGCACACTCTTATGCATGTGTTGTACCGGAAGAGCTCGTCACGGCTTCCGAAGAGACGGCACTTGTGGCGAGTGTTAGATCGGGGTTAGTCTACGGGGTACAGTTCCACCCCGAAAAGAGTGGTGAGCAGGGAAGGCAAGTGCTATCACGATTCGTTAGACTGTGTTCTGAGGAGGCAACAGCATGTTGTTGATCCCAGCGATAGACATCATGATGGGACAGTGCGTGCGGCTAGTTTCGGGTCAGCCAGAGAGCGCTGTGGTCTATGGCGATCCGGTCGAGTTTGCCGCCAAATGGATTGCTCAAGGCGCTTCGAGACTTCACGTTGTAGATCTTGACGGTGCGTTCAGTGGGTCTCCACAAGCGCTTGAGGTTCTGGCCGAGATATCCCGTCTATCCACGAACACCCAAGTACAGTACGGAGGCGGGTTGAGACGCATGGCAGATATTGAAGCGGCGCTCAGCTCTGGAGCAGACTATGTGATCGTTGGTAGTGCACTGCAAGAAGCCAGCATGATGCAACGGGTAGGCTCAGCTTTCGGAGAGCGTGTAATTGCGGCCATCGATGTGAAAGATGGAAAGGCGTTGACAAAAGGATGGACTAGCAAAGCACATAGCGTGGCGCACAGCGTACAGAACGCGCTTGCGGCTGGAGTAGAAATGGCGATTGTAACTTCCATCAGCAACGACGGCACGTTCTTTGGGCCAGATGTCACGACTGCTGTAGAGGTGGCGGACATGGGCATGCGTGTCATAGTCTCAGGAGGAATCGGTGAACTCGAGCACTTGCGGCTGGTACAGCAAGCAGATTGCCCACAGATCGCAGGAGTGGTGCTCGGGAAGGCGCTTTACGAATCAAGGTTCAGTCTTGCTGAAGCAAGAAGTGCGCTTCTGCATGAGGGGGACGACTAGGTGCCTACAACGCGGGTGATTCCGTGTCTTGACGTAAAAGACGGGTCAGTAGTAAAAGGAGTCAGGTTTCTAGAACTTGAGGTGTTGGCAGAGCCTGTGTCGCTTGCAGAAAGGTACTATCGGGAAGGCGCAGACGAGATCGCGTTTTTGGACATCTCTGCCACCAACGAGGGACGTACCACGCTTTTGGAGTGCGTCGAGAAGACTGCGGCAAACGTGTTCGTGCCCCTTCTTGTGGGGGGTGGCATACGCTCTCTGGACGAGGCGAGGCGTGCGCTAAGAAGCGGTGCCGACAAAGTGAGCGTCAACACCGCGGCTGTGCAGAATCCTTTATTGATCAGCGAACTTAGGGACACCTTTGGAAGCCAGTGTGTGGTGGTGTCCGTAGATGCCAAGCGAGAGCCCGGCGTTTCGGGGAAGTGGAACGTGTACACTCACGGAGGTAAGAGCAGCACGAGTCTGGATGCAGTCACATGGGCGAGAAGAGCTGTGGAACTGGGAGCAGGCGAGATACTGCTTACCAGCATAGATCGCGATGGCACGAGCGAGGGCTATGACATCGAACTGCTTAAGCAAGTGTGTTCTTCGGTGCCAGTTCCGGTCATAGCTTCAGGCGGAGCAGGCACACCTGAAGACGCAGCGCGCGCGGTGCTTGAAGCAGGTGCAGACGCGGTTTTGGCAGCGTCGGTCTTTCATTACGGCCGGATGAGCATCGGCGAGTTCAAGCAGAAGATGAGAGAGATGGGCGTGAAAGTGCGATGACCAGCCATTGGATTGAGAGTATCAAGTTCGATGAAAACGGACTGGTGCCTGTTGTCGTTACAGACAGTGCTACCGGTCAGGTGCTTATGCTTGCGTACGCCACTTCGGAGGCTCTCGGGCTGTGTGTGAGCACCAAGGAGGCATGGTTTTACAGTCGAAGCAGGCAGACGCTTTGGAAAAAGGGTGAGACCTCGAAAAACACGATGCAGGTTCTCAGCATACTTGTCGACTGTGACAACGATGCAGTATGGTACCGTGTAAGACCTTCGGGGCCTGCGTGTCACACTGGTGCAACGTCGTGCTTTTTCCGCAAGACAGAAATCGACGATGCTGAGCAGGCGTGTGATGTGCTTGGTGTGCTTGAAGCCACTATTCAGCATAGAAAGCAGCAGAGACCCAAAGACTCATATGTGAGCAAAATGCTTGACCTCGGAACACCTGAGATAGCGCGAAAGATCGGCGAAGAGGCAGTCGAGACTCTCATGGCCGCCGTATGCGAAGACGGATCAAGATTGGTCAGCGAGACTGCAGACCTATGGTTCCACTGCATGCTGCTTCTTGCAAGCCGAGACTTGTCTTTTAGAGACGTGCTGGCCGAACTGGCCTCACGGCACAAGCCGAATCTGGGAGACGCTGACGTACGCTAGCGCTCCCTCCCAGTTGCTTCATCCACGGACAATCTTCAGCTCATGCGATGTTTTTTGCATTCCTCTTTCAGCCACAGAACAGCATCAGTTAACGATTTGTTCACTTTTTTGTTGCCTAAACATAATCTGGTTGTCAAAAGACGGGAAGGACTAGCGCGTGCCGTCGTGGAAATTGGCCGAGCGAAGTCGAATCATGCGGTGCATTCGGCACTAAGGTGACAGAATGATTGACATAATGTCGGTATCCAGGAATTACTCGAACAATGTCACCGCCTTGGACGGTGTAAGCCTCAGAATAGCAAAGGGAGAATTCGTCTTTTTGGTCGGCCAGAGCGGTGCTGGCAAGTCCACGTTGCTCAAGATGATATACCGGGAGGAGAAGCCTTCTTCTGGGCACATATTAGTGGCCGGCTTCAACCTGTCAAAAATCAGGAGAAAAGACGTTCCTTTGCTGCGGCGCAATCTCGGGGTGGTGTTTCAGGATTACCGGCTGTTACCGGATAGGACGGTGTTTGACAACGTAGCTTTCGCCCTGCGGGTAATCGAAGTGCCGAGGCGCGACATGAGGAGAAGGACGCTTGAGGTGCTTGAGCGTGTTGGGTTGCGTCACAGGGCGAAGTCCCTGCCGGGCGAACTATCAGGCGGGGAGCAGCAGCGTGTCGCGATTGCGCGTGCCATAGTGAATAACCCGGCAATATTGTTGGCAGATGAACCGACCGGAAATCTTGACCCGGAGACATCGCAGGAGATAATGAACCTGTTCTGTGATATAAGTTTTGGCGGTTGTACCGTTGTGGTGGCAACTCACGCGAGCAATCTGGTTGATGTGTTTCGGAAACGCGTTGTTGCACTAGAACACGGGCGTATCACCCGCGATGAACTTCGAGGAGCATACGCAAGCGGGTGCTGATGGGCTCTTGCTTTGTGTTACCGAAGTGTTCGGGAGCATCCGAAGACAGTATTTATAACGGCTGTCGCACTCTGCGTGTTCTTTGCATGGCTGCTTGCCATATGAGTGTGCCGATTGTGCGATTGGTGGCACCGTACCGTTGTTCAAGCCAACCAGTGCTTCTTCTGGCACAGGTGCAGTTCTGAGTTTGGGCAACAGTGCTGTTTTGATCAAACGACAATTCTAGAGTGTAGTCCTGAGTCTTTATGGAGGGGTGAAGGTGCGCATTCGTGCATACGCCGGATTTATAGCATTAAGTCTTGCATTGCTGATTGCTTTTGGCGCTTGCGGTGGTGTTGGGGCAGCGTCGTTAGCAGAAGAGCTTGAGATAAGGCGCCAGGAACTACTCAGAGTCCAAGAAGAGATCGAAGCGGCCAAGCGGGGTATTGCCACCGCGCAGCGCCAGGAAAGCAGCGTCACTGCGGAGATCAGAAGGCTTCAGCAACAAGTGGAGCTTACCGAGAAAGAAATGGCGTATATTGAAGCGCAGATAAACTTTACCGAGAGTAAGATCCAGGATGCTCAAGACGCCCTAGACGCTGCTCAAGCCGAGTTAGACAGGCGGACAGGCCTGCTGAACGGACGTCTCCGGGCACTGTATGAGGTCGGACCCGCTGGATATCTCGAAGTACTGCTTGCCGCTACGAGTTTTTCGGACTTTTTGTCGCGCTTCGACCTGTTGTCTGCGATCGTGTCACATGATGTGAAGTTAATGCACAGCATTGGCGAAACCAAAGATGAATACACGCAGATTCGAGAGGAACTGGAGCAGCAGCTTGATCAATTGACAAACTTGAAGCAACTGGAAGAAGCCAAGCGTGCGCAACTTGCAAGTCGTACGGCTGACAGAACACGCTATCTGGCTCAGGTGCAGAACGATCTTGCAGAGTATGAAAAGGCACTGGACGATCTCGAACGAACAACGCAGGAACTAACCAAGATAATTCAGGATCTTCAGGCGAAGAGCAGTGTTTCAAGGACAGGAGAGTTCAGTCCTGTATGGCCTGTAACAGGCAGGATAACTTCACCGTTTGGAACCCGGCTTCATCCTGTTACACGTACATACAGGCACCACAGTGGCATTGACATTGCAGTCTCGACAGGCACGCCGGTCAAAGCGGCTGATGCGGGCGTTGTGCTTCTTTCTGATTGGCATGGCGGCTACGGAAAGACTGTTATTATCGACCACGGCGGCGGAATATCCACGCTTTATGCCCACAATTCTAATCTGCTAGTTAAGGTGGGTCAAACGGTCACGAGGGGACAGGTAGTTGCGCACGCAGGCAGTACAGGCGTTAGCACAGGACCTCACGTGCACTTCGAGGTGCGAGTCAACGGCACTCCGGTTGACCCAATGAATTACCTCAAGTAGATGAACTCGACGAAATAATCTTGTGCAGATGCTTGACATGTACAGCTACTCATGGCACTATATGATTCCGCCCAGATGCGGACTGAACAGCCAAAAGTGCTGCATAGACGCATTTTGGTAAGATGAACGGGTGCACGATGCGCAATTGACATGGCTCTTGTGCTCGTGGTACAATAAAACTCCGCCCGAGATGTGGAAAAAGCGGACGGAAGAAACTTCGATCTTTGAAAACTGAACAGTGTGCTCTGTCAAGAGAGGAATCTTGC
>CAYQIY010000024.1:0-46777 GCA_964417635.1 uncultured Pseudomonadota bacterium | reverse complement strand
CGTCAAGAGATTCTAGGAACCTGAGCGCATCTTCCAGCGACGACACACCGACTACCTTTATGGCACGCGCTGAACTCAGCGCCTCGCTCAGATTCTCCATGGGCACTAGAAAGTATTCGGCACCGGCACGTTCAGCAGCAGCCACCTTCTGAGCCACGCCACCAACCGCTCCGACGCTCCCCGATGAACTAATGGTACCCGTGCCTGCAATCTGCTTACCGTGTGTCAGATCCCGAAGCATGTCTCCCTGATTCATGATTTCAAGCACAAACATCAGGCCTGCAGAAGGTCCAGTGATGTTGCCCGGTTCAATCCTCACCTGAACAGGTGATTCGTAGCTTGGGTTCAGCGTCTCAATCCGGATGCGTACTGCCGAGCGACCCTTGGCAGTCGGGTGCTCTACCGTAACAAGCGGTACCTCCACCTCATTGCCATCTCTTGACACTGCGAAAACCACGCGAGTACCAACTTCAGTCGCCGCCATAAAGCCTGTAAGATCGTCCGTTGTCAGGGTCGGGGTTCCGTCTACTCCGTTTATCACGTCGTCCGAAAACAGCCGGTTTCTTGCGGGTCCGTCGCTCATGACTTCAACCACGCGCACGCCCTCGCCTGTTAGTCTGGCATCGTATCCAAGCGCTCTGAGTGCGACCACAATAGCCGTGGCTTGGCTCTCTTCCATAAGACGTTGGGAGTAACGATTGTACTCTTCCATATCCATGCCGGGCGGCAAATACTCTTCACGTGTCCTGAGGCTAACGCGTGGGTTAATCAGCGCAAAGGCATACACAAACAGACTCGCCTCGCGCGAAGATATCGTAGTAAGATAGAACGCTCCATCCGCGTCCTTAGCGCCGTCCTCAACGTGTATCATGCGGTCGACGGACAGTGCATTTCCCGGAAACAGTGCGTAGTAGCCACTCGGAAGCGCGTAGCCAGCCCACGCTACAAGCACAACCACCACTAACCAAACGATCGATCTGTTGTTGCGCCTCTTCAAGTCCGACTTCCCTTCTTCTCGCACGCATATGCGCCCGTTTTCGAATGCTCCTATTCAACGCCTGCGCCTGCCTGTCCTTGTGGCTGGCGCTCAAAGACTCACTCAATATCTTTTATATGCGTTAATGTTCCCGTGTGCTCGACCTTAACAACCGAAGATAGTTCTTGCTACTTCGACTGCGAATTCTCATCCGGCTCTCATATACATTAGTGTCTCGGCAGCCTGAGTATTGGAGGTGTGATGACTGAAAACCATAGCACCATTTGCGTTACTGGTTCTGTGCTCGTTGTGGTTCGCGAAAGGCATTCGAAAACACTTGAGCCACTATCTTGCGGCCATATGCGCCGTCACGCTTGTGATAGCCATGGTCATCTATCCGGACATTGCATTTCAATCGGCCGTAAGAGGACTCAGACTCTGGTGGGATGTGGTATTCCCGGCACTCTTGCCATTCTTCATAGGAGCCGAAATACTTATGGGGCTCGGGGTTGTTCACTACATGGGCGTGTTGCTTGAACCGCTCATGCGACCTGTGTTCAACCTTCCAGGCGTCGGCTCTTTCGTGATGGCAATGGGGCTCGCTTCGGGGTACCCAATAGGCGCTGTTCTTACTTCACGCATGAGAAAGCAGAATCTATGCACCAAGACAGAGGCCGAGAGACTGGTTTCATTCTGCAACACAGCCGACCCATTGTTCATGGCTGGTGCTATGAACACATGTAGTATAAGTGCTCGGAGACCCGATGGGACTCTTCGGTGGGAGGGCGCCATAAGGATACTCGTCAAGTCTATTATACAGAGGATATTAGATGAAGAAACCAAAACAACTAGCACGCTACGGGATACAACACTCTGATGTTCGATACCTGTTTCCCATCACATCATACCAGATGGCGCCACCCATGCCCCGACTCCAGTCTGGAGTCGGGGCATTCTCCTTGCTGTTTCGCGGTATTCGCAATTGTGCGGCAGGATGCGCCGGGAAGCTGGTCGAACTGCAGACTATAAAGGCCGTATAGAGGAGAGTGCTACGTGAGACACCGGTGGTTTCCGTTAATGATTGCCCTGTGTGCTCTCGTAATATTATGCAAGCCCGCTCAGGGAAGGTCTATTGGCGACCCCATAGGCACCATTAGCGCAACAGATATTGTAGCTACCATCTTTGGGGATCCGATTCCCTCCTACAACATGGACGGCAACACAGTTATAGTGGTCGAACACCTCTCAAATTACGGGTTTGACGTAACCTGGCTCGCAGACAAGAGGGAGTTACATGTTGAGAGGAATACGCAGAAGACACCCAACCCTCTAACGATACAGCCACCACCTACACACGTTGGAGGAACGGTGGGCGAAGTGCTCTACACAGATATCCGGACATTGATTGAGGGTCAGGTTGTGCAATCGTTTAATATTGGTGGCAATACTGTAATACACTTTGATGACCTAGCTCCTTGGGGCAGCGTATGGTGGGATGCAAGGAATAGGGTCATATCTCTGACATGTTCCTCAGGCGAAGAAACAGCTAGAGCCGAGCAACGCGCTAGTGTCATATCTGTTGCAGCTGAGAACGGCCTTATAGTGGTGGCATTTGACAAAAGGCCCTCGCCCTTACCGACCAAGGACGATTTCAAGGTGTGGTATGTTGAAGAAGGTGAGCAAGTACCAGTGCCGATAGACGTCGATGCCCTTCAGTGGGTCGACCATAGTTTCATTGCCAGGCTTGGAGTGGCACAGTTCCATTCAGGGCGCACGGGGTTAACTGTTAGAGTGGCATGCGGCGTTGCGTTTCGGGATGCGCCCTTTACCGCTGCAAGTGACTGGTTACTGATTCCTCCTCCGCCTGATAGCCCGCAAACCACTGTAACCCCCACGCCGCCTCCGACAGGCACTAGCCAGGCACCCGAACATGTTGCACCTAGCCAACCTATCGGTGGACTCCATCTCGTAGCTAATGACGGCACATATCTAGGTAAGCTCACCACCAACAAGTTTGACGTTAATGGTATCTTCAACGAGTTTGGCACCTATGGGAACAAGTTCTCGGCCAAGAGCATATGGAATGATTTCGGAAAGTATGGGGGAAAGTTCTCAGTTCAGAGCCCATTTAATGACTTCACAAGAACACCCCCGCAAATTGTCGCGTCTGATGGTAGGGTAGTAGGCCGGCTGACCACCAATTCGACGATTCCTGACGCGATAAGCCCGTATGTGATTTACGCCGTGCTACTTGAACTTGGCCTGTGAGCCGGTGGCAGAGACCACAACGTCAATCTTCGAACGCTAGTGCCCCGTGTCGTTGGGCAAACATCCGAGGCAACTCGGGCAAGAGATCCGGAACAAGCCAGACCCAGCAATGGGATGAGCAATCGTTTTTTGTGGCGCACTTTAGACTCTTATTGACCTGCGCCGGGTTCTTTAGTTATGAAGCCGCTGCTCACATCTATTACTCGTGAGCCGAATCCATGTGTTTTCTCGATGAAGTATTTTGGGGACGGCCCCGGAACCGATAATATGTTCGTGAGCCGTGCCCTCATACTGATGGCGAGGGCAGCAACGTTAATAAGCGCCGGCAGTTCCAGTACTGTCGGGCCGAAGACTTCCGTCGCCAACGTCTTAGCCGCCAGGCGGAGGTCTGGCGTGTCCGGCGCGATACGCAGGTCGACGGAGCCTATGATCTGTGAGATTGACTGCCAAAAGAGCATGAGCGTCACCCTTTGTCGTGGATGCTGCTACCTGGTTTTCTCTCGGAAATACGAAAAGCCCTGCCTCCGAAGAGACAGGGCCCTTGTGATTCGGTGTTATCGTTCTACAACTTCCCCAAGACAGCCTTGCCCATTGAGTACACACCGCCGGCAGCTGCTCCGAGCACTGGACCCGCACGTAGCGCTTCAACCACCGCTGGCGTCTCCGGTGCGTTCTGCCCTGCTTACCATCGCCTATATGGCCCAATATCCACATGCGCGAAGGTATCGTAGACCTTGATACCGCCAAAACCGACGGATTCAGCTATCCTCGCGACCTCGCTCGGCCGGAGTCTGCAGCTTATGTCTGCAGCCTCACCCTTTAGGTGATACGAGGTGGGCGCACCTCCCACATTGCGGTTGTGCACCTCGCAGCGATAACCGCTCGTTATGGTGACAGGCGACCCTACTATGTCTCGGAGCTGCTGTAGTTTACTAGCAAGCATGTCTGCAACCATAACTACACCGCAATGCTTGCAGGCAAACTCGCTTTCATGGAAGTTTGTGCTGAGTCGGTGATATGGCTTGCCATGCGGCACAAGCGGCTCGGCCAGCAGCTGCCGCATCACGAGCGCCGATACTATGCGGCGCTCAGCCTTGCCGAAAGTCAGCGCCGAGCCTTCCCATACGCCCATCGAGTCTCCTCCGTCAAGATTCATCAGGTCACGCAGTCCGAAGTCTACGCCCATCTGCTGGCACTCTGCAAGTGTCATGGGCGATATGCCGGCCTGCCAGATATGGCCCTCACGCGTGATGCCGATCACGTTCCGCGGACGCCTAGCAAGATACTGCGTGTCTTGCAGCTGGCCAAGACTCACAAGATTAGCCAGCGCTGTTGGCTGTCCGTCCCGGAGCAACACTGGACCACCGCCTATTGCAACACTGGCTGCCCTGGCTCTTTCGAGTGACTCCACCGCGTAGATAGTGGCCACCCCGCGTTCTACAATAAGACAAGGTCGCCCGGGCACCAGCTTGCTATGATGCATAGTGCCGCCCGAGTCCTTCATCAAGCCCTCAGCCAAAGCGCCGCCAAAGAAATTCGCATTGGCAAATCTTGCTGCAGGGCCTACCCATTCAAGGTAGCCGTTGCGCAACTCTGGCAGCCGCTGCAGTGTTCCGCTTACGGCGAGATCTATCTGTGACGGCAGGCAACGTGCCGCGTCGATGAGCGTGTTGCGCCAGTAGCGCCTAGCCACTGTTGCCGCCGCCCTTGGCCTCAGCTTCTTGCTTTATAAGCGCCAGCGCCTGCGACAGTAGCGGCACGCTTACGCCGCACTCAGCCGCATTCTCGACAATGGACAGCCCGTCATTGGCAGCCAGGAACCAGATTACCGCAGTCCTTGTCACGCCCTGCGTGCCCAGCATAGAGTCCACCTGGTGTCCCACAATCACTAGTATTAGCATCAGGCCCTTCTTGGCGATGCCCTTTAGTCCTACCTCGCTGCTCAATCGCTTGTTGTGCCATGCCGATATGACCCCCGTGATGTAGTCGAACACCATCAGTATGATGAGGATGCCCAAGGCGCGATCAGCCTCCCCCATGACGAGAGTCGCGTATGTGGCTATGGCAGCAAGCCCGCTCTTCGCCAGCGTCTCCTTGTCCAAGTTGTCTCCACCCCCTCAAAGACTAAACCGCCCTACTCGGGCGGCTGAATTGCTGATCTGTACGGCTCCGGGATCTGCTTAATCGTTATCGCGCCTCGCGCCAAGAGGCTTTGATATCCTCGCAACACGGCAGGAAATATCATCGCTGTAACGCCTCCACAAGCTGCATGTGCAGAAGGGCCAGGGCTTCTTCAACGTCGGTGATGCGCTGCTGAATCTCAACCTCCACGTCCTGCCCGTGTCTTGTCTCGAATTCGTGCAGATCCAGCGCCGACAGCGTGCCAGCGTCTACACTGGTTTCCTCAACTGAATACACAACTTCGCCATTGCTGTCTAGCACTACATATGCTGGAGCGCTTCGTGGCTGAAACTTAGTTAGCCTCTGTCGGTCTACACCTGTTATGTCAAGCACTTCGTCTACGGCAACCCCAGCCTGTAACAGACTATCCAGCGCCTCACGACTTGCCCTATCGTGGGGATTATGTAGAAAAATGCGCTTCATTTAGGTCACCGCCTTTATGATTATGATGCTTCCAGCGCTGCCTGCTTCACCCGCGGCCGCACCCGTTCCACCTGTTCCCGGGCTGCCACCAGCGCCACCGTTTACTGTAATGCTTCCAGAGTTGGAGTACGTACCACCGTGGCATATGGCAACTATTCCGCCTCCTGCTCCACCGCCGCCTCCGCCACCTCCAGCGGTTCCAAAAGCGTTTCCGCCGTTTGCTCCGTTACCACCGTTGGCCGTAATCAAACCTGAAGAACCAATAGACACATTTCCACCAGCGATGATCACGACTAGCCCGCCTCCCCAGGCAGACCCGTTGTTACCTGCAGACGCTGTGCCATTGCCAGAAGCTCCTCCGCCTCCTCCAGCACCTGCGCCATTAGTGGAAGAGCCACCTGCTCCGGAAACAGCGTTTCCACTGGTTCCAGCAGCAGCTGCACCGCTGCCTCCCGAACCGTTGCTGCCTGGATTACCTGGAAGGGCATTGTACGGCGTTGCGGTACGACTTGCACCGCCCGCTGCACCTGGTGCACCCGGATTGGCTGCCCCTCCACCACCGCCGTTCGCATGGGTATAAGTTGCTTCATTATAGGCTGCGCCTCCGCCACCGCCGCCTCCTCGAGCACCGCCAAACCAGAGCCCTGCACTACCGCTTCCTCCAGCGCCTCCTTGACCTGGGGACAGATTGCCGCCGCTTCCTCCAGCACCGCTTCCGCCCCCTAAAGGCAGAGCTATGCTATGCACATTGAGCCTCAGACTGACGCCACCGGACTGTGCTGCCACATTTGCTGCCTTATTGTTCATGTTAATAGTGCCGTTTATAGTTACGTTGCCTTGCACCTTTAGGAAAAGTCCGCGGCACCGCTTATCTACCGAAAGAGTGTGGCCGGAGTTCAACGTGAAAGACGTAAATTGTTTCACTATAATGCTTTCATCTTCGACTGGCACTGCCCACGTAACATTGCCACCACTGTTGAAAGCACCGTCGGAACCATCTCCTAACACGGCGCCACCGAGGTCTGCAAGCGCTTCCTCATACTGCGTCTGTATGTGATTCCCCCAAGAGGACGTAATGATATCTCCTGGCCCTATCGGCTGCTTTTCGAAAGCCATTAGCTCACCCCCGGCGCCGTGCCAAGCACGACTTCAATCAGGTACATCTCCATAACCATCTGGCGCTTCTGCTGGTCTAGCGATTTCAGATCCAATTGATACCGCGCCTCCCAAAGCATCCCGAGCGTCCGTTCAATCTCGTGTAGCCGTTCTCGCAAACGACCTTCCGGCCACCCTGCGCATTGCTGCAGGAACGCCAGGCGCCATCTCTGTAGTTCGAGCGCCTCTCCAAGAGTGTGCATCGGGGCGTTGTTTACGCTGATGGATGGATCAAGCGCATGCTCTCCCAAATGGCTCACGGCCCGTTCGAGCACTTCTATCTGCTCGGTGATGTGCCGGACTTTGCTGTCAACGCGCCGATACGTGCTCACGCATTTCTCACCCCGATCTCCCAGCTGATAACAGCGGTACGACGAGTGTCCTTATACTCATCAACCACTACCCTGGCTACAAGCACTCCAGTGCCCGGATCATCCGTGCCACCGGCTATCAGGCCTGCTTCTCGCCACACGAAGTTTGCTTCATCCCTATCAAAAAAAGCCTCGACAATCAAAGCACCTTCGTCAGTCTCTCTCCTGCTATAGGGCTTGCGCGCAAGTTCATTCCAGAGCTGATCATCGCCAAGAGATGACTCCCTGCCATCATCCCCTACCGCAACGTGCGTGATAGGTTCAGGCAGCCAGGGCGGGTCTTTTGCCAAACGCGAAAGCGCCCAGTCGAGTCCCGTCTGTGTGACCAGGTTCTTATACCATCTCGCCGAGCCGTCTATCAAGATACACACGTTGGCAGCCAGTGCGATTGATGAGGGTCTCACTCCGCTACCACCTCCTGTCCAAATGGTTCCACATCGAAGCGTGCCCGGTCAAACACGCCGAGCCCAACCCGCGCAACTTCTCTCAGCGCGGTGTCGCTTGAGCGTAGCATGGATACGCCTGACAACACGAAGTCTTCATACCTGACTGCTTCGTGGTTTCTATGGAACACGTGCTCATCAGATAGAAGGCGTTCTGATGTAATGTCGTACAGGTCTGCCAGCGACACAAGACTATCCTCTATATCCCCCGCGGCTAACGCGCTTACCGTGATGGCCAAGTTCTCGGGCATTCGAACGAACCTCTGGATAGTCTCGGCCTGACGTACGCTTGCCTGTTCCAGTACCGCAAGCCTTCTTGCGAAATCATGAAGCCTGCGGGCTATACGCTCTTCGGGATTATCACAAACGTTAAGAGTCACTGACCGGCGCACTATTCCCGAGTCGACCCACTTGTGAATCTCGACTATCTCATACAGACCGGTGGCACGCATCTGGGGCAGGTTGACAGTCACGAAGTCGCCTGCATTCAGTCCACCTACAAGGATTTCTAGCGCACCATATCCCTTGGGGAAAGCCTTTTCGGTCAAGCAGCGTCTCCCGGTTTCCCTCGCCTCGACAGCGCTCCTGATTTTCGAGTCGATGATCTTCTTTTCCATTCGACCATAAAGCCGTATGGACTCTCTATCTTCCACGTGCGCAACAACAGGGTAGCTGTAGCGATACACTGCTTCAATCACCGCATCCCTGGTTGGCTTGTTGTCGCTCCTCCACTCAATCTCGGCCTGGTCGTAATCCAGAAGGCAATCGTAATCTTCAGGGTTGTGCAGATACCTTGCGCCAACCGTCTGAGGAATCCCATTCACGCTCAGACTGATGCCATGAGGTGGTCTTCTGAGCCGGTATGCAACCCTCTCTCCATCCGCGACAAACCGGTCTGTCATTGTGGTATCGGATATGGCGTTTCCGCCCAACACCCAAGCTGCGTTGCATATCTCATCGTCCTGCCCGAATCTAGCGGTGCCCGTAACGAAGTTGCCACTGCGCTCTGAGAACACGGTTTGGGAAATTGCCGCGCTCGGTGGGTAGAAGAGAAGCCTGCGGGTTCCGCCATCCCATGACACTCGCCACACCCAGCCAAGCATCCCAGCAATCTTCTCTGTGACATCAAAGAGACTCTCATATTCAAAGGGCAGTACGTCTGCGGTTTTGTCGGAATGGTTCACACCAGAGAAATCAATCGGATACGGGTAAACCTCTTGCCACTTTGCTTTGAGCCAATCGGTGAGTGAGCCTTCGTCTGCGGTATACAGGTCGTTTACCATTACGTCATGGGCTTCCGCCGTATAGTCATGAACTGTGACATCGAGCGTCTGTACTGTACCACCCTCTGATGAGATCGGGTTACCGACTATCCTCCCGCCGAACATGTCCAGTACTCCACCGTCCAAGAGGTACACGTGCACGTCAGCGCGTTGCCTCGCAAGCGCTTTGACCTCAGCGCTCGGCATGATCACTTTGAATGAGCATTCGGACACTCTCTCATTGGCAGACTGCTTGATCGACAGGCCCGTTACTGGAACTGACACACCCTGTATCCATACCTGCCCGACCAACTGCTTCACCTCACCGCTGACTGCATCATCCACGAGTACCCCAGCGCTCGCAAGCCTCAATGCGGCTAACAGCCTGGCTTCGTCCAAGACACCTACTGCTTCACTCGCCACCTGCTTTCCGCCAGCCTTGCCAATCAAATCAGCGAGGGAAAGTGCCTCCTGGCGACTTGCTTGCATCGTCCTCCATGCCTCGTCGCTAAAGCTAAGCAGAGTATGATGTAAAACGCTTAGTCCTCGGCGTATCTCATCGAGAAGGCTTATGGCATCCTGAGCCTGCCTCCAGAAAGTGAGGCTCGACACAAGATCGTCGGCAATGTTGAATGCATCCTCACGCGGGATCCTTGCCCATCGGGTTAGCTGATCTGCAAGTGTGGCCACGGTATCGACGTAGCTGCCGACCCCAGCTGCCACGCTATCAGACAGCGTCGCAGCAGATGAAAGCGCCTTCGCCATTTTGGCATCCAGTGCATCCGGCAGGACCAGCGTATGCCATAGGCTGATTGTCGCTTTTGTGCTGAGCCAATCGTTAACGCTTGTCGAACTTGTCAGCGTTGACAACACGGCACGTGCGGCTGCGTCGGCCAGAGCCAACATATCGGACAGCGTCTTAATTTGTGAGAGCACCAGAAGTTCACTCAAGCCCACTTGGGTCAGGGTCTTGACGCCGACACTGGCAACATACTGATCTGTGACCTGAAGTGTCACGGATAGGACCTTACGCGCAATTATGGCCCACTCATCAGCGATAGAGAGGTCCGCGCTATGCTGCCTAAAGTAATGTGCAACAAGGGCATAAACGTCTTCAAGGCCGATCGGATCTGCTGTCTCGCCAATATCGAACCTGGAGAAGTCGAACCTGCCCTCGCCAAAGGCAGACACTCGTGGTAAGGCGATCCGTATATGCGTAGCCACCCCATCAGCGATTGTCACAGCGTCTGCAAACGGCATACCAAACACTCTTGAAAGCGCGTCGACTATGGCTATTTGATCCATAGTCACAGCCCTTGATACGAGGAATAGGGCATCATCATGTGACACCGGGCTAGACGTCTCACGTCCAAACTTGCGGTGTACAGCATCTGCAAGTTCGACTGCCATATCCTGTAAAGAACGTCCTGTGAGTAATGCCCAGGCATCGGAGATGGCGAGAGCGCTCTCGCGCACAGCCAGAACCCTGGCCGAACTCGCATCAGTTGTGGCTGTTGGCTCGCCCGTAAGCAAACGCCCGAATAGCCGATAAAGCGCATCTGCGAAAGTCGTTTCATCCGATACACTCCTGCGGATCAGAGCGAAGTAAGCGTCCGCCACAAGCATGGCGTCCTGTTGGGTCAGGCCAAGTCGTGCTACCAGCGCATCTGCCAACGTTACAATGTCTGCAAACACACCGGCCCAGCGGAAGAACCATGAATCTACTGCTGTAACGATATCTGCCGCCTGCGGGCTCGACTTGGCCATGAAGGCATCAAGCACTGTGATCAGGTCTTCCGTAGCGGGTTTCGGAAGCAGTGCCAGGGAGTCTGTGACAGACAGTGACGTAGATTCTAGCGGGCGCCCTATCTTGCGCGCAATCGAGTCAGTGATAGCCTCAGCATCTTGACTCGATCCGGCAACCAACGCCCTGATTTCCGCAAGCAACGCTAGCAAGTCCTGAACAACCATGCCCAGACCCTGTGCTACCGATAGAGCATCGGCCACGCCTAGCACATCGCCGCCTTCAGCCGCGTCAAAAACCGCCTGATCGAACCTGCCTTCACCGAGCCTTGCCCTCAGTAGCGGATGAAGTGAAACCTGACTCGCTACTGAGTCCACCAGGCCAGCAACATCTATCAGCAGTTTCAAAGCCCGGACACCCGCAGAATCATCTAGTGAGATATCGTCAGCCAGCGCTAGAAAGGCGACCGCCTGCTGCATAGCATCGGCCAACCCGAGAAGGTCCTGTGTGTGTTTGCTTGTCGAGGCTACAAGATGGTCTATCGCGGCAAGAGAGTCCTGGAACTGCTTTGCCATAAGTCGTGAAGCGGAGTCGCTCACGTCCACAAGAGAGCCACGAATGACTGCTGCGGCTATGGCGCCGAGATCGGTTGTTGGGATCGTGTCGCTTGACGTGACTCCCAGCGATGCTTTGAGCATATCATCTAGGCCCATCTGCTCTAGGGCCAGTCGGACGTACTGCGTGAGTCTTGAAACCGAGTCACCCAGGATCAGACTATCCGCATACAAGGTTATCAGGCTCTTGAGCCCCGCATCCGCCAGGCTGAGCATCTCAGCCAAGTTGACTCTGCTATTGTTTACAATGGAGTCAGCCAGAGCGAGTGTCTCAGGTACAGACGGCAAAGGCTTGCTCCCAAGCAGGTCTGAAAGCGTAATCTGTTACTTCGCGGAAGCGATGCAAGGATGGCGACCAAGTCTAGGATTGATAGCGCATCCGCAAGGTGTCTGGCCGTTCCCCGGTAGATACTGTCGGTTAGAGCCAGCGCATCTGATACATCCTTTCCTACTCGTGCAGCCAGCGTCTCTGCCTGTAGATCCACGACACGGAAGTCGTCTGCGTAGACCGTCCCCCGTGCTTGGACCTGCGTGGTGATTACAAATGCCCGAAACCTGACGTTTTCACCCTGGTGCGGGGTGAACTCGATCCATCGTTCGATCCATTGCCCGCGTGGGGTTGAGTCATTTATGTCTCTGGCTTGTGCATGGGTCGTATAACTGTGAACCGGCATCCCGTCCCCGAAGCAGTGAATGTGCATTGGCTGCCATGTACCCCCAAGCGTCATTCCTTCGGGAATATACGCTGAACAGGACGCCCGATACTTGCGGCCGGGCACCAAAAGGGTGCTTAATCCGGAGACAGCGCCCACAAAGTTCAGATCATTCTCAGGAGCTATGACCTTCATGCTGTGTGTTCCCACTAGAGCCACATCGCCCGAACGCGTTACCTGAGCGCCCTGCTGCGAGTTCCAACCCTGAAGGCCCTCGGCTTCAGAAAACACTTTAGCTGGGACGAATATGTTTTCACTGCACAGCCGCAACGCGTCCTCTGTTACTGCCCGCAGGTACTTCCGCATTTCATCGCTAACGGAAATTGTATCTGCCGCTAGCGCTTTCGCCGTCCGAGCGATTGAATCGGTGAGTGCCAGCAGATCGGTATTTGCGACTCTTGCAGCTCTCCTCAAGTGGTCTGCCAGCGATAAGACGTCTGAAGCCCCAACCAGATACTCGATAACGTCAAAACGTGCTTCATCGAAGCGGCTGTAGTTGAATCCTTGCGACATCGTCTCACCGCCTCGCACCTAGCCGATGATTTACGTGCCTATGGTCCACGTCCAGGTGAGTTCCAGGGTGTCGTTGGCGCCCTTATTGATCACTGCAAACGTAATTCGTGAGTACATCGTGCCGCCGGTGCTTTGGTTGAATATGCCGGCTTCTGTGATAGCGCCAGTACCGTTGCCTGCTGCAAACGTGGCGACACTTGTCAGCACATTGTTGTTCCTGCTCTTGTTGATTGATTGACGAGTTCCTATTTCGGTCACTAGGGCTGTTTGTCCGAGCGCCGGATCAGTGGTGCCCGTACCAATGCCCATGTGCGTCGGTTTTGCGATTGTTGGCGAGGCAAGTAGCTGGTCGCATATCCCGTTACGCCCGTTTGTGACGATCAGGTTTGGGACCGCCTTCCTGCGCTCCTTGACTCGTCCATTTACGTCCCTTAGCACAATATCAACCATGCCCTTGATGGTCAGAACCCCGGCCTCTGTTGCTCCGGGGTTCTGCGTCAGCCTTGCGCCTATACGATCATGTACGCCAAGTGATTCTCTCATACTCCAAGCCTCCTCAGTTCTCGTGCGATTTTGCGACCAGCGTCGGTGCCGTCCTGCGCGTAAACCGTGATGTTTATCGGTCCCATGGCAAGCGCTTGTCCAGCAACAGGAGAGGGCGCAGTCAGTAATTGCATCATACCTATGAGGTTCTGCGTCATGCGCTGCGTCAGTACCGTCTCGCCTTTCTCTAACCAGGCAAGCACCTCTTTCAAGCCACTTGTCCACTCGCCCCCGACCGGGCCTCCCCTGTGGTATTCCGGCACTTCACCCTTAAGGCGTTGCATTTCGTTCGTGAGTGCCATCTCTCGTGCGACACCCATGTCAACGCCCCTGCGCTCGCTAATAGCACGTGCCTCAGCCATAATCTGCGCTTCGTAGTCGGCAAGATCATCTAGACTAATCGCACCGCCTGTTGACACTTGTCGGTCGACGTATAGCCTGAGTTCAGGGGTGCCAGGCAACTTGTCTGGAGGTGAAGAAGGCTGCGCGCGTGTCTTCATCTGGGCTTCAAGACCTGCCTGGATCTGCTGCTCTTTGAGCAGTTCAAGATATAGCCTTCGCGTCTCTTCCGCGGCTTCGCCCTTGACTCTACTCAATTCCTCGTACGCACGTTTGAGCACAGATACGCGTTCCGTAACCAGCGCCAATTGGCTCTCGTGGTAGTACATCTGGGTCGCCAGTCTCTCGCTTTCGGACGCTGTCTCTCCCATTCTGGCTATTACAAGACCAAGCTCGGCTTCGAGGATTTGAAGTGAAAGCGAAGATGATTTGATAACCTTTTCGATGGCCTGTTCAACCAGGATGCCTCTGTTGGTAACCCCTCTGGCTAGCCCCTGACTTACCGCCTGTCCATACTCTTCCATGAGTTTCGAGGGCGAACTGATCTTCAGGATCTTCTTGATGGTATCGGGAATCGCGGCTTGAACAAAACCCGTGACTCTATCTTTCAACCACTTGCCCGCACTCGAAATGCCGTTCCAGATTCCCTCAACAAGCGATTTGCCTATGTCTGTGAGCGCCCCTAGCGCGTTGCTAAAGGTGCTCTTGATGAAATCCCAAGCAGTGGTAGCTAGGTTCTTGACATGTTCCCAGGCCTTCTCCCAGTCTCCTTGAATCACTGCCAGCACAAGGCCCAGCACGTTCTGTATCACGGACAGTGCCGAAATCACCGTAAGTCGTATCTGGTCCCATGCCCTAGACACCAATCGCATTAGCCCATCGCCACACTTCTCCCACAGCCAGCCGATGAGCTTCGTGGCCGCGTCGATTACTTTGGTGACAATAGCAAGCGCGGTGCTGACAGCACTACTTACCCCTTGCCACAGCACTGCCCAAGTCTCACCGAGGCTTGAACCTTCGCGCGAGAACACCTGTAACAGGAACCGCCACGCTTCCATCACAATGGGTCCTATGCGTTCACGGAACATGCCAAACACACGGGCAGCATTGTCCCAAAATCCTGACCATATGCCTGAGATCGCATCCATGGTCACCCGGATCGCATGCGCGATACCACTGAAAGACTCACTGAACCCTGGTCCAAGTACGCCACTCAGGAATGCAAGCAGTCTCTCTGCTGAGCGTAGGATATCCCCATCGAGTATCGCCTGCCACGCCTCGCCAAGCATGGCCAGGCTCACTTGTACTCGCCCAAAAAGCGCCTGAATGGACGAAGCGGCAGCAGATACGAGGTCTCTGATGCCGCCCCAGTTGTTACGCCAGGCCTGGTACAGGAAGACCGCTCCTGCCCCAAGCGCAATCATCGGAGGCGAGAGACTTCCAAGAAATCCAACTACCTTACCGCCAACAGTCAGCATCTTGCCGAGCACCAGCACCAACGGACCAATGGCCAATGCAACGCCGGCAATCAACAGAATCGTGCGTTGAGTCTCCGGATTCAGGCTCCGCAGCCATTCGAGGCCTTGTCTTAAGAACCCGACCACTTTTGTGGCATATGGGATGATGTAGCTGCCTACATCCTCCGCCAGGTCGCGAGCAGTAGACTTGAGTGCCTTCATCTGGTTTGCGAAGCTACCTGCAGTCCGCCGGGCGTCTCCCATGGCATCGGCAGATGAAGCGAGAATGATCTGGTATCTGAGAACCGCCTTCTCATTCTCGGTGAGGTTCTTGGGATCCATGCCGCGATTGAGCGCTTCCTGCTGTAGCCTCGTCTCGTTGATGATAATTCCGTACTTGGCTACGGCCTGGTGGTTACCGACAATTGCCGATGTGAAATTCTCGATGACCTGGCTGTCAGCCATATTGTTGAAGCTTGCTACGTCAATGGCGAGTTCCACCAGTGACTTTGATAGGTCAGCAGCCTTACCCCTTGCCATACCCATGGGGACGAACGTGTCCTGAAGCGTAGCAGACCAGGCCTTTATATCGGTTCTTGAACGCCCGACATCCTTGCCCAGTCGCTCAGCCCAGTCGTTCATGGTATTCGCCATGTCGCCAAAAACCGTGTTGAACTTAGACTGTGTCTCTTCGGCATCGGACGCGAAATTTAGTGCCGCACTGCCAGCGCCTACTAGGGGCAATGTAATCCATTTGGTGAGTTTGGTGCCAACCGCCGTCATCGCTTTGCCGGCGGAGTCTAGCGTCTTGCTGAGTCTCTTCGTCCGATCTTCAAACGAGTCAATTTGAGTTTTCGCATCCCGTATGCCAGCCTGGAGGCCCTGGGTACTGGCTTTTATGTGGCCTACTATGGAGCCAACGTCAAACACCAGTGCCTCACCCTTTCCGCGTACGACGCTTCAGCGCCAACCGGCTTCTTAATGCCTGCAATGCCCCACGGTCAAGTCGTTCACTTCGATGGTCGCCCGGTGGGTCAACTACTTGAGCCATCCGGTCTATGTCCTTCAAGAGTTGAGTAGCCTCTCCTGGGTCTAGAAATGGCGCACAGGCTATCCGATACTGCATAGAGTAGTCCAGAGCCTTAAGCCGACGCGCAGCCGCCATTATGTCGCCGACTTCATCCGGATAGTACTCTTCGAACACCTGCTTCTTGGAGATACCCCTCTCCCCAAACCACGCGATTACTTCATGGAGCCAGCCGTGCCTTTCCGACGCGCGAGTGATACCAGGTGCGTAACCTTGGACGCTATCTCGAAAAAACCGTTTACCTCGATAACCGCTGAGACGAGGTCTACGGCCTCCTCAAGCCCTATAGCCTCGCTCTCTGACAAAGTCTCCCGGCTTATGCCGGTAGCCACCGATAGTGAGCCGACCAGATCGCTCCAGCAGCTCGCCACAACAGCCGGGATTTGCGCTACTACTTCGGCCTCCGGTTTATCACTGATGATCTTCAACGCTTCGGGCGACTGTTTCAGTTCCTGGAAGAACTGCACATAGCGCCCGAGTGGCATTCGTTTGACTTCCACCTTGCTCCCGTCCGCAAGCACTACCGTCTTGCTCCTCGGCAGACTCTTCTCAGTCAACAATCATCACCTCATAGTTGAAGGGCCCCTGCCCAGCAAGAGCCCTCTCAAAACGTTGTATTATCCCTGTCATGCAGCCGCGGGATTGCCAATGCAGAAGAAAGCATCAGGCTCCGTGGGATCCGCGTCCTCCTTTGGATATGCCTTAAACTCGACCTCAAGCACGCGTTCGTTTTCGAAGTTGTAGCCCAGCGTCACCTGGTTGACGGGTGCTGCCAGATACAGTGTGACGTCATCTGCAAGGTTATCGGCAGCATTCTCTAGCGGGTGAATCGTGAGTACATCCGCAAGTTCTCGCATCGATGTGCCGAGTGCGCGGTCAGCTAGTTTGGTCTGCGTGGTACCGATTTCCCCCAAGTACACCAAGGCGCCCTTGATGGTGTCGTAATCGGTTTCGAGAAGAGGCACTTTCACTCGCACATTCCAGCCGACTATACGGTCGTCATAGTCAGACTGGCCGAACTGGTCCACCTTAATAGCCTTGAGCAATGGCTCTATGGTAAGTTCGACGCCGCCTTGTGTACGTTCGATCTCCAAAGATCCAAACGTCACCGAGCATGGCCCAAGCCGTATGTTTTCGGACATGAGTTCCCCTCCCTTCGCCTTAATAGTCATCTTGTGAGGGATGACTCGTTCGTGGCTACCCGCTTCTAACTGTGAACACAAGGTTCACGCTGATTTCGGGCCTGCCCTTTTCGTCATCGCCAATGTACCCGGGTTCCTGCGCCATGCGACTGGTGTACACGTAGTACTGACCCAACTGGTAATTGGCTCTTGCTGTCTCGCCGTGAAACAAGTCACAAACTCTCTGGATCTTGTCATAAGCAGCTGGGTAGATGCTGCTGCGGGACACCACCTGAATGGCTCTGTCGCTTCGTTCCCAATACGCATCGCGCGTGCCGCCGTTGTCTATTACAAGAAGGCATTCGTCTGGTGCTCTAGCTGGGTATGAGTTAGCAAACATGTCTAAGCCGAATGAGGCGATCCCACTCTGGTGAATATGCTGAAGAACTGCCTCAAGCAGATTCATCGCCGTGCACCTCCGGTCACGTCCCTCACAGCATCGGCTATGTTTTGGCGGTAGCGCTGGATGTACTTACGCAAGGGTCTCTCCAGGTACTTACGACCAGGCTGCATCCCGTCTACTAAGGGTTTACTTGCTGTCAACGGCCCAGGGTTAACCGGCGCCTCGTGTTGTCGTGCAGCATAGGCCTTATGGAATCCAACGGTGACGGATATCTCGTGCCGTGTTCCGTCCACAACTACCTTGCCTTTGGTGCCACTACCTGCCAGATCGCCGGTCAGCAGTGGTGCCAGTGCCTGAGATTTCTGCAGCAGGTCTTCTCCGTTCTCGTCAACCGCCTTCGCTATTGCAGCAACTACGTGCTTTTCCCAGCGCTCCAGCGCCTTCTTGACCTCACCGAAGCCTTCCCACTTCACTGAGATGCTGTCTGCCACTAGCACCACGCCTTCATGTACGCAGTCTTGCCGTCGAGCATCACTGCATCACCACAAGCAATAACGCGGTATTCCTCGCCGCCAACCGGGTAAATCAGAATGTCCTCTGGCTTTATGGTAGTGCCTGGTGGTAGCCACACTTCCGCTACAGCCATGACCTCTTCACCGTTTGTCCCACGTACCAGTCTCTGTTTAACCTGCCACCTGCAAGCGCTGAGCTGCGGATCACTGTATACCGGACTCTTCCACCCATCTATGCCTGACAACCGCTTGATGAGGCACTCTTGCGCGAAGATCCACGACCAGGCCATCAGCGCAGTGCCCCCGTCCTGCGGGACACGTAGCGGGAAAGCACTGCCAGCACCATCGGTGCAAAGGTTAACCCTCCAGAGTGTCTCGTTGCTTTCTGTTCGTTATAGGTCTCAGCAGCGTCACCCGCGCGCCGGCTTGTGACACCCTGGACCATGGCACACGCACGTTCGAGATCGCCTGCAGTCAACTCCAGCAGCCACAGGGCCTGCTCGCATACAGCCATGCGCCAATGCTCCGAAGGCGGCCTGTTATCTGCAGATGCCAAGAGGGCTGTCACCTGGGCTTCCGCAGTGGTTAGCGCCCTACGCTTGTCGGCCATGCTCGCCTGTGCCCACGCCTCGGCGTGTAGCCTGTTCGCAAAGTACTCTCCCGCGTCCTCGACCGTTATTCTCATGAGATCACCTCAAGAAAAAAGGGAGCCTTTCCTGTGAAGACTCCCCAGCACTCTGTCACTGACCTCTAAGCGGACAGCACCACGGCCTGCAGCACCGTATCCGCCATGGGGAACGTAGGCATGGAGGTCGCAGCAGCCTTTGTCCAGATCATGGGCGGCTCGTTCTCATGAGTGACACATGCGTAGATGCCGGCCACGCTCTTGGCCTCGACCTCATCGTCCAATAGAGCCTCAGCTGTCGGTCCCATGAGCGTGTCACCAAGTGCAGTAGGCGGAAGCAGCACTATCCTGTCCACAGGGAAGAACCGCATGGTGCTATAGGCCCCGTCTTCAGCCTGTGCACGCACCTGCAAGTTGTATGTGGCAATTCGAGGCAGGTCCAGTCCGACAAGCAGCTGGTTTACCTGCTCCAAAGACACCGGGCGTGCGCTTCCGAGGTCTCCGTGAATCATCTGGCGCACCACGCCATCTTTGAGAATGTGCGACACTACCTTGTCTGAGGTGAGCGCCCTTGTCGGTCGAATACCTGTGTCTGCCTCTATCAGTTCGCACCATGCCTGCAGATTGCCGATGATGTCACGATCATCGGTGTCATCCCACGGCGCCGGCCTCCCGCTCTGACCGTCACACACGACCTTATGTTCTGTCGGAACTCCGAAATCAACGTTCAGGATGACACCGTTCTCGTTTAGGGTCATCGCGCCGTACGCCAGTACGTCCATGCGCATCTTCTCGATCCTGGCGTAGACGGCGTCAATCATGTTGTCCAGGTCGTTGAAAAGCTCATTTTTCACCATATCGACATCGCCGGCACCCTCGCGCTTTAGTGCCAGTAGCGCCCGTTCATTGAGACTAATCTTGCGCTTGATGGGCGGCACTTCCCCGGAGATCTTCTCAGCGCCCTCTCGGCTGGCTATTTGCGCCTCAGCACCGTAGGTCTGCAGGCTCGCCATCACCGGCAGTCGGTTCAGGTCTTTCCAGTACTCGAACGTGAGTTCGTTTATCATCTTCTCCGGAAACAGGCTGGGGCCGACATGCACCCGCGGCTGCCTCGCTCGCGCGTAGGCCAGCACCTTTTTTCTGGAGAACTCTTTCAGCAGTGGATGCACTTCATATCACCTCGCGTTAACTGTTACTTCCACACCACTCCGGGCAGCAAGCCCTTGATGTACTCGTCCGGTGCTTGTGGCAGACGCGCCACTATCACCCTGGCATGATCCAGAGCAGTCGCCACCGCGTCATGTTCCGTAACGTCTACATCCGTGCCGAGCAGCACGACGTTATCTATGTTGGCATTTGCTCCACCCGCCAGTGCCACAGCTCCTTCTGTGGCTGACACTACTCCGTTACCCTCTTCGTCATCATTGATGGTAGCGTCTGCACTCACCAGTGCCTTGGCTATCTGATGTATGTTGACTGCCGCAGCAACGTCCTTGGCCTTGCTCGTGATGGCTCCGGCCTCTCCTGTCGCCAGCGATACCTTGATGGTATCGGCTTCAACCAGCACTGACAGCGGCTGATTGTTGCCGGACGGATCTATGAGTTGCACCTTGATGCCGTTTCCGCCAACGCCCGCCAACTTCGCTCTAAATAGAACCGCGTTATCGTCCTCGGAGTCCCCAATCACCTTAGAAGCGGCAACCGCCGGCACATACGGCGCGTACTTGCCGCCCGCGACCTTTCCGACAAAAGCACCCGCCTTTAGTTTTCGCTTGCCCTCCACCTCTGTGACCTTTGTCCGGTCAATCGTTATGCCGCCACGGATCCAGCGCACATGCGCGCTGTCCAGGAACGGTATCTCCCCGGCAAAGGATTCCTTCTTGAACTGCAGATTGTAAGACACCTGTATCACGCTCCTATGAGTGTCAACTTAGTTAACCCCTCGCCCATGGGTCAAAACCTTTAGGCTTGTTTCGCTCAACATCCGCCTTGTTACGCTCCTCGGCAAGCCTGCGACCCTCTTCTTCTGGAGTCAGGCCAGTGCTGCCACCTCCAGGCGAACCCGGGCTTCCGACCCCGCCGGCACTACCCTTGCCCACCAGGTACGGCTTCTCTTTGACGAGGGCTTCGAGTGCTTCTTTCACGCCGGTTACCTTGCCGTCCTCGGCCACCTGGACCTTAGACAAATCAGCTAGAGCAATTGCTGCATCTGGGTCAACAATCTTGAGGTCTATCGACTGCATGCGTACCTCCGCCTTAAGCAGCATCCTCTTAGCGGCCTCCTGGGCTTTCTCAACTGCTTGCTTCTGGTTCTGGCCGAACTGACCCAGCACATTCTCGTTGATGGGCTCGTCTGGTTTCAGCCCTACAAGGTTGCGTACCGCTGCCTCCAGCCCACGCAGTTGCGTACGGTAGCCAGCGGACTCGCTCCTTAGCGCAGACACGTACTCCTCCGAAAACACTCGCTGCGACTGGCCACCACCATTACTCGGGTTCCCTCCCGCATTGCCCGGCTGGCCACCTGAGCCGCCAGGATCACCGGCCCCGCCGGCGCCTGAGGGGTCGGAACCACTGCCATCGCCTGCAAACAACTGGATATCCATCACTGCAACACCTTCACGTCTTTCGGTCACCTGGACCATCCTTTCCGGGCTCCGGGCCCGCATCATATGCTAAAATGCAATCGCCGTCGCAGGAAACCTGTTCCCGAGACGGCGAATATCGATCTACTGACTGATCACTCATGTGCGGTGAACTTCTTTGAACGATAGGCCCTTCTGGAGCATTCACAATGATCGACTTTCTGTAAGCGTCGGCATCAATCACCGCATCGGACTGCTTAAACGGCAGAAGAAAAAGCCGACGCTAATTCGGCTTGGTGGTTGGGCTACCGGGTACTTTATGCGAGAACACGGCCTTCGCGCTGTGCCTAGAGAGACCTTCTACTATGCAGGCCTGCCCGTGGTATTCCGAGATCCCAAAATCATCGGGATCGCCGTTGAAGGCGAAGATCTAGGGCGCAGTTAACGCCGCTCTAGTGCAGTAATTCGGAGTTCTCGTCGTCAGGTTTGATATGCTTCCTGACCTCTTCCCAGGATGGCTTAGGCCCCTGTAGGCGCTTCTTGAGCGCCTCAATATCCACGTCCTTTAACCTCTGTACATAGTCAACGTGCCTATCTAGCATGCACTTGTCGAACCTGGCTTTCATCTTAGGACACCTCGCAAAATCCGCCTTCGCAACTCAGCAAGTAGCGGATTGATTAAGTCGGAGATAACGGCATAAGTATGCGGATATGGGCTGTCCGGATCATACATCAACCTAAGATCCTCGGCTATCCATTCACCGATCTCCCGTGACGTTACCGGCACGCAACCATTGGCCCAGAAGACTTCTGTCACGTACTCGTCCAGCCCCGCCTGTTTCCAGTCCTCAGGAGTCCAATCCAGGTAGTTGCCAACTACTCGCTTTGTCTCAATGTGAGAGAGTTCGTGAAGTAGCGTCCTCTTGGTCAATTCTCTAAAGTCATCAAGCCGATCGATCTTCTTCAGTAGCACATCTTGCTTAAGCGCCTTATAGCACTCCGCCAAACCTCTCTTTGCTTGTGCTGCCTGCCCCTGAATATCGGTCGCTAGCAGATATATCTTATCCTCTGGACTGCTCGCTGACACAAAGCCATTGATGTTGGGTCTCCCTCTCAGGATGCCGTCAATGTTAACTATATTGACCCCGGTGAAGTCTGCACCTTGTAGTTCAGCCAGTCTCACACAATCCTCTACGAACTCCTGGGTCTTTAGCTGGCTGCCAGGCACTCGCTCCAATTCAATTCTACCAGTTCCATCCAGGATGATGAAGTCTCCCTGGAATCGTTCTATCTGTACCTTTGCCGACGCGCCCTGCTTACGATACTCAGCCTGCAGATCGGTCCATTTATGCCCATCTGCCTTCTTAGCCCTGGCGAAATTCTGGATCGTGCCGGCCTTCTCTCCTAGCCTGGCCCTGTACCTGCGGTACTGATCCCTTAGATCGCGCTTACGACGGTTGTCGTCCTGTGCGGCCTTGTACGCCCGTTTCTCAGTTTCGCTACGGGGGTCTTGCGTGAGGCTCGTATTGCTATGCTCTTTCCTGCGTTCTGCGTCCGAGTCAAACTTCGGCTGATACACACTTATAACATGGCGACAATTGGGGTGTACCGGCACATATCCTTCCCACTTCGGGTACCCGGACGTATCTCCGCTAATGCTAAAGACCTTCCCTGCAAGCGGAGCGCATTTCTCGCAGGTGGGATGGTGTTCGCTCACTATAAGGAGATCGTACCCACCTGCAGCCGCCCTGTTCATTGTGCCAACGCTTACGGCCTCGCGCGTCGTGGTTCTGGCCACCATCCTGCAATAGCTATCGAGGCTCCACACTCGTCCCGTTCTATCCTCGAATGCGACGACGCCTTGCTTGAGAAATCGTTCCTTGGTGACACTCGTAGTCTCGCTGATGGTCTCACCAGTGAGCAGCCTCCGCTGAGTGGCCTCCAGTCCAACTCTCCGGTAGATGTCCGTCGCTTGCCTTCCGACCTTCTGAGTCGCTGAGCGCAGGTTATCCCGCAGGCTATATGCCAGCACTTCCACTGCCTCGCGATGGATCCGCGCGAAGTCTGCATAAGACACTCTAGCGCCTACGGCTTGTCGACCCGCATATACTGTAGTGTCGAGCGCTTCCTCCCAGCCGGTTCGGTACGCCACAGGAATGTTCTGTTCTATCCACTCGTCGGCGAACTCATCCAGTTCACGTAATATCTGTGTGACTTCTGTCAGTGCAGCCCGTGCATGGTGGCTGCTCCGCTCTGCTGCAGTCAAGCGCTCAATGCGTTTGAGTATCTCAAGCGTTCCCGACCTGTATGCGCTGGCCAGGATTTCTACCTCTCGTTCAGGGTTCCAGGCCATCAGATCTCGCCCTGATCGTCGTCGAGATTAAGGTTCAGACCCGACCGGTCGGGCTCTGCCGGGACACCTGAAGACTCGTCTTCCGCAATCGCATCCAGTTCCTCTGCAAGTTCGTCTCCGGTAAGGTTATCAAGACGACGGACGGCGCTTTTGACGCTGGTTGTGGCCTTGCTTCCTGTGCGAATCTGCTCAACCTGGGCGGCCTCCAGCATATCCTGAGGCAGACCGTCTTGCCACTCGATCCGGGGCTCAACCGGCTCGGGGCCATTGCCGTGCTTGGCTTCAAGGTACATCGCAGCGTAGACCGCACGAGTAAGAGCTGCATCGAAGTATAGTTTCTTGCGACTGATCTTTGCCAGCAGCCTCAAGAGCCTGAACCTGAGCGCTCTACCTGACTCGGCCCGCCCCCTCTCGCCCAGCCCGAATGCATCTGGAGAGGTCTCCGAGACCAAGAAGGCCAGTTCGAGCAGTTTGTCAATCTGCTTGAATGCGGCCTCTAACTGCGCGTCCCACGTCAAGTAGCGAGGAAGGTCGCCGACGCTCTCCTCGGCAGGGTTGACCTCTATCGCTTCGAGGTCTTCCTTCTCGACATACCAGCGTCGATGACGCTCGTCCCATTTCATGATTCCGGGAGGTAAGATGAGTCGAGGAGATTCGTGTTTATCCAGTACGCGGCTGATACGAGATACACGGTTATTGAGTTCGTCGAAGATGGACTCCAGATCGTAGTAATCGGAGATGCCCCAGAACTCATCGTCAAGTCGCCAGTTCGGCACGAACTCGAACAACAGACCCGGGAAGCCGGTCTCCTGTATATCCGGGAGTTCGCTGTACTCTGGGAACACGCTGAGCCTGGACCTTTGCTTTATTCTGGAGCCGTCCAGCAGCCAGAGTTCATTCTCTATACGCCCAGGCAACTGGCGTTCGATCCTTAGATACTTTCTATCGCCAAGCCTCTTGATCCAGCCGAATACGCCGCCCTGGAGGCCTCTCACGTTATCCTCTTCGAGGATCGGCCAGAAGATCTCCGGCGTGGCAGCTTCGATGATGGCCATAGGCTGCTCGGCCCAATCGCCAGCCTTGCCGTACCGAACCTTGTAGATGGCTTCCCCTCGCCATGAAGCGCTGAGCGCCATCTCATAGTTCGTAATGTGCAAATCGTTATTGGCCACTATCGCAGTAACGGCCTCACTTGACTTTTCGTCAGCGGCCTTGGGACCCGACACGCGCACCGGCTCGCCAAACAGCATATCCGCTGACACCTTTGATAACAGCCCTGCAAAATTACAGACCACGTAGATCAGTTTTCTGTCCGCCTCACGCTCCAACCAGCGTTGCACGCGCTCAAACACATCATGGTGCTGCCCCTTGAATAGCAGTCGAGCCCGCCGGTAGTTCTCCAGGCGGGCCCTGCTCTGTTCGTCGTCAGGTGGCCAAGTGTCGTATTCGTTTCGGCCTATTTGAATAACAGGCAATAGCGTTCACCATCCCCTGGGTTTGGCTCCAATAGCGCGCGCGGCGGGCAACCTACCGAATATGGTCTGGCACACATAGCGCAAAGCATCAACGCAGTGATCGTTCTGCTTCAAGGGTTTGTCTTCGCCCCGTTGCTGCGCCTTTGGATCCCACACGTATGCCGAGAACTCCTTAAGCAGGTTAGGACAACGCTTGGCATGCACAAACAAGCGCTGTGCCGTAAGAAATGACGCTACAGTCCTTATGCCATCGAGAACCGAGTTGTCGGCCTGCCTTATGCCCCGTACACCATCTCGCCTCAACTGCAGAATGAAACTCGCAGCGCTCGGGTCCACACATATTGCCTGCGGCGTCCTTCCCATGACGAATCGCTGGAGATCGCGCGAGTACTCGGCGTCCGTCTTCTGGCGGCCCTGCTTCGCGCTGTCCCAGTAGTACTCGTCAAGTACGTACAGGCTCTGTTCTTTCTGTCCTGCTAGCAGAAAGACGGTCGGATTCCCGGTTCCGTAGTCCACGCCAACAAGATACCGGTCAAACCTATCGGGGATGCTATCGACCGTGTGAACGTCGTCATCCCACATATCGTAGACCGCACCCTCCGCAAGAACCCACAGTCCGAGGATGAACCGCTTATACCACAGGCCCGTATACTCTTTTTTCAGTGCATCCACATAAGCGGGATCGAGGTGTGGGTTATCGTCAAGCATAAAATGCCATTGCTTTAGGTCGAGGTCTTTTCTGTCAAGGTAGTGCTTTAGCCAGTGATACGGGCTGTCGGGGTTTGTGGTGCCGAAGAACTTTGCACCAGGTACGGATAGCCTGGAGAGTAGCATTTTGAAGAATGACTCAGGCCACAGAGTGAGTTCATCACCGTACGCTCCGGCAAATGTCGGTCCGCGGATCTTGCTCTCAGACCGCTCGTCATTTGCCCCGGCCAGATAAACGCGCCTTCCGTAGATATGGCACTCACCCTGGCCTTGAACCAGGCGGAAGTCAGCGCCTATTAGCTCCCGTACTGGGTCGAGAATATTGCGCTTGAGCGTACGCTCTGTCTTGCCAGCCATGAGCAGTTCGCCAGGCGGACCGTGGGCCACGTAGTCGAGCCACCTGATGATACTGCCGAAGGTCTTGCCTGACCGAACGCTTCCCTGCCATATGTTCAGTCTTGCATTTGACTCAAGAATCGACCTGCGCTGCTTACCCTTCGGTATCTGCAGCATCGTATTCGTCCTCCGCGGCCTTCCTCATGGCATCGATTAGATCGGCTATCTGCCCCTTGCCCTGGTCACCCGTCGCCTTGCTGTCCATCTCAATCTTGTGTTTGGCTTCAATGAGTCGCGCCTTCTGCGCCTGTACACGTGTTAGGGCATCCTCAATGGCCTGGATCTGTCCGAGTGTGGCCTGGCGCTTCTCCGTAAGCAGGTCAGTCTCTTGCCCCTTTTCGGTGCCCTGAGCAGAGACCGTTTCAATCACAGTCATGTCGTGCTTCCTCAGGTTTCCGATCCGCTGCAACATACGCCTCTCGCGTATCGTGATGAGCCTAATCTCTTCGTCGAGAGCCTTGAGTTTGTCCGTGGTAACGTAGGTGTAGAGAGCCTTCTCTTCGTCGGCAAGCTGGTCGAGCCAGATGGTCTCGCGCTCACCGGTTTTTAGCGCGTTCTTGTTCCCCTTCGGAGCGCCTTTGCTGGCGCCGCCGTGAAACTTGCATCGGCCCCTGCCCAGGTGATCGGTACCCCAGCCGGCGGTGTACTTGCATGGCGTGCCCGCTCGTGTTTTGGCCCCGCATATTGCCACGCATGTCACCTCGCCTCCTCTACGCAACACAAAAACCGCCTGAGTGGGCGGTTAGGATATTCTCTACAATGCCGTTAACCGGTTTTGGTTGTCGCCCCGTGGCCTCCGAAAGTCAGCCTATTGTTTACTAGAACCGCATAAAGCGCTTCGGCCAGCCTGCCAACATCAGTCTCTTCAAGACCGAGGCCGCACTGCTGGTCTATTTCGTGCAGAATCTCATGCAGCAGGCTCTGCTCTCGCCTACTCTCCATCATGCTTGAGTCGATCAGGATTCTGCCTTCGAGGTGTCGGATTTCGCCGCGCCTCGGTTGATACTTGTTGACTACATCGACAAGTTCGACCGAGAATCGATGTCCGCCGATATTTACCGCTACAGGTAGAGGCATGTCGTTATCTCTCCTCAGGGTTTTGCTGTATAATTTTACCTGGAGGTGAAGAAGGTGTCCAAAAAGGGTCCGTTCAAGCCCGGTCAGAAAGTACCGCAATCGGGCCAGGCTGAGATCATTGGCCCAAGGGGTGGGAGAACCAAAGAAGAGCGCACCGTCGTAACCGGTGAACCGTTCCCTCCAACTCCCAAGCCGGGTCAGAAGTACGAGATCGTGGATCCGACTAAGCACAAGAAAAAGTAGCGTGAGTTCTCACATGCGGCCAGTCTTCTGCTGGCTGTCTTTCTTTCTCCACACAAGTCAAAAGACGCCTTTGAGGGCGCCTCCATTCGACAGTTTCTCCTGCTGCGGATTATAGCACAGATGTGCCACGCCAGGTGCCAAAACGGTGCCAATTTCGCGCCAAAAATGTGCCAACATTTCATCCGGAATTTGGCCTACATGCAGGGCAATTGTTGCTCTAATGGTGCCAAGATGACGAGACACGGATCTTTCACTCAAAAACGCCTTCTTGGCGATCACTCGACGAGGTGCCAGGTTCCTGTACTTGAGCCTATATAGGCGTTGGTGCTCCGGCGCTAGAAACCTCAACCCACGTTCCACCGCATCTACCACAGTGGATATGCTAGCACGCCTGACAGCAAGCGACTGTACCACGCCACCCGGCTCTGCCGGGGTCTGCGTTGCAGGCCGCGTGACGATAGAGCGCGACACAGGCGGTTCCATCGCCTCTACCACCGCCTTGAGCCCGGGAAGATTATACAGCAGCCAGTCTACCTGCTGCGGCGTGACTCGGCTCACGCAGATTTCACCTGCCTCAGACGTCTGCCTATGCGTCGGTACGCTCTCTCGCGCATGAGCTCAACCGCAACCAAAGGTAAGTGGTCGCTAATGACCAAGAGGCCCAGCCACTGCAGGTCTACTAAGATGCCCGGGTCCGCGAAAGCAATGCGCTCAAATACGGTTACAGTCAGCACATCCATCCCCCTCAATGAGAAATGCCGACCCACCCCCTATCTCGGGGAATGAATCGGCATCGCGTGTTTGCGTAGCCCACCTAGTTTAGACAATACTGCTCTGTTCGGTTATTTATCGGCCAAGACCTTAAGTGTTTGCTGCAGAATATCAATGCCCGAACGGTCTGATACCTTGAGGATTTGAACCACATCACACAACATGCTTAAGAACGCGGTCCCAGCAATCAGCACCGCGAGGTTCACGTACTTGTGCTGAACATGAGCAGCAGCAACGACCCCGTCATCGACTACCTGTGTGTAGTCTCTGAGCCGAATAGGACTGCCATGGGCTATTTCTGTACAAATCTCGTACCCAAAGTCGTATACTCTCGATAGGCCTGTTGCTTTTGCTTTCTCGCCGTAAGCTCGGTCCTTCCAGATCCCAATATTCCGTGCCTTGAACTCATTGATGAGTGCCTTGGTTTTCTTATCTCTCCTCTCTACCTTGTCCTCGCCGAAAACTTCGACTATGCGGCTTCTGCCTGCGAACTTCTGCAGGTTACTGTACGCCTTTCTCCACTCCCGAGCAGTAAAGTCCATATACTGTGGGACACGAACGCCCGGATCGTCACATATGTAGTGAAGGTCAATGGCACTCTCAATCACTGTTCGGGCTAGGACCATCGCATCGCATGTCAGGCCTGCTGCGCAAAGAATTGCTATTGCCCTCATGGTAGAGACAGCCTTCACCAAGAACACTTGTGGTATAGTTCCCACGCACTTATGGCTCTTACTAAAAGCCGAATCTTCGGTGGCAAACTGATATGCGAGAAACGCCGCCTTTAGCACGGCTCTTGGCGCGTCAGGAATACTGTGTTCCCCATCCATACTCATCGTCACGTCATCCCCAATGCTACCCCACCCTCTCCCTGTAGACGACATCAACGAACACCGGTTTTCCGTTCTGCATCTTGATGATGATATCTCCCCAAGCACAGACTTCCATAGCCTTAAGGACGCGGCGAACAGCCTCCTGCTTACTCATTTCAACATTCTGTGAGTTCTTCTTGGTAGGAGTTTCCACTCTCAGCCCCCATCTCCTCTCAAGAGTAAGCCTATCCTGCTTCTCTATCAAGCGCCATCACCGTGGCCACTTCCCAGCCGCCCTGCAGGCTCGGGAGCGTTACGGCCACTATTCCCGGGTGTATCTCCACGAGCACTGCTCCCTTGTTGACAGCAGCCCCGACCCTTAGGTACGGGAGCAAGTGACGCCTCACCTCTCGCGCGAGACTGTTTCTGCCGAGCGGTGCCACTCTCTCACAGTACCGTTCAAGCGCGTGATCACTTACGTGAACTGGGGTGAGGTGCCGCACATCAGACCGCCTCCAGCCCTCTTAGCCGAGCGTAATCGTCCAGTGATGCCTGTGCCGCGGACGGCGTCACGCATAATGGGATTGGCCTGAAGCGCTTGAGCGAGCCGTTTGGCTTGCGGTAGTACACGCCCCATACTTTGCCCTTGCTGATACCGTCGTCCACGAACAGCACTCGCCCATCACCTATTGCGTAACTGGCATTCTTCATGACGTCACCCTCTTTGGCTTATCTTCACTTTCCCACCTCATCACATCTTCCACATCGGTCACGAGCAGGTACTCCCCGCCCGCAGCCTCTAGGTCTTGCTGAAACCTCCGCTGTGCTTTGCGCTGCCTGCCGCCCGGCCGCTTGAGTTCGACGTAGACGACCCGGCCGGCTTTCACAGCGGTAAGGTCTGCCAGCCCCGGGTAACACCCGAGGCCCTGCAGGTTGTGGAACACGAACCAGCCCTTGAGCCTCAGGTAGTCTCGCACAGCCCGCCGCACCTCTGACTCTTTGGGCTTCGGCGGTACCGGCGCTCCGGGTAACGTCAATCGGGCGCTCAATCGGCCACCCTCACGTCTACGCCTGGCAGTCTGGGCTGCTCCATCACTCGTCGCAGTATCCGCAAATCCTCGTGCCAATCGGTGCCGTGCGCTTTGACCACTTCATGAAAGTCGCCGAAATCATGAGGTTGTTTGCGCCACTTGGGGCTCCCGTCGTCGTTTGCGTCGAACTCCCCGTGCTCATTGACCGCCCACACGCAGTGGCACAGTTGGTGGTGCAGTATGGCTCTCTTTGTTGACTGCTCGGCGTCTTGCCAGACTTCTTTGTTCAGCACAATCTCGAAGTCAAACTCGTAGCCGCCGGCCTGCTTTCGCTCGTCAACCTTGTAGGCCTCGCCGGCCACAACCTTGCCGCTGGCCGACCATCCGCCATGCCTGTATAAGTACTGGATTCTCGCCTCAGCAAGTTCCTGTCTGTACTTTGCGATTATCTCTTGGCCGAGGTCGTCGACATCGCTGCCGCACGTGCTAAACTTGCCTTCGTCACGCTGCTCCTCCACCGCGTCTACGCTCCCTTCTTGAGGCTTTCTAGTCTGTCTATCACGGCTCCGGTGAACTTACCGTGCCGTTTCAGTACGTCCTCTACCCTCTCCGCATACTCGAGTACCGTAATATGGCCGCGCAGGTAAGAGAACATCGCCCTTCGCAACTCCTGCACCCACGCATCTCTGGGATCAACTGCTGTCTGCTCCATCTGGTCGTACTGCTCAGGTTCACTCGCTTTGACGTCTTCTCGCGCCTGATACTGCCTCTTTGCCTCTGCGACAATCTGCTCCGCGGCATACTTGCCGTGCATCTCACAGTAGGCCATCGCACACAGCAGTACGTTTTCGCCATAGGCTTCGTACGCCGGTCGGAATATCGGCTCAGCCTTCTTCCAGACACGGGCCTTGTCTGCCGCAGACAGATCCATGTCTTTCATCCACTCGTCCCGAATCGTCTTCAGGCTCAAAATATCCGCGCCTCCTTCGCAAGCCGACCCACCTGCTCGTATGTGTCCACGTCATCCGGCAGTTTCTCAAGCAGCGAGCAGACATAACTGCACCAGGCTGTGGGGGCCCTTATGCTGTTTGTGCCTTTTGCCGCGTCGTTGATGAGTCTGATGAGTCGCTTCTCAAGATACGGGCCACACTTGCCGAGCGTGGGCTTGCAGTAGCCACGAGACCGCATACCTGCGCAGAAAGATTCCAGGGCTTCGGCAACCGCTGTGTGCTCCTGGCTCGAAATCGAAGCGCCTTTGAGCCCAAGTGCTATGCGGAGTCGTTCACACGCAGAGATGATTCGGGTTTTGGTTTCTTGGTTGCGAATGCAACCGTGCGCTTTTGACTTCTGCTCGCTTTCCTTCGTGGCGCCGTTATTCTTACTAAGACTAGATATCTTAGTAAGAGCATCTTTTGATTCAGGATTCAGGAATCCGGAATCAGGATTCAGGAATCCGGAATCAGGATTCAGCCGGGCTCGTCCTTGCCTAGGTTGTGCCTCGGCACTGCCTAGGTCGTGCCTGGTACCGGAAAAGGCAGGGATAGTACTCTCCTTTTCTCGTTTGTGAGGGTTTTGGTGTTCGGCAAACTTGGGGATCCAGATACACTTCTTGCCCTCGGCCTCATATCGCACTATCAAGCCTTGCTCAGCAAGCGCTGAGAGCATGGCATCAACATCAACAGCATCATACGGGAAGGCCTCTGCCTTGATTCTTAGAGGCCTGTCTTCTAACCGTCCCTCACGATCAGCCAAACACCACAGTGCAATGAATAGCAGCCGTGCTTCATATGGCACCTGCGCCAACTGGTCGTTGGTGAAGAAGCTCGGTTTGATGTTGCGTGCCCTAGCCACTACTGCAACCCTCCCTAACGGATAAACAACATGCGATACGCCTGCACAAGAAACCATACGAACCAAGGCACCACGAGCAGCAGTATCCCTATCTTGACGTTCCGAGCCACCGGCCCCCGGTCAAGCGCGAAATCCCACAGGCCGGACTCTATACGTGCCTTCAGAGCCACAAGGCGCGCCCTCGCGGAAGACTTATGGACACTATGCGGACGCGTTTCTGTGATGTCGTGGGTCTCCCCACTCCACTGCATATCAAGAAGACTTCTCACTGCTCTTCACCTCACTACCGAGCGGTACCAGGTAACGGCTGCAGGTCTCGCGCGGCATAGTTCCCCTGCAAATGTCAGCGCAGTAGTCGGCATTCTTACCGCAGGAAGTATCACATGCGATGCTGGCGCCACAATGCGGACACAGACACCATAGACACGGATCTGCCGCGGCCTTCACTTGAGCCCCGCCCTTCTGTCGGCCTCGCCGGCCACCATGCAGAGCGCGAGCGTAAGTACCGCCGCCACTCCGCTTACACATCCCAGTAAGTACGCTACCCACGGGCTCACCCAAAAGCCCCCTTTGTCCCCGGCACCGATGTTCTTGGTTGCATGGCTGTCCACCGTGGCAGTCCGGACATACTCCCTCCGGTGGCTATTCAGTTGTGTGGCGCCGGGGACGATGCTCATCAGCAACACTCCACAGGCTTGCCCGCGAGTTGCTGTATCTCTCTCCGGAATCTCTCAGCGTCGCTGTTATCCCCGCTCAGGTGCAGCAGCCAGACCTGCCTAACCTGGCGCAGGTCGTTCGCCTTAAAGAATGCCTTCAGTGTCTGCAGGCTCATATGCGATCGCACAGTCCGTCGCTTCACTTCTCTATCAATCACACCGGCTATAACGTTGGTCTTCAAAACATCCAGGTCGTAGTTGCACTCTATGGCCACGTGGGTCAGTCCACTGAAGCGGTATCGGCAGTACGCGCTGTCGGTAAGGAAGAGCAGTTTCTCCCATCCGCTCCTTAGCACAAAGCACAAAGGCTCAGCCGCATCGTGCACGGCTTCGAAGGGCGTAATGTGCCAGGTGCCAATCTGCACGTGCCGCTTCGCCTCGAGAATATGCAGCCTGTGATGGTCAAGTCCAAGAGCCTCTGCCGTACCCTTGGAGCAGTAGACCTCAACGCCGGCCTTGAGAAGCTCTTTCGCAGCCTTGGCGTGGTCCATGTGCTCGTGCGTAATGAGCGCGGCTGACACCTGCGACAGCCCGAAGTCCAATGCCTCACGGATCTGCCGTAATGGAACGCCGGCTTCGAGTATCAGGCGCGTCTTGCCGTCGCTCACGGTGTAGAAGTTTCCTGCACTGCTGCTTGCCCAGGCCGCGAAGTCCATGGCTAAAACCCCGGAGCCTTCCTCGCCTGGTGCCCATCCAAGCGAGGCTGCTCAGCCTTTCGCGATTCCGTCTTGAGTGCTTGTGGAGCGGTCTCTTCCGGCTGCTCAACCGCAGCATCAACAACGTCCTGCTCGATAATCTCGCCGTCATCCAGCACTTCCTGATTTGCGTGCTGCTCCAGTTCCTCCTGAAACTCTGCCTCTTCAAGCACTTCATCTGAACGGTTGAAGTGCTCAATTACCGCATCAAGCGTGGAGTCGTTGCTGGTGTTCACGAAGGCTTTGCAGGCACGGTTAATCACCGTCTTCTTGGCCATCTCCTCCGGAAACTGTCCGTGGGTGGAAGAAGCCTTGATGTTACCCTTGTCGTCTACCGGGCTCATCTTGCTCTTGGCCCATGCTTTCTTGATCTGGTCGATGGTCATGATCTCGCTGTACTCCTGCCCATCTTTCCCGATGATGGTGCAGTACGCCGCTGCGATCTTGTCGCCGCGCACATTATTGATGTCTTGCAGGTGCTTTGTGATGTGCTTATTGCCGCGTCTTAGTTCGTACTCGAACTGGTCGCCCTCGTACACGACCTCGGCGAATATCTCCTGGCAGCCGGTAACGCGCTTTGCCACTGCCATCGTGCCGAAGTATGAACGCTGGCACACAAGCTGCTGCCCATAAGCGATGAAGTAGCACTGCTTCTTCATGGGATTCAGGCCTTGTACGGCCATGTCCAGGAGTGCGTTTGCGACGCTCTCTTGTGTGCATGCCTTAAGCACCGGCTTCTTGTCCGTGGTTAGAGTCTGTTGCAGCACCAGGTAAGCGCTCATCAGCGCGTTCTCCGGGCTGTAGTGGGCAGGAAACCTCAGGCGCCCTTGCGCCTGAAGCTGCGATATCTTGGTCATCACGGCGTTGACTGTGTCGTTTTTCGTCGGCCGCAAGGCTCTGTTTGTGCTAGTTGTCGCTAGTTGATTCTCAGCGGTTGCCATGCTCTCTTAAGCCTCCTTCACTATTCTGAGGGTCTTGTCGGGCTCGCTCACGACGAGCTTAATCATCTGTCCGTGCGTGGGAATCAGTTGGGTGACGGCCTCGGCGTTATCTATCCATACCGGGGCCGCAAAGCCGTAGTGCTCACAAAGCGTGTTCACGATGTCGAGGCCTACATTCGTGCGGGCCCCGCGGTTGAGGTTCGAGTTGTAGGGCACTCCGTTGTAGAGCGTCTCGCAGCACTCCGACAGACCGCCGTTGACTTGGACGTCAAATAGCTTGAAGCGCGCAAGTCTGAAACGGCTGTTGATGCGCTCCTCGAGCAGGCGTACCTTGGTGCGCACGAACTCTTCTGTTAGATAGAGCTCGCGTTCAAGGCGCTCGTACTCAGCAGCCAGGCTCTTCTCCTGGGCCTGCAGTTCGGCGATGCGCGCCTTGCCCTGTTCTGCGTGATTGAGTTTTGCCTTCGTGGATTCGAGCGCAGAAATAGCCTGCTCTATGGTAGCAAGTTCTGACTTGAGCGACTCCGTGGCTGATTGGTTGCCTTGCTTGAGTTCCGCAATCTGGGAGAGAAGCGTATCGCGCTGCTTCGTCAGGTCGACGTATTCCGGCGAGAAGTCATTTTGCCGGGATGCGAGCATGCCCAGCTCCTGCTCGATGCCAAGGGCTTGGTCGCTCAACCGGGATATGTCGGCCTCGCGCTCCCTTAACTCCTCGCGGAACTTAGCGGCCTGAGCCTCAGCGCGCTCCTGCCTCTCTTTGGCGGCCTTACCAAGAGCACTGATGCGTTCAAGTTCCTGCGCCTTCCACAGGTTGAAGTCGGCGACAGCTTTATCTCTGGCTGCCTGCAGCGCCTCTGTGGGCAGCGCCTGCCCGCACGTGGGGCATGCGCTCTCTTCTGTGTAGTTGAGTTCCTCTTCGTCTGTCAGGTGCCAGTCGCTGCGGTAGTGACTAACCGCGGACGCATGCTGGGTAGCCTCGATTTCGTGTTGCCGAGCCGCAGACGCCAACTCCTTGATGCTGCGTTCGGCGCCGGCAATCGACGCCCTCACTTCCTGCAGTGCCATGCGCTTCTCCCGCAGCGCGTCCTCGTTCTTGCGCCTTGCTGCAGTCTCCATATCCAACAGTTGCGACCGCACCCGGGAGAGTTCAGCCTGCTTCTCTGCCACGCCGCCGCCCATCTCCGCGCGCGCGATCTGCTCGAGCTTGGCTTGCCTATCGGCCTTCGCGTTGGTGATGTGTTGTTCCACTGCCTTGGCGTTGACGCCGGACATGTCTGGCAGCGCCCTCTGCGCCTCAGATATGCGCACAGGCAGTTTCTCGAGTTCCTTGTTTATCTCGGTGCGGCGGGCTTTAATGACCTTCCGGTGGTCGTCCAGGCTTCTCTTGCCCAGAATCGCTCTCAGCTCTCCGAGCTTGCTGTTGGAATCAACCACGTCTGCATCGGACACGTCACCGCACACGTCGAGCAGGATGCGCCTGCGTTCCTCCCAGTGCAGCGCGTTGAAGTGCGAGGGGTCAGATAGCAGGCGGAACGCCTTCTCGTCCACAATGTCGGCGACAATGCCCTCGTACTCGGCCTTCTTGCGGGGCACTCCGTCTATGAAGTGGTCTGTGGTGTGACCGGTAAGCGTTGCTTCGGCCGATCCACGCTGCTTAGTCCATTTCTCCTGGTAGACCTTTCTAAGCGTTATCTGCTCGCCATGAAGCGCGAACACGCCTTCAACTTCATGTTCCAACCCGTGAATGACGCGGTTCTCGGCATCAAGCGTCTTGATCTCGAAGTCTGAGCGGTTCTGGCTGTCCTTGCCGAAAAGCAGCCAGTTGAACGCGTCAAACAGAGTGGTCTTGCCGGTTCCGTTATCGCCATACACGCTGGCGTGTTCCCCACCAGTGAGGTCCAGGGCAAACTGCCTAATACCCTTAAAATTGCGTAAGGTTAGCCGCTCAAGCGTCAGGCGTGGCACGCCCGGCGCGCTGTTAGAGGCGATGTCGATTAGTTCGTGCGTGTAACTCATGTGGTTCACGCGACCATCCTCCTTTGATGTCTTGACTGCTCTCTATCCGGTCTTTGTGCGCTTTGCCCGAGCATCCGGGAGCAGCCTGCGTATGTAGTCTAGGCCGCGCTGGTAGACCAGGGCCTTGATGCTGATGCGGGTCTCGCCGTCCGGTGTGACGTACTTCTGCTCAAGCACCCTGAAATAGCCGCGATCAACGTACTCCTGATACGGAATGTTGCCGCTCATGAGCACGCCCTTCTCGCGCAGCAGCGCGAACAGTTTGTTCCTGCCGAGCCCACGGATACCTAGCACCTTCGCGACGCGCCCCATCTCTATGGCGTCCTTGCTCGATGCCACAGCGTCAAAGAACTCCACCTTGGGCCGCGCGGCCACGAGCTGCTTCTGCTGTACCTCGATCTGCTCAGCCTGGTCTGCAGCAAGGCGCAGCGCCTCTGCGAAGGTTCGGGGCACGGCTACGGAGTATGAGCCTGTCTTGCGGATGGCCGGGAGGATCTCGTTTGCCACCTTCTCCTGAAATGCAATGGCCGTGTCGTTGCTGGCCTTCATCGCCAGGCGGTAGAAGATGTTCTCAGGGATGAAGAGCAGCGCCGGGTTTTCTCCACTCGTGGAGAAACCGAATTCACTCAGGTAGCCCTCGACTCTCTGCCACCGGACATATTCGGCACCGTCAGCCTTGCGCTCGATGAACCCAAGACCGCAAGCTGCATCCTTAAGATTGATGTGAGCCGTCCCGTCGGAGTCCACGTAGCCACTAATGCCTCCCACAGTCACAAGCGTTGCTGGCAGGTTGCTCATATTGCCGTATACCTCCCTTCCCCGCCGGCTGCGGCGTATGGTATACTGTCGTTGGATATGTTGTGTGTGCCGCTCTCACGGGCGGCCTTTTTGTACCACAGGCAAGCGTACTTCTTAGCGTCCAGCGCATGCTTGTGTATCTCGTAGGCTACTTTGCTGGTATCCTTGCTTGTGAGCGTCAGGAGCGCTGTGTGTGCAACCTCGGTGAAGAATTCCTTCAGCACTGCATCTGCAATCTCAATCGCCTCTCCCGCAAGATCGGGTGCTATACCGGCGTCTGCCTCTTGGCACATCTCCTCAACAAGGAAGTAGCGCGCCTTAAGGTAGTCATGGAGCGCAATCGGTAAATCGAGCAGTGCTTCCGCCTCGTGGAAGGAATAGTGTGAGCCAACCTCTTTAGCGCACATCTGCAGTTCGTGCGAGAGCGCCTCGAACTTGGCCTCCTGTTGCTTGTGTGCCTGCATCTGCGAGAACCGGGAGTTATCGCAAGAAGCCTGAGCGTCTTGGCTCGCGTTCTTGGCCAACTCACGGAAACGTTCGGCGCGTTTTCTCCATGCGTCTGCCATGCTTTTCCTGCGCGCATCGAGCAAAGCACCTTGAATCAGCCTGAGTCTCATCTTGCACCTCCACTCGCGTATCCTGCGGCCACACAGCGTATCGCAGCAGCCCTGTTGATGCGGCGCTGTATCCGCGTCCAGTCGGTGGCTATCCTGAGCCCCAGCATTCCGCACCGGCAGATCTCAGGTCTCACTTCCCGCAGGAACTGTTTGATGGTGCCCCTGTAGTGAATCTGTGGTCTTCTCACGCCGCAACCTCTCCCCTCACGTGCCCGCGCTGCACCAGTTTTGCTCGGTGCCTGCGGCCGATCTGCTTCATGTCCAGGCTGTACTGTCTGCACCACGACGCCACAGCGGCACCTACCATGGGAACCAGGTCGAGTAGCTGGTCACACGCGTGCTCTACAACGCGCCTCTCCGCCCTGCCCCAGTGAGCAGCGACAGCCTCGACTGCTGCGATTGCCTCTCTTGACTCCTGTAGCGCCACGAGCACCTGAGTGTTAGGGTGTGTATCTCCACAGATCACGGCCACGCTTAGTAGATTAGCAGGGCACGACTGGCACTTGGCGTACGCTATCTCGGGCGCATGGAGCGCCTGCGCGATGGATGCTGCTGCCTCTGCTGATGGAATGCGATGGCCGGTTTCGTAAAGCCGGATGAGCGACTCGCTGCAACCTGCCCTCCTGCCGAGCGCCGGTTGGGTAAGCCTGTGGAGTTCGCGATTCTCGCGGATTACCGTACCTATCATGTCGGTATCACCTCCTGTCCGCCTCGATAATAGTCACCGTTTCGGGATACTCTGTGATTACAGGAGTCTCGTCTTCGGGGCCTACAAGCCGGAGAGGCTTGGTGAGCCGAGCCTTTCTCGGAGGCTGCTGTTCAGGCGGCACAGTCTGGTAGCCCATATCCCGCAGGATCGCTCTGACCATGATGCGCAGAACGCGCTCGTGTGCCGCCAGTATGTCTGCTTCCGACGTGGGTCGTCGCATCGTGCACCCCTCCGTTCCTTGACAACTTCATATGTGCCTAAACGCTAGGCGGACACGTCTTCCGAGTCCAGCCCGAGGAACTCAAGCACCGCACGACGGGTAATCCGGACAATTCGCCCCATCTTGACGCCCTTGATGGCACCGGCCTGCACCAGGTCATAAACGTGACGAGGGCTACACTGACACAGGCTGGCCACCTGTTGAGCGGTAAGCACAGGCGGTAGGTTAGTGATGTCGATGATGTTAACGTCCTTGCTCACTTAAGAGTCCCTCCTATCCGTTGCGGTTCTAGGAATCTGCCTCTCTCTCGTTGACCCGCACTCTGGGGAATCAACCGATGAACTCCGTCACCGTCTTGAAGTGCTCGTGCGCCGCGTTATCTGCAGACCATCCGGCACCGCAATCCCGTGCTGCGCTAACACCTGGGCCGGGTCGTGGGTGTGGCTGTTGAGAACATACTCATCGAGCGCTACCTTGTGGACCCGAATGAGTCTGCCGATATGTACATGACGCACCTTACCGTGCTTGATGAGGTCGCCCATGGTGTTGAGGCCAACGCCCAGGTAGCGGGCTGCTCCCTCTAGGTCGAATATCTGGCGGTCTGTACTCATCGGTGTCCCTCCTACACAGTGGCTATCGTAGTACTGGTGTCCGGCTACCTTATCTGGCTCGATGCTTCTTGTCAGACTGCAACTGATGACCGTCTGTCAGTCAACGTTTCGTTGATGTCTGGCAAAAAGAAATCACGGACATCAGTCTTGAGAACTAGGGCAATCTGTTCAAGCAGATGTACTGTGACGTTGCGCTCATCCCGTTCAATAAGGCTTAGACCAGCAGCAGTAATGCCTAGCCGTGATGCTACTTGTGCAAGAGTCATACCTCTTGCCTTGCGAACTGCTCTGATTTTCGCGCCTATACGCATGACTTTCCGCCCCTTGAGTCAACATATCGTTGATTTCTCTTATAGTCTAGTTCGCCGAACCGTTGATTGTCAATAGGTAGTTCAACTTTTTGTTGAAACCCTTTCAACGGAGTGTTTACTGTTGGTAGGATTAAGGAGGAGGAAAGGGTGATAACACTGGCCTCTAATCTGTTGGGCGAGCGTCTGAGACGGATACGAGAGCGGTTTGGGCTAACCCAGGTTGCTGCCGCGACAAAACTGGGCGTCACAAATGCGGTACTGTCAAACTATGAGCGGGGGATTAGGGAGCCAGATTTCGAATTCCTCTCCGAATTCGCTCGCGTCTTCAACGTTACCACCGACTACCTCTTGGGCCGTACCGACGACCCCAACTCGTACGATGCTCATAAGGACGAAGCAAACGAAGACCCCCCTGACTCGAATGAAACCGACGACACCGCCAAGATAGCCGCAATAGCCCGCAGCCTACGTACCGCCCGCCGCAACGCCAGGATGAGCCAACCCGAACTGGCCAGAGCCACCGGCATACCGCGAACCGCGATTGCCTTCTGGGAGTCAGCCCACACGTGGCCGTCGGAGGCGGAACTCAAGAAGATGGCGGCTGCGCTTAACACCACACCCGAAGCACTAGCGCCAAAGGGAATGCCGGCACCCATCAACCTCGAAGAAGCGCTCCAAGGCGTCGAGGCCTGGCTCAGGCTCGACGGCGAAATCACCGAGCAGGACATCAAGGAGATACTTGCGTTCGTGGAGTTTAGGAGGGCGAAGAAGGAAAGGGAGCAAAAGTAGCTGCTGATTTGGCAGATATACAGTAAGGCGCAATGCGCTGCAAAGAGGTGTAAGCCTTGTCCAACATGAAGCAACCATTGGCAGAAGTATTCGGGTTTCCCCCAGGAAACCTGTCCGCACATGCAATGCGTTATCGCAAGAACAAGTTGTGCCCCTTCAACAATAGGGTGCCTAACTGCACAAAGGATAAGGCCGACAACCCTTTGGGGGTATGCAGCATCCTCGGTAGTGAGTCGATAGCGATAACATGTCCAGTCCGGTTCCGGGAAGAATGGCTCATAGCTGAAGACGCTGCAGCTTTCTTCTTTCCGGAGGGTGACGATTGGACATCGCTAAGCGAAGTACGTCTACACGAAAAGAACGGAAAAGTTGCGGGCAACATTGATGTGGTTCTCGTTTCCTATGACAAGGCGGGCCGTCTGCTGACCTTTGGGGCACTCGAGGTTCAGGGCGTGTACATATCCGGGAATATCAGGCGCCCGTTTGAACATTACATGAAAGACCCTGTGTCTGGGGCATTAATGGACTGGCGAGGACAGGCGAATTACCCAAGACCTGATTACTTGTCATCGAGCCGAAAGAGACTCGCTCCACAGCTCATGTTCAAGGGCGGAATTCTCAATGCTTGGGAAAAGAAGATTGCCGTGGCACTTGACCGGGGCTTTTTCGAAACACTGCCCAAGATGAATAGCGTTGACCCCGACACTGCTGATATTGCCTGGCTGGTCTACGATCTGGAGCTTCGCGAGAACAGGTACTGTCTCAGCAGACATAAGATCGTATATACGACATTTGAAACCTCGCTAGGCCAGATAACCAGACCAGAGGTTGGCGACCAGGCGAAGTTCGTACAAGAGCTTCAATCAAAGCTAGATGAGAAGCTGGAAAGCGAAAATGCCCCAGAAACAGGGGTCTTTGAGGTGACGCGATTTGAGCCTTAGCAGGCAGGCACCACTTCTTGACACTTGGGAAGTAGATAAGCCTATTAACGTAGCCTCCGTTCCGCAGAGAAGTCCTTTCCGCTATCCAGGCGGAAAGACGTGGCTAGTGCCACACATACGGCGGTGGTTTGCCAGTATGAAGCACAGACCAGGCACATTTGTGGAGCCATTTGCTGGCGGAGGGGTCATCAGCCTGACAGTAGTGGCAGAGAGACTAGCTGACAAGGCTGTTATGGTTGAGCTAGACGAACAGGTTAGCAGCGTCTGGCGGGTAATACTGGGCGGAGATGCCGAGTGGCTCGCAAGGCGCGTATTGGACTTTGAGATGAGTGCTCAAGCAGTCTCCGAAGAGTTAGCTCGGGAGCCGTGCTCTCTGCGCGACACAGCGTTCCAGACCCTACTTAGAAACCGTACTAACCATGGCGGAATCCTCGCTCCAGGTAGTGGCGTCCTGAAGTACGGAGAAAACGGCAAAGGCATTGCTTCCCGTTGGTACCCACAGACCCTGGCCAAGAGGATTCGGGCTATTGACGGCATGAGATCGAGTATCGAGTTCATAGAAGGCGATGGGTTGACCGTGACGGAAAGACACCTGGAAGATGGCAGAGCCGTCTTCTTCATAGATCCACCGTATACTGCGGGCGGCAAACGCGCTGGTCGTCGATTATACACGCATCACGAGATAGATCACAGACGGTTGTTTCACTTGGCGTCTCGCATCAAGGGAGATTTTTTGATGACCTACGACGATGCGCCAGACGTGCGTGTTCTTGCGGATACTCACGCCTTTGACACACGTCTAGTAGCAATGACTAACACACACAACGCCAAAATGAAAGAACTTCTGATTGGCCGCAACTTGAACTGGACTTGCACCTAGGAGTTCAGGCGTGGACGCCGGAATCGTCTAGCGAGACATCGAATAGTGTTCTCGCTCTCGTGGAGTTCAGGAGGATGAACAGGAAGGTACAAGCGGAACTTCGGACTGTAGGAGGCAATGCTAAAGATGACATCCCTCTTGAGCGTCCCTGAGCGAGAACGGTTGTATATAGCCAAGAAGATTGTCGATGCGACCCTTCTCAAGTGGGAATGGAGCAATGGCGCGTACCGGATTTCCGCGCCGGTGGTATGTGAATCGGGTGAAGAGCTAATCATTCGCGCTGTTTATCGCAGCAAACGCACAAGACAGAAGTATAGCTTTGGATTATACTATCGTAGCGTCATACTGGTGAGATGCTGGGATCATGGTGCACACCGAAATCCAGACGGAGAACGGATCGCTGGCTCTCACAAACATCCGCGCAGCGACAAGGTGGAGAGAGATTGGGCTTACCCTGTGGACGATATTCCTCTAGGAGACCCAAATGAGAGTTTGTTCGCCTTCTTCGAAGAGGCTAGAATTGAGGTACAGGGCAACTATCAGTTAAGGGTATTCTAAGAACGGTAGAGGTGAGAAACGTGAATTCCTGCAACGACATTGTTGAGGCCTACCTGGAGTTCCTCCGTGAAGGGTTTCAGGTGCACAGTGCAGATGGGGAGTGCAGGTTGCAGACTCCGTTCTTAGATCCATCTGGAGACCAGATAGAATTGCTGTCCTCGCATACGCAGGACGGCTCTCTGGTGATTTCAGATGGCGGCACTACTTACGATTACCTGTTTATGAACGGGGTCTCGCTCAACCCTTCGGCAGGATCACGCAAGGACGCTATTGCAGCAATCCTGTCATCCGGTGGCTGTTCGCTGAGCGAGGATGGAGAGCTAAGGTTGATCATGCCTTCGAACGGCAATGTAGGAGCAAGCCTTCATGCACTATTGAGAACAGTGCTAGCCACTCATGATCTCGTATATTCGGCAAGACCTACGTCTGGCAGCGTGTTTAAGGAGGCAGTACGGGGCTACCTGCGCGATAAGCAGGTAAAGTTTGAAGCGGAGGCACATGTACCAGGCAAAGCCCGCGCCAGACATCGGTTTGATTTTCTGATTAATCGCGAAAACGAGTCACCTGTCGGCATTCGCGCATTGTCTACTCACACCACCTCCTATGCCAGATTTCTAGCTGTTGAGACGTTCTTCGCTTTTCATGATGTCAGGCAGGGAGGCACTCCCTTGGTAGGTATCGCTCTGATTGATGACCGTGCAAATGCATTAGTATGGGAAGGTGAGCCACTCAGGATATTGCATGCTTACTCCGATTTGGTTGCCCGATGGACATCACGAGATCAGATCTTGTCGTGGGTGGCGTGAGACTCTTGAATAGCAAGGGAGATTCTGATTGGTCGGTAAGTCATGAACGTCTATGCAGACATCTCTCTAGTAAACAGCAGAAATGAAAGCACATCTGGTACAGTTGCCCACTCCCGGCTCGAACCCACCCCTCCACCTGTGAAGTCGGCCATTCTGCTCATTGCCCTCCTCCTCCCCATCTGCTATTATTGATACGAACACCTGTTCGGTTTGGAGGTACCCCTCATGCGTTATGCAACACTTCAGCAGTGCCCTTGCCCGAACCCGGTATCTCTCGCCCGCGACCTCGGCCTCGAGGTGCACTACTCTTCGTTGTCCACACTGGACGGCGTCTTGATATGCGTCGACGACGCCTGGTGCATCCTGGTTAACAAGAACCGCCATCAGACCAGACGCCGCTTCACCATCGCTCACGAGATCGGGCACTACTTGATGCACCGCGACAGGCAGCCGTGCTTCCTGTGCCGGCCGTGTGCCGGAGGGCCACTCGAGCGAGAAGCCAACGAGTTCGCCGCGGATCTGCTCATGCCAGGGGAGGCCTGCGAGGAGTGGATACTCGGCCTACGCCCATCCAAAGAAGCCGCAAAGCACTTCGGCGTGTCGGTTGCCGCGTGGGAAGCGCGAGTTAAGCAGCTGTGCGAGACGACTACACTCGGTGACAGGGTCTTGGAGGCGCTTGAGGAGCAGGAGCGGGCTCGCGTCGCTCGGGCTGAGGCTCGGAGCAAGCCGGTGAAAAGGGCGTCGGCAGATGAGCCGCGAATCCACTGGGTGAAGCGCGGCAAGAAATGGAGGAAGGTGCTGGTGTATGGGGGGTGAGAGGCAGGAGTAATGCCCGTTATGATTGCGCCGCCTATCTCACTCTTGCAAGCAATGTCTCGGGTTGGCTCTCGCTTGCGTCTCGAATCAGTCTAACCGTAGACTTCTGGCTGAGGTAGTGCTTACCCGCAACCCACTACTTGAGACTCCGACCTTCAATCCAGGAGGTTATTCGAGCCGGGGTGGAGTACTTGAGTCAATGGAAGGCTCGAATAACCACTGGGAGAAGACTGCTAAATGCTTATACATAAGGCATTCAAATACGAACTCTCCCCTACACCCAGACAAGAGGTCATGTTCCGAAAGACTGCTGGGTGTGCTAGGCACGTCTATAATTGGGCGTTGAATCAGGCGGGCGAAATACGCAGCCAAAGCGGCAAACTGCCCTCATTTAAGGCTCTCTCTCGTATGGTTACTCAACATAAGAACGACCAGGAGTTTGACTGGCTTAACGAGGTTCAGGCCGTCGCGCTCTTTGATTCTGTGAAGGACTTGCATAACGCGTTCCAACGCTTCTTCAGTAAGAAGGCCAGGTACCCTGCATTCAAGAAGAAGGGCAGACGCGATAGTTTCACTATTGCACGTAACAAGAAAGAAGCGGCCTCAATACTGGTAGATGGTCGACATTTCCGCATACCCAAGATCGGTATCGTTAGGACTAAGGAAAAGGTATCCATAGCAGGTACAGCCTTGAATGCTACGGTCTCTCGTGAGGCTGATCGGTGGTTCATTGCCGTTGCTTGTGAAGTTGAAATACCTACCCCAAGACCAGTGGATGGGCCCGCCGTGGGGATTGATGTCGGACTTATCCATTTTGCCGTTCTTTCGGATGGTACGAAGATAGAAGCCCCAAGACCTCTGGCAGCTCACCTCCGGAGACTCAAACGCATTCAGCGGCAACACTCCAAGAAACGCAAAGGGAGTGCGAACCGCCGCAAGTCCGCATTACGTATATCTCGGTTGCATTGGCGCATCAAGAACATTCGTAATGACTTCGCGCACAAACTTTCCACGCATCTGGCGAAAACCAAGTCAGTAATTGCAGTGGAGAACCTTAAGATACAGAACATGCAGAAGAACGAACATCTGGCACGCAGCATAAGTGATGTGAGCTGGTATGCCTTCACACAGATGCTGGATTACAAGACCAAGTGGTACGGCAGTCGCCTCGTTAGAGCGGACGCCTGGTACCCATCAAGCAAGATTTGCTCGGCTTGTGGCTTTAAGATCGAGTCATTGCCACTGCGTGTGCGAACCTGGACTTGCCCATCGTGTGAGGCACAACATGACCGCGATGTAAACGCGGCCAAGAACCTTGAAAAGATTGCATATGAATCTACCGCTGGTCAAGCGGAAAGTGACGCCTGTGGAGTGTAAGTACCGGGCAATTGGCGCAAGCCTGTTGTAGGGATGACACGTTGAGGCAGGAATGCGGCTTAGTAGGGGTTGCAACTCGCGCGTGGGCACGCAGTGACAGGAGGACACACAGCCAAACGCTGCTACGCAACGAGGTTGCAACTCGCGCGTGGGCACGCAGTGACAGGCGAGAGCCTCTACTCATCCTACGGGGTCTCATGTTGCAACTCGCGCGTGGGCACGCAGTGACAGAGTGCTGTCTCTGTAGCAATATCCCCTGCAACTTGTTGCAACTCGCGCGTGGGCACGCAGTGACAGGCTACTTCCAGATGATTCGATGATACTATCTCGTAGTTGCAACTCGCGCGTGGGCACGCAGTGACAGTCTGTACTGCATTTCTACCGCTCGAACCCTCACAGGTTGCAACTCGCGCGTGGGCACGCAGTGACAGAATAAAGCGATCTGGGCTCCTGGTCCACCCCCCGGGTTGCAACTCGCGCGTGGGCACGCGGTGACAGGTTACGTCAACCGAACACTCATTCGGCATGGCTGGTTGCAACTCGCGCGTGGCGGAGCCAAAGGCAACTCGGTGCGAACCTCTAGTAACCATGAAAACCCCGGGAGGTTCGCACCATGTACTGCTTAACACCAGGGTTGTTCTAAATCGCGTTTTCGGTTATGTCCGCAATGCCATCTAAGGAGAAGACATACATGGATAATCGCAGAGAGCAAGAACGTGCTGAACTACACCGCACAATATGGAATATCGCCAATGACTTACGCGGAAGCGTAGACGGCTGGGACTTCAAGCAATACGTCCTCGGTATGCTCTTTTACCGCTACATATCGGAGAGCATAATCGCGTATATCAACGCCGGAGAACATGAAACCGGAGACGTCACATTCGATTACACCAAACTCTCCGACGAAGAAGCCGAACAGGCCCG
>CAYQIY010000023.1:1938-47030 GCA_964417635.1 uncultured Pseudomonadota bacterium | reverse complement strand
TTACACAAGTCCTCGGCGACTCTTTCACTCCGGCTGCTGCAGAAGTCAGGATATGAGCTTTTGCATCGGCTGTCAAGCAGGCATAATAGCCCACAGCGTCCATATTTGGCTCCGTGGGCCATATATACGTCTCATAAATAGTCCTATATCCAATTTATCTGCTAGTTGTTTGTCTTGGTCTTCGTAATGTATGGAATCTCGTTACCGTTGATGTACCCCAGCTGTTCTCTCGCAGCTTTTTCAACGTATTCATCGCTCATTAGATAGTCAATCTGTGAGCGAAGCAGCTGGTTTCTTGCGTCGTAGATCAGCACCAGCTGATTTGTCCTGTGGGCCTCTTGACGCAGCTGGTACAGCCTCCATTCTTGTGAGCCGACTAGGAATGCAACGTATATGACCATTAACCACACAATTACGCGAGTTGTGCGGCTCCGTTTCATCTTTCTTCTAGGTGCCTCCATTCTGGCGCGGTCTCTGATCCGCTGGAGTCCCTCAGAAGCAAGCACGGCCTACTCGTCCCCCTTGTCCTCCTGCTCTTCATCTGGGGTGTCGAATAGGGCCAGCGGATCACCGGAAATCACAATGACGACCTGGTAACCTTTTGTCTTCGCACGGTTATACAAGGTCGCAACTGTTCCCTGACTGATCCCGAGTCTTCGCGCAATATAGTCTGCGGTGTGGCCCATTTCTTTGAGCGCCACTACCTGTCTTTCGCGAAAACTCAACCTCTCCGCACCCCGGATCTCTATCTGCATATCTAACAGCCCGTGTTATCCACAAGTTATGCACAAATTGTGGACAATATTTATACGTTAGTCTAGACTCTTTCTTCGTTCGCTCCTCACTTCCTGCTTGTCCCGTCAACTAATTACCGTTCGTCGGAGGCTTTCTTCTGCGCATGGCGTCTCGGAGCCCACTCTGGGTCACAACTGCTATCGCCCAAAACGGCAACAGCAGGGTTGAGATTATTCGGGAGATAACACGAACAGCAAACCAGAGGGGCTGAACTACGATTAGATTGAACACCCGCACGATGAACCTGATCATCCTCACCAGCGTTGTGAAGACGCCCCTGATGATTCTTCGCACAACGTGGCTCGCAAGCCGGAAGTATAGCAATGCACCAGTTACGGTGCCAATAAACACATATATCCTCACTTCTCCCCAGCTTGCATAGAACACCGCGCACAGCACGAGGATCGTGGCTACTACCCAGAACACAAGGTCGTATATGGCCGTGGACAGAACGCCCGGCTTTGCAAGCAGCCTGAACGTCCTGTACACATCGTACACAACGCCCAGCGCTACGCCTGCCAGCACCATTACAAAAAACTGGTAGACCTGGACGTCCACAGCCGCCATCTACCTGAGCAACCTCTCCAAGAATGACTTACCCTTTGCCTTGGACCTCGATCCGCCCTGGCTGTACTGCAGTCCAGTAATGCTTCCTTCGAGCGAAAAACTACCTTCTTCAAGGTTCAGCTGCTTGATCTGCATCTCTTCTCCACGCACCGTCAACAGTCCGAGCTCTGTGTCCAGCACTATCTCTTGGTCATCTGAACTCTCGATATGCAGTACACCTCTTATCGTCATTGCCTCTCGGTTGACGATGTGCACTTCGTGATCTGTCAGCCCTCGGTAGTCTCTCTCGTCCATGGACTCACCCCCAGAAGCCTGTCTGTCCAATTCTTATGCCGAATCCATGGTTTAGATGACAAGCCCTAAGCTGCCAGAAAGCCGGAAGCTGTTGCTTCCGGCTGCCGGCTGCGTCTACTGCCACACTTTTTCTAGCGTTAGCCCGCTGTAGTAGTGCCTGATAATCTCGGACGCACTCTTGCGTTGCTCTGCGAGCGCTTTTGCGCCGTCTTGCGAAAGGCCTACCCCGTGTCCAAAGCCCTTACCGCTTATAGTCACGTTCGCGCCATCTGTCTGTATGCTTTCCAGCAGAGTTGACCTCATTCGTTCTGCTCCCAGCGCTATCCTTAGTTCCGGAGCGCTCACTTGCTGGCCTCCTACTTGGATTTTGGTAGCGCGACCTGACGGGCCTTTTTCGCTAATGGTTATGGAGTCTATAGCCGAGACCTGTACGCCAGTCTCGTTGACTGCGCGGATGAACTCGGCTTGAGATACGCTCGTTTCCCACTCTTTGGCATCGGCAACAGGGTCTTCGATCGGATTTGCGTACGGAACAGGAAACTCGTCAAAGCCAAGTCCTTCCGCAGGAGTTGCAGTCATGCCCCCTGAGTTTGCGTGAAACCATACTAACGCAGGTTTACCCTGAAACGTTGCCACAATTCCTCTGGTATCTCGCACTGCCTGCTTTATTTGCTCTGTGACTCTCGACGCATCGTACGCTTGGAAGTGCTCTGGATCTGTACACACGTCGGTGTTGTGAATCTGCTTTGTTCCACCCCGCTCTTCTATCTTGTGCAGGGTAAAGCTTCGCGCAATGATGGCCTGTGCTGCAAGCGCCTCAGGCGGAAAGTCCGAGCCCATCTCAGCGGCCACTACGCCTTCTAGATACTCTTCTAACTTCATGCTCGTGGTCTCGCCTGTATCATGCATATATACGCTTATGGTGGGTTCTTCTCTTACTTGAGGCCGCAAGAACGGCCTGCCAGGAGCCGCGGCAAGCGCCGCAGCCAAGAGCACAAAGAGCCCGCCCAAGATAAGCGCCGTCGTGGATCTGAATCTGGGGTGCACAGCATAAGACCTCCTGTCTAGGGTGGTTAGTCGGTATAGTGTCCCCTTGCCAGAAGGTCTTCAAACGCTAGTCAGCACTATTGTGCGCTGTCTCAGATAACACTTCGTACATTGAACGGGCTACTTCAGTGCTCGCCGAATCGCGTGTTTCAAGTACACGCACTTCTAATGTGCGCCGTCCAAAACGAATCTTCAGCACATCTCCGACCTTAACATCGCTACCCGCCTTGGCTGTCCTGCCGTTTATCTCTATGCGTTCTGCATCACACACTTCTTTGGCGAGCGTACGCCTCTTTACAAGGCGGCTTACCTTGAGAAACTTGTCCAGCCTCACAAAATCCCTCCCACTTGCACAGAATCAGGCCGAGGGCCTGATCCTGTCAACCATCTTCAGTTTGCTGTGCACTGGCTAGTGCACCTTATCTTTGAGTTGCTTCCCTGCCCTGAACGCCGGAATTCGGGTTGCAGGGATCTTGATCTCTTCTTTGGTCTGAGGGTTTCTTCCCGTTCTTGCTGCACGCGACCTGACCTCGAAGGTTCCAAAACCGACCAAGGATACCTTGTCACCCTGCATAAGCGCCTCTTCGACAGACTCGACTACAGCGTTGACAGCCTTCTCGGCGTCCTTCTTGGTCATTTCGGCCTTTTCGGCAACTCGACTGATAAGTTCAGCTTTGTTCATTAGAGTTTCCTCCCCGGAATTCTGGCGTTACGCCAACATTCATTAAAGCCATTTTCTTCTTCGCCTGCCAAAAACCTCTATAGCCCGCGCTTTTTCGCGCTATTCCAAAGATCATCCATCTGTGCAAGAGACATGCTGTGGATGTCTTTCCCACTCTCTGCTGCCGCTTCCTCGATGTACCTGAAACGTGTGACGAACTTAGATACGGCAGCTGTGAGCGCTACTTCTGCAGCGACACCCATATGTCTTGATAGGTTAACCACCGAAAAGAGCAGATCACCGATTTCATCTTCCAGTTCTGCTGTCGTGCATCCTTCGGCTGCTTGAACCAGCTCGTCGAGTTCTTCACGCACCTTAGTGAACACCGGCGCCGCATCTTCCCAGTCAAATCCTATCTTCTGAGCCTGCTTCTGCACATGCTGTGCGCGCATTAGAGCTGGCAAGTGGGCAGGAACGTCGCCCAACGCACTTACGGGCTTATGTTGTCTTTCTTCACTCTTTATCTGCTGCCAGCGTTCGAGCACTTCTTGAGAATCGTTAACTATCGCATCACCGAACACGTGCGGGTGTCGGCGAACCATCTTGCCGCGTATGCCTTCGACCACATCGTTTATGTCAAACGCGCCCTTCTCTGAGGCTATCTGAGCGTGCAACGCTATCTGCAGGAGTAAGTCTCCCAATTCCTCACAGAGTTTATTCATTTCTCCCAGTTCTATCGCTTCGACCACTTCATATGCCTCTTCAAGCACAAAAGACCTCAACGACATGTGCGTCTGCTCGCGGTCCCAAGGACAGCCGCCCTCACCTCGCAGACGAGAGACCACTTTCATGAGCGGGTCGAGCACGAATCGGGCCGGGTGGTCTTGCACGGGAGGCGCGTAGATGTAGATGGGGCCAGATAGACCAATCTTGTCCATCGAAGCCGCACTCAAGTTGGCTATCTTCACTTCGTGCTGTGCGCCCGTCGCACACAATATGCGAACTGAGTATTCTGCTCCGTACGCCCCACTAAGCACACTCCTGAGTGCATTCGCATCCGTTAGGTGAGCGTGCAAGATAATCACAGGTAGATGCCGGACCTGGTCTAGGCTTCCGGGCTTCAGCGTAGATGAATCCAACACTGCAACCCCCCGCGAAATGTCCGCTCCAAACGCACAGAGCACAGGTTCTATATGGCTCTCTGAACCCGCTACAGTGCATAGAAGGCCTGTCTCTCGCGCACGTTCTACAAGGCGTCTGGTTGTATGCTCTAGTACACAAGGATGTCCGGGAACTGCATAGGTTACCGAAAGGCCCGAACTCGCGGCCTGCATTACCCTTTCTACTATCTTCTCGCACGCAATTTCGCGGTCGGGCTCTTCTTCGTATATGTCGTCACACGAGACGAATTGAATACCCTCATCAATGAGCATCGACACCATGGGGTGGGTTTCGGTACGCAAAATCACGAACTCGGCTTCTTGAAGTGCCTGCCATGCACCCAAACTTACTGCTGGCTTTGGCCCCGGTCCGAGGCCGGCAATAGTCAAATTCGCTCTAGTTCTGGTCTGTAAGTCCATCTGTAGCATTACTCCCTTACAAGTCTGAGGCGTCGTAGTAGTTGCGCCGCCCTGGGTCCTATCCACGGGAAGACGGTGATATCTTGAGCTCGAACTCCCCCGATTAGCATGAGCACGAGTGCATACGCTCCACCTCCTATGGCAATGGAGCCTATGGTCGCAATTCCTCCACTTGCTGTGACAGTTAGAAGTGCGTTGTACGAGGCTCTGACGCAGATGGCCATCACACCGGCCGCCATAATGGGTTTCCCGAGCATGCCAACAAAGTCCATGATAGAGCCAAGCCTTAACGAAAGTGCCGTTACGTTAAGGCTAGAAGCCACTAGAAAGCCGACCACCGTACCGTAAGCTGCCCCTCTAATCCCCAAACCTGGGAGAGGCGTAAGTACATAAGTGATCGCAATCTTCACCAGTGCGCCGGTTAGCAAATTTCTCACCGGCACGTGCAAGTACCCAAGACCCTGCAAAGCGCCTGATGTGGTCTGCTGTACCGACATGAAAAGAGCTCCTGAAGCAAGCGCCGCAAGTGCAGGACCCACGCCAGGATCTTTGTACAGAAAAGCGGGTATCTCTGTCGACAGTATGTAGAGTCCCGCAGAAGCAGGTATGAGCAACAAGAATGTCAGCCTGAGCGCTGTCAGCACTCTAGAACGGGCTCTGGAGTAGTCGTGTATTGCTACTGCCTGTGCAATAGCCGGTACAAGGCTTACCTGCAGCGCGGCTGTGAACACGGTCGGCAAGTTCATGATAGGTACCGCGCCACCCGTGAGTTGGCCGTAGAGCGCTGTGGCCTGTTCATAACTGAGTCCGCTTGCCTGAAGTCTGCCTGGAACCAGAGCCAAGTCTACAAGTTGCATTAGACCGAGTATCGCAGTTGAGAGTGAGATAGGCACTGCGATCTGAACAATTCTGCGTACCACTTCGAGTGGTTGCTCTGTCTTGGTGCCCGGCAACACAGGCAACGATAACCTCGGCAGACTCTCATCTTTGCTGTAAACCCACACAAGGTACGTGAGGCCGAAAACCGAACCGGTCACCGCACCGAAGGTAGCACCCGCAGACGCAAACTGGATACCCCTAGGCAACAGCGCAAGCGACAAAACGAACATTGTGCCCACGCGGATCATCTGTTCGAGCACTTGAGATACTGCCGTCGGTGCCATTCGCTGCTGGCCCTGAAAGAAACCACGGTAAGCCGACATCAGCGATACGAAGAACACAGCGGGCGAAATCGCGGCAATGGACATCACAGCTCTTGGGTCTCTGGCCACATTATTGGCAATAAAAGCGCTTGAGGCAAACAGCCCTACAGAAAGCAGGAAGCCGGATATCCCAAGCAGCCAGAGAGATGTTCGAAATACCACTGCTATACCGCGGATGTCTTGCTTGGCATCGCGTTCGGCCACCAGTTTGGAGATGGCTATGTTCACGCCTGTGGTGGATAGCGTGAGAATCAGCCCGTATATCGGGTAGGCCATCTGAAAGAGCCCCATACCCTCTTTTCCAAGGATGGGATAGAGTGGAATGCGGTATAGCGCTCCGACAAGCCTGCTCGCAAGCGCTGCCAAGGCCAGCAGAAAGGCTCCACCGAGGAAAGTCTCTCTTTTGCGTTTGCTCATGTTGCCTCCAAAATCGATGGCTCCAACAGTACCAATTATACTCCAGCAATAGCCCATAAATAAAAAGGACGGCCAAAAGGCCGTCACTTTTTCTCCAAAGAGGCCTACTGCTCCATCTGTTTGGCAAGAAACCCTGCTGCCGTTTCAGCCAGTTTTAGCTCCAAATCGGCCATCTGCACATTTGCTTCCTTTGAGCAAAGCACGACTGCCCCAATGGGGTCTCCTTCGGCAATAATCGGGGCGATTACTTCTGCGGTGAACTTGCACCCAGTATCTTCGTCCGTGGTGATACACTCCTTGCAGTACTTGTGCTCACCGGGCTTGTTGATCAGCACAGCCTTTCGGTCTTCCATAACCCGCTCGACAGCGGGAGAAATTGGCTTATTGAGGAACTCCTTCTTCGGCGCGCCGGAAACGGCGATGATGTTATCCCTGTCGGCTATGAGAGCGATATGTCCGGTGGCCTCATACAGGGAATCCGCATACTCTTTGGCAAAATCCCCGAGTTCACCAATCGGGGAGTACTTCTTAAGTATGACCTCACCATCTCGGTCGACGAATATCTCAAGAGGGTCCCCTTCCCTTATCCGCAGCGTCCGCCGAATCTCCTTGGGAATGACGACCCTCCCAAGATCATCGATCCGCCTGACAATGCCTGTCGCCTTCATCGAAGCCCCTCCTTGTGCTGTGTTAGCTGCTAGTCAATGGATAGTATATAGGGCATTCGACATTGTTATTCACATTTTACCAGTTGACAAGCTGGTAAAGATAAGGCGACAGATGTCCCAACTTTATCCTCCGCTTCTCACAATATTCGCGCCTTGTTGCAGTTCATTCACGTAGTTGTCGAAGAAATCGTTTTTCACTTCTTGGAGAAGCATACGCTTAAGTTCACCCTGCACTTCGTCAAACGATAGCTGCTTCTCGGGGTAGCGCGCATCCAACCTGATGATATGGAAACCGAACTCAGTCTCAACTATCCCGCTAAGCTGGCCAACTTCAAGCGCATAAGCTGCCGCTTCGAACGTCGCGTCCATCATGCCCCGCCCGAATCTACCCAGGTCTCCGCCTGAAAACGCGCTCGGACAAATGGAGTGTTCCATCGCAATTTCGCCGAAATCAGCGCCTGAGCTAAGCTTGCCCAGTACCTCCTGCGCTTCCTCTTGCGTCTCAACAAGGATGTGACTCGCACTTATGGACTCCTGCTCAACAAACTGAGTCGGAAACTCATCGTAGTACTTTCTGACATCCTCGTCTGGCATGTCCACGTCGAGCGTAACTTGCTCGTACACATCATCGACAAGCATGTATATCGCTATGAACGCCTTCAGATCATCCTCAGTGAGACCAGCATCCTTGAGCCCTGCCGCAGCGCCTTCGGCTCCGCCCATCTGCCACTCAAGTTGCTCTTTGAAGAAACCGAACTCCGTCTGCAGTAACTCCTGAGAGATCTCGATTCCGAGTCTTCTGGCCTCTTCTTCGATAATCACTTCGTCTATGAGCTGGTCCAGCAGTAGCTCCCTTATTTCGGGCGTGTCAATGCTGGGGCCGTAGAACAGCTTATAGATGCCAACCCTCGTGTCAAGGTCACGCTGGCTTATCTCAACACCGTTTACAGTTGCCACTGGCTTTTCGGGTTCGGGCGCCGCCTGAGGCTGACAGCCGATGAATACACCGCCGAGCATTGCAGCTGCTATTAACAGTGCGATTGCGGCCGATAATTTTTTCACAAGGAACCAAACCCCTTTCGAGATCATATGGCCATTCTACCAAATAGCCTGCTAGAGGGCAAGATTACATAGTTTCTTTAGAAGCTGCTCTGTTGCGCTGAGCGCAGACTTAGTGGACTCAAGTCTCATTATGACAGAAGGCGTGCGAGTAGTCGACACTGTAAACCGGCCTCTCAACCCCCTGAGGTAGCCAGCAATAGCTTCTAGTCTTCTCTTGTTTACATCTCCGAACTTGAAGCCTACTCGCTCCTTCTGCTGGGATATGGCTACAATACCGAGTTCTCGAGCGCGCACCTTGACTCGCGCTACTGCCAGCAGATTCTGCACGGGAACGGGAGGGTGGCCGTACCTATCAAGTATATCCTCAGCAACCTCATCCGCATCTTCTAGGCTCTCGATGGCCGCAACCTTCTTGTACAACTCAATCTTCTGTCTCTGGCTCGGCACAAAATCATCGGGCACGTACACATCCACCGGTATGTCTATGCTTACCTGAGGCTTCTCCTTCGGAACTGCTTCTTGACGCAATTCTCTTATGGCTTCTTCGAGCAGCTGCACATAAAGATCGTAACCTACCGACATTATGAAGCCATGTTGCTCTGGGCCGAGCACGTTTCCTGCACCCCGGATTTCGAGGTCACGCATCGCGAGCTTGAACCCCGAACCGAGTTCGGTAAACTCTCGTATTGCGTCCAGCCGTTTTTCGGAGGTCTCGGTGAGCACCTTCTCGCGCTTGTATGTGAAGTAAGCATACGCCAGCCTGTTAGAACGCCCGACGCGCCCGCGCAGTTGGTATAGCTGCGCAAGCCCCAGGTGGTCAGCATCATCTACTATCAGGGTGTTCGCATTGGGAATATCAAGGCCAGACTCTATGATGGTCGTGCAGACAAGCACGTCGTACTCTCCGCTGATGAAATCGAGCATCACCTGTTCAAGCTTGTCTTCTTTCATCTGACCGTGCCCGACGGCAATTCTAACCGCAGGAACCAGAGAACTCACATGCTCTGCAACCCGGTCTATTGACTGCACTCTGTTGTGAACGTAGAATACCTGTCCGCCTCTTGACACCTCTCGCATGATGGCATCTCTGATCAGTTCGTCACTAGCTTCAAGCACATACGTTTGTACAGGAAACCTGTCTTCTGGCGGAGTTTCTATAAGGCTCATGTCTCTAAGCCCGGAAAGCGCCATGGACAACGTCCTGGGTATCGGAGTCGCAGTAAGTGTGAGCACGTCGACGTTCGCTCGTAGTTGCTTTATCTCTTCTTTATGCCCAACACCAAAACGGTGTTCTTCATCCACTATGAGCAGGCCCAAGTCCTTGAATCTGACGCCTTCTCCGAGCATCCGATGCGTGCCTATCAAGATGTCCACAACTCCCTGACTTGTGGCCTTGAGCACTTCATTATGCTCCTTCTGACTTAGAAAACGCGAGGTCATCGCAATTCTGACAGGGAAGCCGTCGAATCTTTCTTTTAGAGTGTTGTAATGCTGCTGGGCAAGTATGGTCGTTGGCACAAGCACGGCTACTTGCTTTCCATCCATGACCGCTTTGAAAGCCGCCCTTATGGCCACCTCTGTCTTACCGTAACCCACATCACCGCACAGCAGCCTGTCCATTGGCCTCTGCTTTTCCATGTCGTTCTTTATCTCTTTGGTCGCCTCAAGCTGATCTGGAGTCTCTTCATACTGAAACGAGTCCTCAAACTGGTGTTGCCACGGAGTGTCCTTGCCAAAAGCGAAACCCTTTACAGACTCTCGCAGAGCATAAAGCCTCAGGAGTTCTCTAGCCATCTCCCTGACAGACTCTTTGACGCGGTGCTTAGCCCTTGCCCACTCAGTGCCCCCAAGCCGGCTGATCTTGGGCTCATGTCCTTCTTGCCCTACGTACTTCTGTATCACGTGGATCTGGTCAGTCGGCACGTACAGCGCGTCCGCCCCGTGATACTGGATCAGCAGATAGTCGCGGTGCGCGCCTTCTATCTCAAGTGTACGAATGCCCATGTACTTGCCGATACCGTGGTTTACATGCACAACATAATCGCCAGCGCGCAGCTCTCGGTAGTCCTGAAGCCTCCCTGCCTGCTTGAAAGCCCTTGTCTTTCTCGGCCTTCTCGGACGACCATAGATTTCGGCATCTGTTATCACGATAAGACCGAGTTCTGGAACTTCAAATCCGTTGTTTATAAGAGTAGACGCAATGTTCACCACGCCTGGCTCAGGTTCACGCGGGATCTGCGCTACAAGACTGTTCTCAATGCCATCATCCCTGAGCTGAGCAGACAGCCTCTTCGCCCGCTCTTCGGAACTCGCCGCGAGCACAATCCGGTAACGCAGCTTCTTGTACCTCTGCATCTCCTGAACGAACACTGGCCACTGCCCGTGGAACACCTGTGCAGGTCGCGAGACCACAGATACGACATTCTCAGGATCGGCATGCTGCAATCGCCTGAGCAACAGTGACGAGTATATGACCTGCCTCTGTTTCCACGAGGCAACAAGATCGTCAAGCACGAAGTATATCGTATGCTGCCCGGGAAGCAGCGAGCCCTGATCTACAAGCGACCGATACATCTCGCCGTACGTGTCTTCGCTGTGAAGAGCAGCCTCTCGAAGCCTTACGAATTCATCTACGAATATCACAGTATCTTGCGGCATGTAATCCAGCAGCGAACACATCCGCGGGTAAAAATACGGCGCATACTGGTCAAGTCCCTCAAGACTTCTGCTTGTTGCCATCTTCTCCAGATGTTCTGAAATCTTGTCTCTAAGTTTTGACGCAAGAACGCGATGGCCTTGCGTCTCAAGTCTCCGAAGAGTGGAATCAAGCGACTGACGTATTTTGTCGAGGCCTTCATCGAAGCCTTGGTTCCTAGAAACCAACTCATGCGCCGGAGGTATGCGCAATGCAGGGTGTTCACCAAGCGAACGCTGAGTTACGGGGTCAAACTCGCGGATTGAGTCTAGCTCATCATCGAACAGCTCAAGCCGCACTGGGTAGTCTCGATTTGGCGGGAAAATATCTATAATCCCGCCCCGTCTACTGAACTGTCCTCTGCCTTCTACCATATCACATCGCTCGTAACCGCCAAGCACCAGGTTTTTGAGTAGCAAGTCGGAATCCATGATCTCTCCCGCCGCTATCTGCGTAACCGTAGCGTTGAACTGCTCAGGCGGCGGTAGTTTTCGCAATAACGCCGCTATAGGTGCAACGACTATGGGTGCTTTGTCAGAAGAGAGCGAATTAAGCACTGATATGCGGAAAGAGGCCATCTCACTACTCTGCGCGACAATCTCGAACGGTAGCACCTCGAGAGGTGGAAACACATGTACCGTTCCGCCCAGCCATGACTCTATATCCTGTGCTATCTTCTCAGCCACCACTAGACTATCTGTCACTACCAGCACAGGTCTTCCTGTCTCATGCCTGACACAACTTAGCAGCAGCGACTCGACAGAGCCTGACACTCCGTATAACAGCTGCTCCGTTGTTCCTCTCGCAAGATGCTCAGATAAAGACTGCAGTCTCGCGTGACTCGTCGCGAATTTGACTAGACCCAGAAGGCTCATCGAACCCCTACCCTACCTGAGATTTGGCATGCCCAACGCAAAGGAGCAACACTCACGCCAAAAAGGGCTCCAGCACAAAACCCCCGGCTAAAGCCCCAGCCATCTTGCGTGCGCGTAACTTTGCTCTGGCACGGGCTTAATTATACCTTTCGCTAAATCCCGAGTCAACGAATCAGAGTGCCATCACCGTCCGGTTCCACAGTGAATGAACCAAGATTGCCACAAGCACTCCTGCATGCCAGCTGTCGAGTCTTGCCGCGGCAAACGCAGTGACGTACCCAAACAGCGTATGACTCACTATGCTCAGAACCGCCGCAGGCATGGCCTGCTGACCTCCCTTGCTCACATCGTACAACGCTTCAATTGCGCCGAACAGGAAATGGGCGCAGACCAGCGAAGCTCCCAGCAACACGGCAAAGCCTGTCTTGGAGAGTTCTTCCGATGCAGGTCCTGAGAGTGTTATTGCTCTACGTCCTATTATGCGAACCGAGCAACGGTTTATCCCGAATCCAAGCGCAGCAGCCATCAGCGCGGCCAAGATAGTGTTCAAAGCGCCCTCCTGTCTAGCGAGCGTACGTTCTATTCTGAGTCAGTTGCAGTAGACTGGTACGGGGGGATGTGTTCATGCAGCTTTCTTCAAAGGGATATCATCTGCATGTTGGGCTCGTGCTCTTGCTCGGCATAGTACTCTGGTTCGGCCGAGGCGCTGATCTTTACCCCGTACACTTCGATTACAGACCTGCATCGACACTCAACATGCCGGTATTCTACGTGAAGACAGAGCAAAGAGCGGTAGCACTCACCTTCGACATAAGTTGGGGGGAGGCCACTCCCCCGCTTGTGCTATCTGTGCTCGAACAGATGGACCAGAAGGCCACGTTCTTCCTGTCCGGCCCCTGGACCAGTCGCCACCCAGAGATAGTCAAGAGCATCGTTGACGCCGGACATGAGATAGCATCCCACGGAGATAAGCATGTTAATATGAGCCAGCTGTCCCGCAGCGGTGTGGCAGATAATATACGCAGTGCGCACGATGTTCTTGTGCTTAGCACAAAAACCGAACCACGCTTCTTCCGTCCACCTAACGGCGATTACGATGACCTTGTCGTAGAAGTCGCATCTCTTATGGGGTACGACACGATAATCTGGTCTGTGGACTCACTTGATTGGAAGAATCCAGGCGTGAGTACGATGATCAAGCGGGTATCGAGCCTGGTGTTCCCCGGAGCCATAATGCTGTTTCACGCCAGCGACTCTTGCAAGGAGACACACATCGCGCTTCCGGAGGTGCTTAACACGCTAAAAGATATGGGCTACAAAGTGGTAACTCTCGGGGAATTGTGGGAAATGGGTGAGCCCGGCCACGATGACCCGCGCGGCAGGCCAAATCCTAACCGCTAGACTAATCAGCAAAGAGTCCATTATAACGGTTCATCGCAGACACAACGCCCTCTGCTGCAACGAACATTGCGGCAGACGCAGCCAGTTTGATTGCCTTAGTAAGCAGTTCTTTCTCACATAGGCCCGGCCTCTTGAGTACGTATTCTGCCGGTTCCATGCCCTCTGGAGGGCGGCCTACTCCTACTCTTATTCGCGCAATCTGATCTGTGCCCATGCGCTCGATGATCGATCTCATCCCCTTATGACCACCCGAGCCTCCACCCTGACGTATGCGAATCCTGCCAGGCTCAAGATCTAGGTCATCGAGCACTATGACAAAACCGGAGGCGGGGATTCCCAATCCACGAGATATCTCATGCACGCAATCCCCGCTCAGGTTCATGTAAGTCGTAGGTTTAACCAATAGCATACAGGGTATTTCTGCCGTCTTTGCCCGAAACCGCCTCCGCCATCCGGTGACTTCCTGGTTTCGCGCGATCTCGTCGACTACCGCAAAGCCCACGTTATGCCTGGTGCCGGCATACCTGATGCCGGGATTACCAAGCCCGACTACCACTTTCAACCTACTCTTTCTCCTCTGCTTCTCCCGGCTGTTCCTCTTCGCCCTCAGCCTCTGCCTCTTCGTCCTCGGCCACTTCTTCTTCTATGCGTCTCGGTGCGACTATGGTCAGCACTATGCTCTCGGGCGACTGCAGTGGAACAACATCAGTCGGGAACTCGACATCTTTGATACTGACGTTGTCTCCTATTCCGAGAGAAGAGATGTCAACGATGATTCGCTGTGGAATATCTGTCGGGAGACATTCCACCTCAAATTCACGCAGCTGATGCTGGATGATGCCGCCGCGATCTTCCACTTCGTCTGTACCCGAAAGCACTACAGGCACTGTGGCTCGGATCTTCTCTTCCATGGATATGCGGTGAAAGTCCACATGGGTGACAACTCCGCGTAGTGGATCTACCTGGATCTCCTTCAGCATCACCGGCTCTGTATGTATGTCATCGCCTTGCACAACCGAAAGTTCGATCACACCGTGCCTCGCGCCTTGCTGAAGCGCTCTGTCAAATTCCTTCTCGGAGACCTGCAGCGAAACAGGCGCCACCTGTCTGCCGTATAGTATTGCCGGTATCATGCCGCTCCGCCTAAGCATAGACGGGGTGGGCTTTTTGCCACGAGCCTCTGCCTCAATCTTTATCTGTTCCATATACTTGTTACGACCTCCCGGACTTTGAGTGATGAAACCTGCCCGAAGCAATCTTTACCTGAAAAGCTCGCTCACAGACATGTCCATGTGTATCCTTATGATAGCTTCTCCTAGTAGAGAGGCTACAGAAAGAACCCTTATCTTCGAAGACGTACAACCCGCCGGCAGTGGTATGGTGTTAGTCACGACCACTTCTTGCAGGCAGCTCGACTCTATACGCTGTATCGCCTTGCCCGACAGCACTGGATGTGTACAGTAACCATACACTGCCTTCGCACCGCGCTCCATCAGCGCCTGAGCCGTCTGCACTATGGACCCGGCTGTGTCAATCATATCATCAATGATTATAGCAGTCTTTCCCTCGAACTCGCCTATTATGTTAAGAACCTCAGACACATTGGGCTCAGGGCGCCGCTTGTCCACTATCGCGATAGGCGCCGAGATAAGCTCGGCCATTGTTCGCGCACGCGTAACACCGCCCACGTCGGGTGCAATGACAACAGGATCAGGAAGCCCAAGATCCGAAACGTGCTGCGCGAGCAACGGCACTGCAGACAAGTGGTCTAGCGGCAGGTCAAAGAATCCCTGAATCTGTGGCACGTGCAGATCCATCGTCAGCACCCTATCTGCGCCGGCGACTGCTATTAGGTTAGCCACGAGTTTGGCGGTAATGGGCTCACGCCCTCGCGTCTTCCTATCCTGCCTCCCGTAACCGTAGTACGGAATCACCACGGTAATCCTTGCGGCAGACGCTCTTCTCATCGCGTCGATGATTATGAGCAGTTCCATAAGGCTTGTGTTGGGCGGTCTCGCGGTGGACTGCACGATGAACACATCATCGCCCCTGACGCTCTCTTTGATAATCACCTTGCTTTCCCCGTCTGAGAACTGAGAAACTTCCATATCTCCCAAGTGTATGCCCGCTTTGGCAGATATCTCACTTGCAAGGCTAGGGCATGCATTGCCGAAAAAGACCTTCAGCCTACCATCGTGCGCGGCCATGTGCTCATCGTCCCCCCGTAGTTAGATGCGCTGCTGCGGCTATCTCTGCTTCTGCCCGGATTTCTTGTCTCTTTGCCCTTTGGCCCATCCTTCTTTGTTGACCTGGCGTTCTCGTGCAATCGCAAGCGCGTCAGGCGGTACATCTTGGTTAATCGTTGAACCCGCGGCGACAAACGCACCCTTGCCGATACGCACTGGTGCTATTAGGTTTGCATTACACCCGATAAACGACGAATCTTCCATAATGGTCTTATGCTTTGCATGCCCATCGTAATTGACTGTAATTGCACCCGCGCTGAAATTGACGCCTTTGCCCACTATGCTGTCACCGATGTACGAATGGTGGTGTACCTTGCTGTTCTCGCCAATGACCGAATTCTTGACTTCGGCAAAATTGCCTATAGCGGCACCGCTCTTTACGGTGGAATTCGGCCGAAGGTGCGCAAACGGCCCTATGTGTACGCCCCGCTCGACGACCGACTTCTCAACCACGGACGATTCGATGATGACATCATCACCGACGGTGCTTTCGTGTATTACGGTTCCGGGGCCGATTTCGCACTGCTCCCCAATGACACACTTGCCGCGAATCATGGTAAACGGCCTTATGAGTGTGTCCTGACCTATGCTGACTTCGGCGTCAATATAGGTGTTCAGAGGATCCTCAATCGTGACTCCTGACAGCATTAGCGTATCCATGATCCTGTTACGCATTATGGCAGCGGCCTGCGCAAGTGCCTTGCGGTCGTTGATGCCAAGGCCCTCTTCTTCCGGAGCCTGGTGAACAACAGTATCAATGCCCGAGCATTTGAAGATGCCCGGCACATCGGTGAGGTAATACTCGCCTTGGCTGTTATCAGCTGACAGCCTGGGCAGCGCTTCAAATAGCTTATCTACCAGAAAGCAGTATATGCCCGAGTTAATCTCGTTCACCTTAAGCTGCTCAGGCGTAGCGTCACGATGCTCCACAATCTGCTCGACGATATCTCCACCTACACGTCGGATTATCCTACCGTAACCTTCCGGGTTAGACGTCACCGTCGAAAGCACGCTACAGCCAGCGTTGACTCTACGCCTTGCTTCAACAAGTTCACAAAGCGTTCTGCGTGTGAGCAAAGGGGTATCTCCATAGAGTATTAGCACTTCATCGTACCGGCCCAAGAGCAGTTCTCGCGCCTGCATGACAGCATGGCCGGTACCTTTTTGCTCAATCTGCATGACATAAGTGAGAGAGTCTCCAAGGCTCTGTTTCACCAATTCAGATTGGTACCCCACCACAATCATAGGGCTCTCAGCTGTGAGCGCTCTCGCGGACTCTATTACGTGGCTTATCATTGGCTTACCGCATACCTCATGTAATACCTTGATACGCCTCGACTTCATCCGCTTCCCATGGCCCGCCGCCAAGATCAGAACTGCTAGTTTGGGCATCTTGAATCCCCCTCTACGTTCCACCCTTGCTATTATAGCAAATTGTGCCGTCACACGACGTCAAAGCAACATCCGCTTGCTCGGCCTTACATCGACGGTACGGCTGTGTGCATCGACCGATTTCAACACCGCAAGGCTCATATAGTCTGACACCAGTTTTCTTTCGGGCTGTGCCATCTCAATCAGAATCGCTATTCCGATGGGATGCGCACCGAACTCAGATGCGAGCTCAGTCATGCCCTTTGCAGTGCCGCCACCTTTCATGAAATCATCGACGATGAGCACTTTCGACGAAGGCCTCAGCGCTCTCTTGGGCAGCGACATCGTCTGGATTTGGCCGGATGAACCTGACACGAAGTTGATGCTCACAGAAGGGCCTTCAGTCGGTCTAGCATCCCTCCTTGACACCACCAGAGGAACGCCAAGCGACTGCGCCGTACACAGCGCAATGGGGATGCCTTTGGTTTCAACAGTAAGCACATACTCTGCCTCACTTGCTCTGAACCTCTCTGCAAAGAGTTCACCTATGACAGACGCCCACACTGGTGAAAACACTATGTCTGCGATATACAAAAACCCGCCGGGCAGAATCCTGTCCGGTTTGGACAAAGCGTCGCATAGCTGGTCAATGAGAGTCTCCGCTCTTGCACAGTCTGAACCAGGTAGGTAGCGTACCCCGCCTGCAACGCCTAAAACAGTATCAACTGTGCCCCTGCCCATCTGTGCAAGTGTCTGCTTTATCAAGGAGACGTCTTCGCTTATTGTGGATTTCGCAGCGCCCAAAGAAGCTGCGAAGTGCCCCAACGGGTACCTCTTGGCTGGGTTATCTGTAAGCGTCTTCAATATCCGTATAACGCGCTCGCTACGTTTCATGTGCGTTCTGCCCTTTCGGTTAAAATCCGAATAATCGACCCCCTAAGCAGACTAATATTCGGTGTATCAACCGAAATACCTTCTCATCGCGCTCATGTGTTCGGCCTTGATACCCACCCCTGCAACTGGTAGATTATACCATATGGGAGGTGGTACTACTCTGCATGAGACCGTATCCATGTTTGTCAGCATCTACTTGCTGCCTGTCTCGTGCGCACTAATAGCCGCGTTCTTGTGGGCAACGTCCTTCGATGTAGCCTCCGAAACACGAGACTATAGGCTGCTGGGGACACTTGCCGCGGCTGCGGTCGGCGCTCTATCTTGCTTAAGTCGCGACCACAGTGCACGAATTGACATTCCCGCATTGTGCCTTGTGCTCTCGATAGCATCCTCTTTCGACTGCGCCATTCGCACGGTGCCGGACTCTGTGTGGGTAGTTGCAATAGCTTTTTGGTTTTCGCTTTGCTCGCTCGCGCTGATCCCGTTGGCGCGACTAGAAAGCGTAATGGGCTTGGCGATATGCCTGCTCATGCTTGAGCGGTTATGCCTTATCCGGACAGGAGCGTGCTTTGGAGGGGCTGATGTAGCAGCAGTCGTTCTAAGCAGCGTGTTTCTTGCTCCGGATACGCTGCTCTGCGCTTTGCTGCTCTCATGTGTGCTGATGCTTCTTAGCCTACGCGGCCGCATATGCGGCAAAGTACCGTACATCGCGTTTCTGCTGTGCGGGGTCGCACTTACAACCGTCTTCTGACGCCTACGCAAGACGTAAGACCACGACAACTGGCTGTCGTGGTCGTGGTGAGTCGGGTAAGCACGCCTATACTTGAAGCATTCGCCTAGCCAGTTCTAGATCTTCGGGTTTGTCCACGTCAACACCGATTTCGGGGTCACCCAATATAACAGCCTTACCTCGCAAACCAAGATAGCGAGAGATCGTGCGCTCAAGCTCGGTCAGACTCAACGACTTAAGCAGCAGTTTTAGCACGAAAGACCAACCCAAGAGGCCTGCTTGTTTAACCGGACTCTTCCGGTTTTCGACAAATGCGTTGGCTTTGGCGGCAGCCGACCATACCATGGATTTTCTTATCAGGCCGATGTTTCCACCGGTGAATGTGCCTTCCTTAAGTGTTGCATAAGTGCGCTTGACGCCTGGAAATCGTTGCTCTGTCTCATGCTTCCTCAGTATGGGATAGAAAAAATCTGCTCTCTCTCGCAGACACAAATCCACAAACCTATCGACGATCGGTCCGGTAATGAACGGTATGTCACTTGTCGCAACCAGCACGAACTCAGTATCAGGCGCAGCACGACATCCCTCAAGCGCATTGTCTATCATTGTGCCACGCGGCTCGACAACTGTGACGTCCGCGCCCTCGTACTGAGGTGCAAACTGCTGCCTTGGCGCCACAACCGTTATGCTGCCGACACTCCGGGATTGCTTTAAGGCATTGAGCACCCAGGAAAGCATCGGCTGTCCTCCGATGTCTATGAGCGCTTCCCATTGCTCGGCAGTGACATCCTTGAGTCTCGAGGTATTCTCCCGCCCTGCTAGAACCACCGCGCTAACGCTCTGCAGACTGTCCTCCACTCCACACACCTCATCTTGTGAGCGACTTCGTCAGTTTTGACCATCTGATGAAATCCTTGTCTCTAACCTGCCGATACGCATGCCTCGCTTGTGCAACGTCTGCGTAAACGGCGTACACACAAGAACCGCTCCCGCTCATACTTACACACAATGGCCCCGTCGCATGTAGTTCCTGTTTAATCCGTGAGATAGCAGGCGAGAGGCGCACGGCTGCCTTCTCCAGGTCGTTTGCAACGCTACCACAAGCGCTCTCTAGACAACCCGCTTCAAGCGCACTGGCAATCGCTTGTATATCAGGGCTTGTGCTACTACCTACCATATCATACAAGCGGTAGACATCTCTTGTGGAAAGCCTGTCATGCGGCATGCAGCAGACTAAAAATAGGCTATGTTTAAGATCTATCTCTCGAAGCTGCTCGCCTCTGCCACTTACGATACACGCATGGCCGCGCAAGAAGAAGGGTACGTCAGAACCTACGCTTGCTCCAATTTCAATAAGTTTTGCACGTGACATGTTCTGATCCATGGGAAGCAGGCTGTTAAGCGCTTGGAGCACTGTAGCTGCGTCTGAGCTTCCACCCCCAAGGCCTGCGCCGTGAGGAATCCGCTTCTTGATTCGAATCGTGACGTCAAAACCAAACGCATCTCTGAGCGCCGAGAAGAACGCGTCCGCAGCCTGGTAGGCGATATTGTCTTCGCCTTCTGGAATCGAAGGGTTGTCCGTAGTGACTTTGAGTGCAGCACGAGATGAGATCTTTTCTTGCGCGGTTATCCTGATGGTGTCGCACAGTAAGACCTTTATCATGACAGAACTGATATCGTGGTAATGGTCATCCCTCAGCCCCATTACCCTCAGCCCAAAGTTGATTTTCGCGTGCGCGGGAATCTCCAGCGATTTCATCTAGCCATAGTTCGCCGGATGTCCAAATATACCTCCAGTAACGCTAGACCTGGGCTTGTTCAGCAGACACAGGCTCAGCCTCTTCTCCACGAAAAGCGCTTGGCTCCAGTTCAGACATCCATCTCATGACGCTTTCGTAAGCTTCATCGTACTTCTCGTAATACACAACAACCACATCATCGCAAGTCGCGTACTCCAACGCCGCCTTTATTGCCAGCGACTCGTCCAGAATACACTCTACCTGCTGCTCTGTTGCGCCTGCCAGCGCCCCCTGTCGAAGCAGTCCGGCAGTCTCGCCCGGTCTCCTACCTCTCAGATCGGCATCCTCTTTGATCACTATCCTGTCAAACCACGCAGCAGCAGTCTTACCCAGTTCCTTTATCTTGTCTTGTGCTCTATCTCCGGGCGATGCGATCACTCCGATGTACTCACGCACTTTGCGCGATCTCGATGAAAACATTGTGCGTATGGCCTGTGCCGATGCTTCTATAGCAGGCGGATTGTGGCCGTAGTCGAGCACCACACAGAACCCCTTCATCTCGATGACGTTAAGCCGTCCGGGGTTGGTGCTTGCATCTGCCTTAAACCTACCGAGCGCGTCTGCTATGGTCTCAAAATCTATACCGAGCGCTAGGCATGCTGCTGTTGCCGCGAGCGCGTTATGCACATTGAACATTGCGCGCCCACCAAATGTCGCAGGTATCGATTTCACAGACACGATTTTCCTGGGACTCTCTGGGCCAACCATTACTATGTGCGCGTTTCGGAGTACCACCGCACGGCCTCCGGACGAGACATGCTTTCTTACGGCTATGTTGTCTTGTCGGGCACTAAAGAGCATAGTTCTGCCGCTTGCCCTTGAAGCCACCCCAAGGCACATCGGATCATCTGCGTTGAGTACCGCATAGCCCCTTGGCATAACAGCCTCAATGATCAAAGACTTCACTTTTGCAAGATCATCCAAGTCCTCGATTCCGTCTTGGCCTAGATGGTCATCTGCTATATTTGTGAGCACTGCCACGTCGCAACGGTCAAACGCCAGTCCTTCTCTTATGATCCCGCCGCGCGCAGTCTCGAGCACTGCAGCATCAACATCAGGACACCTCAACACTGCACGAGCGCTGCGGGGTCCACTGGCATCGCAGGTCATCACCTTTTCTCCATCGATGAACACACCGTCTGTGCATGTCATGCCCACAACATAGCCAGCCTCTGTGAGCACATGAGATATCATGCGTACCACGGTGGTCTTCCCGTTCGTTCCGCTTACGGCAACCACCGGTATCCGCCCGCTTCCACCCGGAAACAGGTAGTCGACTATCTGTCGGCCAACATCGCGCGGTCTACCTTTCCACGGATAGTGGTGCATGCGTATTCCTGGAGCCGCGTTTATCTCGACAACTGCTCCACCTGTCGACTCCACAGGCAGAGATATGTGGTCGGTAATGAGGTCGACCCCTGCAACGTCAAGCCCTATTATCTCAGCAGCTCTTACGGCAAGCCTGGCATTATCCGGGTGTACCTGGTCTGTGACATCAATTGCCACCCCGCCCGTGCTCAAGTTGGCATTCTCCCTCAGGTAGACCATGTTGCCACGCCCGGGAATGCTCTTTAGGCTCAGATTCTGCCTCTCGAGCGCCTCTTGGGCGGCATCATCAAGCCTAATCCTGGTGAGCGGTCGCTCGTGGTCTTCACCGCGCTGCGCGTCCTGGTTGGTCAACACGACCAGTTCTTCTATGCTATGCTGTCCGTCACCAACCACAAAAGCTGGTAGCCTCTCTGATGCTGCCGCCAGTTTGCCTCCGACCACCAGCAACCTGTAGTGCCGACCTACCAGATATCGCTCGACTATCACCTCGCGCGAAAACTGACTAGCCCTCAAAAAAGCAGCAGGGATCTCCCGCTCAGTTCTTATGTTAAGCGACACGCCTTTGCCTTGATTACCGTCTTTGGGTTTGATCACGATGGGGTAGCCGAGCTGCGTTGCAAGAAGCACCGCTTCTTGCAGCGTACGCGCGACACCGCCTTCGGGAACGGGAATGTCGAATTCAGATAGCAGCATCTTGGCTAGTGCCTTATCACACGCTATGTCGACTGCTATGCATGAGGTTCTGGCCGTGATAGTCGCCTCCACAAGCCTTTGCTTGGATCCGTACCCCAACTGCAGAATACTCGTGCCTGGGAAGCGCATTACAGGGATGCCCCTGTCGTGGGCGGCCTTTGCTATTGCCGAAGTCGAAGGCCCGAGTTCATACTCTCTGGTGAGCGCTTGAATCGCCTCCAGGTGTTCTGACACCTCAGGTTCGCTGCCAGCCACAAGCGCGTTCACAATTTCCACCGCTCGCTCACCGGCCGCGAGTCCTGCTTCGCGCAGCTGGTATTCAAACACCACCTTATATGTGCTGTCACATACATGGCGCGTCTTTCCATACATCACCCTGTGGTCGCACGCTATCAGCAACTCCAACGCCACGTGCTCGACGACGTGGCCCAAGTACGTGCCTTCTCTCACCCGCGTCAGGAACCCGCCCGGCGCTCCCAACGCACAGTGGTGTGACGCTATACCCGGCATACACCTAACAAGCAAATCTGCAAGGTGCGGAAGGGTGGACGTGTCAGTCTCTGCTCGTTCTTCAAGGTCAACGAGCATCTCGATTACTGGGTAGTGGCTGTGAATATTTCTCCCTTCTATGGCCCGGATATCTACGATTTTCACTAAAGGAACCCCCTGAAAATACTAAAAAAAGCAGGCAAGAGAATATGATTGCCTGCATGCCACTGTTTATTCACTTTGTCTCGAATCGCACACTACAGGCTGCCGTGATCTCAGGTCGTAGCCGTACCCTGAAGGTAGCACGTGGAGCACCACATTGGACAGAAAGAGCGTCCTCGATACGCCGGTGTCACTTACATTACTTTGCTCGATGCTTGTTCCATCGACGACGGTTACAGCGCCCGTGCCTATTACGCTCATTATGCTGTCTGACCCGACGCTCACAGCTGTATTCTCGTCAATGCCAAGACCCAAGATTGCCGGATTCTGAGCTATCACCGAAAGCAAGCGTCCGAGTCTGCCTCTTTGTGCAAAATGTTGGTCGACGACGACCTCTTCGAGCAGCCCCAACCCTGGCGCCAGTCGCGTAGACATGTCCTTGGGAGAATTATCTTCAAGCCCACTCGTGATCATGGCTCCGGACATCGCAGACGCTCCGGCGCTAGTTCCGGCTACCACAAGTCCTTCCCTGTATCCTCGCTGTATGGCGTCGTATGCACGAGTCCCACCCAAGATGCTGGTTATCCGGAGCTGGTCGCCTCCGGTGAGGAAGAGCGCTGTTGCCTCGTGTATAGACTGGCAAGACACTTGGTCATTGGCTTTCTGCCTGTCATCCAGGTCGAGCGCCCATGCTTCTGCGACGTCAAGATCTCTGAACACCTCAATGTACTTGCGACCGGTGGCCTGCTGCTTTTCGGTGGCAGTAGTGATGATGACCACGCGAGCGCTTCTGCCGCCCGCCAGCCTGACAACTTCCTTTAAGCATTCACCAGTTCTATCTTCCGCGCCCCCGATTATTACAAGGCGACCTCTCACCTTGTTCTGCACTTGTTGCCTCCGTAATGCTTTCAATGGTATAGAGTGTTACCAATCGGGCGGCAAAAAACAGCTGTCAATGAGCAGTCAGCATGCTTACGCCAAGCAACGATTCGACGTTCCTGATGGTACCTGCGATGGTGGCCTTGTCTGAGCCAGCAGACAGAAGACCCACTGCTCTTGTGCTCTCATCGAGCATCAGCGAACCGCTATCTCCTGGCTCCGCCATCGGACTTGTCACAATCTGCTCGCTGAACGATGCGAATCCAATATCTCCCATGAGCACTCGGATGGTTGCACCGATTACCATCACGTTGCCTGTTGAGTAACCCGACGTGCGACCGCTTTTCTGCAGTTTCATACCAAGAGATGGAACTGCTGTGCCCCGGGGCACCCCAATGTCGATTATGTGCTGACTTACCACGTCAGTTGAGACAGGCTGGGCAACGGCGGCGTCAACGAGATTATCCCTTTGCATCCTCTTGACCAGGTACACCTGGTAAGCCGGCTTGACCAGCTGGATCAGCGCGTTTGCCGCGGTTTCACAAGACTTGGCTATCGCACAAGAAGGTGTGACAATCTCTCTGTGTATGGGCACCCACCTGAGCAAGCGCGCGATCACATCGCTCGATGTGCCTCCGTCATGCCGCCCTGGCTGATAGATCTCGTCTCCTACTTGCGCTCTACCGTCACGACCGTTTGTCATGTTCGCAAGCACATGATTGTTGGACAGTATTAGATGCGTGCCCAACCGGTTGTCGCGCACAACACACCCGAACGTGCCCGCCGTGATTGCGTAATGGCCTATGCTCATTCCAGGACGGGCGGGGCGTTCTCTCTCCGTCCTTGACAACAGCCTCACTTCTCCGATCTCTATGACATCTGTCGCCTGATCTCCCAGCCTCTTCGGCACTACCATCACCTGACGCAACTCATCTACGGGCTGTTTCTTTGTCACAAGCACGCATATCGCCTTGGTATTTGTACACTCACCGCCTACTATCTTGCATCCGACACCGACTCCCACCACGTTCTCTAGATGAAGCAGGTGGCTTCTGTATGTGTTGAGTACTTGAAAGATCCGATCCACACGCGCCCTCTCCCCCACAGATTACCCGACGACATTCGATGTTTCAGACCATCTTATGTAACTTCGGTATCAGATGTGAAGGGCAAAGCAAAACCACCCTGCAAGAGGGTGGTTTGTTATGCATGTGAATTGCTTTAAATCACTATCTTCCTGTGGCCTCTATCTTGTGGTCGCCACTCGCGCCACACACCGTGAGTTCCACTGTCTCGGTGAGCACATCAGTGTAGCTATAGGAAACCCGGCGACCGCCAGAGCGTTCTCCCTCGATCTGCACCACAAAAATGCTCGGGTACGTCTTCTCAAGGATGCCTTCTCTCTCTACGATCTTGCGTCGACCTTTGTTGGCTTTTACTCTGATCCTCTGGCCGACGTGCGACTCAAGGCCCTTCTTTATGGTCTTCAGTGCGTTGTTCGAGTCCAGGCCGCATCACTACCTTTCCGGAATCAGACACTTTGTCTCAAAAAGCAGTATAGCATACGCGGCTGTTTTTGGCAAGTTAAACGCTTAATTATAATGAACCTGGCCTCGTGTGTCAATCAGAGTTTTTGATGTTAGGAGCCAATTTCTGGCTTCTATTTCGAATGTTTATCCGCTACCTTCGATGCGCCGTACGAATCTGGCTTAATCTTGGCGTCAAACCCACTTCCCATTACCATTCCGACGACTTCCCGGATGAGGTCTTTGGTTTCCCCGACCTGGCCCACATCAAGGTGTATCTCAACGTTAAGATTTGCCGTACCGTTTGCTGCAATCATCTCGGCAAGCCTGCTCGCTACCGTAAGACTCAATGAAGTTTCAAAGTATATTCGCTGCCTCAGACTGGGCATCTTACGGTCGCGCTGTTTGTGGTAGTAATAACGCGCGCCTTTGCCCTTTCTGTGGACTATTACGGCTGTCACAAACACTATATCGTCTTTGGAGTGGGAGTCTGTGCCGATGATGAGTTTATAATCATCGCTTGGAGACTCACTGACGTACGTCACCACATCTGCGTACATACCTTCAAACGACAGCACTCCTCTTGTAGGACTCACGAAATACATCGGCACACCTCCTTCCGCTGGTCGAAATCCCGCCTATGCAGCAGTTTCGCATACTTCCTGTCCCAAATAGCGCTTATAGTCTAGCACTCGCTCATTGTTTTTGCAAACTGGCAAACTCCCGAGCTATTGTGGCAAACTCGCTAAGAGCGAGCGTCTCTCCCCTTCGCTGAGGTTCGATGCCCGTTTCGGCCAGCACACTATCCACCGTATGCCTGTCAGCAAGACTTAGCAGCGAATTTCTCAGTGTCTTCCTCCTCTGGCCAAATGCGGCTTTCACCACAAGAAACAGCGTCTTTTCTATCTCTGGTTCTATGCTCGGCGTCTGAAACGGCTCGAGCTTGACTAAGGCGGAGGTGACTTTCGGTCGTGGGTAGAACGCTTGCGGTGGCACCTCGCCCACCACAGTCACTCTTGCCGAGTAGGCCACGGCCACGCTTATAGCGCCATAATCAGGGCTCCCGGCTGACGCAGCAATGCGTGCGGCGACCTCACGTTGCATCAATAATACCATCCGAGATATCCATCCGCGCTGTTCTAAGAGCTTCATTATGAGCGAAGTAGTTATGTAATACGGAAGGTTAGCACACACAACAGCCTTATTCTGCTGACCTAGAAGCAGCTGTCGGAAATGCTCTTCGAGGTCTGCTTTGAGCGCGTCTTCGTGCACAATGCTCACGTTAGGCAGATCGGCGCACACTTCGCGCAGCACACCTACAAGCCCTCGGTCGATCTCTATGCACCTAACATGATCAGCGCGTACCGCTAGTTCGCGCGTGAGCGTACCGATACCTGGCCCAATCTCCAATACACGAGCGTCGGCATTGATATCAGCTGCGCAGACGATTTTTTTCAGGTGATTCGCGTCAACGATGAAATTCTGACCCAGCGATTTGTTTGCCCGCAAGCCGCGAGAGTCAAGCATGCGCGTGATTTCTCCGGGCGAAAGCAGCCGCACCACATTACCTCCCAATATAGAAGAGGGAGGGGCGTCCCCTCCCTAATCCAGCAAGTACACTTTTACAGGTTGTCGGCCCCATTGCATTGCTTCCTCAAGAGTGTCAAAGCAGAGGTCTATTCGCATCCCTTTTATGGCAGAGCCGACATCACCTGCCACAGCAAACCCGTATCCGTCAACGTAGAGCCTCGATCTTAACGGTATCACGGACGGGTCAACAGCCACGACGCCGTGGGTGGCAACCATCCCGATTGCTGTATAGCCGTCTGCAAAACGCCCTGTGCTCTCGGGGCCCGGGTAATAGGCCGTCGCAGTCATATCAAAGCACTTCTTAAAGCGAAGTGTCTGGCTGCCTCTTGTGATGGTACCGGCAGTACCGTACGCAACTATTTGCGTGACCGGCTGCCTCACTACAAGGCTTTCCAGAAGCGTGCTACTCACCTTACGGCTGTTCTCGTAGACCAGAAGATGCCTGACTTCTTTGAGTCCTGTTTCGCCAGCCTGCACTATCCTTGTAACGCCGAGCTCAAGATCGTAGTCCTCACGCTTTTGGAAGCCGAACTCAATCGGTTCTGTCTCAACCAAAATCTCTTCTCTGATGCGCGTTACCTCAATGAGCATGTGGGGTCGAATTTGGCTATCCAACTTAGGTTCAACGTGGTCGAGCTCACCAAGACACACACCTGCATCATCCAACACTTCCCACACACTCTCTCTTGTTGTCATCAGGAATCTGACATGGCCATCGACCACTATCTCTACCGGCACAGCCCGCCTGACCGCTATGTATTGCTGTCTTTCGCACGGCGAATCGAGGCTGGGAGATACCACATCGTGTTCTGCAATAACCACACCTGCTTCACTGAGTACTTCGCCAACTGTCTTTCCGAAACAGAGCGAGGACCTAATCTTGCCGTCTATATCGATTGTTACATGCTTTTCATTCGCCCTAACACCCATGTAGCCTGACGCAATTAATGCGGCTACAACCAAGATTGTGTACACAAGGCGCCTGCGTCTTCTCGGCCAAGGCTCTTCCTCAGGAACTTCGTAAACTGCAACACGGTTCCTGGCTGTGTCTCGGCCACCGCCGTCCACCTCATCTCCTCCTTCTGAGATAGAACCTGAGGCAGCCTATTCAGGCTGCTTCGGTATGTTCGCCGCGCACAGCACCTGTTCCTTGTCGAGCCCGAACAGCCGGATGGCGTTCTGCCACGTGGCTTCTTGAATACTCTCAGGCGACTCCCCCCGAAGCGAAGCCACTCTTTCGGCGACGAGTCTCACCATCCCGGGCTCGCAGCGCATACCTCTGTATGGCTCGGGCGCAAGATACGGACAGTCAGTCTCGATAAGCAGCCTATCAAGCGGGACACTTGCTGCAACCTGCTGCAGCCTAGACGAATTCTTGAACGTGACTGGGCCTGCGATGGATATGAAAAACCCCATGTCAAGACAATCGCGGGCCATCTGCCAGTCGCCGGAAAAGCAGTGCATCACACCGCCAACCTGCTCTGCTTTCTCCGACTTCAACATGGCTAGTATATCCTTATGAGCGTCACGGTCGTGCACCACAATGGGCAACCGCACACGCCGGGCGAGGTCTATCATCCGTGCAAAGCACTCTTTTTGCGCCTCCGGTGCGGATAGATTCCGGTAGTAATCAAGTCCTATCTCACCGACGGCCACTAACCTCTCAGAAGGTATCAGCTGCTCGACCTCTGCCGCCCACAGCGTCATGTGCTTGGCGTTGTGAGGATGTATACCGCACGTGGCATACATGCCCTCAATCTGCGCAAGTTTCAGCGCCCTTTGCGATGTTTCAAGGTCAAACCCAACGTTTATAATCGCACGCACACCTGCAGACATCGCACGATGGATAACCACGTCTCTGTCCCTATCAAACTCGCGTGACTGCAAATGAGCATGCGTATCAACCAGCATAGCACTGACCTCCAGTTCTGGCTGTTAACTTATTCTACTGCCTGCAGGTATTTCTCCATCTGTCGTAAGCAGCACGAGGTGATCGCCGCAGCTGGCCGCAAGCAACATCCCCCTTGACTCGATGCCCCTTATCCTCGCAGGCTTAAGATTCGTGATCACTATGATCTTCTTGCCGATGAGAGACTCCGGAGTGTACTGGTCTCGGATTCCCGACACGATCTCCCTGGTCTCGTCGCCTATATCCACGCTAATCTTCAGCAGTTTGTCGGTCCCCTTGACCGGCTCTGCAGCCACCACTACTGCAACTCTTAGATCGAGCTGCTTGAACTGCTCGATGCCTATCTCGGAAGTCTCAAGCACGCCTGGCTTGGCAGACGGCTGCTCTTTGTCTTGCTGCTCGAGGATTTCATCGAAGTCAACTCTGGGAAAGAGTGGCTCCCCTTTCTGCACCACGGTGCCGGGAGGGGTGACGTCCCAGTTCTCGAGGTCTCCCCATGCCAATTCTGGTATCGTCTCTCCTAAGCCGAGCTGCGCCCATATCTTGTGCGAAGCATGGATCAAGAAAGGCTGCAGCAACACTGCCAGGATACGCAGAACCTCCACAAGAGTATAAAGCACCGTGTTAAGCCGCTCAGTGTTGGCCTGTTTTGCCAGTGCCCATGGAGCCTGCTCATCAATGTACTTGTTTGCGTGCCCAATGAGTTTCCATATGTTGATGCACGCACTTGACACCTCTAGTCTATCGAGAAGGTCGCTTACATTCGACTTAAGTTCTAGCGCAGACCGTTTTATGGCGAGATCAGCAGCGCTGAGCTCAGCCGGTTGCGGCACTTTCCCGCCCGAAAAGCGCTGAATGACTGCAAGTGTTCTGTGCAACAGATTCCCGAGGTCGTTTGCGAGATCGGCATTGAGTCTTGCCACCAGCGCCTCTTCTGAGTACACCCCATCTTGTCCGAACGCGATCTCTCGCAACAGGAAGTATCTCACCGCATCCAGTCCATACCTTTTGACCAATACGTTCGGGTCAACCACGTTTCCCCGAGTCTTAGACATCTTGCCGCTTTCGAGGATGAGCCAGCCGTGGCCGTAGACCTTCTTGGGTAATGGTTCCCCTAGCGCCATCAGGATGATGGGCCATATCACAGCGTGAAACCTCACAATCTCTTTACCCATAAGGTGCACGTCAGCGGGCCAAAACTTCGTATACAGTTCACCGTCTGGGTACCCAAGTGCGGTGATATAGTTGGACAAAGCATCGAACCACACATACACCACGTGGTTTGGGTCGAAGGGCACTTGGATCCCCCATGAAAACGTGGTCCTTGAAACGCACAAGTCTTCCAACCCGCTCTTTATGAAGTTTACCATCTCGTTCTTTCGCGTTTCGGGTTGGATAAATTCGGGGTTTTTTTCTATGTGCTCTAACAGCCTATCTGCATACTTAGATAGTTTAAAGAAGTAACTTTCCTCACGCAGCCGCTCCAGTGGCTTGTCATGGTCATGGCACCTTCCTCCGAGGTCTTTATACTGCGTCTCCGTGAAGTACGCTTCGCAATCGGCGCAATACCAGCCCTCATATTCTGCCTTGTAGATGTCGCCATTGTTGTATATCGTCTCGAATATCTTCTGTACACGCTGCTTGTGGCGATCTTCTGTGGTGCGGATAAAATCGTCGTATGTAATCTCAAGCGTCTCCCAGAGATCCTTTATGCCCTTGACCACATCGTCCACGAATCGCTGCGGTGTCTTACCGGCCTTTTGCGCTCTGCGTTCAATCTTCTGCCCATGCTCGTCGGTACCCGTCAGAAAGTACACACTGCACCCGTCAAGTCGCTTGAACCTGCAGAGCGTGTCGGTAGCGACAGTGGTGTAAGCGTGCCCTATATGCAGGTTGTCGCTCGGATAGTAGATCGGCGTCGTGATGTAAAAAGTCTGTTTTGCCATCAGGAACCCTCCTCGTTTCAAGCTTCAAACCAAAACAAAAACCCCCGCCAAAAGGGACGAGGGGCTCGTGGTACCACCCTTATTCGCTCAGGCCTCGCGGCCGAAAGCCTCTACAAGTACGGGCATGCCTGCCTTCATACTCCGGCGCTTTATCGCGCGCACGCGCCCCGGCCTACTAAACATTCGACCGAGATGCTCAAGGGCCATGTTCACCCGTCGACGCAGGTACCGGCTTTCACCGTTCCCGGCTCTCTTCTAACCCAGCCTTGGGGTTACTCATCTCTCTCATCGCTTTGCGATATGTGTTATTGACAGTATAATATTATCCCTGCATTTGAAAGTCAAGTTTCCTATTTTAGCAGCCATTGACTTTAATTGGAAGTTCTGGTACCATTTACCCAGTGCATGTCGAATGTTGGAGAAGGGAGGCGATAATATGATGAAATCTACCGGTATCGTGCGGAAGGTTGACGAACTCGGTCGAGTGGTGATACCCATTGAGCTCAGGAGAACACTAAGCATCGAGCAGAAAGATTCTCTTGAGATCTACGTGGACGGGGAGAAGATCATTCTGCGAAAATATGAACCGGCATGTGTGTTTTGCGGTAACGCAAACGGAGTTGAACATTTCAAAGGCAAGATCGTATGCAAGAGTTGCCTTGAACAGTTGACAGGTGCTCATGCAGTTTAGATACCACAGTTAAAGGGGCGCCCTGAGCGCCCCCCTTGTTTTGGCACTGACTCTTTCACTTGCCTCGCCTTAGCACCCTGCCTGGGGTGACCTTCGTATGAGCACCTTCATTCACGACTAGTGCGCCGTTTACAATCACATATGGAATACCGCGAGCATACTTGTGCGGATCTTGGAAGTCCGAGACATCCTCCACCGTATCTGGATCAAACACTGTTATGTCAGCCCATGCACCTACCCGCAGCACGCCTCTATCCCAGAGCCCTAGCCTTGTCGCAGGCATCGAAGTCATCTTGCGAAGCGCCTCTTCAAGAGGCAATACGCCTCGTTGTCTGGAATATTTTCCTAGTACTCGCGGGAACGTGCCGTAGTTTCGCGGGTGTGGTTTTCCCTCGCCAAGCTCGCCGTAATCGGCCAGCGAACTGCCGTCAGAGCCTATCATCACAAGCGGGTGTTTCATCACCGTCTCAACGTCTTCTTCGGTCATTCCGAACTTAATCTGGCCCACATTTCCATCTTCGTCTACGAGCAGGTCAAACGCTGCATCGCACGGATCCTTCTGCTCGGTCTTAGCCACGGCGGCAAGATCCATGCCCTCAAACCTCTTGTTGTGCTGCTTCGACACGCGAGATATCACGTACCTTACCCAGCCATCTCCCATTCTCTCGCTAACCTCTTTTTTCAGTCTGGCACGAGTCTCAGGCTGCTTGAGCCTGTCAACAAGCGCATCGCGTCCACCTTCATGTGCCCAACCTGGAATTATGGAAGTCAACGAAGTGGACGATGCGATGTACGGGTACTGGTCAAGCGTGACGTCGACTCCTTGTTTTCTCGCCTCGACGATCATCTCAAGCGACTGTTTGACTTTGCCCCAGTTACGCTCGCCAACCGTCTTGTGATGCGCTATCTGCACAGGAATGCACGCTTGTCTTCCGATCTCTATCGTCTCTTTGACCGACTCAAGAAGCGCATCTGCCTCGTTTCGCATGTGTGTAAAGTAAAGCCCGTTCTTCTCGGACACGACTTTGGCCAGCTCTATTATCTCGGCAGTATCGGCGTAAGAGCTTGGAGGATAGATCAGACCGGTGGACATACCCACAGCGCCATCATCCATCGCCTGCGCTATAAGAGCCTTCATGGCATCGAGCTCGGCATCTGTCGGAGGCCGCCGGTCGAACCCCATCACCCCGGCGCGAATCGTGCCGTGCCCCATGAGACCGGCAACATTGATCGAAAGCCCCTTTTCCTCAAGCGCATCGAAGTACTCTGCCATCGTGCTCCACGTCACATCAATATCTTCGTCGGTGAGCTGCTTTCCGTATTGCTTGGCCATCTCGGTGAGCGGCGCGACAGAAGAGCCACAGTTGCCGGTAACCTCGGTTGTCACGCCTTGCTTGACTTTGCTGTCTGCCAGTGGATTAATAATGAATGACATGTCGCTGTGAGAATGGATGTCTATGAACCCGGGCGATACCGCAAGTCCGGCTGCATCGATCACCTTTTTCGCAGTATCCGTAGTGAGATTTCCTATCTTGACGATCTTGCCGTCTTTTACGGCGATATCGCCGTAAAACCAAGGAGCACCTGTACCGTCATACACTCTACCGTTCTTGATTAGGATGTCGTACAAAATGGCACCTCCCGGAAAAATGGATGGGCATATGGTTCTTTAGCAGTTCCGCCTGCGAGCACAGACTTCCTTCATTGTCTGGATACGCCTCTTTCGGTTAGCACAAGAGCTGCCTTGTACAATTCATTACGGCTCATGCCGCTCTTGGAGGCCAGCACTTGCGCCGCAGTTCGGGTTGGCATACCGTTCTTGAGCAACCGCGCAAGTTCTTCCAGCGCTTCTTCATCACTCATCTTTTCTGCGGTGACACTGCCTGACTCGCCACCTGCAATGACTAGCGTGATCTCGCCTAGCACCGGTTGTTCGCTAAACCGTCGTAGCGCTTCTTCGGCAGTGCCCCTGAATATCTCTTCGTGGACTTTGCTCATCTCGCGCGCTATACACAACTGCCTTTCCCCGATTGTATCACGCATGATTCTAAGGCTCTGGCAGAGCCTGTGAGGCGACTCGTACGCCACCGTAGGTACAGAGGCTGCGCACACTCGCTGCATCAGCTCAAGCACCTGCTTTTTCTGTCTGGGCAAAAAGCCCACGAAGCAGAATCCCCCACCACCAAATCCAGAAACTGCCAGAGCCGTGACGACTGCGCTTGGCCCGGGCACAGGTATCACCTGTATGCTGGCGTCAGCCGCAAGGCGTACCAAATCCGCCCCTGGGTCAGAGACTGCAGGCATACCTGCGTCAGATACCAGCACGAGTTGCTGGCCCTGGCGCATGCGTTGGAGGAGCTCATCGCTACGCTTGTGTTTGTTATGCTCGTTGTAGCTCAGAAGCGGAGTAGAAATCTCATAGTGCGATAGCAGTTTTCTGGTACGGCGTGTGTCCTCTGCAAGTATCAGGTCTGCTTGCCTGAGCACACGCAACGCCCTCAAAGTGATATCCTCGAGATTGCCTATTGGGGTACCACAGATATACAGGCGCCCATGCTGTACGGGCGCCTCGTCTCTCATTTCTCGCTCTTGGGCTCGGTCTGAGGCGTCGAGCCTTCTTCCTGTTTCGCACATGTAGAACACTTCTTTTCGTCTACTTCCTCAACCGGGAACTCCATAGTCTTGCCGTCTAGCAGTTCCACCTTCACAGTGGAACGAGAGCCGTTGATTCCGACCACTTTGCCTTCACCTTCAACCGTAATTACTTCCTGGCCAGGCTGGAACAGCTCAGGCCGCTGGTCTTTGGCTTCGTAGTGGTCGGATTCATAGCGAAGGCAGCACATGAGCCGACCGCACACACCCGAAATCTTTGTGGGGTTAAGGCTTAGGTTCTGTTCTTTCGCCATTTTTATTGACACAGGCTGGAATTCGCCCAAGAAGGTGTTGCAGCAGAATACTCTGCCGCACGGCCCCACACCGCCCACTACTTTGGCCTCATCCCTGACACCTATCTGCCTCAGTTCAATTCTGGTGCGGAATACGGACGCTAGGTCTTTTACAAGCTCCCGAAAATCCACGCGCCCGTCGGCAGTGAAGTAAAAGATCAGTTTGGAGTTGTCAAATGTGTACTCACAGTCGACGAGCCTCATCTCGAGACCGTGAGTGTCAATCTTCTTCGCACATGTCTTAAGCGCTTCTTGCGCCTTTAAGTGGTTCTGCTCCAGCTGCTCTGCATCTTTGTCCGTTGCTTTTCGGACGACCTTTTTCAGCGGCGCAACCACCTGCTCTTCAGGGATGTCACGAGGGCCAATAACGATAGTACCGTGCTCCAATCCTCGAGCTGTCTCTACTATTACCGCATCACCTTTGTTGACATCCTGGTCTGCAGGGTCGAAATAGTAGATCTTACCTGCCTTTTTAAACCGGACTCCTACGACCGTGACCAAGATCATCATCTCCTGGAAGAATCGATCAAAGCGCTCTTGATCCTCAAGAACAAGAGATCAAGCGTAGACTGCACATGGCAGTTGCGTTCAAGTCTTGCCATCGCGCGCATTATCTGCTGTATCGAGATAGCAAGCGATGCTGGGCTGAACTCCGAAAGTTTGCCTATACTCTGCATCGCATCTGCGTTTATGATAAGCTCTTCGTTTGCTTTCGACACGACCGCCAGCGCATCTCGAAACAGCGTCGCTAAGAACGCAAGAGACTCAATCACTTCCTGGCGCTCTGTACCAACTTCGGCTGCGAGCGACCACGCGTCCTGCGATTGAATCCCGTCCACACAGTTGAGCGCGCTCTCTCTTGGCTTGCTCATTGCTTTCTGCTCTGAGAGCATAATCGCCGTTCCAATTATACCCCCAGAAAGCGTTGCGCAAGTTTTTGCGCGTTTGGGCTCTACGCCTATTCCGATCAGAAAAGTCTCAACATCCGCCGTGCCCGAAGGTCTGAATGGTATCAACTGGCATCGCGACACTATTGTCGGTAACAGAGCATGTGCGTGAGTAACCAGTAGTATCAAAACCGCCGTTTGCGGTGGGTCTTCAAGAGTCTTCAGCAGGCTGTTGGCCGCCTCATCAGTCATCTTTCCGGCGTGCTTCACAATCACGACTCGACGACTGCCGTAAACAGGCCTCAGGCTTAGCTCTCTCTGAATTCGCCTTGCCTGATCTATCTTAACACTTGCACCCTCGGGCTCTACAACAATGATGTCCGGATGCTCTCGCAGGTGCGAGTCGCCCACAATTAGTCTTGCAAACTCGTCTGCACAAACACTCTTGCCGGTACCATCGGGGCCTGCAAATAGATACGCGTGGCTTATGCGCCCGTTTTGAAGAGAACTGTTAAGGATCTGCGTCGCGACCGGTTGGCCCGCAAGAACACTCAATCGCATGATTTGGCAGTCTCAGACTTTCTCGAACCTATCTACATCTAGCACAAAGATGGTCGCGCCGCCCACAACAACCTCTACGGGATATGGCACATAAAGGTCTGTGGGGCCGCCCACGGGAGAAATGGGTGTGACAAGCTGCTCCCTTGAGCGGCAAGTCTTCTTTATGATGCCCACAACTTCGTCGATCTGCCTGTCTTCCACTCCAATAAGCAAAGTGGTGTTTCCTTCTCTGAGAAAGCCCCCCGTGCTCGCAAGCTTGGTCGAACGATAGCCCTTTTCGACCAGCGCTTCCATAAGACGCATCGAGTCTTTGTCTTGGATTACTGCTACGATGAGTTTGTTCATAGACGCACCCCCTCCTCGAAGTTTTGGTTAACGGCAAACTGCCGTTGGCCTATTCGTTGTGGAATTCTCCACCAAAGGCCTGTTCCCTGCACTTGCTTCTACCGTCACGAGGTCACAACGCGTATTGTGCCAACATATGGGTCTTCTGTCCCATGAAATCTAACACCGGCTCGTTTCAACTCCTTGATAATCTCGGGTAGCTCAACTGGTATCTCTTCTCCCTCAACTATCAGCGCGGTGCCCGGTGGGTAGATGAACAGACTCTCGGCGGCAATGTGTCCGACGCTTTCATTAATTGGGACGCTCCTTGAGGAGGATTGCCATGCTTCACGAGGCGGCATCACCTGTTTGGGCAAGGCGCACAAGTCGAGCAACTGCCCCGCTCTTGTCGCGGCCGCAAATGCGTCTGCCGAGTGTGGAATCTCAGAAGTCGCGATCCGCTCTAGCGCATCCGTCAACTTCTCATGACAGCCCGGCTCGTCCCCCACTGAAAACACAGCTACTACATGTAGAAGCCCTGCGTATTCTATCCAGACTCCGTGTTTCCTTAGTCTCTTCTCAAGTGTCTGTCCTGACATGCGAAATTGACTTGAGGGGACAACGAGTTTTAGTTCGTCGTACACACATGCTGGATAAAACACGTTGATTCCACTTCTGTTCAGCCTTTCCCTTGCCTGTCGTGCCTCTTCCAACGCAGTGCCTATGTAATACTCACCACGAGTAGCCATTTCTTTTCTCGCAAGATCTAGTGACGCCATCATGAGATAAGATGGACTAGACGTCTGAATGGTAGAAAGCATCTGCTTAGTTCTCTGGTAGTCAATCGCGCCGCCCTTAAGATGTAGAAGCCCGCTACCGGTGAGAGAACCCAGCGTTTTATGCGTGCCGTGTATAACCGCTGAAACATCGTAGCATAGTGCGCCTCCCGGCATTTCTCTTGAAAAATAGAAATGGGAACCATGCGCCTCATCCACTATCAGTGTGACCGAACAAGGTGATTTCATATCGGCCAGTAGTCCTTCATAAGTGGGACTAACTAGGAAGGCAATTTCCGCACCGGTTCTGCCCAACGCATCTAACCCACATGGAAGAGAGACGAACATATCTGGCTCTCTGCATGGCGGCACCCAAACAGGTGTTCCCCCGGACACTCGCAATGCAGATACTGCAGATCGATGTGCATTACGACAGATAGCTATTTTCTGGCCGCGTGGAAGAGCACCAAGACTAGCAAGAACCCCTGCACTTGCTCCACCCACTAGGAAGAATGAATGGGTTGCCCCGAATGCAAGCGCTGCAAGAGTCTGTGCTTTGCTGATAGGCCCTGAGGGCGAATGGAGATCGTCCAATCCAGGTATCTCGGTCAGGTCGCATCTTAAGCTATCTGCAAAGATAGCCTGCATCTCCCTAGACAACGCGCGACCTTTGTGACCTGGAAAGTGAAATGCAGCAGCCCCGCCTCTCTTTATTTCCACCTGACGAAGTATTGCCCGTGCTAGAGGCGCTTCGCTTTGACCAAGTCGTTCATCGCGTTGTGTCATATGTTACGCATCCTTTGGATGGGTCGCTCTGAATAAAGCGCGTTGCATAGCTCAATGCTCGATGTCAAACAATGATGCAGCACTTAATGACAGACCCATGCACAAACTTTCTGTGCTTCACCATTTATCTTCAACACATTCGTCGGTTCAACCTCATGCATCTGTTTTCTTTCTGCCGCCAAAAACACATCCTAGCACGCACCCTGCGAAGAACAGCATTGACAATATTAGTCCGGCCCTAGATACCCAGCTTGAGCCGTATCGCAGGCTGACGGTATGACTCCCAGACGGAAGATCGAGATGTACTAGATTATCCACCCTTCCTACGTCTATCTGGTGCCCATCAACGAACGCTTTCCACCTAGGACTGTATGTTACGGAAATCCAGACACTCTTATCCTCTGAAGCCTCATATTTGAAAGTACAGCCTGCCGAACTCCACTGAGCATCGGTGACCGAAAACGCTGATGGTACAATGTTCTTGCTAACACCCGCCTCGCTCATTATAGCTTCCAAGATTGCCGAAACCTCCCGGCCGTGAGACAGATGAAGAGTCTGTCCTAAAGACAGGCCAACAAAATAGACACGGCCATTTCCAATCTGAACATAACCTATGGCAGAGCCCCGGGTATCTCCCGCTATAGCATCAAACAACACAACACTCAAATCATCTATGAACGTCGCCTGCCCAGATGGATCAGGTTCCAAAGCTATTGAGTTAGACCAATGGACATCTGTCGGTTGTAGATATGAGCCAGGAAGAATCCGATCCCAGAAGGGGAACGTGCCCAAGAGCGGCCACGCGTCGGCTCTACCCCATTCGATGATAACAGTCTTGCCTGAATCTGCAAGATCTCGAACCTGGTTCTCAAACTCACTCAAATTAGCGATGTCAGGCTCTATGATGTAGATGAGCTTATAAGATTCGAGTTCCTCTGGTTTATATGCCTCTAAAGAAGTCGAATGACCTTCTACCAACCACGGAAAATGCATGACCAACGTTCTTGCTGCCTTGCCCAACGCAACGCCTGTTCCAGTTGGCCTCACTAAGTAAGATGAAGGGTGATCTGACTTCATAAGCACTCTTTCCGTGTCCCCACCAATTATTCTAAAACCGTAGTTTTTCAGGCATTCGATAAGATTCGGATAGCTAGTTGAGATTATTGCCGTCCGAACATTCCAGCGGAGCAAATTACGTACTACATATTCATTTTGGTCTATAGAAATGGCAATGTTGTGCTGCCAAATCGCGCGGTTATGAAGTGTACCCTCGATGTTCCATCCGTCAGCTGTATTTAGACCCATAAGCATAGGGAAAAAAGTAATCGCCGAATGAGTTGGGGAAATCCATATGATTCGTCCTTGGTCAAACGGCCTATCTGTCGAAGAGAGAGTTTTCACGTCTTCCTGAATTGATGCATAGTTATTGACGTAATTCGCCGTCACGGCATGCGGATTGATATCAGCAAACATCAGAAAGGTCAACGCGGTAATCAGGATGTAATACGGCATACGTCTTCTCGCACCAATCTCAGCCATGAGATATGCTGGCAGTATTGCACTAATGAGAGAGGCGAAACTCAAAATGCGGCCGGGAACAAGACTCTGCCATAGTGGGATAAGCCTAAACAGTGGAAGCGCTGCTCCGAATGATAGATACAAGCTTGCTATGAGCGAAACTAGCAATGGCAGGGCAACTCGATTGCGCCGTATTTCGCTGCTTAGCACATAAGCTCCAATGGACACTATTGACAGGTAGATACTGAAATAGTACCCCTGTGAGGTACGAGCATCTAGTTGGTACCATCCAACCGTCGCAGTGTAGGCCTCAGCTGCCTCTGGAAGAAGGAAAGGTATACTAGGATTCTCTAACCGAGTGACGCCCGGTAACCACCAACCAGACGCCAGGCCAACGCCCACAGCCACTGCCACTGCCCAATGAAGAAGATCAAAGATGTCGATGTGGTCGCGGACAAGCATAACGACTGCCGCGATTCCAAGACATATGCAGATCATATATACATGCATCACGTGCGAGAGTGTTAGCATGAATACTACTGCGGAGACACCAAGCCAAGTGAATCGTGTTCTGTTCGTAAAGAAACTGGTCGTAAACACAAGTAGCCATGGTGTGAGAGCGTAGATAGGCCCCTGAGCAACAACTCCTGAAAGGATCAAAGAGCGAACTAGGAATGGCTGCGCGCAGTATATGCTTCCTGCTAGTACGCCGGCCCACGACTTGGTAAAGCGCTTACAGAAGTACCACACCCCTAGCGCACCCGTGAACTGACTTGTGAAGATGAATATCTTAAAAGTGACCATCACGTTGTCAAAAACGAGCTGTGGAACAACCATAGACCAGTAGGACAGAGGCGGGTAGTACTGAGTTACTGTTGACCCTGAGTACCAGTAAGGAAACCACGAGGCCCATTCTCCGGATTTTAGACTATCTGCAATATACTTGACCTTTGTCATGTGGCCCATTCCGTCAACAGTATCCGGGTACAGGGAACTATCAGCCGTGAGAATCGGCCAGAAGACCCATAGGAGGACCCCACAGAAGGCAACAACAGCTACGACGAATTCCCGATTTCTGCTGAGCCATCTAAGAGCGATCGTCGCATCCCCCCTCAACTAGTCCATGTAGAGGCAAACACGTGCTTGATGTTATGTCTATCTGTAGCCGTCATCCTTGGATCGTGTATCCTCGTATCATGACACGTGATTGCGGGCAACTGCGTTTCTAGGTTGTTTACTGCCGCACAAAACGAATCAAACATTGCGGAGCACCTTCAGTCTTGTGCCTCAACTGACCATACACGCAGATTCTTTCCGTGTATGAGACATGCTTTCACCAGCGAGTGTGACTGCGCACAAGGGTCAGGTATGTCTAGTAACGCACCGAATTCCTAGCACCCGACATACTTGATTCGCTCTGATGCTTCTAATTGGTGCCTCAAGAACCTTACGTGGTCTCTGCTGTTACATAAGCGCGTTTGCTCCATTCGCACGCATGCATTCCTATGAGTCTTGGCCGCTTTGAACGCAACCGTTTCTGTGTTTCAACGTACGGAGAGAGTCCCCCTCTTAAGAGGATGTCTAAACAGGCCGATACTGTCGATCAACGGCTACACTACGGTAACACTCTCCGTCAGTTAATTGCCTGATAGTAGTTAAACTCCTTTTGCTGCATCCCGCACACAGAACAACCCGGTGCTGGAGAAGCCTTCACCCACCGGGTTATGCCTGTCTACAGTTCAGGTTCAGTCTAGGGCTCGCGGTAGTCTCTGTACAAGCAAGCGAGATTCTTGCTGCGCTGCCCATCGCTAACATATGGATGTAGCGTCACAATTATCGCCTGCCCGCTGAAGGAACAGACCCAATTACCCGGATAATGTCATAGCCGGAGAACAATCTACCATCAGACAATGCCCCTCGCACGGTAAGCGTAACCCGCTCGCCGCTTCTATATGCCAACGCTTCGATGATCTTCTGGCGGTCGAACTTGACCATCAGGTCGGCTATGCCATTGAGATTGTTGTCTCCTATGGACACGGGCCTCGACTCGGCCTCGATGACGATACCTTCGGCAATGAGCACGACCGTTGAGACATCGATATGCGAAACATCGTAACCAATAGGAAGTTCGACGTATGCAGTCACCGATAAGTTGTTTCCTCGGCTACCTAGGTTGAGTGTATCAGGATCCACATCCACCGTGGCCTCAATGGTGCTAACAGTTACGAGCTGGGTGCCGACTGATGAATTGCCGCTGGTATCAGTAGCTTCCCAAGTAACGGTTGTAGTACCGATGGGAAACACCTGTGGCGCGTTGTTGCTGATTACGACTGGAAATACGTCAGTTGCAGTTGCCTGACCGATATCAACAGGCGTGAAATCAGCAATAGCATGCACTAGTACATCAGATGGCACGACAAGCACAGGCGCTGTGGTATCGACTACTGTAACAAGCTGCACCGCCGTCGATACGTTTCCATTAGCATCTGCTGCAGTCCAAGTGACTGGCGTGGTTCCGAGATCAAAACCCTCTGCCGGTGCGTCGTTGCTGAGAACTACTGGGAATATGTCTGTCGCCGTTGCAGTGCCTACATCAACAGCTGACCTAGCAGCGGTAGCCTCAATTACTATGTCTGGCGGTATAGCCAGCACAGGCGCCGTGGTATCGACTACCGTAACAAGCTGCACCGCCGTCGATACGTTTCCATTAGCATCTGTCGCAGTCCAAGTGACTGGCGTGGTTCCGAGATCAAAACCCTCTGCCGGTGCATCGTTGCTGAGAACTACTGGGAATATGTCTGTCGCCGTTGCAGTGCCTACATCAACAGCTGACCTAGCAGCGGTAGCCTCAATTACTATGTCTGGCGGTATAGCCAGCACAGGCGCCGTGGTATCGACTACCGTAACAAGCTGCACCGCCGTCGATACGTTTCCGTTGGCATCTGTTGCAGTCCAGGTGACTGGCGTAGTGCCAATGTGAAAATCCTCTGGAGCGTCGCTGGTCACGCTTACGGGAAAGATATCAGTTGCAGTCGCTATGCCGATATCAACAGCAGTCCTGGTGCCTGTAGCCTCAACTAGCACATCATAAGGTATGCTGAGGACTGGAGGCACAGTATCCTGTACTGTCACCATCACAGTGTCGGTATCTGTTCCTCCACGGCCATCCGTCACTTGGAGCGTCACTTGCGTTGTCCCGAGCGGAAAGACTTTGGTTATGTCTCTGCCTATCGCAAATCCTCCCGCCCAGGACCACTCGAACTCAAGTGAGTCATTATCTGGATCGTAGGAATCGGCACCGCTCAACGTAACATAAGCACCCTCCGCAACTGAGGCTTCCACCACCTGATCGGGGCCAGCATCCGCCACCGGTGGCCTGTTGACCGAATCAGTCACCGTAATGTTTACAGTCGATATTGCGGTTCCGCCGTGTCCATTGTCTGCGATGACCGTAAACCTGTCATCTCCAACGTAGTTTGTCACAGGTGTGTAAACCCAAGTGCCATCGCTTTCTACCAAAGCTGCACCGTGTGCTGCTTGTAGCCCCAGGGTGTAAACAAGGTCATGGTCGCTCGGATCATATGCAGTTACAACCCCGCTTCCTTGAGTATTCATCGTGACCTCAACATAGTAATCCGAGACTTGCGGCGGATTAGGTATGTTAGATAAGAGAACCTGTGTCTCATCGTATGCTCCACCAGGAGAGACTACGGCGCACACTGTTGCGACTCCATCGGTACCATCCCAGTGCAGCTGCACGCGCGCTATTCCAAGATCATCAGTTATCCCTGAACTCTCAATGACGCCGAGATCCGTGTGAAAACTGACCAGGACACCCGTAGATGGTGTACCGTTGGAGTTAATGACCAACGCCGATATTGTGCTGTGCGTGGTGTTAGAGACTGGCTCCGCTGTCAGACGAACTGTGGCGGGAGCAGTATCATAGTCGAAAAGCCATGTGTCAATGGGAGCGTACTTGTTATTCAGGTACCAACTAAGCACATCGTGATTGGAGTAAGCGGCTCCAGTTCCGGAAGTGAAGCCAACGTAGGCCTCATCTCTATCTAGGATCTCTCGTAGGTCGACGCTATGGGCTAGTAGCGGGTGCACCGGACGTACCGACGAGTTCTTGTTCATTCGGATCTCTAGGATCTTAGTTGGCCCATTGTAGTCGACCCATACATGCCAAACGTCGCTATCAGACTTAAGACTATAGCCACCCGGAGGATCGATAGTCACCAATGATTTGGGGTTGCCATTAACGTTTACCCCTACATGGTTATCGTTGGGATCATCCACCATCATCCCGGAGCCGCTGTCAAATCCGGGATTCCACCACGTGTCAAACTCAATTCCAAGGCTATACTCAAGACCGGCATAGCCGATTCCGCCACCCCAACTGCCGACATCGCTGCTCACAGTCTGCACAGCAAAAACCAGACCATCTGCACCACCGTTCACCGAAGCGTTAATATTGAAGGAGAAGTAGGTGCTGAATGAACGATCGTCTGACAGAGATATGCGATTCTTCGAGAACACGCTGCCCTTGGTGTTTGGCATACTAGGCGTGACACGCAGCAGTTGGGATTCACCCTTCTGCACTACGGTCGAGTCGGAGTTCAGCTGTAGGCGGGAGACGTCTGCGAAGTCGTCGTAGACAAATGTGATCTCAAATAGGCCGGGGTCACCCATCACCACTATGTTCACGGTTGAAGTAGCCACGCCTCCACGCCCATCCGAAACGGATACCGTGAAGAAGTCTCGCCCGTGGTAGCCAGCGTCAGGCACATACTGCCAGGCACCGTCAGGCTCAACCATTGCCGTCCCGTAGAGCGGTGCGTCTAGAAGCGAGTAAATCAGGGGATCGCCATTTGGATCACTGGCGCCTATCACTCCGCTGGCATGCGTATCTCTTTCGAGGATTATTTCATAATCTTGTGCCGTCGGAGGGAGGTTATCCGTTGCAAACCCGTATACTTCAATCTCATCTATGAACAACCAGTCTGTACCCCACCCGTTGTTCGTCTTTGTGAAGTTGACCATCACATAACGCGCACTAACAGCCGGAAACTCCACTACATACCACAAGCCATCAGGCGTGCTCGCGCTTCCCATCGGTGTGAACTCGGAACCGTCTGCACTAACCGACACGCTTACCGTATCAGCGCCGTAGTTGCTGCCACCCTGCCATCCATAGACCCTTACACTGCTCACCAGTGCCTCAGCCTCAAGGTCTATTACAACATCAACGCTCTTTGTCTCCCCATCAGCAATTGCGTAGCCGTATGACAACCCATCCCAGTACTCTCCCGCTAGTAACCCGTCAGTAGATTCGCCACCGCTATCTGCAAAAGCGGGGTGAGGCTCTTCAGACTTGGTATAACCTTTACCCAAAGCGAGGTTTCCGACTTCCGGAGCGCTTGTTATTGTTACACTTAGCACATTGCTTGGTTCTGATACATTCCCCGCTGCATCTCTTGCCTTGACACTAAATGCGTACGTCCCCGGCTCCAGCCCATCTATGCTGTAATGTGTAGTACCTCCATCAGTCGAGCCTATTACAACACCGTCTCTGTATATGTCATACCCTACTACTCCTACGTTATCGCTAGACTCATCCCATGCCAGGTCTACACACACTTCTGTCTGTGCGATCTTACGAAGATTCTGTGGCGCTGAGGGCGCTTCGGTATCTTCAACAGGCGCAATAGGCCCTCCGCTACCGTATACTTCAATCTCATCTATGAACAACCAGTCTGTACCCCACCCGTTGTTCG